>NZ_JAHBZJ010000009.1 GCF_019635455.1 Sphingomonas sp. | reverse complement strand
TCGAACCCCTGACCTTCGCAATGCCATTGCGACGCTCTC
Organism: Sphingomonas sp.; assembly: GCF_019635455.1. Taxonomy (GTDB): domain Bacteria; phylum Pseudomonadota; class Alphaproteobacteria; order Sphingomonadales; family Sphingomonadaceae; genus Sphingomonas. The sequence continues at coordinate 171,749 of NZ_JAHBZJ010000009.1, read as the reverse complement.
CCAGCTGAGCTACGGCCCCATCCGTCCGGGAAGGCGATGGCCTTTAGCAGCCATCGCGGGCTTTGCAACCCGGCAACTCAGCTTTCTTCGTCGTCGTCGCCGGTATCGACACCCAGGTCGTCGTCGCCGCCCAGATCGACATCGTCGTCGGGCGAGCCTTCCTCATCCTCATCGACGTCCAGATCATCATCGTCGTCGCTCAGATCGGCGTCGTTCTTCTTCTTTTCGGTCTCGTCCTTCGCCGCCTCGAACGGCAGCGGCTGCTTCGACTTCAGGATCGGTTCCGGCTCCCACGCAAAGCCACAGGCGATGCAGGTCACCGGCTCGTCATTGCCGAGATCGTAAAAACGGGTCGCGCATTTCGGGCAGCTTCGTTTCGTGCCCCATTCCGGCTTCACCATGTGCCGCTCTTGCCTTTTTTCATGATTTCAAGGGTGACGGAGAACAATGTTCCCCTCTGAAGTGGCGGGCGCCTTGCCATAGCGCAAGCCCCCTGTCAAAGCCGCGCGCGATGTCGCATTCTCCCCCGCGTCCCCTGTCCCTGCATGCTCGCGGCCCGCTTCGCGGTCGTTTGACCGTGCCGGGCGACAAGTCGATCAGCCACCGCGCGCTGATGTTCGGCGCGCTCGCGATCGGGGAGACGCGCGTGGAGGGCCTGCTGGAGGGTGAGGATGTCCTCGCCACCGCCGCGGCGATGCGCGCGATGGGCGCGGGGATCGAACGCGAGGATGGCGGCGCCTGGCTGATCCGGGGGGTCGGCGTGGGTGGATTGTTGCAACCGCGGACCGCGCTCGACATGGGAAATTCCGGGACGTCCACCCGCCTGCTGATGGGGTTGATCGCCAGCCACCCGATCACCGCGACCCTGATCGGCGACGCGTCGCTGTCCGGCCGGCCGATGGGGCGGGTCATCGAACCCCTGTCGCAAATGGGCGCCGATTTCACCGCCAGTCCCGGCGGACGGCTGCCGCTGACCATGCGCGGCCTGTGTCCCGCGGTCCCGATCACCTATCGCCTGCCGGTCGCATCGGCACAGGTCAAATCGGCGGTGCTGCTCGCCGGCCTCAACGCCCCGGGCACGACACGGGTCATCGAGCCAGTGCCGACCCGCGATCATAGCGAGCGGATGCTGCGCGGCTTCGGTGCGGAGCTGACGGTCGAACAGACGCCGGAGGGACGCATCATCACCCTGCGCGGCGAGGCCGAGCTGAAACCGCAGCGGATCGTCGTTCCGGGCGACCCCTCCTCCGCCGCATTCTGGATGGTGGCGGCGTCGATCGTGCCGGATTCGGATATCGTGATCGCCAATGTCGGCCTCAATCCGACGCGCACCGGCATCATCACGGCGCTGCGGATGATGGGGGCGGACATTGTCGAGGTTGATGCCCGCATCGTCGGGGGCGAACCGGTCGCCGATCTGCGGGTACGGCACGCCCCGCTGCGGGCGATCGAGGTTCCGCCCGACCTCGCCCCGACGATGATCGACGAATATCCGGCGCTGTTCGTCGCCGCCGCGTTCGCCCAGGGCCGAACCGTCGCGCGCGGTGCCGGGGAACTGCGCGTCAAGGAATCGGACCGGATCGCGGCGATGGCGGCGGCGCTCTGCGCCAACGGCGTCGCGGTGGAGGAACGTGAGGATGGGTTGATCGTCACCGGCTCGGGCGGCGATCCGATCCCCGGCGGTGGCCAGGTCGCCTCGAAACTCGATCATCGGATCGCGATGAGCATGACGGTCGCCGGCCTTGGCGCGCGCGCGGCGCTCTCGATCGACGACGTGACCCCGGTCGCGACCAGCTATCCCGATTTCTTCGCGACACTCGACATGCTCACCAACCACGAAGCACGCTCATGATCATCGCCGTCGATGGACCCGCCGCGTCGGGCAAAGGAACGATCGCCCGCGCGCTCGCGCGTCATTACGGGCTGCCGCATCTCGACACCGGCCTGCTGTACCGCGCGGTCGCGGCGACGGTGCTGCGCGAGGAGCTGGACCCCGCGAAGGAGGCAGACGCCGTCGCCAGTTGCAGTTTCGACGACCTGCTGCTCGCGGACGAATGGCTGCGCACGGATGAGGTGGGCAAGGCCGCCTCGGTGGTCTCTGCCCACCCGCTCGTGCGCGCGGCGCTGCTCGCGCGGCAGAAGCGGTTCGCGCAACAGCCGGGCGGCGCGGTGCTCGACGGTCGCGACATCGGCACGGTGATCGCGCCCGATGCCGACGCAAAGCTGTTCGTAAAGGCGACGCCAACGATCCGCGCACAACGCCGCCACGCCGAATTGCGCAGTCGCGGCGTCTTTTCCAGCCTGGATCGGGTGCTGGCCGACATCCGCGCGCGTGACGACCGCGATTCGAAACGCACCGAAGCGCCGCTGACGGTTGCGCCGGGGGCCGATGTGCTCGACACCAGCTTCCTGTCGATCGAGCCGGCGGTGCGCAAGGCGATCGAACTGGTCGAGGCGCAGGTGAAGAAAAAGCGCGCCGGCGCCTAATCGCGCTTCTGCAACTCAACCACGCGCCGCAGCAGCTCGACGCGCAGCGCCAGGTCGCGTCGATAGGAAGATCCCGGCGGCGTGAGCTCGAGCGCCTTGCGCCACCAGGGCAGCGCGGCGGCGAAATTGCCCGCGCGCACATGCGCCATGCCATAAAAGAACGCCGGCCCGGGATGGCGCGGCGCCAGCGCCACCGCCCGCCGGAACGCGATGCCCGCAGCCGGCGAGACGGTGCGCCCATCCGCCTCCGACAGCGCAAAGCCCAGCCATGTCCACATCGCCGCATCATTGGGCGACGCGCGCACGCCGCCCAGCATTAACCGGGCCGCGCGCTCCATATCGCCCTGACGCATCAAGGCGTCGGACGCGAAGAAATAGCCATCCAGATAGGTGAAGCGACCGAACATCGCCCCGCGCAATTCGCGCAGCGCCGGTTCGTCCGGCACGGCCTTTTTCGACGCCTCGACCGGCGCTCCGGGAAGATCGGGGCGTGCCTGCAAGGCATATCCCGCCGCCCCCAGCATCAGCGCCGCGCCGGCAAAGGACATGAGCGAACGCGGCAGCCCCAGCAGCAGCAGCGCGCCGAATGCGAACACGCCCAGCACGATCAACACGATCCAGCCCATCAGCGCCGCCTCCGCCGCAACGTCCCGCGCGCCAGCCAGGCGCCGGCGAGCAGCAACAACACCGGCGCCAGCCACAGCGGCGCGGTCGCCCAGCCCAGCGGCGGATCATAGGTCACATAATCGCCATAACGCTCGATCAGCCACGCGCGCACCTCCGCCGGCCGCTCGCCCGACGCGATCCGGGTGCGCACCACCCGGCGCATGTCCGCCGCCATGTCCGAATCGCTGTCCGCGATCGACTGGCCCTGACAGACCAGACAGCGCAATTCGGCCATCAGGCCGGCCGCCTGTGCCTCACGCGCGGGGTCGGGCAGCTGCGAATAGCCCAGATCGGGGGCGGGTGCAGCGCTGGCGGCAGCCAGCAGCGCGGCAAGGATCACGCTCATCGCGCCGCCTCCAGCGCCGCCAGCAGCTTCGGCACATCCTCTTCGCGGATATCGCCGATATGCTGCGCGGCGATCCGCCCCTGCCCGTCGATCACAAAGGTTTCGGGGACGCCCGACGATCCGATTCCGATCTGAACCAGCCGCTGGCTGTCATCGCCGATCCGCGCATAGGGATCCCCATTGCGCGCCAGGAACGCCTGTACCGCCGCGCGCGTGTCGCGGATCGCCACGGCATCGATCTCTACTCCCGCCTGTTTCAGTTTCATCAGCATCGGCGCTTCGGCGATGCACGGCACGCACCAGCTGGCGAACACGTTCAGCAGTCGCGGCTTGCCCTGCGCCATGTCGGCACGGCGAAGCCCCGGCTTGCCTGCGACCATGGGCGGGAGGTCGAACGCCGGCAGCGGCTTGCCGACCAGCGCCGATCGCACCACCGTATCCGCCGGCACATAGAGTCCCCACGCGACTACACCGATCAGCGCCGCGAACGCGATCAGCGGCAACCAGATGCGCAGCCGCCTCATTCCGCGTCCTCGCGCCGCCGGACATTGCGCCGCTCACGCAACACGCGCCCGATCAGGGCCAGTGCGCCCCCCAGCGCGATCAGCCCCCCGCCCAGCCAGATCAACGTCACCCATGGCTTCCACCACAGCCGCAGCTGCCAGCGCCCGGACGCATCCTGCGCACCGAGCACGGCGTAAAGCTGTCCATCGATACGGGTCGCGATCGACGCCTCCGCCGTTTCGGTCGGCGGGGCGGAATAGAAGCGCCGCTGGGGCGTGAGCGTGAGCGTGCGCGCGTTCTCCCCGCGCACCGCCTGAAGCTGGCCCTGCACCGCCGACCAGTTGTCGCCCACCACCGGCGAAACGCCGGTGAGAACGACCCGCCACGGGCCGACATAATAGGGCTGTCCATAGCGCGCCGCGACCAGCCGCTCCTGCGTGAACGCGCTGTCCGCCGCCATGCCCGCCAGGCTGACCGCGACGCCAAGATGCGCGGCGACCATCCCCCAGGTGAACAGCGGCGTGCGGCGCAGCTTTCGGCGCCACAACGGCGCCACGCTCGCCACCGCAAGCCCGGCGGCCAGCGCGAGTCCGATCAGCTCCATCCAGCCAATGGCCGGGGCCAGGACGAAGGTCGCAGCGGCGGCGAGCACGCACACCGCGATCGGCACCGTCAGCTTGCCGAGCAGGGCGTTCGCATCGTCGCGCCGCCAGTTCAGCAACGGCCCCGCCGCCACCGCCGCGACCAGCGCGAGCGCGATCGGCCCCGCCGTCTTGTTGAAAAATGGCGCGCCGACCGACAGCTGCTGCCCCATCGCCTGTGCGACGATCGGATACAGCGTCCCGATCAGCACGATGCCGAGGATCACCGACAACAGCAGGTTGTTGAGCACCAGGCCGCCCTCGCGGCTCACCAGGTCGAACCCCTGCCCCGCCTGCACCCGGCCGACGCGCAGGCCATACAGCGCCAATGCCCCGCCGATATAGATGGCGAGCAGGACGAGAATGAAGCTGCCGCGCGTCGGATCGACCGCAAAGGCGTGAACGCTGGTCAGAATGCCCGAACGGACGAGGAAGGTGCCGACCATCGACATCGAAAAGGCGACGACGGCGAGCATCAGCGTCCATGCGCGCAATCCGTCGCGCGCAGCCAAAACGTTCACCGAATGCAGCAACGCGGTCGCCGCCAGCCACGGCATCAGCGAGGCGTTCTCCACCGGGTCCCAGAACCACCAGCCACCCCAGCCCAGCTCATAATAGGCCCAGTAGCTGCCGGCGGTGATACCGATCGTCAGGAAAATCCACGCGCCCAGGATCCACGGCCGCATCGCGCGGGCGAACGCCGGGCCGACCTGTCGGGTGATCATCGCCCCGACGGCAAAGGAAAAAGCGACCGACAGGCCGACATAGCCAAGATAGAGCGTGGGCGGGTGAAAGGCGAGGCCCGGGTCCTGCAACAGCGGGTTCAGCCCCAACCCGTCGGGCGCCGGCGGATCGAGCCGCGCGAACGGATTGGAGGCGATGAGCAGGAACGCATAGAATCCAAAGGAGATGAACGCCTGTGCCGCCAGCGTCGCGGTCAGTGTCGCCGCGTCCAGCCTGCGCTCGACCAGCCCGATCGCCGCGCCCGCGACCGCCAGCACCGTGACCCACAGCAGCATCGATCCTTCATGATTTCCCCACGCACCGGCGAAACGATAGAGGAGCGGCTTGGCCGAATTGCTGTTCTGCGCCACCAGCAGCACCGACATGTCGGATCGCACGAACAGCGCGATCAGCGCGGCAAAGGCGATTGCGGCCAATATGCCCTGGACGATCGCCGCGGGGCGTACCGTGGCGATCAGTTCGACCTGATTGAGGCGCAACCCCAGCGCCGCCGCCGCGAATTGCAGCAGCGCCATCGCCGCGGCGAGCCACAGCGCCGCCAATCCCAGTTCCGCGATCATTTCGCCGCCGCCTGGGGCATCTTGTCCGCGATCTCCGGTGGCACGTATCGCTCGTCATGCTTGGCAAGCAGATTGTCGGCGACAAAGCCGCCATCGGCCGTGAACCGCCCTTCCGCGACCACACCCGATCCCTCGCGAAACAGGTCGGGCGCCACGCCGGTGAACCGCACCGGGACCGTCGCGCTCTTGTCGGCCACCACGAAGGTCATGGTGACACCGTCCTTCAGATGCCGGAGCGTGCCGGGTTCGACCATGCCGCCCAGCCGCACCGCCTTGCCCGGCGGCGGAGGACCCGCCTCGACATCGCTGGGGGTGTAGAAGAACGCCGCCTGATCCTGAAGCGCCGACAGCGCCAGCGCGCTCGCCCCCCCCAGCGCGGCAAGCGCGGTGAGGCCGAGCAGCAGCCGCTGGTTCTTGCGCTTCATCGCCGATCCTTCAGCGCGGCGACCGCCGCTTCGGCGCGCCGCATCGCACGCCAGCTGACGATCGAAATCGCGCCCACGGCGATCGCGGTAATCAGATACGCGGCGATGATGAACGGCCAGTGGTTCATGCCGCCATCCGCCGCAGCCGTGCCTCGATCCGCTGCTCCGCCAGCAGCGCGCGCATCCGCATCAGGACGATCCCGCCGAACAGCAGCGAAAAGCCGGGAAGCGTCCACAATAACGGCCACAGGATCGCCGGATCGATCGACGACCCGGCCAGTGTCAGGCTCTGTCCCTGATGCAGCGTGTTCCACCACACCACCGAATATCGGATCACCGGCAACAGCGCGGTGCCGGCCACCCCAAACAGGGCCGCGATGCGTCCGTCGCCGCCGCGTTCACGGTCGGCCCGCTCCAGCGCGATCCACGCGATGTAGATGAAAAACAGCAACAGCATCGATGTCAGCCGCCCGTCCCACTGCCACCACGTCCCCCAGGTCGGCCGCCCCCAGATCGAACCGGTGACGAGGCACAGGGCCGCAAAGGTCGCCCCGACCGGCGCAATCGCCCGCGCGGCGAGCGCCGCCAGCGGGTGCCGCCACACCAGATAGGCGAAGCAGGCGATCGCCAGACCCGTCCATCCGCCCATGCCCAGCCACGCGCTCGGCACATGGATGTACATGATCCGCACGCTTTCCTTTTGCAGATAGTCGGGCGGCGACTGCGTCAACCCGCCCCAGATGCCGACGGCGACCAGCGCCAGGCCGATCCAGAACAGGATCGGCGTCAGCGGTCGCGCAAATTTCAGGAAGCGCGTGGGATTGGCGAGTGCGTGGATCACGATATCGGGCGGGCTTAGCCGGGTTGTCGCGGCGAATCCATGCCGGATCGCGCCGCGCGTTTCCGACGTCGCGCCCCCGTGTTCAGCCGCGACCGATCAGGCCCTGGGCGATCCGGTCCGCCACCGCGCTCGATGGTTCCCTGCTGCGATCGCTCTCGTCCCAGATCTCGATCAGGCGATCCGGAATCATCGCGATCCGCGCCTCCACCTCGGCGCGATCGCCCTGGCCCAGATATTCCAGTCCGACATTGATGATGCCACCGGCGTTGATGACGTAATCGGGAGCATAGAGGATGCCGCGTGCATGGAGCCGGTCGCCGTCGGCGCGGGTCGCGAGCTGATTGTTCGCGCCGCCCGCCACCACCCGACAATCCAGCGCCGCGATCGAATCGGCAGTCAGGATCGCGCCGAGCGCGTTCGGGCTGACCACATCCGCCGAAACCGCCAGGATCTCCTCCGCGGCGACCGCATGTCCGCCAAGTTCTGCCGCGAGCGCGGTCGCCTTGTCGGCGTTGACGTCCGCCAGCGTCAACCGGGCGCCATCGGCCGCCAGCCTGCGTGCCAGGCCACCGCCGACGCTGCCCACGCCCTGGATCGCGACGTGGACCCCGTCCATCGTCTCGACCCCCAGCGCACGCCGGGCCGCCGCGCGAACGCCCAGATAGATGCCAAGCGCCGTGAACGGGCCGGGATCGCCGCCGGCGCCCCCGCCAGCGACGGGCAGGCCGGAAACATGGCGGGTGCGGGTCGCGATCACCTTCATCCGCGCCTCGGACATGCCGACATCCTCGGCCGTGACATAGCGGCCACCCAGCGATTCGACGGCATCGCCAAACGCGATCAGCTGCGCTTCGCTGATCGTCGCGCCGGCTTCGGGCGCCAGCACGACCCCCTTGCCGCCACCCAGCGGAAGGTTGGCCATGGCGTTCTTGTACGACATGCCCCGCGACAGGCGCAGCGCGTCCGTCACCGCATCGACGCTGTCGGCATAATGCCAGAACCGGACCCCGCCGGCGGCGGGACCGAGCGTCGTCGAATGGACCGCGATAACGGCCCTCATGCCGCTGGCGGGATCGCACACGAGATGCACGCCCTCGTGATCGTCAAAATCGGGAAGATCCCACACCGCGCTCATATGCCGCTCCAGCACGCTAAGAAAATTGCTGGACCGCGTAATATTGTTCCGACGCGTCCAGCGCCAGTCCCAATCGCGAAAAAGGGAAAATGGGGCGATCGACGGGACTTGAACCCGCAACCCCCGGCATCACAAGCCGGTGCTCTAACCAATTGAACTACGATCGCCGTGAGAGCGCGCGCTTAGCGGCAGCATGGCCCCACCGTCAACCCGTTGCGCGCGCACGGTCGCCATGCGCATGAAACTGGCGGTTCCCGGACCTTTATGGCAATGCGGCATCATGATCGCCCCTTCCGCAAATGCCGGTTTCCCGATCGAACCGGTGATCGAGCGCCTGTCCGCGCGCCCCGGAATCCAGAAGGTGCCGAGTCCGAAACTGACATTGTTCGTGCGGCGCGCGCTCATCGATGCGGATCTGTGCGCCGGACTGATGGCCCGGATCGACGCGCATCGCCGCCCCTCGACGGTGTCGGATTACAATGGGGACAACGCGTTCCGGACGAGCGAGACCTGCGACCTGTCGCGCGACGATCCGCTGGTTCGCGATCTGGAGGACCGGCTCGCCGCCTTTCTGGGCCTCGATCCCGCGCATGGCGAACCGTTGCAGGGGCAACGCTACGCGGTCGGGCAGGAGTTCAAGGCGCATACCGATTATTTCGAGCCGACCGGCATCGATTTCGATCGCTATTGCGCCGTCGCGGGGCAACGGACCTGGACCGCGATGATCTACCTCAACGAGGTCGAGGCCGGCGGCGCGACCCGGTTCAAGGCGGTCGACAAGATCGTGCAGCCCGAAGCGGGCAAGCTGCTCGCCTGGAGCAACCTGCGCGCCGACGGCACGCCGAACCCGGCGACGCTGCACCACGCCATGAAGGTGCGCGCCGGCACCAAATATGTCATCACCAAATGGTTTCGCGAGCGCCCCTGGAGCTGATGCCGCCGCCGCGCGCGTGAAAAGGGGCGACGAAACGCCGCCCCTCCCCATTGGTCTGATCCCTGAACCCGGGCGGACCGGATCGATCAGAAGTTGAAGTTGATCCCCAACGCGATCGTCCGCCCGACCTTGTACCGGTTGTAATAGATCCGGTTCGCGCCCGATTCCTGATACTCCTGATAGCTGGCACCGGTGATGTTGCGCACCTCCAGCTTCAGCTCGGTCTCGGTGCCAAGGATGTTGATCCCCTGCCGCGCCACGAAATCGAGGCGGAAGCCGGGATGCTCCTTGATGTCCGGCTGCCCGGCCGCACCGCGATTGGTGACCCGCTCGCTCGCATAGTTGAGCAGGAAGGTCATCTGCGACAGCTTGCCCGTATCCTCGATACCGACCTGAAGATTTGCCAGGTGGTTCGACTGGCCGGTCAGCGGCGCGCCGTTGGTGAAGAAATCGCTCGCCTGCGACGCGGCCAGCGGAAAGGCATCGACCGTGTCGCCCGACCGCACGATGATCTTCGACTGGGTGTAGGTATAGTTGCCGATCACCACCAGTCGGCGGGTCGAGAAGAAGCCCGATTCGCCCAGACCGTCGAGATTGATGTATTTCACCAGCTCGATCTCGCCGCCCCACAATTGCGCACGCGGCGCGTTGGCGAAGCTGCTCAGCACGTCATTGTCGCTGAAGCTGGCATAGGTTTCGATCGGCTTGTCGATCTTCTTGTAGAATCCGGCGATCGACACGCGCTGTTCGCGCGCGAAATACCATTCCAGCCGCGCCTCGCCATTATACAGCTGGCTGTCGACCAGGCGGGGATTGCCGCGGAACATCCGGTTGTTGTCGGGATCGAAATAGGACTGGAAGATCAGCTCGCGGAACTGCGGCCGGGCGATGGTCTTCGACCCGCTGACGCGGAACTGCATCCGGTCGGCGATTTCCCAGGTGAGCGTCGCCGCCGGCAGCCAGTAATCGCGGTTCAACGCCGTTCCCGCCAGCGATGCGGTCGGCACGGTGAACACCTGAACCGGCGTCACCGTCTGTCGCGCGGTTTCATACCGCACACCAAGGTCAAGGCGAACCGCGTCGGTCAGCTTGACCAGCGCCTGGGCATAGCCGGCGTGATTGGTCAGCGCCGCGTCGAACACCGGGTTCGCCTCGTTCGTGTCGGTCACGCCGATCGTGTAGGGCGTCGGGTTCCGGCTATCCTGGCCATAGGCGATCACCCCGCGCGACAGCAGCATGTCGGGCCGCAGCAGCGCCAGATAGGTCGGGAACGTGTTCGACGCGGTGAACTGGAAATCGCGCCGTTCGGTACGGCGATCGGTGTCCGCATAGGCATAGCCGACAACCGCGGTGATCGCGGGCGAAAAGCGATAGGAAAGGTCCGCGCCGGCCGACCACAGATTTTCGTTGAGGTAGGAATAGCTGACCTCGCCGCGTCCCTGCTGACCGTTGTTCAACCGGTTGATGAACAGCTGGCCATAGGGGTCCGCCGCCCGGTTGCTGCGATAATATTCGAAACTCAGCTCGTCCGGGGCATTGCGTCGCGTATTGGCATAGCCACCACGCAGGTTGACGCTCAGTTCCGGGGTCAGCTGCAATTCGGCGACGCCTTGCAGATCGATCAGCTGGCGTTCGAACCACGCCGTATCCTGCTGCATATAGGTGGCGTTGGGATCGCCGGTCTGACGCGTCCCCTGCCCCAGCCGCGCCTGTTTCAGCGTGTCGCGGATGAACAGGCCGGTCAGGCGCACGACATTCTGGTCGAACTTCGCGTTGATGCCCAGCAGCGCGTTCGCAACCGCGCGCTGATCGGTGATGACCCGGCGGAAATCGAGTTCCTTGATCGACAGGTCGCGGCTGGCGGCGGTCTGCTGGATCGTGTCGCGCGTGCGCCATTTGTTGCTGAGGCCGGCGGTCGCGATCACGCCGATCCGCGTGGCGCCGATATCGGTCGAAAAGCCGCCGGTCGCATCGAACGACCAGTTTGCGGGGATATCGGTGTTGCGCTGGACCAGCGCATTGCGGCTCGTCACCAGATCGGCGGCGATCACGCTGGTATCGACATTGCCCGAACTGATCCGCTGCCCGCTGTTCAGATAGGCGCGCAGCGACGGCTTGAGCGTGCGGGTGCCGTTGTCGAATCCCGTCCAGTCGTCGTCCGCGCCATAATAGGTGTAGCCAAGCTGGCCGGTCGTCGCCGAATCATAGCCCAGGCTGCCGCCCAGCGTCAGGAACGCTTCGCGCGGGGCCGATTTGGTGGTGAGGTTGATCACGCCGCCGCCGAATTCGCCCGGATAATTCGCCGAATAGCTTTTCTGAACCAGCGAGGATGAAATGATGCTGGTCGGGAACAGGTCGAGCGGAACGACGCGCTTCAACGGCTCCGGGCTGGGCAATGGCGAGCCGTTGAGCAGCGCGAGCGAGTAGCGATCGCCCAGGCCGCGGACATAGACATATCCGTTGCCCACCACGCTCAGGCCGGTCGCACGACCGAGCGATCCGGCGATATCGCCTTCGCCGGTCCGCGCGATATCCTCGGTGGTCAGGACGGTCACGACCTGCGGCTGGGTGCGCGACACATTGGTTTCGCGCCGGCCGGTCACGACGATCCCGGCACCGGGCGCCGAAATCTCGACATCCTGCTGGCCGCCGTCCGCCGGCTGCGCGCCGGCCGGTTCCGCCGCGTCAGGCTGATCGGTCTGCTGTGCCGCCCCGGGCGTGTCCTGCGGCGCGGCGTGCGCCATCGACGGCGCGACGAGCGCGGTGGTGAATAGAAAAACGCTCGCAAGCTGCAACGGCCTGGCCATCATTACCCCCTGTACGAATTGGAAACGGGGTGGAGCGTGCCGCCGGCGCGCCCCACCCCCGGTCATGCCGCGTGGATCAGGTGGTCGGGAGCGAGGTGCAAAGACCCGTATTGCCCGTCCCAAAGCTGGCGGTGCCGCTGTTGCAGGTCCAGCCCTTGTACCAGTTGTCGTTGGCGTCCTTGACCGCGCCGATATAGGTCGTCGTGTCAAAGAAGCCGGTCGGCGTCAGCGTGGTGCCGTTGAACGACTGGCCGTTGAACGTCGCGGCGTTGAACGCGGTGACCGCGGTCTCGTTCGCACCGTTCACGAACAGGCTGGTGAGGGTCGGCGTGTAGTTGACATTGTTGTTGTTGCTACCCGAACCGAAGATCGCCGAAACCTGCGCGTCGGTGACGCTGTTCGCGCCGACGAAGGGCTGGCTGCCGCACCCGTTGAACACCACCGAACGGAATTGCGGGGCGCCATATTCGTCGATCGCCGCATTCTGCGTGGTCGAGGCGGTCTGCGCGCGGCTGATGCGCAGGCACGGGTTGGTCACGGTGTTGAGCATCACGCCGTTCACCAGCGTATAGTCGGTGCCGCCGCGCAACAGGATGGAGGCGACGTCGGAGTTACCCGCAACCCGGTCGATGAAGGTGAAGTTCGACAGGAACACATTCTGGCGCGGATTGTCGCCATCGACGCCATTGTCCGAGTCGGCCTCGATCATCGCGTCGGCGATCGCCGGGGTCGCGCCGTTGCGCTGAACCGCGATCACATACTGGAAATTGGCCTTCACGCCGGTGTCGGTATCCAGATTATCGTCCTCGGCGCCGACCGAGATGTAATATTTCATGTTGACGCGGCCGCCGAAGAATTCGGCGCCGTCGTCCGAGCTGTTGAACGTCTGGATATGATCGAGCGTGGTCCCCGAACCGACGCCCTGGGTGGTCAGCGACTGAAGCTCGCTGTTCGCCGACAGCACATAGCCCGAATAGCGGATCTGCACGAAGCTGAGCGTGCCGCTGTTGTCGGTGGCGGTGGCACCGCCGTACAGCGCGGGGTCCACGGCGCCTTCGGTCTGGCGCTCACAGGCGACCGTACCCGGCGTCGCGCTGCTCGCGGCGCAGTCGGTGATCGGCGCACGGCCCGAAAGCACGACGCCGCCCCACTGGCCCGACGAATTGTCGGTGTTGAGGCCCAGGATGTTGTCGCGGCTGGTAAAGATGATCGGCGCGCTGGCGGTGCCGGCGGCCTGGATCTTGTTGCCGCGGTTGACGTTCAGCCAGGCGACGCCGGTGTTGGCATAGATGATCACGCCCGGCTGGATCGTCAGCGTGACGTTCGAATCGGCGGTCAGCGTGATCGTCGCGCCTGACGGATCGGTCACGGTGCGGGTGTTGGTCGAGCTGAGCGCGGTCGGGCCGTTGTCGTAGCCGACGTCGGTGCGACCGGCGAGCTGATACAGAAGGCCCGAAATCTTGGGCAGCGTCACGCTGCGCACGAAGCGCGCGGGCAGGGTGCAGATGCGATAGGTGCCGGTCGGGCCGGTGATCGTGCCGCCATCGGCCAGACCCTGCGGGTCGGCGATCGTCGGGCAGCCGGTCGCCGGGGTGACGAGCGAGCTGGTCGGCGCGGGCGTGGGCGTCGGGGTCGGTGCCGGGTTCGAGATGTTGACGTTCACCGTGCCGGCGCCCGGCGAAGCGACGTCCGACGCGCCGTTGCAAGCGGTGAGCACTGCGGCCGAACAGCCGGCCAGCAGGATGTTACGAACGGTTTTCATGGATATCCCCTTTTGACATCGCCCCGGCAAACAGAAGCTCCGCAACGTGCGGCGTGCCGGAGCCGCCCGTCGCTGACGAGCGCCGACTAGGGGTCAGCTGTGATTCTTCGATGACTCCGCGATGATGGATTGGTTACGACGCCATGACCGTTTCGTGACAGCGGCGCCAAAGCCCGTCGCGCCGCGGTTCCGGCATTCCGGCCTTAATGCGCGCGGCGCAGATCGACGGCCCAGATCCTCCAGTCGCCGGCGGCCGCATCCCCGCCCTTCGGCGCGACCGAACGCTTGAGATAGACCATGCCGGACAGATCGCGCATCACCCCGGTCTTGCGGATCGTCGCCTCCGCGGTCGCCGGGACGATGATATAGGCGGTATCGCCGCTCACCTTCACCTCGGTCGGATCGCCCGCGGTCCCGGCATATTTCGCATAGGGTTCGAACGCGCGCTTCAGGTCGGCGACCGAACCGCCCGAACTCTTGCCCCCATCGGCCCAGAAGGCGTGCGCGCGCGCAAAGTCGCGCGCCGCGATCCTCTCGAAATAGCGCGTGACCTGCCGCTTCGCGGCCATCGCGTCGGCCGAGGGCGTTTCGGCGACAGCGGTGGCGGGCTGTGCGGTGTTGCCACCCTGCGCGGCCTGAGGCGCCTGCTGGCCGCAGGCGGTGAGGAGGGAAAGCAACGCGGGAACGACAAGCAGCATGCGCATCGGAACGACCTTCGGCTCAAGGGCCGCGCCGGACGCTCCGGCGCGATTCGCTCCGCGATAAGCGTAGAGATGACGCGCATATGACAAGGGGCGGGATTTCCGTGGAAACCCCGCCCCTCAAAGATGGTGGGCGCGGCAAGGACTCGTCGTCGTGACCGCACGCTGAACGGCCTAGCCTCGGCGAGCCGCCGTCGGCAGGATCATATCGCGCGTCGTGATGGCGGGCGGGCGCGCTGCCCTATCGCAGCGAGACCATGGCGTGAGCCAAGTTGGAGGACACCAGCATATGCAGGAATTTGCGTCTCCCTATGATTACGGCGCCGTCGGCGATGGCATCGCCGATGATACGGCTGCGGTGCAGCAGGCGATTGACTTCATCCATGGTCGCGGCGGCGGCACAGTCACGCTGGCTTGCGGTGCGGTCTACCGAATAACCGACACCCTGATCTTGGGCAGCGGCGTCAGGTTCGAGGTCAACGGCGCGACGATCCGGATGGACACGGACGATATCGCAATCATCGAAGTGAGCAAAACCAGTCAGAACAACGGCTGGTCGATCCATGGACCCGGCTTGCTGTGTTATCTGACCCAGCAAGATCATGAACAGACCGGCGCGATCGGGATCAAGCTCTCCGCCGCCAATTCCTACAGCTACAACTTCCTGATCGCCGGACCGCTTACCATCCGGGACGCGAACACCGGCATCGGCAATCCGCCCGAAACTGGCAGCTTCGTTTTCGACGGTGAGATCGCGAATGTAACCGCTTATGGCTGTTCAAACTGGGGTCTCGACATCGATTGCGACGCCGCGAACGGCGGCAACACCAATCTCGCCATTCGCAACGTTTACGCACTACAGCCAGAGAACCTCGAGCAACCCGAATCAAAGGGACACCGGTTCCGTGCGACCGTCGGGCTGCTTATCACCAACCTGATAGGCGATCACCTCCAGAAGGAATGGCTGTATATCGAGAGCTCGTCGGGTAAGATCGACTATCTGCATTTTGAGAGCTGCGATCCGTCGGCGATGACCGGTCAGCTCAATCTCATCACCTTGTTCAATTGCGCCTCGATGCGGATTGGCGAGGTCCACGGCGTCGGGAACAACATCGATATTTCGGGTGACGCCGACTGCTACGTGCTTCGTCTGGATGGCGCATTGCTCGACCTGCACACCATACGGCTTCAGGATACCACGTTCACCGACAGCTCCAGCGGCACGATCTATACGGTCGTCCCGACGGCGGGTACGTTGGTGACCAACGAAGTGTTCATCCAGACCGCGCCAGGTGGCTCGCCGATCGCCGCAAACCTGGCCGATTTCGGCATCCACAAGGCGATCATCCGCTGGAATGGCGAAGATCGCATGCGGCTTAGGCAAGGTGGCGTTGTCGAGGTGTTCGACAGCGCGCCGCCGACATCGGAAACTTGGGCCGTCGGTGATCTCGTCACCAACACCGCGCCCAGCTCGGGCCAGCCGATCGGGTGGGTCTGCGTCAGCGCAGCTCCAACGACATGGAAGGCATTCGGAACGATCAGCTGAAGACGAGGCGCACGCCCCCGGTCAATTCAGGCGGGCGTGCGCTTCATCCAGCCCGACGCGGCCGACGCTGCGCTGGGCGTCGCGCAGCATGCTGAGCCAGCTGTCGAGCGCGTCGATCAACAGCCGTCGCGCCCGGTTGACGCCCAGGCGATAGCGCTTCGCGACGATCGATACCCCGGTCATCGACGATCTCTCCAGCACCGGCGCCGTGAACACGCCGAGCGAGGCGCGCCAGCGGCCATAGGCGATTTCGGCGTGGACCAGCGCGAGCGATTCCCTGATCCGTGCATCGAACATCGGCTTGCGATCGACCCGCGTTTCCAGGCTCATCGTGCGGACTGACGCATCGGCGCGGATGCGCTCGGCAATCGCCGCGATCTGCTCTGCGGGTGCTGGACGCAATCGCCGACTATCGCCTCGAGCCTGGCGATCTGCAAAGCTCGGCCGACACCATCGCGGCGCGGGCTCAAGCACATGGTGGATTTCATTGAAGCCGGCGACGCCTTCGCCCGCAACGGCTTTCCCGAGAATGATCCGTGCGTCGCGTTCTTGCGCTTCACCAGCACGACGAGATGTTTCGACCGGTTTTGCCCATCCTACCGTTGCTCGACCGGTGGCTGACCGAAGAATGGGCTTCATATGACCAGCTGGAGCCTGATCAGCGCGCGTCTCGTGGCTGGCTGGTCCAACTATTACGGCCGCCCCGTCCAAGACGTCGATTCGTCATGGACCGCGATGCTCGTCGCGCTGAAGCTGCCGACAACGCGCGAACGGATGCCCTACCTGCTGCGGCACAGCCTCGCCCCGTTTGCCGCCGCCGCGGCGCGCCGAAATGTGAGGTGCCGGGCTTCATGCCCCCCCCCCCCCGGGGCGACACCACCGCAACCTATGCGATTCGGGGAGGACTTCCCCGCTGTCGCCGCCGTGTGGGAAGGGATCATCAGGTAGATCGACTCCCGAATGCCAGGCGCGTTGCACCGGACTGGCATCGGAGCCGGGCTTCCTGTCATTCAACGGGGAGACCGAAAAATGACCGGATAGCCCGGCTTTAGATGGTGGGCGCGGCTGGGATTGAACCAGCGACCCCTGCGGTGTGAACACAGTGCTCTACCACTGAGCTACGCGCCCGAACCCCGTCCGACCGCAACGCCGCAGGGCGAAGCGATCCGCCCCGGAGTGGCCCGGGGAGCGGAGCCTCTAGGAGGACGCGGCCGGCTTGTCCAGCCCCGTCCGCCCCGAATCAGTTGACCGCGTCTTTCAGGCCCTTACCCGCCTTGAACTTGGGTTGCGACGAGGCCTTGATCGTCATCGGTTCGCCGGTACGCGGATTGCGGCCGGTCGATGCCTTGCGCTTCGAAACCGAAAAGGTGCCGAAGCCGACGAGCCGAACCTCGTCGCCCTTTTTCAGCGAGGCGGTCACCGCGTCGAACACGGCCTCGACCGCCTTGCTCGCATCGCCCTTGCTCAGGCCGGCGGTATCCGCGACCGTCGCGATCAATTCCTGCTTGTTCATGCCCTTAGAACCCCTGCAATTTCTCTAGCTTCGCCCACGAATGGACTCGTGACGCCGAACGTCGGTGAGGCAGAAAACAGCCTCCCATCCGCTCTGTAAAGGGGAAAGGCGCGATCCACCGCGAATTGGGGCGAAAAAAGGGCGTTAAGGCGTGGCAACCATCAGTGGCGCACACCCTCCGCGCCGCCCGCGCCCGATGCCGGCGCCGGCTGGGCCGCAAGCTCGTCCGCATCGGTCCAATCGATCGGTGTGAGCGTCTCGGTCAGCGCGAGCTTCAGCACCTCATCGACATGCGACACCGGCACGATCTTCAGGCTCTCACGGATATTCGCCGGGATTTCAACGAGATCCTTCTCGTTTTCCTGGGGGATCAGCACCGTTTCGATGCCCCCGCGCAACGCCGCGAGCAGCTTTTCCTTAAGACCACCGATCGGCAGCACGCGACCGCGCAGCGTGACCTCCCCGGTCATCGCGACATCCTTTCGCACCGGGACGCCGGTCAGCGTCGATACGATCGAGGTGACCAGCCCGATACCGGCGGACGGTCCATCCTTCGGCACGGCCCCTTCGGGCAGGTGGACGTGAACGTCCTTGCGCGCGAAAATGCTCGGCTTGATGCCATAGCTGGGGCTGCGCGCCTTGATGAAGCTGAACGCCGCTTCGACGCTTTCCTTCATCACGTCGCCCAGCTTGCCGGTGGTCTTGATTGCGCCCTTGCCCGGCACGGTCACGCTTTCGATGGTCAACAGCTCGCCGCCGACCTCGGTCCAGGCAAGGCCCGTCACCGCGCCGATCGAATGTTCCTCCTCGCCGATGCCGAACCGGTATTTGCGCACGCCCGCAAACTCGTGGAGATTTTCCGGCGTGACGACCACGCGTTCGGTTTTGCCCTCCAGGATGCGGCGCAGCGCCTTGCGGGCGAGCTTGGCGATCTCGCGTTCCAGCGTGCGGACGCCTGCTTCGCGCGTGTAGAAGCGGATCAGGTCGCGCAGACCGTCCTCGGTCAGCTCGAACTCGCCTTCCTTCAGGCCGTGGGCGTCGATCTGCTTGGCGAGCAGATGCCCCTTCGCGATCTCGACCTTCTCGTCCTCGGTATAGCCTTCCAGACGGATGATCTCCATCCGGTCGAGCAACGGCTGCGGCAGGTTCAGCGAGTTCGCGGTGGTGACGAACATCACGTCCGACAGATCGACGTCGATCTCCAGATAATGGTCGTTGAACTTGCTGTTCTGTTCCGGATCCAGCACCTCGAGCAGCGCGGAGGCGGGATCGCCGCGGAAATCCTGGCCCAGCTTGTCGATCTCGTCGAGCAGGAACAGCGGATTGCTGGTCCCCGCCTTTTTCAGGTTGGTGACGATCTTGCCCGGCAGCGATCCGATATAGGTGCGGCGATGACCGCGGATTTCCGCCTCGTCGCGTACACCGCCCAGTGACTGGCGGATGAACTCGCGCCCGGTCGCCCTGGCGATCGATTTGCCAAGGCTCGTCTTGCCGACGCCCGGCGGGCCGACGAGGCACAGGATCGGCCCCTTCAGCTTGTTCGTCCGCGCCTGAACCGCCAGATATTCGACGATCCGGTCCTTCACCTTCTCCAGCCCGTAATGATCCGCGTCGAGCACGCGCTCCGCCTCGACCAGATCCTTTTTCAGCTTGGATTTCTTGCCCCAGGGCAGGCCCAGCAACACGTCGAGATAGTTGCGCACGACCGTCGCCTCGGCGCTCATCGGCGCCATGGTCTTCAGCTTCTTGAGTTCGCCCTGCGCCTTGGCACGGGCTTCCTTGCTCAGCTTGAGCGTCGCGATCTTCTGGGTCAGCTCGGCGATCTCGTCGCCCTCGCCTTCCTCGCCCTCATTGCCCAGCTCGCGCTGAATCGCCTTCAGCTGCTCGTTGAGATAATATTCGCGCTGGGTCTTCTCCATCTGGCGCTTCACGCGGCTGCGGATCTTCTTCTCGACCTGCAACACGCCCAGCTCGCCCTCCATGAAGGCGAATACCATCTCCAGCCGCTTGCGCGGATCGGTTTCGACCAGCAGGCTCTGCTTGTCGGCGACCTTCACCGCGATGTTTCCGGCAACCGCGTCGGCCAGGCGCGAGGGCTCGTCGATCTCGCCCAGCTGCACTGCGGTCTCCGCCGGCAGCTTGCGGTTGAGCTTCGCATAGTTTTCGAACTGATCGATCACCGATCGCATCAGCGCCTTCAGGTCGGCGCTCGCCGCCTCCAGTGTCGTATCGTCCGCATCGACCGGCGAGACGGCGGCGCTCAGAAACCCGTCGCGTTCCTCCATCGATTCGAGCTTGCCGCGCTCCTTGCCCGCGACCAGGACGCGCACCGTCCCGTCGGGCAGCTTGAGCAGCTGCATCACCTCGGCCGACACCCCCATGTCGTACAGGTCGTCGCGACCCGGATCGTCGTTCGCCGGGTCAAGCTGGGCGACCAGGAAAATCTCCTTGTCGTCGGCCATCGCCGCCTCGAGTGCGGCGACCGACTTGTCGCGCCCGACGAACAACGGCACGATCATGTGCGGAAAGACGACGATGTCGCGAAGCGGAAGGACGGGATAGGTGGACTTCATGAATACTCCGGAGTCCGCCACGATAGGCGGCACATGCCGTCTATATGGGGTGTCGGGTCGCCGCATCAATCACGTCTTGGCGCTGGCGCTCTGTTTCCTCGCGCCTCCCGCCTTCGCGCAAAAGGGGCTGCCGCCGATCACGGCGCTCACCGCACGGTCGGGCGGCGAGATCGATGCCGAGCGCGCGGCGCTGCGGCTCGAACAGGCCGATCTCGACATCCGGGTCGATCCGGCGCGCAAGTTCCTGTCCGGCATCGCCACGTTGCAGGTCACGACCGCGATCCGCCAGACCCGCCTGCTGATCGATCTCGACCGCAACTATACGGTCTCGGCGATCAGCATCGACGGCACCGCCCTCAAACCGGGCGCATGGTCGAACCCGGAGGGGCGCCTCGCCATCTCCCTTCCCCGCCCGATCGCGGCGGACGGTCGGGCGACGGTACGCATCACCTATGCGGGCAAGCCGCATGAGGCGGTGAACGCGCCATGGGATGACGGCATCGTGTGGTCGGAATGGGAGGGCAAGCCATGGGTCGCGACGACGGCGCAGGGCTATGGCTGCGACCTGTTCTGGCCGTGTCTCGACTTTCCGGCGGGCGAGGTCGGCCGCGTCCGCCTGAACATCGCCGCACCGCCGGGCGTGCAGGCGATCGCGAACGGCGTGTTCAGGGGGCAGACGCCGCTCGCCGATGGCTGGTCGCGCTGGAGCTGGGACGCACGGAACATCAACCCCTATCTCGTCGCGATCAATATCGGCCCCTATCGGGAGCTCAGTGCCGACTATGCCAGCCGCTTCGGCAACAAGGTGCCGATGCACCTGTGGTATCTGACGGGGAAGGATCGGCAGGCAAAGGGGCTGTTCGCCGAGTTCGCACCCACGCTCGACTTTTTCGAAGCGATGATCGGCCCCTTCCCCTTCGCCAGCGAAAAGCTGGGCGTGGTCGAAACGCCGCACATGGGCATGGAGCACCAGACGGTGAACGCCTATGGCAACAATTATCGCAAGGACGAGACCGGCTTCGACTGGCTGTTCCAGCACGAACTGGCGCACGAATGGTTCGGCAACCAGATGACGGCGGCGAACTGGGACGATTTCTGGCTCCACGAGGGCTATGCGCAATATATGCAGCCGCTCTATGGCCAGTGGCGCGAGGGCGAGGCGCGCTACGCCGCGATGATGGCGCAGCAGCGGCGCAACATCCTCAATCTGAAGCCGCTGGTTTCGGGCCGGGTGCGGACATCCGAAGACGTCTATCAGGCCGAACAGGGCGGGCCGGGCCAGGACATTTATTACAAGGGCGCCTGGGTTCTCCACACGCTGCGCTACCTGATCGGCGATGCGGCATTCTTCGACGCGACCCGACGCCTGGTTTACGGCCGCCCCGATCCAAGGCCGGGCAATTTCACGCCCCGCTTCGCCAGCACCCCCGAATTCGAGCGGTTGATGACAGAGGCCGCCGGCCGTGATCTCACCTGGTTCTTCAACGTCTATCTGCATCAGGCCGCGCTGCCCGATCTGGTCCAGACGCGCACGGGCGACCGGCTGACGCTGGAATGGCGGGCGCCCGGCGGCGCGCCCTTTCCGATGCCGATCGATATCGCGGTGGACGGGCGAACGCAGCGGCTGGCAATGACGGATGGCCGCGACAGCGTATCGGTGCCGGCCGATGCGCATGTGGTGATCGACCCGATGGCGCGCGTGCTGCGACGAAGCGAAGCGGTCGAGGCGATCTGGCGGCGATAGGCCTGCGGGTTCAGCCGACCCGCGCATGGGCGAATCCGACGCGTACCTGATCGCGCCCGCCGCGTTTCGCGGCATAGAGCGCCGCGTCGGCGCGCACCACCGCGGCCTCGATCTGGTCCCCATCCAGATCGACGACGCCGGCGGAGAAGGAAACACGCATCCCGTCCGGCCCCTCGATCGCGCCGGCGCCCAGGCGCCGGGTCAGCCGGTGAATGATTTCCGCCGCCTCACGCTCGCCGATGCCGGGAAAATAGACCACGAACTCCTCACCGCCCCAGCGCGCCACGACATCGTCACGCCGCACCCCACGCACCAGAAAGCCCGCGAATTCGCGCAACACCTGATCGCCGGCATCGTGGCCGTGCAGATCGTTGATCGTCTTGAACCAGTCGATATCGACGATCGCCACCGCCCCCGCGCCGGCCACCGCCGTCTGGGTCAGAAAGCCGCGCCGGTTCCATGTGCCGGTCAGCGGATCGTGATGCGCGGCCGAATCCAGCGTCGCGATCCGCGCCTGGGTCGCGACCGTCGCGCGATCGACCCCGGCGAGCAGGTCGCTGAGCATGTCGTTGCCCCGCACGGTCGCCAGCGCGGCAAGCTGATCGCGCTCCAGCGCCGCCACGGCGTTGGTCGCCATCCGCACCGGCGCCAGCATCCCGTCAATCGCGAACAGGGTGAACGCAGTGCCGATCAGCGTCGCCCCCAGCAATACCCAGACCGCTTCCCAATCGGCGGCGCCCGATCCGAACTGCCACGCCGCAAAGGCGAGCAGCGGCACATGCGTACCGACGAAGCAGATCGCGAACATCCGCATCCGCAGGCTTTCCGGAAACAGAAACCGCGTCGCCCGGTAAAACCGCAAAACCTGCCTCCCTCGTGCCACACGGCGCGACGCCGCTTCTGCGCGAAGGCGGTTAAGCGGTCGGAAAGCGGTCTGGTTAATCCTGTGGACGAAGCATCGACCAGAAACATGGGCCGTCGCCGGGAACCGACCACTGGCCGGTGACGCGAAATCCCAGCGTCTGGTAAAAGCCGACATTCCGCTCCGTCGCGGTTTCCAGATAGATGGGATGCCCGGCGGTCCGATCGATCCCCGCCTGGATCAGCTGACGGCCCAGCCCCTGGCCCTGGGCCGCCGGGTCGCACCCCGCGACGTGCAGATACCAGAAGGGCTGGGCGGGAAAATGCGCGTCGATCGCATCCCCCACCCGCTTGCCGCGCGGCAGGGCGCCGCCCAGCAGCCGCCATGCGCGCCAGATGCCCGACAGGCCGATCCGGCCCGGCTCGACCGCATGGCCCGGCGCGCGCCACAGCGTGGCGCCACGGCATCCCTCCGCGATGAGCCGCATGCCGGCCGTAGCATCCCGTTCGAAAAACGTGGCGAACAGCGGTGGCAGACGACGCGCACGTTCGACGGGATCGGGGAAAATGAACGAAAAGGCGGGATCGTCGGCAAATGCCCGCCCCAGCATCGCCGCGACCGCTTCGCGATCGACGTCGCGCGCCGGCCGTATGTCAGCCATGGTCCGCAGCGCCCTCTCGCATGTGGAGCAACGGCGCGAGGGCAAGCACCAGCACCGCGCCGACGGCCAGCCCGACCAGCCCGGCGCAGACCGCACCGACCAGCCACCCCGCAATCCCGCCCCCGACGGCATCGGCAAGATGATGAACGGTCATCGCCGGCCAATGCCAGCCAAGCACCTCCACCCCGTGCAGCAGGATGCCGCCGCCGACCCACAACATCGCGACCGTGCCGATCCGGCTGAGGGCGTTCATCACCACCGGCATGCCCTTGACCAGCGCCCGCCCGACGCGCGTCGCCAACCGGCTGTCGCGCTTCGCCAGGTGCAGGCCGATATCGTCCATCTTCACGATCAGCGCGACCACCCCATAGACCGCGACCGTCAGCGCGATCCCGACCAGCGCGAGCACCGCGGCGCGGGTCAGCAACGGCTCCTGCGCGACATCGGCCAGCGTGATCGCCATGATCTCTGCCGACAGGATCAGGTCGGTGCGAATCGCGCCCGTCACCTTGGCCGCTTCGAGGTGCGCGGGGTCGCCGATCGCCTCTTCCGCCCTTTCCCCGCCATGGCCGCTGATCGCCTCGACGATCTTTTCCGCCCCCTCAAAGGACAGATAGGCGCCACCGCACATCAGGATCGGCGTGATCGCCCAGGGCGCGAGCCAGCTGAGCAGCAGCGCGGCCGGCAGCAGGATCAACAGCTTGTTGCGGAGCGATCCGAGCGTGATTTTCCAGATGATCGGCAGCTCGCGCTGCGGCGACAGGCCCGTCACATATCCCGGGGTGACCGCCGCATCGTCGATCACCACCCCGGCCGCCTTGCCCCCGGCACGCCCGGCCGCCGCGCCGACATCGTCGATCGACGCCGCCGCCAGCCGGGTCAGCCCGGCAACGTCGTCGAGCAATGCGACGAGACCTGATGGCATCAGCAGCGATCCTGGGTGACGAAGGGGCGGAAAAGCGTCAACGGAACCTCGTTCGATGGATTGTGCCGATGGCATAGCGACGAAGCGCGATCCCGCAAATGCCGGGCATGGCTGCCTATGGCACGATCGTCGTGAAGAGATAGACCGCGAACAGCACGAGGTGGACGACGCCCTGCAACACCGTCGTCCGGCCGGTCCCCAGCGACAGCGTCGCGACCAGCAGCGACAGCGCGAGCAGCGTCAATCCCTTCGCATCGACGCCCAGCGACAGCGGCAGGCCGAGCATCAGCGAAACCACCGCGACCGCCGGGATCGTCAGGCCGATCGTGGCCAGTGCCGATCCGAGCGCGAGGTTGAGGCTGGTCTGAAGCCGGTTGCGCCGCGCCGCCTTGACCGCCGCAAGGCTTTCCGGAGCGAGGACGAGGCCGGCGATCGCCACCCCGACCAGCGCGATCGGCAGGCCGGCCGAGAGCACCGCGGATTCGAGTGCCGGCGCCAGCGTCTTGGCCAGCAGCACGACCCCAACCAGTGCGACGAGCAGAAAGCCGAACGCGATCCAGCTCTCCCGCACCGTCGGCGGCGCGGCATGCGCGTCGGCGGGAAGATCGCCCTCCCCGTCCGGAAGGAAATAGTGGCGGTGCCGGACCGCCTGAACCAGCACGAACGTACCGTACAGCACCAGCGAGACCGTCGCGACGAACGCGAGCTGGGACGGCGCATAATAGGGGCCGGCAACGCTCGACGTGTAATTCGGCAGTACGAGCGAGAGCACCGACATCGCGGCCAGCACGCACAGCGCCGCGCTGACCCCGCGCAGGACGAAGCGTTGCTCATGATGCCGCATCGCCCCGACCAGCAGGCACAGGCCGACGATGAAATTGAGGATGATCATGATCGCGGCGAACACCGTGTCGCGCGCGAGTGCCGACGCGTCGCCCGAATCGGACAGCATCAATGACACGATCAGCGACACCTCGATCACCGTGACCGATACCGCAAGCACCAGCGTGCCGAACGGCTCACCCACGCGGTGCGCCACCACCTCGGCATGGTGGACCGCAGCGATCACGCACCCGCCGAGCAGGATCGCCGCAACCGCGATCCCGCCCGGCCCCATCTTCGCGAGCGAGAGCAG
The DNA here is from genome assembly GCF_019635455.1 of Sphingomonas sp. Lineage (GTDB taxonomy): Bacteria > Pseudomonadota > Alphaproteobacteria > Sphingomonadales > Sphingomonadaceae > Sphingomonas. Next base: position 146,237 of record NZ_JAHBZJ010000009.1, on the reverse strand, counting down.
GACCGCCAGCACGCCGAGAACCGGAAAGGCGAGCGACCAGCGCGGCAATGCTTGCGCAACCGCCGGTGCCGCTGCCGGCATCGATGCCGCTTTTCGATCCCGGCCTTCCGCCACGCGCAAACTCCCTCAGGTGAACCGTGCCGCCAGCCTAACCCGGGCCACGTCGAAAGGTCGAGCATCCTCGACGAAAAACGCCGCACGACCGGATGCTCCCCACCCCGGTCCAACGAAAACGGGCGCCGGTTGCCCGACGCCCGCTATCGGGTTTGACGCGGTGACGCGTCAGGCGGCGTCGCCGGCTCCCGCCTTTTTCTTTTCGGCATAGACGCGGACGGGTTCCTTCCGGCCCTCCACCACGTCCTTGTCGATCATCACCTCGTCCACCCCGTCCATGCTGGGCAGGTCGAACATCGTGTCGAGCAGAATGCCTTCAAGGATCGAACGCAGGCCGCGCGCGCCGGTCTTGCGCTCGATCGCCTTTTTCGAGACCGCGACGAGTGCATCGTCGGTAAAGCCCAGCTTCACATTCTCCATCTCGAACAGCTTCTGATACTGTTTCACCAGCGCGTTCTTCGGCTCGGTCAGGATCTTGACCAGCGCGTCGATGTCGAGATCCTCCAGCGTCGCGACGACGGGCAGGCGGCCGACAAATTCGGGGATGAGCCCGAATTTGAGCAGATCCTCCGGCTCGGTCTGGCGCAGCACCTCGCCGGTGCGGCGTTCCTCCGGCGCGGCGACATAGGCGCCGAACCCGATCGACTTGCCCTGAAGGCGGTCGCCGATGATCTTTTCAAGGCCCGAGAACGCACCGCCACAGATGAACAGGATGTTGGTCGTATCGACCTGGAGGAATTCCTGCTGCGGATGCTTGCGCCCGCCCTGCGGCGGCACCGACGCGGTGGTGCCTTCCATCAGCTTCAGCAGCGCCTGCTGCACGCCCTCGCCGCTCACATCGCGCGTGATCGACGGGTTTTCGGCCTTGCGGCTGATCTTGTCGATCTCGTCGATATAGACGATGCCGCGCTGCGCCCGCTCGACATTATAGTCCGATGCCTGAAGCAGCTTGAGGATGATGTTCTCGACATCCTCGCCGACATAGCCGGCTTCGGTCAGCGTCGTCGCATCGGCCATCGTGAACGGCACATCGAGGATGCGCGCCAGCGTCTGCGCCAGCAGCGTCTTGCCGCAGCCGGTGGGGCCGACCAGCAGGATGTTCGACTTGGCCAGTTCGACGTCCGCGCCCTTGGCGCCGTGGTTGAGCCGCTTGTAATGGTTATGGACCGCGACCGACAGCACGCGCTTCGCCTGCTTCTGTCCCACGACATAATCGTCGAGCACATCGCAGATTTCCTGCGGAGTGGGAACGCCGCCATCCTTCTTGCTGACCAGCGCCGACTTCGTCTCCTCGCGGATGATGTCGTTGCACAGTTCGACGCACTCGTCACAGATGAACACCGTCGGGCCGGCGATGAGCTTACGCACCTCATGCTGCGACTTGCCGCAGAAAGAGCAGTAGAGCGTGCTTTTTGAATCGCCGCTGAGCTTCGTCATTCAGTCATCCTTTGCGTGCCGGGCCGTTACGCAGCCCGGCATCCTACACCCGGGAATCGCCCCGGCAATCCATAAACGCCCTTAACCGATCAAGGGTGAGCGTCAGATTAAGCCGCCCCGCCCTCGCTGTCAGCCGGTTGCGGGCGCTTTTCATACACTTCATCGACCAGACCGAACGCCTTGGCTTCATCGGCCTCCAGGAAGGTGTCGCGATCCATCGCCGCCTCGATCTTTTCGAGCGGCTGGCCGGTATATTTGACATACAGGTCGTTCATCCGGCGCTTGATGCGCAGGATTTCCTTGGCCTGGATCTCGATATCGCTGGCCATGCCCTGCGCCCCGCCCGACGGCTGGTGGATCATGATCCGCGCGTTGGTGAGCGCGACGCGCAGGCCCGGCTCACCGGCGGCGAGCAGGAAGCTGCCCATCGACGCGGCCTGGCCGATGCACACCGTGCCGACGCGCGGACGAATATACTGCATCGTATCGTGGATCGCCATGCCGGCGGTCACCACGCCGCCCGGCGAGTTGATGTACATCCAGATGTCTTTCTTCGGGTTCTCCGATTCGAGGAACAGTAGCTGCGCGGTGATCAGCGACGCCATATGGTCCTCGACCGGCCCGGTCACGAACACGATCCGCTCGCGCAGCAGGCGCGAATAGATGTCGAAGCTGCGTTCGCCGCGGCTCGATTGTTCGATGACGATGGGGACCAGGCCACCGGTGACGGGATCGACGGTCATTTGGCCGGAAAGGGGATGCATGTTCGGGAATCTCGTTCGTTCGTTTTTGCCCGGGGACTATTTCGGCGCTCCGCCTGCCCGGCGCAAGGGGGGAAGGCGGTGAACGGAAAGGGTTAGGAACGCGGCCCCTCGCGAAACCGAATATGAAGGGTTTGCGGTCATGGTTGCGACAACGCTAGGCAAGTCGAAGGAAGCGCGCATGCCCCGGAAGATGCGGACGGGAACGAAATTTGCGACGATCTACGCGATTCTGGCGATATTGAGCATCGCCCCGCTGTTCGTCGCCGGCGGCGCGAGCAACGTCGCGTTCGGCCTTGCCATGGTGCTGGCGATCGCGCTGATCCCGGTGACCGCGATCGTCATGGCGATGGCCCCGCTTTTTCGGCGTGCGCAGCCCGCTGCCGCAACAGCGCCAACGGCTTCGACCACGGGCGCATCGACGCCGGTGGTCGAGCGCGATCATTTCGAATTCGCCTTTGACGGCCGTACCGGCTTCGATTCGCGTCAGGCGGTGGCGCAATTGTCGGCAAAACTCGATTCGCTCGACATCGCGCACCGCTTCAACGGTGAGATCGCGGTCGAGGATGGCGACGTCCGCTGGCGGGTCGCGCCCGTCCCCGGCACGCTGCGCATCCGCGGCTGGGTCGAGGCGCCCGACGCCGAAAGCCGCACGATGATCGAGGCGGCGATCGAGGAGTTTTTGAGCGAGGAACTGGGAATCCGGCTGGAGCGGATGGCGGCCTGACCAGCCGTCAGCGCAGCGGCCCCGGCTGCGCCAGATAGGCGAGCCGGCGCACCTCACGACGCCCGCGAACGACCGTGTCGAGGATCAGGCCGGCGAACAGGCCGAGCGCCGAAAGGATCACCAGCCCGGTCGCCAGGATCGCCGTCGGAACGCGCGGCACCAGCCCGGTATGCGCATAGGTGATCGCAAGCGGCACCGCGAGGACCACCGCCAGCGCCGCGAGCATCGCCGCCAGCGTACCGAAAAACAGCAGCGGCTTTTCGATGCGATAGAGCGTCAGGATGGTCCGGGCGATGCGCAATCCGTCGCGATAGGTCGAAAGTTTCGATTCCGATCCCTCGATCCGGGCGAGATATCGCGTCTCCACCTCTCCCACCGGCATCTTGAGTTCGAGCGCGTGGACGCTGATTTCGGTTTCGATCTCGAACCCGGCGGAGAGCACCGGAAAGCTCTTCACGAAGCGCCGCGAAAATACCCGATAGCCGGAAAAGATATCCGTAAAGCTGCGCCCGAACAGACCGGCGAGCAGCCCGGTCATCGCCCGGTTGCCCAGAACATGCCCCCGGCGATACGCCTCGGCAGCCTCATGCACGCGGGTGCCGACCACCATGTCCAGGCCGTCCGCCAGCATCTTTTCGATCATCGCCGGCGCCGCGCCGGCGTCGTAGGTGGCGTCGCCATCGGCCATCACATAAATGTCGGCTTCAACATCCGCGAACATGCGGCGCACGACATTGCCCTTGCCCTGCATCCGTTCGGTCCGAACGATCGCGCCCGCATCCCGCGCGACGGCGACCGTGCGGTCACGACTGTTATTGTCATAGACATAGATGGCGCCATCGGGGAGCGCGGCGCGAAAGGCCGCGACCGTCTGCGCGATCGCGGCTTCCTCATTATAACAGGGCAGGATCACTGCGATGCGTGGGCGTTCAGCGGTCAAGTCCCCATCCCCACTTCGTCCCCCCGGCCGGGCGCCGGGCTCCACCGGGAGGCAAGCGCGACGCGGGAGCCTCTTTCACCCTGTGTGCGACACCCCGCCCCCCGGAACAAGTCCGGGGCGACGCGCGGCGCGCATAGCGGCGACCCGCCGCGTTCCCCGGCACGCGACCGGGGAGACGGCGGCGGCGCGGCCTCAGTCCGCCTTCTTCTTGGCGGGGGCCTTCTTCTTCGGTGCGGGCTCCGCATCGTCGGCCTTCGCGGCCTTCTTTGCAGGGGCCTTCTTCGCCGGCGCTTCGGCAGCATCGGCCTTCGCGTCGTCCTTCTTGGCGGCGGGCTTCTTCGCCGGCTTCGGCGCGTCCGCTACCGCTTCGTCCGCCTTCTTGGCCTTGGCCTTCTTGGCCGGCTTATGGTCGTGGTCGTGGTCATGGTCGCAATCCGGGCCATGCACGTGCGGCACCGCACCCTCTTCGCTCTCGATCGCGGCTTCCAGTTCCTCGCGCGTGACTTCGCGCTCGGTCACCTCGGCCTTGTCGAACAGGAAATCGACGACCTTGTCCTCATACAGCGGGGCGCGCAGCTGGGCAGCCGCCATCGGCTCCTGCTGGATATACTGGACGAACCGCTGCTGGTCCTCGGGGCGATATTGCTGGGCGGCCTGGGCGATCAGGCGGTTCATTTCCGCCTGCGTCACCTCGACGCCGTTCGCCTGTCCGATTTCCGACAGCAACAGGCCCAGGCGCACGCGGCGCTCGGCGATCGCGTGATAATCGTCGCGCTCGGTCTCCAGCTCCTTCTTCGCCGCCTCGGGGTCTTCCTCGTGGCTGGCCTCGTGCTGGAGCTGCGACCAGATCTGGTTGAACTCCGCCTCAACCATCGACGGCGGAACCGGGAAGTCATGGCCGGCGGCCAGCTGGTCGAGCAGCTTGCGCTTCATATGGGTGCGGGTCAGCCCGCCGGTCTCGTTCTCAAGCTGGCCCTTCAGGATGTCGCGCAGCTGATCGAGGCTCTCCAGCCCCAGATTCTTCGCGAAATCCTCATCGATCTTGCTCTCGCCGGCGACCTTCACCGACTTGATCTTGAGGTCGAACGTCGCCGGCTTGCCGGCCAGCGTATCGACACCATAATCCTCGGGAAAATTGACCTCGATCTGGGTTTCGTCGCCGGCCTTCACGCCGACCAGCTGGTCCTCGAATCCCGGGATCAGCCGGCCCGATCCGATCTCGATCGCCATGTCTTCGCCCGTGCCGCCGTCGAACGCGACGCCATCGACCTTGCCGACGAAGTCCATCGTGACCTGGTCGCCCTGCTTCGCCTTGTGCTTGGCCGGGGCGTCTTCCCACGCCTTTTGCTGATCGGCGATCTGCTTGAGCTGGCTGTCGATGGCGTCATCGGCGACCGGGACCACCAGCCGCTCCAGCTTGATCCCCTCGATCGAGGGGGTCGGCACGTCGGGCAGCACTTCCAGCTCGACCTTGACGTCGGCGTCCTTGCCCGGCTCGAAATCGCCGTCCAGGCTGACCGAGGGCTGCATCGCGGGGCGCAGCTTGTGGTCGGCGAGCAGCTTCTGCACGCCTTCCTGAATCGTCGTGTTGAGCGCATCCTGGGTCAGCGCATCGCCGTGCATCTTGCGGATCAGGTTCGCCGGCACCTTGCCGGGGCGAAAGCCGGGCATGCGGATCGTCGGGGCGACGCGCTTGACCTCGGCATCGACGCGGCTGTCGATATCCTTGGCGGTGATCTTCAGGGTGTAGGCGCGCTTGAGGCCTTCGTTCAACGTCTCGACAGTCTGCATTTCAATCGGGCTTCCTGCTCTGGAAGTGGAATCGGGATCGCGGCGTCCCCATTTGCGCCGGGCGGCGGACTGGTGCGGGCGAAGGGACTCGAACCCCCACATCTTGCGATACTGGAACCTAAATCCAGCGCGTCTACCAGTTCCGCCACGCCCGCATTCATGGGACACCGCAGGTCGGGCGCGTCTATAGCAAGGGTGGGGTCCGGGGCAAGCCGCGATGCGCACTGCCCCTTCGGACATTTTCAGGCGGGTCGTGCGCAGGGCGGATCAGCCGCGCCCAGCACCGTCAGCATGCCGATCAACCGAACGATGAACCGTCGCCGCGCCGGCGCGTTGGACCGGGTGAAGGAGTTTCCATGCCCGTCGAACCGCCCATCCCCGCCGAACCGACCGTCCCACCGCCCGAAGCGCCGCCCGCGCCACAGCCAGGCCAGCCCGCCCCCGCCACGCCGGAGGTGCAGCCTCCACCCCCCGATATCGACGTTCCCGCCCCGCAACCGGGGACGCAACCGCCCGCAACCCCGGTCCAGCCGGTGGCATAGGGGGTCAGTTGCCGGCAGTCAGATCCACGATCCGGTCCCTGTCATACCGCATCACGCCTGGGATTTCCGGAAACCGGCCGATCGCCAGCCCGAAATAGTTCGGCAATTTGCCGACCGGGCGCAGGACGGCGGGGACGATCGTATAGTTGGCGAGCCGCGGGTCGGCGCCCGTTCCGGCGACCGCCGGTTTGAACTCGAGCGCCGGCGGCGCCGGCTGCGAACTGTCTCCCGGCGCGCGCCCTGGCACGTCGCGCGCGCCGAACCGGCCAAGGTCGGTGATCTGGCCCGCCTTCGCCTCGAACTTGATGCTCCCCATGCAGAAACAGTTGCCGTACACGGCGCCGTTCGGCATGACGCTCATCATTCCGTAGACGCGATACGTGCCGGGGGTCATCGCCTGAAGATAGGTCGAAACCTTTTCGCCCTCGCTCGACTTGGCGAACCGGTTCATCGGACCGATCGACACCCCGGTCAGCAGCCCGAACGGCGTGAATTCGAAGTTCGCTTCGGTCGGCTCGACCGGCTTGACCGGAAGTTCGGGGCGCGGCTGTCCCTTCGGCGTCTTGTCGTACGCCGCCTTGTCGCGTTCATATGCGGCCAGCTTCTTCACATATTTCGCGCGCGCCTCAACCAGTGCCTCGCCACGAAGCCGGTCATAGCTCTGCTGGTCCTCGGCACTCGGCACGCGCATCAGATGCAGCGGCACCGCCGCGTCGGAACGCACCATCACATAGGCTTTGGCGGGATCCAGGGCGACGGCGGGGGCATCCTTCACCACCGCCGTCTCGACGAAGACGACCTTCTCCTTCTTGGCGAATGCCGGCGTGACACCGGCCGCAAGCGCGATCGCCAGGGCGAAAACCGCCTTCACAGGCCCAGTTCCTTGCCCTGAGGCGCGGCGGCGGACGCCACCAGCGCCTGACGCTTGAGATAGTCGAATCGACGCGACTCGGGCATGTCGGAAAGACCTTCCTCGAAATTGAATGCTTCCCACAGGCTCTTCTTCAGCCCGTAGCGCTGATAGCCCTTGAAGTTCATGCACTGGCGCATGTTCACGCGGCGCAGGCGCCGCTTCTCCGCCGAACCGAAAATCGCCATCGCCATCGCCGTTCCGATCGCGCTGCCGACCGCCCCCGCCATCGTGCCGGCATAGGGATAGGGCGTCTGGGCATAGCCGATCCCGCTCGCCAGCCCGCGCGCGTAGCCGTCGCATTCGACGATATCGCGGTATGCATCCGAATAGGTCACGCCCGTTCGGCGGAAATAGAAATATTTATCGTAGCTCGCCTCGTCTTCCGGCGTGGCGGCAAAGGCGAGCGCCGGCATTTCCACTTTCGCCGCATCGGCGTCCGACACCTCGACCTCGCCGAACGGTGACGCGCTGTCGTGCAGGTAGGGCGCACCGGAAGCCGCTCGATCCTGTGCGGCGGTGACGCCGGGCAGCGTCAGCGACGCGATAACGAGCACCGCGCACGCGCGGCGCGTCCAGACCATATAGTTCATGAATTTCCCCCGCACTTTCAAACCCTTTGGGCGAATCGGCCCGCCGGTTTCCCCTCATCCAACGCATATCGCGCCGCCGACGCCGCACAAGCGGTTTTGCGGACCCGCCATGCCCCTGGGGCGTTGATGTGGAAAGGAGAACCATGATGCGCGTCAAAGACGGCAACGCCCCCCGCAAGGGCGCAGATCGAGCCCGCGCGGACATCGACCGGTCGATCAGTGGAGATACCCCTGACATGCAACATCTGGACGAATCGATCGGCGGCGTTGCGCCCCTCGGCCCCGAAGACGCGAAAGACCCGGCTGGAGAGACCAGAGGTACAACAGAATCCGGACGGTGAACTGGTCGTCAGCCCCCGCCGGCGCGTGGCCTATCCGGCCAGCGCCTTCTTCAACAGTTCGTTGACGACCGCCGGGTTCGCCTTGCCGCCCATCGCCTTCATCGTCTGACCGACGAAAAAGCCGAACAGTTGCTCCTTGCCGCCGCGATACTGCTCCAGCTGGCCGGGGTTTTTCGCCAGCACGTCGGCGATCACCGCCTCGATCGCGCCGGTGTCGCTGGTCTGCTTGAGGCCCCGTTCCTCGACGATTTTCGCCGGGCCGTCGCCGGTTTCGAGCATGATCTCGAACACCTGTTTGGCAAGGCTGCCCGACAGCGTGCCGTCCGCGACCAGGGCGAGCAGCTCGGCCGCCTGTCCGGGGGACACGGGGCTGTCGCCAATGTCCCTGCCCAGACGGTTGAGCGCGCCGAACAATTCCGACGTGACCCAGTTCGACGCGGCGGCGCCCTTCGCGCCCGCGTCCAGCAGCGCGTCGAAATAGCGCGCCGTCTCGACCTCCGCGGTCAGCACGCCGGCATTATAGGGCGTCACCCCGGCGGCGATATAGCGCGCGCGCTTGGCGTCGGGCAGCTCCGGCAGCGAGGCGCGGCATTCGTCGAGGAACGCGTCGTCCAGTTCCAGCGGGAGCAGATCGGGGTCGGGGAAGTAGCGATAATCATGCGCATCCTCCTTCGACCGCATCGACCGCGTTTCGCCCTTGTCCGGATCGAACAGGCGGGTTTCCTGGACGATCCGCCCGCCACCCTCGATCACGTCGATCTGGCGCAGCGCCTCATGCTCGATCGCCTGCATCACGAAACGGACCGAGTTCACGTTCTTGGTCTCGGTACGGGTGCCAAACGCGTCGCCGGGCTTGCGGACGCTGACGTTGACGTCGGCGCGCATCGACCCCTGGTCCATATTGCCGTCACACGAGCCGACATAGCGGAGAATCGATCGCAACTTCGAGAGATAAGCCCCTGCTTCGGCGGGCGAACGCATGTCGGGCTTGCTGACGATCTCCATCAGCGCGACGCCCGACCGGTTGAGGTCGACATAGGAGCGCGTCGGATGCTGGTCGTGCATCAGCTTGCCGGCATCCTGCTCGACATGGATGCGTTCGACCCCGATCGACTTGGTTTCGCCATCGACATCGATCTCGACCGCGCCCTCACCCACCAGCGGGTGATAGAGCTGGCTGATCTGATATCCCTGCGGCAGATCGGCGTAGAAATAATTCTTGCGGTCGAACCGCGACCATTTGTTGATCTGCGCGTCGATCGCCATGCCGGTGCGCACCGCCTGGCGGATGCATTCGCGGTTCGGGACCGGAAGCATGCCCGGCATCGCCGCGTCGACCAGGCTGACCTGGGTGTTCGGCTCGGCCCCGAACGCGGTCGCCGCGCCCGAGAACAGCTTGGCGTTGGACGTGACCTGCGCGTGGACCTCGAGGCCGATCACGACCTCCCACTCACCGGTTTCGCCTTTGATGCGGTATGCGGATTCGCTCATTTCTTTACCTTCGTGCGGCGACGGGCTCGCTTTGAAAGCTGCTCGCCCGATGCCACGTGAATTCTACGTTTCCGGCCGAGCTTCTTGTCCAGCCAGTCTCGAACACCAATCACAATTTCCTGCTGAATGAGATCAGACAGGAAATCGCCTATCACCACCATTGCTCCGGTCGCGCGGTGAAGCCCGCGCGCTGCTCCAACGCCAGCGAGGCATTCAGTACACCCTGTTCATCCAGCGGCTTGCCGATGATCTGCAACCCCAGCGGCAGGCCCGCCGCATCCAGCCCACCCGGCACCGACATCGCCGGGATGCCCGCGAGGCTCGACGGCACGGTGAAAACGTCGTTCAAATACATCGCCAGCGGATCCGCCGACTTCTCGCCCAGCGCGAATGCCGCAGACGGCGCGGTCGGCGTCAGCAACAGGTCGCATTCGCCCCACGCATTCTCGAAATCGCGGGCGATCAGCGTCCGGACCTTTTGCGCCTGGGTGTAATAGGCGTCGTAGAAGCCCGCCGAGAGCACATAGGTGCCGATCAGGATGCGCCGCTGCACCTCCGGCCCGAACCCAGCGGCGCGGGTCGCCGCGTACATTTCCTGAAGGTTGGCGCCATCGGGCAGCTCACGCTGGCCGTAACGGACGCCGTCATAACGGGCGAGGTTGGACGACGCCTCGGCCGGCGCGATGATGTAATAGGCCGGAAGCGCATATCTGGTGTGGGGCAGCGACACCTCGACGATCTCCGCGCCCGCATCCTTCAGCCAGTCGATCCCCTGCCGCCACAGCGCGTCGATCTCGGCCGGCATGTTATCGACGCGATATTCGCGCGGGATACCGATGCGCTTGCCGCGCAGGTCGGACGACAGCGCCGCCTCCCAATTGGGAACCGGCAGGTCGAGCGAGGTCGAATCCTTGGCGTCGAACCCGCTCATCGCTTCCAGCATGATCGCGCAGTCGCGCACGTCGCGCGCCATCGGCCCGGCCTGGTCCAGCGAACTGGCAAAGGCGACGATGCCCCAGCGCGAACAGCGGCCATAGGTCGGCTTGATGCCGGAGATGCCGGTAAAGGCGGCCGGCTGGCGGATCGATCCGCCGGTGTCGGTCCCGGTCGCCGCCGGGCAAAGCCGCGCGGCGATTGCCGACGAACTGCCGCCCGACGATCCGCCCGGGGCCAGCGGCGCGTTGCCACCATCATTGCGCCGCCAGGGCGAGATGACGTTGCCGAAATAACTCGTCTCGTTCGACGACCCCATCGCGAACTGGTCGAGATTGAGTTTGCCGAGCATGCCCGCGCCCGCGTCCCACAATTTCTGCGAGACGGTCGATTCATAGACCGGGGTAAACCCCTCCAGCATGTGGCTGGCCGCCGTGGTCTGCACGCCCTTGGTACAGAACAGGTCCTTCATGCCGATCGGGACGCCGGCGAGCGGTTTCATCGCCTCGCCTGCCGCGCGCGCCGCATCGGCGGCCTTCGCCGCCGCGATCGCATGGTCCGGCGTCTCGACGATGAACGCGTTGAGCTGCTTCGCCGCCGCGACCCTGGTCACGAACGCGTCGGCGACCTCGACGGCGGTAAACTCGCCGGACCGGATCCCGTCGCGCAGCGCGGCGACGCCAAGGGCGGTAAGATCAGCCATTATTCGATCACCTTCGGCACGGTGAAGAAGCCATGTTCGGCGAGCGGCGCGTTGGCCAGCACCGCATCGCGCATGTCGCCATCGTTCACCACATCGTCGCGCAGCCGCTGAATATTGGGGATGACGGCGGTCGTCGGCTCGACGCCGGTCGTATCGACCTCGCCCAACTGCTCGATCCAGCCGAGGATATTGTTGAGTTCGGGCGTCAGGCGCTCGGCATCCTCATCGCTGATCGCGATGCGCGCGAGCGACGCGACCTTCTTCACGGTGTCTTTGGTGACGGACATGGACGCGCGCCTAGCAGCGAGGGAGGCGGTGGAGCAAGCGGGCTTATTCGAACGGATCGCCCACGGGGACGCCGCCGACGAACACCTGCTGGCGCGGTACGGTGCGGATTTCCACCTTCCCGTCGCGATATCCGCTTCGAATGGCCGCGCGATCACCGTCGGGTCGCTGTCCCGGATCGCCCGGATCGCGCGGCTTCCACTGCCCCGCGGTCTCGACCAGATGGATCGGCCTGCCACAGTCGCGGTCGATTCGGATCGCGACCGGCGCGGAGGGCGACGCCTGATCCGGCACGGTGAAGCAATCGTCCCTCAGCGCGATCGCCCGGCGCGCGCCTTCGGCGTACAGAAGCGTGCATCCGCCCTCACCCGCGCCGCATGCGCCGGGATCGATCAACGCCTCTTTCAGCGCGATGGGAACCGTCACCGCGCGGGGCAGGACGCGCAGCCTCTTTTCCAGCGCGGCGATACGCGGGACCGGATCGGGCGTCACGGCGTCGATATCCCAGCGCCTTGGCTTGCGTTCGATATCGGCAGCGATCCGTCGAATCTCCGGGTTGGCGGAGGATTTGAGCCGCCGCAACGCCGCCCGCCCCGGCGCGCCAAAGTCAAAGGCGAGCGCCGCCCAGTCGAACCGGTCGGGCGCGACCTTGCCCGATTGCAGGCGCGCGACCTGATCGCGGGTCGAAATCGCGTTGAAGCTCAGCAGCGGTGTGGCAAGCAACAGCGTCACGCCGCACACGATCATCGCCAGCATCAGGTTCGCCGGCCGCACCCGCTCCGCCCAGCGCCACCGCCCGCGAATGACGCAGACCAGATAGGCAGTCGCCACCACACAGGCCAGCACGACAAACGTGAGCGCCCACAGCCGTTCGGGCGTATAGCCATATTGCCCGATCCGCAGCCGCAGCGCGTAGGACGCGATCGCGGCGAGCGGCAGCATCGTCAGCGACAGCGCAAACGCCGCCCAGCGCAACACCCGGTTGCCCGACCCGTCATCCTCGCCGTCGCCGATCACCGCGTTCACCAGCAGCAACGCACCGATCAGGCACGCGAGCAGGATCGGCGTGGTCGATTTCGTCGCGTCCCAGAGCGGCTGGAGGCCGGTAAAAGGGAGCGCGAGCAGAAACAGGCCGAGGCCGAGCGCAAGCACCGGCGCCAGCACCCCGAGCACCAGCATCGCCACCTTCTGGAGCATGCGCACGATCCGCGAATGTTCGCGCAGCAGCGCGAGCCCCAGTCCGAAGGCAAGCCCGACCAGCGGACGCCAGAACCAGCCCTCCTGAAGCCAGTTGCGCAGGAAACGGATGCCGATGAGGTTGAACAGTTCCGACAGCAGGAAGCTGAGGATCACTACGATGGCGACGAACACCCAGCCAAGGCACCACAGCACCACATTCGTCCAGGCGCTATCGTGCGCGCACGGATAGGGAATCGAGCGAAAAGCGGTCGTCCGCGCCGACTGGAACAGCGGCGCGGCAATACCCAGCGCAACCGCGAGGCAGAACATGCGCCACCCCTCGCTCGCGCTCCATCCGGACGTCGGGCCGTTGAAATAGAGGATCAGCGCCGCCACGGTCCCGCCACCCAGCGCAAACAGGCCCGAACGCGGCACATCGTCACGGATCGCGACGAAGCCGAACAGAATCGCGGTGACGGTCACGAAGCTGAGCGCGGCGAGGCGGAACGCACCGATATCAGGAGCAAGGCCGTCACCGACCAGGCCATGGACGATCAGGCCGGTGGCAAGGCCGATTCCCGCCATCAACGGCGGGAACAGGCGCCAGCTGCCCTCTTCGATCGACTCACCGGTCATTGCGCCCTCCCTGCCTCTCCGTCACCTATCCTCCGTGATTGCATCCTTCGCAACCATCGCGCAGGGGAAAGCGATTGCCACGCGGCGGTTCATGTTGCACTGCACAAGAAAAGACCGGGAGAGCCTGTTGGCGCGCAAGTTCCTTTACGTCGTGGTGGTGTTGATCGTGCTCACCCTTGCCGCAGCCTTCGCCTATCGCATCTGGGGTGCCGAACTGCTGCGGCTCGGGATGATCCCGCGCGTCCGTTTCGAAGCGCAGTCCGAATTGCCGCGCGACAGCTACGCCCGACGTGAAATGTGGCTGGCGCACCCCAAAATGGCATCGGACCCGGCGCGCTGGGTCCCGGCCGGCTTCGCCGCCAATCCGGCGCCCGACGCCGCCGTGTTCTTCGTCCACCCCACCTCCTATCTCGATCGCGCGCACTGGAACGCGCCGCTGGACGACCGGGTGGCGAACGACCGTGCCGCGCTGTTCCTGCGCGGCCAGGCGAGCGCGTTCAACGGCGCCGGCGCGATCTGGGCGCCGCGTTATCGCCAGGCGACGTTCGGCGCGTTCCTGACGAGCGAGGCGGATGCGCAGATGGCGCTCGACCTCGCCTATCGCGACGTCGTCGCCGCGTTCGACCAGTTTCTGAAGGAAGCCGGCGACCGGCCGATCATCCTTGCCGGCCACAGCCAGGGCGCGCTCCACCTGACGCGGCTGCTTCGCGAACGGGTCGCGGGGAAACCGATCGCGAAACGGATCGTCGCCGCCTATGTGATCGGCTGGCCGGTATCGCGGACCACCGATCTGCCGCTGATGGGCCTGCCCGAATGCGGCAGCGCGGATACGACCGGCTGTATCCTGTCATGGCAGACGTTCGGCGAGCCGGCGGACCCGTCGCTGATCCTCGACACATTCGATGCGACCACCGGCTTCAACGGGCAGAGCCGGAAGGATACGCCGATGATCTGCACCAATCCGCTGACCGGCATGCCGGGCAGTTCGGCGCCGCGCGAGGCCAATCTGGGCAGTCTGGTCCCCGCCGCCGATCTCTCGACCGCCACGCTGGCACGCGGTGCGGTCGGCGCACGCTGTGAAGGGCGCGGCATCCTAATGATCGGCGATCCGCCGGAGGGGCTGGGCCGCGCCTATGTGCTGCCCGGCAACAATTACCATGTGTTCGACTATTCGCTGTTCTGGGCGAATGTCCGCGCCGATGCCGAGCGCCGGCTGGCGGCCTATCGCAAGCGTCAGAGCGGGTGGCTGCGCACCCTGAGGGCGCTGGGATGATTACCGGCGACCGCGCCGCGTTTCGCGCCGCCCTGCCCGATGGTGGACGCCTGCTGGGCCTCGACGTGGGAACCAGGACGATCGGAACCGCCCTGTGCGATGCCGGCTGGTCCTTCGCCAGCCCGGCGCTGCTCATCAAGCGGACGAAGTTCACCGCCGACAAGGCCGCGCTGGTCGCGATGATCGCGGCACAGGCGGTGAAGGGGCTGGTGATCGGCCTTCCGCTCAATCTCGACGGCACCGACAGCCCGCGCACCCAATCAACCCGCGCCTTTGCCCGCAATCTCGACGATCTTGGCCTGCCGATGCTGCTGTGGGACGAACGCTGGTCCACCGCCGCAGTCGAACGCCAGATGATCGCCGAAGACCTGTCGCGCGCAAAGCGGGCGGAGCGCGTCGACAAGCTGGCCGCGAGCTACATCCTGCAAGGCGCGATCGACGGGCTGGCCGGCATCTGAACCGCGTTCGCGCGCTGTTGCCATCGCCGGCCGGGAAGGCTAACCGGCGCCTTTAATGCAACCGCCGATCGACCACCGCCCCGGCGCCCAGATTCATGGGCGCGCCGTGTTCCCGCACGCGCACCTGACCGGCATTGCCGGGCTTGAGCCGCATGAAATCCTGTTCCTGCTCGATGAGGCGGAACAATGGATCGAGGCGAACCGGTCGCGCGCGAAAAGCGACCGCCGGCTTGACGGGCTGACCCAGATCAACGCCTTTTTCGAAAATTCCACCCGCACGCTGCTCAGCTTCGAGATTGCCGGCAAGCGGCTCGGCGCCGACGTGGTGAACATGCACGCCGCCCAGTCCAGCGTGAAGAAGGGCGAAACGCTGATCGACACCGCGATGACGCTGAACGCGATGCGCGCCGACGTGATCGTGATCCGTCACATGAGTTCGGGCGCCGTGCAACTGATCGCGGACAAGGTTGACTGCCCGGTGCTGAATGCCGGGGATGGCAGCCATGAACACCCGACCCAGGCGCTGCTCGACGCGCTGACCATCCGCCGGCGGCGCGGTGCGATCGCGCACCAGCGCGTGGTGATCTGTGGCGACATCCTGCACAGCCGCGTCGCCCGCTCGAACATCCTGGCGCTGACCGCGCTCGCCGCAGAGGTGCGGGTGGTCGCTCCATCGACGCTGATGCCCGCCGCGATCGATCGGCTGGGCGTCACGCCATTCACCGATTTCGACGCCGCGCTGGAGGGCGCCGATGTGGTGATGATGCTACGGCTTCAGAACGAACGGATGACCGGCGCCTATATCCCCTCGACCCGCGAATATCATCTGAACTACGGCCTCACCCAGGCGCGGCTGAAGCGCGCAAGGCCCGACGCGCTGGTGATGCATCCCGGCCCGATGAACCGGGGTGTGGAGATCGATTCGTCGGTCGCCGACATGCCGGGCCGTTCGGCGATCACCGAACAGGTCGAAATGGGCGTTGCGGTGCGGATGGCGTGTCTTGACGTGCTGACCCGGCGCGCGCGCGGCGTGGAGGGCTGGGCATGAGGCTGAGCTTCACCAATGCGCGGATCGTGTGTCCGCTCGCCGGCGAACGCCCCGGCGCGCTCCATGTCGTCGATGGCCGGATCGTGGCACAGGCGCCGGACGGTGCGGAGGCGATCGATTGTCGCGGCCGGATCCTCGCCCCCGCCCTCACCGATCTGGGGGTGTTCGCGGTGGACAAGGCCGCGTGCCGCGCCGGTGGTATCGCCCGTGTCGGCCTGATGCCCGATCAGGCGCCGGTGCTCGACGGTCCCGGTATCGTCCAGCGCGCCGCCGACATGGGCAAGCCCGAACTGTGGGTCCACCCGATCGCCGCCGCGACGCGCGGACTCGCCGGCACCGATCTTGCCGAATATGCAACCAATGCGGGTGCCGGCGCACGCGCGGTCGCGACCGGGCGCGGCTGGATCGCCGATTCGGGGGTCATGCGGCGGGTGCTCGCTTACGCCCGCGATTGCCGCCTGACGGTCATTTCCCATGCGGAGGATGGCGGGCTGGCCGGCCATGCGGTCGCGACCGAGGGTGAGGCGGCGACCCGACTGGGGCTGCCCGCCGCGCCGGCGATCGCCGAAGCGCTGGCGGTGGCGCGTGACCTGATCCTGGCCGAAGAGACCGGCGCGGCGATCCATTTTCGTCAGGTCACGACCGCCGCCGGGTTCGACCTGATCCGCGCGGCAAAGGCCCGCGGGGTGAGCGCGACCTGTGGCATCACCCCCGCGCATCTGTTGCTTTCGGACAATGCGGTGAGTGATTTCCGCACCTTTGCGCGGCTCTCCCCGCCGCTTCGCGACGAAGCGGATCGACGGGCGGCGCTCGCCGCACTGGCCGACGGCACGATCGACATCCTGTGCTCGGGCCACGACCCGCGCGGTCCGGAGGAAAAACGCCTGCCCTTCGCCGATGCGACGCCCGGCATGGCGGGTGCGGCGACGCTGCTCGCGCTGGGGCTTGGGCTGGTGCGCGACGGCCATATCGCCCTGCCGCGCCTGTTCGACCTGGTCGCGCGCGCGCCGGCGACGCTGTTGGGGATCGGGGCGGGTACGCTCGAGCCGGGGATGCCGGCCGATCTCGCCCTGATCGACGAGGGCGCGCCCTGGCAGATCGACGCGGACGCGATGCCGGGCAAGGCCGGCAACACCCCGTTCGATCGCCTGCCCGTTCAGGGCAGGGCGCTGCGCCTCTTCAAGGGCGGGATCGAGATACGCTGATCAGCGCGATGCGCGCTGTGCGCCCTTGGCCCAGCTGGCGGTGGTGTCGCCCTTGCCGGTACGGACAAAGCACTTGCCCCCGGCCGCGCGCACCTTGCCGCATACCGCGTCGGCATCGGCACGGGCGAAGCCGCCAACCGACAGGCGATGGAACGTCCCGGCCTTCGTGCTTGCCACCATGGTCGATGGGGTCAGGCCCTTCAGCACGGGCGCGCCCTTGACCGCCCGGCCCCAGGCGTCCCTGGCCACGCCGCTGCTGTCATAGGCGCCCAGCTGGACGAACCAGCTGCCCTTCGCGGGCGAGCGTGCCTCAACCTTCTCTGCCACCGGTTCGACTCGGAGCGGTCGCGCCGAACCGACGGCTTCGACCTTTGCGACGGCGACCGGCTTCACCGCGGCGGCGGGAATGGCCTGAACGATCTCCTTGCGGGGCGCGAACACGATCTGCACGCCGCTGGGCGAGGTGATCGCGGGTGCCGGCGTTTCCGCCGTCATCGCCACGTCGCCGGCCGGCGCGGGTTCGACTGCGGCGGCAACCGGCGCGGCGGGCGCCGCCGGCGTCGCGCCGGGCATATAGGCGTCGACCGGATCGGGAACCCCCTGTGCCGCCATTGCCGGCGCCATCGAACGGGCGAGCGCCAGCCGCTGGGGCTGGCCATTGTCCGCGACCGGCGTCACGCCGAGCAGGCTCGCAACCTGGTCATAGGCGTTCTGCGGCCGCGAAAAGCTGGCCCATTGCATCATGCGGTTGTCGAGCTGGTCGGGCGACAGGTCGATCGCGGCTACGGCACGCGCCTGCGGCCACTGGCCGGCCAGCGCCAGGCTCAGCGCCAGATTCTGGCGCGTCTTGGCGTCCGCACCCGGCTGGCGCGCGGCATCGGCGAGCATCGCGACCGCACCCGCCGGATCACCGGCCAGCGCGAGCGCAAGGCCGCGATCGCTCGCGGGGATCGTCGCGGCGTGGACTTCCAGAGTCTGGCGGGCATCACCCCACGCCCCGGTGGCGATCTGCGCCAGCGCCAGGTTCAGCGCGATCCGACCGTTCGCGGGATCGAGCGACAGCGCCTCGTTGAGCGCCTGCGCCGCCGACATGAATCGACCGGCGGCCAGATAGGTTTCGCCCAGCAGCTGGCGATAGGGGCCATTGGTCGGATCGAACGTCACCGCCGCTTCGGCATGGGTCACGGCGAGCTGGGCATTACCCTTCTTGAGCGCTTTCTGCGCCGCCTTGGCCTCTTCGGACGCCTTTTTGGCGTCCACTGTCTCGACCTTCGCACCGGCGATGGCGAGGCCACCGATCAGCGACGGCCCGCCGACGATCGGCATGGCGAGAACCAGGGCGGAAGCCCCGATGGTAAGGAAACGACGTGCGGTCATGGCTCAAATCCCCCTGATCAACGAGCCTTCCCGAGCGGCAGCTGGCTGACCAGCGCACCGACTTCGGGCAGAGTTTCAAGAAACGCGTCAAGCGCCTCGGTCACGAGAAGCTGGGCCGAGCGGCCGGAGACCGCCGAGGCGAGGCGCAGCTTGAGATGGCGTTCGTTGTCGAGCCGCAGCGTAAAGGCGGCCTTCCCCTTCTTCGCGGTCACTTCGCGCTTGATGCGCGCGGCGGTCGCATTGGAAACCGGCGGCTTCGGCGCCGCACTGTCCGGCTCGGGCGCGGCGGCGACCGGCTGTGGCGAATAATGCTGCTCCAGCGCCTCACGCTGCGCCACGACGGGCGGAACGGGCGCGGAAGCCGGGGCCGGTGCGGGCGGCGTCAGATGCGTCGGCGCGGGAACGGGCGGCGGTGCGTCGTCGCCCATATCGTTCCAGCCCAGATCATCGAGCGACGTGCCGGGATCGAGGCCGACAAAACCCTGGGGGCGCATCGCGGGGCGCGCCTGCCCCTTGCGGGCGAGAAGCCCGGAAGAGAGCGACGCGGCGGGCTTGGCGTTGCCGAACATCAGCTCACCACCCGGCGGCCGAAGCCACCCTGCGGACGCCCGGCGAATACCGCCTGGGGCGCGGCCGGGGCGGTGAAGACGGTGCGACGAAAATTCTTTTCCAGCCGGTCGTTGATATACGACCATAGCGCCACGACCTCACCGGCCGATTTGCCGTTGGGATCGATCTCCATCACCGTGCGCCCGTCGATCATCGACGCGGCGAAATCGGTGCGGTGATGCAGCGTGACCGGCGCAACCGTCCCGTGCTGCGACAGCGCGACCGCCGCCTCGCTGGTGATCTTCGCCTTGGGTGTCGCGGCGTTGACCACGAACAACAGCGGCTTGCCGGCACGATCGCACAGATCGACCGTGGCGCCCACGGCGCGCAGATCGTGCGGGCTGGGGCGCGTCGGAATGACGATGAGTTCGGCGACCTGGATCACGCTCTGGATCGCCATGGTGATGGCCGGGGGCGTATCGATCACCGCCAGGCGAAAGCCCTGCTGGCGAAGCACCTCCAGATCGGCGGCGAGCCGCGCGACCGTGGTCTGGGCAAAAGCGGGAAACTCCGTCTCGCGCTCGTTCCACCAATCCGACAGCGACCCCTGGGGATCGATGTCGATCAGGACGACGGGGCCGGCACCCGCGCGCTGAGCCTGCACCGCCAGGTGTCCGCTCAGCGTCGTCTTGCCCGATCCGCCTTTCTGCGATGCCATCGCCAGTACGCGCATCTACCCCTCGAAAAAATCCCGGTTACCCGATGCTGGATTGCCAGTCGGACCCTAAGAAGCCGTTAACGCCACCCGTTCGCCGCCCTGTCCCATCCTGATCTTAAGCTGTGGGTAACCATGACTTGGCCAGACGGGGGTTAGCTGGCATGATCGCCGGCGATGGGATCGGGGACTTGCGGATGAGGAAATGGACGGTCGCGGCACTGTTGGCGGGGGCCGCAGTGGCAGGCGCACCGGCGTTCGCCGATGTGAAGGCGGGGGTCGATGCCTGGCAACGGGGCGAATATGCGAAAGCGATCGCCGAATGGCGGGGGCCGGCCGTTGCCGGCGATCCCGACGCGCAGTTCAACCTCGGCCAGGCCTATCGCCTCGGTCGCGGCGTTCCCGCCGATACCGGCATGGCAGAGGAATGGTTCCGCAAGGCGGCGCTGCAAGGCCACCCGCAGGCGGAGGTCAATTACGGCCTGACCCTGTTCGAAAACGGCAAGCGGATGCAGGCGGTGCCATGGCTTGAAAAGGGCGCCGCACGCGGGGACCCGCGCGCGCAATATGTGCTGGGCGTCCAACTCTATAATGGCGACGGCGTGGCAAAGGACTGGGTTCGCGCCTATGCGCTGATCGCCCGCGCGACCGCGAAGGGGTTGCCCCAGGCCGGAAAGGCGCAGGCGCAGATGGATGGGTTCATCTCGCTTCCCGACCGGCAAAAGGCGCTGGAACTCGCCCGCCAATATGAGCGTGACGAAGGCCGCCCGCAGGTTGCGAGCGCGCCGCCGCCCGTGAAGTCGGGACCGACCCGCCCGATCGGCCGCACCGAATTGCCGCCATCGACCGCCTATCAGGCGCCCCAGACTGCGCCGGACACGCCGCCGGCGCAGGTCGCGGAGGCGCAGCCGATGCCGCCGATCGTCCGCCCCGCGCCGAAGCGCCCCGCTCCCCAGCCCGCCGCCCCGCCCCCGGCCGCCGCCGAACCGACGGCGGTCCGCGACGGGGGGTGGAAGGTTCAGCTGGGCGCGTTCGGCGAGCCGGGCAATGCGCAGAAACTGTGGGGACAGGTGGCCGGGCGCTTTCCGGGCCGCCGGGTCTTCTACGTGAAATCGGGGCGTCTGACCAAGGTTCTGGTGGGGCCGTTCGCGTCGAGCGCGGAAGCCGGCAGCGCCTGCGGCTCGCTGCGCCCCTGCGTCCCGGTGCGCGAATAGCGACGGACCGAAACGGGCAAGCGGGTTGCCGCGATCATCATGCGTCCGGCCGGACTGCCCGATGATCCGGCGATCAGCTGGCGGTGAGCGCTTCGAAATCCTCTTCGGTCAGCGCGATCTGGAATTCCAGGCCAGCCTCGAAATCGGTGGACCATACCACCCGCGCGGCCCAATGGCCGACGCGCGGCAGGGTCAGCCAGATCACGCTGTCGCGGCGCAGTTCGGAAAAGGTTTCGATCTTCGCGCCGTTCAACGACAGATCGACCACCTTGCACAGCGCGCGGTCCAGACCGCCGCGTCCCACCCGCGCGTCCAGCGACACCGGCGCGCGCGGACTGCGCCGCCGGCCGAGCACCGCGGGTTCGAATTCTGCCGTAAAGCTGCGCTTGCCCGATGAAACCATGGGGCAAGCCTAGGCTGCGATGGCTAACGGCGCGTTAACGCCGTCAGCCCCGCGCGATCACTTCTTGCCGAGCGAAAGCCCGCCAAAGCGCTTGTTGAAGCGCGCCACCTGGCCACCGGCATCCAGCAGCTGCTTGGTGCCGCCGGTCCATGCCGGATGCGCCAGCGGATCGATGTCGAGCTGCATTGTGTCGCCTTCCTTACCCCAGGTGGAGCGGGTTTCGAACACGGTGCCGTCGGTCATCTGCACCTTGATCATGTGATAGGCGGGGTGCGTGTCTTTCTTCACGGGTCAATTCCTTGAACTGAGCCGCCGGTTTCCGACCGGCAGCGGACGCGGCGCAGTACACAGGCGCGGCGCGAGAGGCAACCCCCCGGCTTTGCGCCGCCCGTTCCCCGTGACAGCCTCATCCGGGCTGGAGAGTTTCATGCCTTATCGTCCCGAGATCGCCCCTTCGACATGACCATGTCGCGATATCCGGACCTGGAGCAGCATTGTCCGCTCGCCGACCGCATCGAAACGGTGATCGACGGCAATCTGTGCCGTCAATGTCGAACGGTCGTCATCGACCTCGACTCGGTTTCGGAGGCGGAGCGGCTGCGAATTATGGCCGGCGCGAACGGCCCGCCCTGCGTCCGCTACAGCATCGCGGGCCACGCCGCAGTCGCCGCGCTGGCGGCGGCCATCGGCGCCACGCCGCTCGCCGCGCAGGATGCGCCCGCGCCGCCGCGCGTCGATGCGGCGCAGGAGTCCGAGAGCACCGTCATCGTCGGTGTGATGCGCCGCGCGACGCCTGCCGGGCGAGCGCGTTACGAACGCGACGCGCGGCGGGCGGAGCGGAGGGCGGCGAAGAAGCGCCGCGAAGCCGACAAAGCGCAGCGCGGCGATCCGGTCAGGCCGAGGGCGGATCCGCGATCATCGCGGTGAATTCGCATTCGGTGGCGAGTTCGTCGCCCAGATACGCCTTGCCCGCGAACTTGCAGATGCGCGACCGCTTCTGCACGAATTCGCATTCGAGACGTAGCAACACGCCCGGTTCGACGGGCTTGCGAAACTTCACCCCGTCGATCGACATGAAATAGACGAGCTTCCCCGATCCGGCGAGGCCCAGGCTTTCCACCGCGAGCACGCCGGCGGCCTGCGCCAGCGCCTCGACCTGCAACACGCCCGGCATGATCGGCCGGCCGGGGAAATGCCCCTGAAAGAACTGCTCGTTCATCGTCACCGCCTTGATCGCGACGATGCGATGGTCGGGGATCAGTTCCTCGACCCGATCGACGAGCAGCAAGGGGTAGCGATGCGGGAGCGCCGCCATGACCCGCCCGATATCGAGCGGACCGATCGACGCCCCCGGTTGCGCGGCCTCGCTCACCGGCCCTGCGGCTGGGTCGGGGCCGGCGCGGGCGTCTGGGCGGGCTGCTGCGGGGGCGGCGCCACCGTCTGCACGCTCGGCAGCTGCTGGTTCAGCGTGGCCAGCACCGCATCGGAAATGTCGATGCTGGTCGCGGCGAACAACAGGCTGTCCTTGGCGATCGCGAGCGAGGCGCCACGCTGCTGCGCGATCTGCTGCACGACCGGCATCATCTTCTGCGCGATCTGCTGCTGGACATATTGCACGTTGCGCTGGAACGTCTGCTGACGCTCGTTGAACTGGTTCTGCGCGGTCTGCTGCTTGGTCTGGAACGCCTGGATGCGGGTGGTGAGCGCGGCGTCCGGCTTGCCGTTGGCGGCCTTCAGCGCCGCTTGCAGCGCGTTTTCCTCGGTCTGGAGCGGCTGGCCCTGCTGCTGCGCGAAGGTGACCAGTGCCTGGCGCTGCGTCTGGAGCTGCGCATTGGCGGCCACGCACGCGGTGCAGGTCCCCATGACCTTTTCGACATCGACCACGGCGACCTTCGCGTCGGCGAGCGCCTGGGCGGCGGCGGTACCCGCGCCGAGCGAGGCGCCGGCAAGAGCCAGCGAGGCGAGAATGAACTTGGTATTACGCATCAGAAGGAAGTCCCTACGTTGAAGCTGAAGAGTTTGTCGTCGTCGCCCCTCTGCTTGAGGAAGGCGTAGGCCAGATCGAGGCGCAGCGGCCCGAACGGCGAATTCCAGTTCGCGCCGATGCCGACCGAGAGGCGCGGCTTGGGCGAATTGCCCAGGAACCGTTCTAGGAACGGATCGGTCTGGACATAATAGGCCGTGTTGATCGACGTGCCGGAACAGGCACCGCCCAGGGTCGAGGAATAACCGACCGAACAGGTGGTCAGCGCACCCGGCGCGGTCACGTCGGTGGACGGGACGACGTAAATCGGACGGCCCGACGAATCATATTGCGGCGTCTGGATCGGCAACAGCGAGGGCGATCCATCGGCATTGTAGAGCAGGTTCCCCGATCCGTCGGTCGCCTGGGCGAAGGCGGCGGTCTTGTTCGGGCGCGTCACGCCCCAGTTCGCACCCGCCATCACATAGATTGACGGACGGATGCCCATTTCACGCGCGCCGGCGCCAAGCGGGATCTCCAGCTCGATCTTGCCCAGATAATAGGCGCGGCCGCCGATCGCGTCGCTGTAGATCTGGTTCTTGTCGGTGATCAGCGTCTGATCGCCGCCCGCCACCGTGCCGGTATAGCCCACGCGTTCGATGCGCGGACCGACGCCGCGAATGTCGAAGCCGCGGAACTGCGGCTCGCCCAGGAAGAAACGGTCGGTCAGGCGAACCGGATCGATACCCGCACCGGGGCTCTTTTCCAGGCTGTGGATATAGCCGCCCTCGGCGCCCGCCGACAGCACCCAGCCGCCACCGATATTCCAGTATTTATCGCCGTCGAAGCGCGCGCGCAGATATTTGACGTCGCCGCCAAGCCCCGCGAAATCGCCGCCGACCACCAGCCGCTGGCCGGCGGTGGGATGCAGGCGGCTGTTCAGGCTGTCATAGATCAGCGACACGCCGACCGCAGAGGTCCAGCGCTTGCCCAGCGCCTCGCAAAGGTAGCGCCCCGCCTTGAGCGGATCGCAGGCCCCGTTGGTGAAGAAGGTCGCCTCGTCCAGCGTCACCGAATCATGGGTGAGCGAATAGCGCAGCGAACCCGTCCAATATTCGGTCAACGGAACGCCCGCGACCAGCTGGCCGCCGGTCGATACCTGATCGTAAGTCGTGCGCCGATCGCTGCCGACATAGTTGAACGAGTTATAGTCGCGGCGGAACAGGGTGCCGCCCAGCGCGATGTTCTGATCGAACAGATACGGCTCGGTAAAGCCGACCTCGACCGACTTGGAATAGCTCGAATAATCGGCCGACAGGCGCAGATCCTGGCCCTTGCCGCGGAAATTGCGCTGGCGGATCGATCCCTGGAAGATGAACCGTTCGAGGCTGGAGAACCCGGCCGACAGGGTCAGTTCGCCGGTCGATTTCTCCTCGACATTGGCGGTCAGGATCACGCGATCGGGCGACGAGCCTTCCTTCTGCTCGATCTCGAACTTGTCCTGGAAATAGCCGAGCGAATTGATGCGGTCCTGCGACCGCTTGATCAGGAAGGTGTTGAACGCGTCGCCCTCGGCCAGGCGCATTTCGCGCCGGATCACCTTGTCCTGCGTCTGGGTGTTGCCGGTAATGTCGATCCGCTCGACATAGGTGCGCTTGGCCTCGGCGATGTTGAAGTTGATCGTCATCGTCAACTTCTCGCGATCGCGCCGGAATTCCGGGTTCACATCGGCAAAGGCATAGCCGCGCGATCCCGCCGCCTCGGACAGCGAATCGACCGTGTCCTCGACCATCTTGGCGTTGTACCAATCCCCTTCCTTCACCGGCAGACGCGCGGCCAGCGCCTTGTCGTCAAAGTCGCGAATGTCGCTGTCGACGGTGACGGGACCGAATTTGTAGCGCGGCCCCTCCTCGACGACATAGGTGATGATGAAATCCTTCTTGTCCGGGGTCAGCTCGGCAACCGCCGAAACGACGCGGAAATCGGCATAGCCCTCGGTCAGGTAGAATTGCCGCAGCTTCTGCTGGTCATAGGCCAGCCGGTCCTGATCATAGCTGGTGTTCGAGCTGAAGATGCTGGTGATGCGCGACTGTTTCGTCACCATCTCGCCGCGCAGCTTGCTGTCGGAAAACACCTCGTTGCCGATGATGTTGATCTGGCGGACCTTCGACTTGGGTCCTTCGCGGATTTCGAAGACGATATCGACGCGATTCTGGTCCAGGCTGACCATCTTCGGCTCGACGGTCGCGGCGAAGCGGCCCTGCCGGCGATACAGTTCGACGATGCGCGCCACGTCCGCGCGCACGGCGGTACGCGTGAACATCTGACGCGGGGCGAGCTTGATCTCCTTGGTGATCTTCTCGTCCTTCAGGCGCTTGTTGCCTTCCAGGATGACACGGTTGATCACCGGATTTTCGCGCACGCGCAGGACGATGTTGCCGGTTTCGACGCCCTCGATCGTCACGTCGGCGATCAGGTCGCTCGACAGCACGTCGCGGATCGCCTGGTCCAGGCTCTCGGTCGTGTAGGGAACGCCGGCCCGCAGCTTGGTGTAGGACAGGACCGTTTCCGGCTCCAGCCGCTGGGTCCCTTCGACGCGCAGCGTTTTGATCCGCGGCGCGGTGTCGGGAACGACCGGCGCGGCCTCGGCCACTGGCTCGGGCGCGGCGCGGGTGGGCTGGGCCATCCGCTGCGGCTGCTGCCGGCGCTGTGCCTCGGCAGAGCCGATCACCCCGGACAGGATGGTCCCGGCGAGCAGCAGGGCGGTGGCGCGGGCGCCGAATTTGGAAAGCTTGTTCGAATTCACCATCCCACCCCAAAGCCGGATACGATTTTAGTTGGCCGAAACGCAGGCCGCTGCACGCCCTGCCTCAACCGCGTCAGCCGATCAACCCGGCCAGATTTCTCCAGACGCCAAACGCGCCCAGATCGTTGAACGTTACCAGGAGCATCAGCGCCAGGATCGCCACCATCCCGCCGCGAAACGCCCATTCCATCACATCGGGGCCGACGGGCTTCCGCCGCACCGCTTCCACCGCATAGAACAGAAGATGGCCGCCATCCAGCACTGGAACTGGCAGCAGGTTAATGAACCCCAGATTTATCGACACGAACGCGATCAGCATCACGAACGCCGCCGGCCCGAGCGCGAAGACGTCGCCGGAAACCTGCGCGATTCGCAACGGGCCGCCCAGTTCGTTGACCGATCGCCGACCGGTGATGATCTGCCCCAGCCCGTCCAGCGTACCCTGGACGATGCGGACCGTTTCGCGCACCCCGTGGATCGGCGCTTGCAGCAGCGGCACCGGGGTCAGCTCGATCGGGCCGGAACGGACGCCCAGCACGCCCAGGCGATAGATATTGCCGAACCGGTCCCGCTCCTGCCGCTCACCCGTGCTCACATCGATCACCAGATCGCGTCCATCGCGGCGGACGCCAACCGGGATGAGCTCGTGCGGGCGCATCATCACATATTGCGAAACCTCGCGAAAATTCGCCATCGGCCTGCCGCCGAGCGTCACGATGCGATCGCCCGCGTTCAGCCCGGCGACCGCAGCGGGGCTACCGCGATCAACCTCACCGATCGTCGCGCCACCGCTGGGCGCGCCGACGATCATCCCGAACCCCGCCAGGATCAGGATCGCGACGAGGAAATTCGTGACCGGCCCGGCCGCAACGACGATCGCGCGCTGCCATACCGGCTTTGCCTGAAAGGTTTGCGCCCGTTCGGCCGCCGGCAAGGCGAGCCATTCGGCGCTGGGCTGCCCGGCCGGGTTCATGTCGCCCGCGAATTTCACATAGCCGCCAAGCGGCAGCCAGCCGAACTTCCACCGCGTGCCGCGCTTGTCGGTAAAGCCCGCCACCTCGCGTCCGAAGCCGATCGAAAAGGCGTCCGCCTTGATCCCGAACCAGCGTCCCGCGAAATAATGGCCCAGCTCGTGTACGAACACGAGCGGCCCGATCATCAGCAGGAACGCGAGCACATAGAGAAAGAAACCGGGGCTTTCGGTCAAACGACGCAATCCTTCACACGCTCGCCCGCGATCCTGCGCCCCTCCGCATCGATCGCCAACACCTGATCGAGCGTTTCCGGCGCAGCCGGGTCATAGCGATCGAGCGTATCCGCGACGATTGCGGCAATTTCAAGAAAGCCCGCCCGCCCCGCCAGAAACGCGGCGACCGCGACCTCGTTCGCCGCGTTCAGGATCGCCGGGCGCGCGCCGCCGGCCGCCAGCGCCTCGCGTGCCAGTCTGAGACAGGGAAAGCGATCATAATCGGGCGCTTCGAAATCGAGCCGGCCGATCGTGGCGAGATCGAGGCGCTGGCACGGCGTTTCCATCCGCGCCGGCCATGCCAGGGCATGCGCGATCGGAATGCGCATGTCCGGCGCGCCAAGCTGTGCGAGCACCGATCCGTCGATATATTCGACCATCGAATGGACCACCGACTGGGGATGGACGATCACGTCCAGCTGATCGACGGTCACCGGGAACAGGTGAAACGCCTCGATCAGTTCCAGTCCCTTGTTCATCATCGTCGCCGAATCGACGCTGATCTTCGCGCCCATCGACCAATTGGGGTGCGCCACCGCCTGTTCCGGGGTGATCCCGCGCATCGCGTCAAGGCTGCGTTCGCGAAACGGGCCGCCGCTGGCCGTCAGGATGATGCGCCCGATCCGCTCCGCATTGGCCGGTTCCAGGCACTGAAAGATCGCATTATGCTCGGAATCGACCGGCAACAGCGTGGCGCCATGGCGGGCGACCGCGTCGGTCACGACGTCCCCCGCCGAAACCAGCGATTCCTTGTTCGCCAGTGCGATGGTGCCGCCCTGCTGCACCGCCGCCAGTACCGGCTTCAGCCCGGCGGTTCCGACGATCGCCGCCATCGTCCAGTCGGCGCCCATCGCCGCCGCCTCGCACACCGCCTGCCCGCCGCCCGCCGCCTCGACCGTCGTTCCCGCCAGCGCATCGCGCAACGCGGGAAGGCAGGTTTCGTCCGCCACCACTGCCCGTTTCGCGCCCACCCGGCGCGCGGCATCAGCAAGTCGCTCGACATCGCAATTGGCCGTCAGGGCCAGCACCTCGAACCCGTCGGGATCGCGCGCGATCAGGTCGAGCGTCGATGTCCCGACCGATCCGGTGGCGCCCAGGATGGAAACCGTCCTCATCGCACCGCCAGCATCAGCACCAGAAACGCCGCCGCCGGTGCGACCGGCACCAGCCCGTCGAGCCGGTCCAGCACGCCGCCATGGCCGGGCAGCAGGTTGCCCGAATCCTTGACCCCCGCGCGCCGCTTCAGCCAGCTTTCGACCAGGTCGCCGCCCTGCGCCATCATCGCCAGCACGGGGGTCGCGAATACGAGCGGCCAGGCCAGTCCCCATCGGGTCAGGATCAGGGCGAACAGCGTTGCCGCCGCCACGCCGCCGATAAAGCCCGCCCAGGTCTTGTTGGGGCTGACGCGCGGCATCAGCTTGGGTCCGCCGATCGAACGCCCTGCGAAATAGGCGCCGATATCGGTCGCCCATACCAGCGCCATCGCCCAAAAGGCGAGCAGCAGCCCGGCCTCCTGCGCGCGCAGGAACACCAGCGCCAGCACCGGCAGGCCGACATAGGCCGCGCCCAGCCCCAGCGCGCCGTTGCGGGTGACGATCGCGATGAAGAACCCGGCTCCGGCGATCAGTCCCAGCACCAGGAAGCCGGGACCGGCAGCAAGCGGCGACAGGATCGCGAGCGGCACCATCAGCGCATATTGCGCGAGCCGGGATTGCCCGCGCTCCGCCCCGTGCAGCCCGCCCCATTCGCCGATCATCACCAATCCCGCGACGGTGAGGAGCAGCCAGAACACGAATCCGCCGAGCCACAATGCCGTCGCCGCCACCGCGATCAGCGCCACGCCGACGACGGCGCGTACCGGCAGGTCGGCATTGCGGGGCTTCGCGTCGCTCACAGGCCGCCGAACCTGCGTTCGCGCCGCCCGAACTGCGCGATCGCCGCCGCCAGGGCGTCGCCGTCGAAATCGGGCCACAGCGTATCGACGAACAGCAATTCGGCATAGGCCGCCTGCCACAGCAGGAAATTGGACAGCCGCTGTTCGCCCGACGTACGAATGAGCAGGTCCAGCGGCGGCAGGCCATGGGTGGTCAACGCGCCGTCGAACATCGCCTCGTCAATGGCTTCCGGGCGGATCTCGCCCGCCTTCGCCTGCGCCGCAAGCGTCCGGGCGGCCGCGACGATCTCTGCCTGCGCGCCGTAATTGAGCGCGATGACCAGCGTCGCGCCCGCATTGTCCGCCGTCCGCGCGATCGCCTCATCGATCATCGCGACCAGATCGGGGGACAGCGCGCGATAGTCGCCGATCACCCGCAACCGCACCCCTTCGGCGACCAGTTCGTCCAGCTCGTTCTTCAGGAAATGGCGTAACAGGCCCATCAGGTCCCGGACCTCATCCTCCGGCCGCCGCCAGTTCTCAGACGAAAAGGCGTAGAGGGTCAGCACCTCGATCCCCAGCGCGCGTGCGGCCCTGGACACGCGGCGCACCGCATCCACGCCGCGCTTGTGGCCGGCGATGCGCGGCAGGTGCCGGGCCTTTGCCCAGCGCCCGTTCCCGTCCATGATGATCGCTACATGGCGGGGAACCGGTGCATGGCTTGCGGGAGAGGGGTCGGACGCCATGGGTTCACCCGCACGACGCGCGTCGGACGGGCATGGCCGCGATCCGGTCCGGTCGGTCAGACCGGGATGCGGCGCGCGCGCGCACGACGGCGGGCATGGCGCGAACACGGACCCGATCGAGGCCAAGGCCCCTCACTTGCCAAGGATTTCCTTTTCCTTCGCCGCCGCCGCCGCATCGATGTCGGCGATGGTCGCGTCGGTCAGCTTCTGCACCTCGGTCTCGTGGCGCTTGCGCTCGTCCTCGGAATAGACGCCCTTCTTCTCGTCGGTCTTCAGGCTGTCATTGCCGTCCCGGCGCACGTTGCGCGCGGCGATCCGCGCCTTTTCCGCATATTGCCCGGCGAGCTTCGCCAGTTCCTTGCGCCGCTCCTCGGTCAGGTCCGGGATCGGCAGGCGCAGCGTCTGGCCGTCATTGATCGGGTTCAGGCCCAGCCCGGCCGACCGGATCGCCTTTTCGACGGGGCCGACATTGGATTTGTCCCACACCTGCACCGACAGCATGCGCGGCTCGGGCGCGGACACCGTCGCGACCTGGTTGAGCGGCATGTGCGCGCCATAGACCTCGACCGTCACCGGATCGAGCAGCGTGGTGCTGGCCCGACCGGTCCGCAGTCCGGCCAGATCGTGCTTCAGCGCTTCGACGGCGCCGTTCATTCGACGCTCGAGATCGGCCTTGTCATAGGCGGCCATAGTTCAGGTTCCTCTTATGCGTATTCGGGTTCGTTGCTCACGATCGTGGAGGCGCCCTCGCCGCCCAGCACGGCCTCAAGATTGCCGTCCTCGCGGATGTTGAACACCACGATCGGGATATTGTTGTCACGGCACAGTGCCACCGCGGTCGCGTCCATCACCTTCAGATTGTCGGCAAGCACGCGGTCAAAGCTCAGCGCGTCGTAGCGGGTCGCGTCGGCGACCTTTTTCGGATCGGCGTTATACACGCCATCGACGCTCGTTCCCTTGAACAAGGCGTCGCAATTCATCTCCGCCGCGCGCAACGCCGCCGTCGTATCGGTGGTGAAGAAGGGCAGGCCCGTCCCCGCGGCGAAAATCACGACGCGCCCCTTTTCCATATGCCGTTCGGCACGGCGGCGGATATAGGGTTCGCACACGCTCGCCATCGGGATCGCCGACTGGACACGCGTATGAACGCCCAGCTTTTCCAGCGCATTCTGCATCGCCAGCGCGTTCATCACCGTCGCGAGCATGCCCATATAATCGGCGCTGGCGCGTTCGAAACCGGCCGCCGCGCCGGCCAGCCCGCGAAAGATGTTGCCGCCGCCGACCACCATGCAGATTTCGTATCCGGCTTCCTTGGCCGCCTTCACCTCACGTGCGACGCGCGCGCAGGTGCCGGGATCGATGCCGAACTGCCCCTGCCCCATCAGCACTTCGCCGGACAGTTTGAGGAGGATGCGTTTGAAGCGCGGCACAGTCATGGAGCCCTTGATTCTGTTGCGATTGGGGAAGCGCGCGAACCTTAGATGCGGCTCGGGCGAAAGCCAAGTGGCGAAGCGGCCGACGCGACGCGGGCGAGCGCTCTCGATGAGACGGGTGTAAGCCGCCGCGCCAATCTGATAAGAAGCGCCGGGTAACCCATCCTCCCGAACAGATGGCGGCCAGCTTTCATGCTCTCGACTGCGACGAGACCCGAACTTCTGATCCCCGCGCTCGCGCTTGTCGCGCTGTTCGTGGTTTCCTGGATCTGGCGCCGTCTCGCCGAACGCGCCCGACGGGAACGGCGACAGGTGCGCCGCCGCCGTTCCATCGCCTATGCCAAGGCATGGGATTTCGTGATGCGGCGCAAGGCGCATCTGCGGCTCGAACATCATCGCGACGAATAAACCGTTATATTCCGCGCATTAGCGGGCCGATGCGGGGACACCGCCCGCGCAACCTGCCCGCGCACACGATCGAGGAACGCGCCGATGCCCACCCATGCCCAGCTGTCCGCGAAGCTGCTGCGCGACGCCGCAACCTTCTTCCGAAATGTCGCCGCACAAAACCCCGACATCGCCGCGCAGATGAACGACAATGCCGCCGTGTACGATCAGATCGCCGAACGGGTCGAGTTCGACCCGTTGGGTGAATTGGCGATCGACGAATCGCCCTCCGACGCTGCCGATCGCGACGATTAGGAGCCGGAGCGAAGCTGCACCGCGCGAATGCCGCCGGTCGGCCGCGCTCAGGGACGGGGGACGATGACCAGCTTGTAGGGGATGTAGAGCATCACCGCGGACGGTCCGGCGCGGGTCCACAATACCGGCATGTTCAGCCCCTCGATCGTGACCGCATAGCCGGCACCCATCCGTTCCGCGAGCGCGCGCGCATCGATCATGACCGCGTCCGCGATCTGGAGCCGGTATTTGTCCGGGCCGACGATCGACAGCGATGGATCGCCGCTCACGTCCATCTGTGCGCGACCCACCTCCGGCACGGCATCGACATAGGTTTCGATCCGCTTTTCGGCGGTCGTTCCGCTTTCCGCGCCGCCAAGCGGGGCCTTGACCAG
This sequence comes from Sphingomonas sp., assembly GCF_019635455.1. Lineage (GTDB taxonomy): Bacteria > Pseudomonadota > Alphaproteobacteria > Sphingomonadales > Sphingomonadaceae > Sphingomonas. Next base: position 113,469 of record NZ_JAHBZJ010000009.1, on the reverse strand, counting down.
AAACACCACCTTCTGACTGTCGGGGCGGTTGTCGTTCGACAGGGTCACGTCGTCCAGATTGGCTGCGGTCAGCGGGGTCAGGATATAGTCGCCATAGGCGAGCTGCACGCCGTGCCGTTCGGCCAGCGCGATCGCGCGGGCAAGCATCTGGCGGATCTCCACCGCGCGCTGCTTTGGGTCGCGGGTGTCGCCGCGAATCACCACCTCCTGCACCAGGAAGTCGGCGGTGCGACGCAGGCCGACGGCGGGCATGTCGCGCTGATAGTCGTCCTGTTCGACGCGGCTGCCGGTCACGATGATCTCCTGCGATTGGAGATCCTGCGCGGCGACGGGCATCGCTCCGCACAATGCCGCCAGGAGCAATACAGCCTTCATCATCGCTCTCTCCCCATCCGTCCGCGAACCTCTGCCCCCTCGATCGCCAAGTCAATCCGGCGTGCGGCGCCGGCGGCGGCACAAAAAAGGGCGCAGCCATCGCTGGCCGCGCCCTTTTCCATTCCGGTCCGAAAACGCGCCTTAGCGGGTAAGGCCCGCCGTCGCCGCCACTTCCGCGGCGAAATCGCTTTCTTCCTTCTCGATGCCTTCGCCGAGCTGGAAGCGGACATAGTCCTTCAGCGTGATCGTCGCGCCGGCGTCCTTGCCCGCCTTGGCGATGACGTCGGCGACCGGGGTCTTGCCGTCCATCACAAAGGGCTGGCTCAGCAGCGCGTTTTCCTTGGCGAACTTCTTCACCGCGCCCTCGACCATCTTTTCGATGATGTCGGCCGGCTTGCCGCTCTCCGCCGCCTTTTCACGGCCGATCGCACGCTCGCGCTCCAGCACCTCGGGGTCCAGGCCGCTTTCGTCCAGCGCCAGCGGGAACGCCGCGGCGATGTGCATCGCCAGTTGCTTGCCCAGCGGCTCGAGCACATCGACGCCCGCGTCGCTCTCCAGCGCGACGAGCACGCCGATCTTGCCCAGGCCCGGGGCCGCCGCATTGTGGACGTACGGGATTACCGCGCCGTTGGTCACTTCGACCTTCTTCGCGCGACGCAGCACCTGGTTCTCGCCGATCGTCGAGATGTTGGCGGTCAGCACGTCCTCGACGGTGCCGCCATCGGACAGCTTCGCCGCCTTCAGCGCGTCGATATTGTCGATGCCCTGTTCCAGCGCGACGGCGGTGACGTCACGGACGAAGCCCTGGAAAATCTCGTTCTTCGCGACGAAGTCGGTCTGCGAGTTGACCTCGACGGCCACGCCCTTGGTGCCGGCGACGGCAACGCCGACCAGTCCCTCGGCCGCGGTGCGGCTCGACTTCTTGGCGGCGGCGGCAAGCCCCTTGGCGCGCAGCCAGTCGGCCGCCGCCTCGATGTCGCCATTGCTCTCGGCAAGCGCCTTCTTGCAATCCATCATGCCGGCGCCGCTCTTTTCGCGCAGTTCCTTGACGGCTGCTGCAGTGATCTCGGCCATGTTCCTGTTCCTCAAATTAAATCGATTTGCGTCGAATATGGTGCGGGCGGAGCAATGCGAAAACGCCCTGCCCCGCCCCCATTACGTCCGGATGACGGTTCAGGCGTCGATCTGACGCTCACCCTCGGCAGCGGTTTCCGGCTCGCTCGCGGCGGCCGGCGCTTCCGGCTCGGCAACCGCCTGCTCGACCGGCGGCTCTTCGGCAGCGCCAAAGTCCTGGCCGCTCATCACCGCGGCGTCGCGGTTGCCGCGGGTCGCGGCGATCGCCACCGCTTCGCAATACAGGCGGATCGCGCGGCTCGCGTCGTCATTGGCCGGAACCGGGAACGCGATGCCATCGGGCGAGACGTTGGTGTCGAGGATCGCGACCACCGGAATGCCCAGCGTGTTCGCTTCCTTGATCGCCAGCTCTTCCTTGTTGGCGTCGATCACGAACATGATGTCCGGAATGCCGCCCAGATCGCGGATGCCGCCCAGCGACAGTTCGAGCTTGTCGCGCTCGCGGGTCAGGTTCAGCACTTCCTTCTTGGTCAGGCCGTGCGTGTCGCCCGACAGCTGCTCTTCCAGCGTCTTGAGGCGGCGGATCGACTGCGAGATCGTCTTCCAGTTGGTGAGCATGCCGCCCAGCCAGCGGTGGTTGACGAAATGCTGGCCCGACTTGCGCGCCGCATCCGCGATCGCTTCCTGCGCCTGGCGCTTGGTGCCGACGAACAGCACCTTGCCGCCGGCCGCGACCGTCGAGCTGATGAAATCCAGCGCGCGCGCGAACAGCGGCACGGTCTGCGACAGATCGATGATGTGGACGCCGTTGCGATCGCCAAAGATGTACGGCTTCATCTTCGGATTCCAGCGATGGGTCTGGTGGCCGAAGTGAGCGCCCGATTCGAGCAGCTGCTGCATGGAGACGACGGGTGCCGCCATAGGGATGATTCCTTCCGGTTGAGCCTCTGGGAAGCGAGTGACCCCGGCCGCTTTCGGCCGTGGCACCGGGTTATGTTGCTTCCCATGCGGGGTTGAGGGCGCGCCTTTAGTCGAAAGCGCATCACGACGCAAGAGAACAAAGGTGGAAAATAGGGCTTGACGAATGGAACGTTAGCGGAACATAACAGGCTCACACCGCGGACAGGGAACCACTGTTCGACTCAGGCGTCGTAATCCGTCGGGATTCCAGTCGCTTGATGGAATTCTCGGGAGGTAGACATGTTCGCTTTGGTTGCCGCTTCGCTGTTCTCAGCCGCCTTCGCCGCCTCGGCCTTCGCCATCTGGACGACGATCGCGCCACGCATCGGCTATATGCGCATGCTGCTGACCGGGGAAACGGTGCCGGTGCTACAGCCGGCGCGCGCCGCGCGCGTGCGGTTCAGCTCGCGTCCGGCGGGGCGACCGGCGGCTGCGGCGCGGCTGCGCGCTGCGGCTTGAGGCTGCGGCGATAGGCACGCAGGCTGAAGGGCAGCGTGGCAAGATAACCGATGCAGATGACGGTCAGCGTCTGCCAGGGCGCGGTGACCAGCGCGGCCAGCGCGATCACCAGCACGACCAGCGCCTCGAACCGGACGTGCCGGCGCAGGCGCAGCGACTTCCATGAATAGGTCGCGATACTCGACACCATGAGCAGCCCGACGAACGCGACCCAGGGGGTCACGATCCATGGCGATCGCGCGACCGGCTCTTCGCTCCACAGCCAGATATAGATGGGCAGCATCGCCAGCGCCGCACCGGCCGGCGCGGGAATGCCGGTCAGATATCCGGCGAGCTTGCGCGGCTGATCCGCCTTGTCGATCTGGGCATTGAACCGGGCGAGGCGCAGCGCGCAGAACACCGCATAGAGCAATGCGACGATCCAGCCGATTTTCGGCACATACATCAGCGACCACAGATACAGGATCAACGCCGGCGCCACGCCGAACGAAATCGCGTCGGACAGGCTGTCCAGTTCCGCCCCGAAGCGGGTTTCGCCCCGGATCATGCGGGCGATCTGGCCGTCGATCCCGTCCAGCGCGCCGGCGATCATGATCATCAGTACCGCACGTTCCCATTCGCCGCCAATGGCGAACCGCACGCCGGTCAGCCCGGAACACAGCGCCAGCGCGGTGACCGCATTCGGGGCGATGGCGCGAAGCGGAATGCCACGGCGAAGCGGACGCGGCCGCGCCCTCACTGGGCGACGCCCTCCGCCGCCGTTCCGCCTCTACGTCCGATCAGCGTCTCCCCGGCGATACACCGCTGGCCGAGTGCGACCTGCGCGGCATAATCGTCGGGCAGATAGACGTCGACGCGGCTCCCGAACCGGATGAGGCCAAAGCGCTGTCCGGCGACCACCATGTCGCCCGGCTTCACAAAGGTGACGATCCGCCGCGCCACCAGCCCGGCGATCTGGGTGAAGCCGACCCGCATGCCGTCCGCGCCCTCGACCACGAAATGCTGCCGCTCATTCTCCTCGCTCGCCTTGTCCAGATCGGCGTTCAGGAACTTGCCCGCGATATAGACGACCTGACGGATCGTGCCGGTAATCGGCGTGCGGTTGATGTGGACGTCGAACACGCTCATGAAGATCGAAACGCGCACCAGCGGGTTTTCGCCCAACCCCTCGGCTCCCGAAATCTCGCGCGGCACCGGCACCCGTTCGATCATCGTGACGAGACCGTCGGCGGGCGATACGATCAGCCCTCCCCCCTGCGGCGTCACGCGCACCGGATCGCGGAAGAACGCCGCGACCCACACCGTCAGTCCGATCAGGAAAAAGCCAAGCTCGTCCCAGATCGCGAACAGGAACAGCAGCGTGATCGCCGCCGAGATCAGGACATATTTGCGCCCTTCCGGATGGATCGCGGGAAACCGCCATTTGACGGTGGTGGTGGTGACGGGCGGCTTGTCGAGTGAAGGCATGGGTGCGGTCTAGCTGTGCGCTCCGCATGACACAACACGCGATGGCGCCGGCCTGCGCGGGTCCGCGCACCTTGATCGGCGCCCGGCTTCCTCCTAGACGCTGCGCCAAATCCTCCCTTCAGACAGGAAAGCGAAGCATGGCGAAGATCAAGGTGAAGAACCCCGTCGTCGAAATCGATGGCGACGAAATGACGCGGATCATCTGGGAATGGATCCGCGAGCGCCTGATCCTCCCCTATCTCGACATCGACCTCAAATATTACGACCTCGGCGTCGAAAAGCGTGACGAGACCAACGACCAGATCACGATCGATTCCGCCAATGCGATCCGCGAATATGGCGTCGGCGTGAAGTGCGCGACGATCACCCCGGACGAGGCGCGGGTCGAGGAATTCAACCTCAAGGAAATGTGGAAGTCGCCCAACGGCACGATCCGCAACATCCTGGGCGGCGTCGTGTTCCGCGAACCGATCGTCATCTCCAACGTGCCGCGCCTGATCCCCGGCTGGACGAAGCCGATCGTCGTCGGCCGCCACGCGTTCGGCGACCAGTATCGCGCCACCGATTTCCGCGTTCCGGGTCCGGGCAAGCTGCGCCTGGTCTGGGAAGGCGACAATGGCGAGAAGATCGATCGCGAGGTGTTCAACTTCCCGGGCGGCGGCGTCGCGATGGCGATGTACAATCTCGACGAGTCGATCCGCGATTTCGCCCGCGCCTCGTTCAACTACGGCCTCAACCTCAAATGGCCGGTCTATCTGTCGACCAAGAACACCATCCTCAAGGCCTATGACGGCCGGTTCAAGGATCTGTTCCAGGAGGTGTTCGACAGTGAAGGCTATGCCGCGAAGTTCAAGGATGCCGGTATCGTCTACGAACATCGCCTGATCGACGACATGGTCGCCAGCGCTCTCAAGTGGAGCGGCGAGTTCGTGTGGGCGTGCAAGAATTATGACGGCGACGTCCAGTCGGATCAGGTCGCACAGGGCTTTGGTTCGCTCGGCCTTATGACTTCGGTGCTGATGTCGCCCGACGGGAAAACCGTCGAGGCAGAGGCGGCGCACGGCACGGTCACCCGCCACTATCGCCAGCACCAGCAGGGCAAGGCGACCTCGACCAACCCGATCGCATCGATCTTCGCCTGGACCGGCGGCCTCAAGTTCCGGGGCAAGTTCGACGACACGCCCGATGTCGTCCGCTTCGCCGAAACGCTGGAAAAAGTGTGCATCGCGACCGTTGAGAGCGGCAAGATGACCAAGGATCTGGCGCTGCTGATCGGTCCCGACCAGCCCTGGATGACCACCGAGCAGTTTTTCGAGGCGATCCGCCAGAATCTCGAAACCGAAATGGGGAAGTGGCAGTAAGCGCCGCTCACCGATAGAGACGGGAAAAGCCGCGGCCGATGTCGCGGCTTTTTTCGTTTCAGGCCCATGCCGTAATCGCGCCTGGGCAAAGATATCCGCGATCCCGCGCCGCTCCTGACCGCGCCCCCTCGGCACCGGCCTCATCGCGACCGCGTTGCCCGACACGTAAATCTGCATGCGAACCGGCGTTCTCCGATGACAAACGCCGATCGCGCCCGTTACAGGTGCGTCATGGCACTCGACCTGACAAACCACACCTTCAGTGACACACTCGTCGTGCTGGGCGCCGCGGGGCTGGTGATCCCGGCCTTTGCCCGGTTCCGGATCAGCCCGGTGATCGGCTTCGTCCTGGTCGGCGCATTGGTCGGCCCGACGGGGCTTGGGGCGCTCGTGGCGCAGGTGCCGTGGCTCTATTACGTCACGATCACCGATTCCCATGCGATCGAGCCGTTCGCCGAATTCGGTATCGTCCTGCTGCTGTTCTCGATCGGTCTCGAACTGTCGTTCAGGCGGTTATGGGCGATGCGCCGGCTGGTATTCGGAGTGGGCGCGGCCGAATTGCTGGGTGCCGGCCTGTTGATCGCCGTCGCGCTTTATGCGCTGGGCCAGGGGTGGGGCGGCGCGCTGGGCATGGGGCTCGCACTCGCGCTCTCCTCCACCGCGCTGGTCCTGCCGATCGCCGGCACCACCAGCGCGGTGGGCCGCTCCGCCTTTGCGATGCTGTTGTTCGAGGATCTGGCGCTCGTCCCGATCATCTTCCTGCTCGGCGCGCTCGCCCCTGCTTCGGCCGATGCCGGCTGGTCCGAACTGATCGCCGTGCTGGGCCGCGGCGCGATCGTCATTGCGGTGCTGTTCGTCGGCGGCCGCTTCGTCCTGCCGCGCCTGTTCGCCCAGGCGGCGCGAACCAAATCGCCCGAACTGTTCCTCGCCGCCAGCCTGCTGGTCGTCATCATCGCCAGCATGGCGACGACCGTGGTCGGCCTTTCCCCCATCGTCGGCGCGCTGCTGGCCGGGCTGCTCATCGCCGAAACCGAATATCACAGCGAGGTCGAGGTGATCACCGCGCCCTTCAAGGGCCTAGCGCTCGGGGTGTTCCTGATCACCGTCGGCATGCGGCTGGATCTGCGCATGATCGCGCAGGACTGGGAATTGCTGCTCGCCGCGATCGTCGGCGTGATGGGAATCAAGGTCGCGGTGACGATGCTGCTGCTCACCCTCTCCGGCGCACGGCGGGGGACGGCGGCGGAAACCGGCCTGTTGATGGCCAGCCCATCGGAAACAACGCTGATCGTGCTGGGCGTCGCCGCCGCCGCCGGGCTGATCCTGCCCTCCACCGCGGCATTCTGGACCACCGTGACCGCGATCGGCCTCACCGTCACGCCGCTCCTGGCAAAGGCCGGCCGCTTCGCCGCGCGCAAGATCGAGGATCGCGACGCCGCGCTCGCCGAGCCACAGGACGTCGCGACTGGTGGCACCGTCATCATCGGGTTCGGACGCGTCGGACGCACCGTCGCCGACATGCTGAAGGCGCATCGCCAGCCCTATGTCGCGATCGATGCCGATATCGACGGCGTGGCCGCCGCCCGGCGGGAGGGCTATTCGGTGATGTTCGGCGACGTCTCGCGCAGCGAACTGGTCGACCGGCTGAACCTTGGCCATGCCCGCGCGCTGATCCTCACCATGGACGATCCGGTGCTCACCGTGCGGCTCACGCGACGGGTTCGCAGCTGGGTTCCCGGCATCCCGATCATCGCCCGCGCCCGCGACGCGGCGCACGCCGCCGAACTCTACAAGGCCGGCGCGACCGACGCGGTGCCGGAAACGCTCGAAAGCTCGCTCCAGCTGTCAGAGGCGGCGCTGGTCGATCTCGGCGTCGCGGTCGGCCCGGTGATCGCGTCGATCCACGAAAAGCGGGACGAGATGCGCAAGACGATCAAGGACGCCGCCGGGCTGGAACGCGAACCGCGCCTGCGCCGCGTCAAGCAGGAGGCGAAGGGCTGACGGCTCACGCCATCCGCGCGCGCACCACCCGTTTCAGCACGTCGAGGGGCATCGCCCCCTTGCGCAATACCTCGTGGAACTGGCGCGGATCCCATTGCGCGCCGGCCTTTGCCTTCGCCTCGTCGCGCAGCTGCACCCACACGGTATGGCCGATCTTGTAGCTGCATGCCTGGCCCGGCCAGACCGTGTAGCGATCGATCTCGCCCTGGCTGCGCCCGCGCGCGATGCCGGTGGTGGCGATGAAATAATCGGTCGCCTTTTCGCGGCTCCATCGCTTGGCGTGCATGCCGCTATCGACCACCAGACGCGTCGCGCGGAACAGCAGCGACTGGAGATAGCCGACCTGCCCCAGCGGGTCGCCGTCGAACATGCCCATCTCGTCGGCCAGTTGCTCGGTGTAGAGCGCCCAGCCCTCGCTATAGCCGCTGAACCCGCCGCGACGGCGGATCAGCGGGATATCCTTCGACTCCAGCGCGAGCATCACCTGAAGATGGTGGCCCGGCACCGCCTCGTGATGGGTCAGCGTCGCCAGCCCGAATTTGGGGCGGTCGAACGTGTCGCGCAGGTTGATGTAATAGATGCCCGGCCGCGATCCATCCAGGCTCGCCGCCTGGTAATAGCCCCCGGGCGCGCCGGCCTGGATCGCGGGCGGCACCCGGCGCACCTCGACCGGAGCCTGGGGCAGCGTCGCGAACTGTTCGGGCAACCGCTTTTCCATCGCGCGAATCTGCGCATTGAGCTGGGCGAGCAGCGCCTCGCGCCCCGCATCGGTGTTCGGGTAAAGCTGGTCGGGCCGCTCGTTCAGCGCGACCAGCCGCGCGCCGACCGTGCCGTCCCCCATGCCCTGCGCCTTCAGGATCGCGTCGATCCGCGCACTGATCTGCGCGACCTGATCGAGGCCGATGCGGTGAATCTCGTCCCCGCTCAGCTTCGTCGTGGTCGCGGCCTCGGCGGCGGCGGCGTAATAGGCCTCGCCATCGGGCAGGCGCCACACGCCCGCCTCATGCGTCGCCCTGGCGCGCAAGTCGCGGATCAGCGCCCGCTGGCGATCGAGCGCCGGAAACACCTTGCCCTCGACGATCTTCGCCGCATCGGTCGCTCGCTCGGCGGGCAGGCCCGCATCGGACAGCTTCCCGGCAAAACCGGTCACCATCCCGGTTTGGTCCGCCGCCTTGTCGCGCAACGCCGCAAACTGTTTGAGCGTGGTGTCGAGGATATAGTCGGGCGCGAACACGCCCTTCGCGGCGTCTGCCCGCTGGCCGGCCGTATCCTGATCCAGCACGAGCGCAAACGCCTCCAGCCGCGCCAGATACGCGTCCGCGTCCGCCGCCGTCTTCACCCGGTGCTGGCTGTCGAGAAAATCCGGAACGTCCTGATACGCGCCGGTCAGCTGGCTCAACCGATAGGGCGCATATCGCCCGCCGCTCGATCCGTAGCGGAACCGCTCGCTCCCCGACACGCTGCGTTCGAGCTGATAGGCGACGACCTCCTGGTCGATCTTCGCGTCCTCGCCCAGTGTGGCGGGATCGAAGGCGCGGACGGCGGCCAGTTCGCGTCTCGCCCGCGCCAGATCGCGCGCGCGATCGGCCGCCGATCGGCCCGACAGCTTCGACTTGAGCGGCGCGAGCTTCCCCGTGTCGAGCCCCAGCGACGTCGCACCCTCCGGACTGTCCGCCAGCCGCGCGTTGAACAGCTGGTCGAGCAGCGCGCGCAATCTGGCGTCATTCGCGCCCTGCGCGGCGGCGATACGGGGGGTAGCGACGGCGAAGGTCGCCGCAGCCGTCGAGGCGAGAAAGGATCGGCGGCGCAACATGAACTCCCGTTGGATGATTATTTATCGAGCGGAGGAACCCGCGCGACACAGCCGGCCAGATCCGCCACCGTCGCGCCATCCTGCGCGCGCAACTTCGGCTGGATCGCGGCGGATGCGCCTTCCACCTCGGCATCGACTTCCTTGGCCTTCTTGCCCGCCGCGCGGCCGGCATCCGCGCTCGCCATGCTCCAGAAGATGACATGGTCGAACAACACGCCCTCTTCCTTCGTTCCCTTGCCGATCTGCAACGCGGCATGGGTCAGCGCGGCGCAGCGCAGCGCCTCGGGATAGGGGGGCAGCTTCGCCTGCGCGGCGCCCGCGACCGGGGATATGATCAACGTTGCGGCGGCCGCGGCGACGATCAGGGTGCGATCGGGAAACATGGGATCAGGCAGCTTCTTTCTCCTCGGCCAGCGCCATCTTGACGGCATCGATCGCGGCCTGGGCGTTGCCGCCCTCCGGACCGCCACCCTGCGCCATGTCCGGTCGCCCGCCGCCGCCCTGCCCGCCCAGCGCGGCAACGCCACGCTTGACCAGTTCGACGGCATTCCAGGCGCCGGTCAGGTCGTCGGTGACGCCGACCGCGATCGCTGCACGCCCTTCATTTACCGCGACAAAAGCTACCACAGCTGAACCGGTCCGGCTTTTCGCCTCGTCCACCGCGCCGCGCAGCGCCTTGGGATCCAGCCCGTCCAGAATCTGGCCGACGAAATTGACCCCGCCGATCTGCTCCGGCCCGGCCGGCGCCGACGAGCCGCCGCCGCCCAGCGCCAGCGCCTTCTTCGCCTCCGCCAGTTCCTTTTCCAGCTTGCGCCGCTCCTCGATCAGCGACGCGACACGCGCCGGCACATCGTCCGGCGCCGCCTTCAGCGCCGCCGCCGCCTCGCGCAGCCTCGCGTCGCGATCGGCCAGCCACAGCCGCGCCGCCTCACCGGTCAACGCCTCGATCCGGCGCACGCCGCTCGACACCGCGCTTTCGCTGACGATCTTGAACACCGCGATGTCGCCGGTCGCGCGGACATGCGTGCCACCGCACAGTTCGACCGAATAATGCCTGTCGGTCAGCCGTCCCATCGACAGGACGCGAACCTCGTCCCCATATTTCTCGCCGAACAACGCCATCGCGCCCGCCGCGATCGCGTCATCCGGGGTCATTAGCCGCGTCGATACCGCCTCGTTCGCACGGATCTCCGCGTTCACGTCCGCCTCGATCGTCGCGATCTCCTCGGCGGTCAGCGCCGAGGGATGCGAAAAGTCGAACCGCAGCCGATCGGGCGCGACCAGGCTGCCCTTCTGCGTCACATGGTCGCCCAGCCGGTTGCGCAGCGCCGCGTGCAGCAAATGGGTGGCCGAATGGTTGGCGCGGATGGCGTCGCGGCGCTCGGCATCCACCGTCAGCTTCACCGTATCGCCGACCGCGATCTCTCCGCGGGCCAGCGTCGCATGATGGGCATGCAGCCGCCCCAGCGGCTTCGACGTGTCGCTGACGATCGCTTCGACCTGATCGTTGCCGATCGTCCCCGCATCGCCGGTCTGGCCGCCGCTTTCGCCATAAAAGGGCGTCTGATTGGTCAGGATCGTCACCTCGTCGCCGGCAACCGCCTTATCGACGCGGGCGCCGTCCTTGACCAGTGCGACCACCTGCCCCTCGCCCTGGGTCGAGCTGTAGCCGGTGAATTCGGTGCTCCCCAATTCCTCGGCGATGTCGAACCACACGTCATCACTCGCCTTGGCGCCCGATCCCTTCCACGCGGCGCGGGCGGCGGCCTTTTGCTGGGCCATCGCGGCGTCGAAACCGGCACGATCGACCTGCATTCCCTGTGGGCGCAGCGCGTCCTCGGTCAGGTCATAGGGAAAGCCATAGGTGTCATAGAGCTTGAACGCGGTCTCGCCGGGCAGCGTGTCCCCCTCGCCCATCCCCGTCGTCGCCTCGTCCAGCAGCTTCAGCCCGTTGGCCAGCGTCTGGCGGAACCGCGTCTCCTCCTGGAACAGCGTCGCCTCGATCAGCGGCTGGGCGCGGACCAGTTCGGGATATGCCGCGCCCATCTCCGCCACCAGCGCCGGCACCATGCGGTGCATCAACGGCTCCTTCGCGCCCAGCAGGTGCGCATGGCGCATCGCGCGACGCATGATCCGGCGCAGCACATAGCCGCGCCCTTCATTGGCGGGAAGCACGCCGTCCGCGACCAGGAATCCCGACGAGCGCAGATGATCGGCGATCACGCGGTGGCTTGCCTGATTCGCCCCGGTCGTCGCGCTGTGGGTCAGCGCGCCACTCTCCGCGATCAGCGCCTTGAACGTGTCGGTATCGTAGTTGTCATGCACGCCCTGCAACACCGCCGCGACGCGCTCCAGCCCCATGCCGGTGTCGATGCTGGGCTTGGGCAGGTCGCCGACGATCTCGTCCGCCTCCTGCACGAACTGCATGAAGACGAGGTTCCAGATCTCGACGAAGCGGTCGCCATCCTCTTCCGGGCTTCCCGGCGGTCCGCCCCGGATGTGGTCGCCATGGTCATAGAAGATTTCCGAACACGGCCCGCACGGCCCATCCGACCCCATCGCCCAGAAATTATCCTTGGTCGCGATGCGGATGATCCGCTCGTCGGGCAGGCCCGCGATCTTCTTCCACAGGTCGAACGCCTGATCGTCGGTGTGATAGACGGTCGCGGTCAGCTTGCCCGCCGGGATTCCCCATTCCCGGGTCAGCAACGTCCATGCATGATGGATCGCCTGTTCCTTGAAATAGTCGCCAAAGCTGAAATTCCCCAGCATTTCAAAGAACGTATGGTGCCGCGCGGTATAGCCGACATTGTCCAGATCGTTATGCTTGCCACCCGCGCGCACGCATTTCTGGCTGCTCGCCGCCGTCGTATATGGCCGCGTTTCCAGGCCGGTGAACACGTTCTTGAACGGCACCATCCCGGCGTTGACGAACATCAGCGTCGGGTCGTTGTGCGGCACCAGTGGCGCCGACGGCACGCGGGCATGGCCCTGGCCCTCGAAATAGTCGAGGAAGCTGCGGCGGATATCGTTGGTCGAAGTCATGACCGCGACTTAGGGGCGCGGCGCGGTTCGCTCAAGCGAAACGGTTCGATCAGGGTGATTGGACGCGGTCTAGCGCTCTACGCAGCTCGGCGCACGATACTGCAGTGATATCATCTGCACAAATCTGGGTGCGCCGCCAAAGCCATCGCCTAGACTCGCAAACCAGTTGCCCGCGGTCATTTATCAGGGTGTATTTCCAGCCCTTGCGTCGGAAAGTGATCCCGAAATTGCCAAAGTTCCCCTCGTCAAAGCGACTTTCTACGGCAAGCAGACCTCGGCTTTCGAGATCAGATAGAAGACACTCATAGGGCTCCTCATAAGTCACCCGATCGGCTCCTCCAGCGAAACCGGCGGCACGCTGAACCATTTGGGCCCGCTGACGGTCATCTGGAAACAATCCTCCAGCCGCACGCCGAATTTGCCCGGCAGATACAGGCCGGGTTCGTTGGAGAAGCACATGCCGGGCGCAAGCTTGGTCGCCTCGCCGCGCACCAGATTGACCGGCTCATGTCCGTCCATGCCGATGCCGTGGCCGGTGCGATGCGACAGGCCCGGCAGCTTGTAGTCCGGGCCGTAGCCGAGCGAGGCGTACCAGCCGCGCACCGCGTCATCGACGCTGCCCGCGCTCACGCCGATCTTCGCCGCGGCGAACGCGCGCTGCTGCCCCTCACGCACCTGATCCCACACCTTGCGCTGCTCGGCATTCGGCGTGCCGTGGACGAAGGTGCGGCTGATGTCACTTTCGTAATCATGGACGACCGCGCCACAGTCCATCAGCACGATGCCGTCCTTCTCCACCTTTTGCGGCTTGCCCGATCCGTGGGGATAGGCCGATGCCTCGCCCAGCAACACCAGGTTGAACGCCACCTCCGCGCCCAGCTTCGCGGTCGCCGCGCTCATCAGGCCGCCAATGTCGCGCGGCGTCATCCCCGCCTCGATCCTGGGCCAGGTCCAGCGATAGGCGGCCATCGTCACGTCCGCAGCCCTTTGCATCAGCGCGATTTCGGCCGGCGTCTTGACCATCCGGCACGCCCGCACGACCGGATTTGCCGACACGATCCTGGCCCCGGGCAACCTCCCGCGCAGCCCGTCGACCGCAAAAAACCGCGCGGTTTCCTCGATCCCGATCGGGCGGCCGAGCAGCTTTTTCTCACCCAGCCATCCCGCGATCACCGCAAACGGACTTTCATGCTCCTGCCACACCCGCACCGTCGCCGGCACGCCGAGCGATTCGCGCACCGACGGCTCCTCGAAAAACGGCGTCACGATCAGCGGCTCGCCCTCGACCGGGATGACGGCGGCGGTCAGCCGCTCGCTGCGCCACCAGCGCACCCCGGTGAAATAAACCAGGCTCGCGCCCGGCTCGATCAGCACCGCGCCGATCCCCGCCGCCTTCATCAGCGCCTGCGCCCGCGTCAGCCGCGCAGCGCGCTCACCCTTGCCGATCGGCACCGCATCGCCGGTGATCGGCCGCAGCGCCGACAGGTCGGGTTCGCCGGCGCGCACCGCGGCGGAAACGGGAAGCGCGGCGGTCGCGGCGAACAGGGCGCGTCGGGTGATCTGCATGGCCGCGAACGATACGGCCCTTGACCCGCGCGCCGCAATCCCCTGTCTAGGCGTCAACAAGGGGGCGCGAAATGGCCAAGAAACTGACGACCTTCATCCTGATCGCGCTCGTGGCGGGCGTGATTCTCGGCCTCGCGCTGCATTTCGGCGTGCGCAGTTCCTATGGCGGCGATTCGGCCGGCGCGGAGGAACAGCTCAAGACGCTTGCCGGCTATTTCTCGATCGTCACCACCATTTTCCTGCGACTGATCAAGATGATCATCGCCCCGCTCGTCTTTGCCACGCTGGTCGCCGGCATCGCGCATATGGGCGACACCGCCGCGCTCGGGCGGGTCGGCGCGCGTGCGATCGGCTGGTTCATCTGCGCCAGCCTCGTCTCGCTGACGCTCGGCCTGATCCTTGTCAATCTGCTGCAACCGGGCGTCGGGCTCGACTTCCCCCTGCCCCCCGCCGACACCGCGAGCGGCGTCGAAAAGGCGGCGTTCAACCTCAAGGACTTCTTCACACACGTCTTCCCCGCCTCCGGGATCGAGGCGATGGCGAACAATGAGATCCTCCAGATCGTCATCTTCTCGCTGTTCATCGGCGTGGCGATCACCGCCGTCGGCGAAAAGGCCGCGCCGCTGATCCGTGCGGTCGATGCCCTGGTCCATGTGATGCTTCAGGTGACGAACTACGTCATGCGGTTCGCCCCGATTGCGGTATTCGCGGCGGTGACCGGCACGCTGGCCGAGCGCGGACCGACGATCATCGGCAACCTCGCCTATTTCATGGGCAGCTTCTATCTCGGCATGCTGCTGCTGTGGTGCGTGCTGATCGGGATCTGCTTCCTCATCGTCGGCAAGCGCACGCGCCTGCTGGTCCGCTATATCCGCGATCCGCTGTTGCTGGCCTTCTCCACCGCCTCGTCAGAGGCCGCCTATCCGCGCACGCTGGAGGCGCTGGACAAGTTTGGCGTGCCGCCGCGCATCGCCAGTTTCGTGCTGCCGCTGGGCTACAGCTTCAACCTCGACGGCTCGATGATCTATATGACCTTCGCGACGATCTTCATCGCCCAGGCCTATGGCATCGACCTGACGCTGGGGCAGGAGATCACGATGCTGCTGGTGTTGATGATCACCAGCAAGGGCATTGCCGGCGTACCGCGCGCCAGCCTGGTGGTGATCGCCGCGACGCTCAGCTTCTTCGACATTCCCGAGGCCGGCCTGTTGCTGATCCTGGGCATCGACCATTTCCTCGACATGGGCCGATCGGCCACCAATGTCGTCGGCAATGCGGTGGCCAGCGCAGTCATTTCCAAATGGGAAACCGGCCGCCTCGACCCGATCGAATCGCCAGAGATCGACGGGCCGCACGCCCCCAGCGGCCATGGCCCGGCCCAGAATGTGACCAGCTTCGACCAGGTATAGCGACCAATCGGCATCCCGTCCCCCGCCGACGGCTGACGCCGGCTGCGCAGCGCGCGCGATCCCGACGGAGCGCGCATGGCGGGTGAACCACGATCCGGCTATCGCGCTCCGCGGGTCCGCGCGCTTGCCTGTGGAAAGGGATGCGCGCATCCGCGCCGGGGCCGGATAGCTCGGAATGGCCGCCCCGCCCGGTCACGGGATTGGCAGCAGCGTGCGGTCGCGCTCGGAACGGTAACGGCCGCGTTCCGACGGTGTGCGGAGTCGTTACCGCTGCCGTCCCCGAACCTCCGTTGCGATCAGCTGGTCACGCTTCGCGGCGAGCGGGCGCGCGCCGGAACTCCGATCGCGGCCCGCATCAAGAGGCATTTCGCGGGGGAGCGGCGCGCCGGCCCGCCCTCGCCGTCACGCATAGGCGTAGGGACCGCCCTTCGCGAGCGCCGCCTGATAGGCCGGCCGCGCATGAATCGTTTCCAGCCAGGCGATCGTCGCCGGTCGCCGCGCATCGAGCCCGCCCCGTGCGCGCGCCGCCTCCAGCGGAAAGCTCATCATCACGTCCGCAGCGGTGAACTCCTCGCCCGCAAACCAGCCACGCGACGACAGCTCCGCTTCCACGAAATCAAGATGGACATCGATCATCGGCTGGATCCGCTTCTGGGCCGCCTTGCCGAACAGCGGCACCCGGGTGAGCACCAGCTTCACCAGCAGCGGCGGCATCAGCGATCCTTCGGCATAATGGAGGAAATGGCGGTAACGCAGCACCGATTCGCGATGCGCCGGCGCCCCCAGCCGGCCATCCGCCTGTTCGACCAGATATTCGATGATCGCCCCCGTCTCCGCAACGGTCCGCGTCCCGCCGCCGTCCGCGCCGCTGTCGACGATCACCGGCGACTTGCCGAGCGGATGCACCGCCCGCAGTGCGCGCGGCGCCAGCATCGTGCGGGGATCGCGCGCGTACCGCTTGATTTCGTAGGGCAGGCCCAGTTCCTCGAGCAGCCATAGCACGCGCTGGGATCGCGAATTTTCGAGATGGTGGACGGTGATCATGGCGCGGTTCTCCCTTTGCGGCTCCCGCTCAACGCGGCAATACCCTCGCCCGACGCGGCGATAGCGCCAAAGGGTGCGCGGGTTCGGCGCAAATGGAAAGACCCGGCGGGTGGGGCCGCCGGGTCTTCCCGTGGGAGACAAGTCCCTTGACCGCCGCCACCCATCGCGGTGCGGCGCGGCCCAATCCCTTCCGTCGATCGGTTGCCGACCGATCGGCGCCGGTCAGTCGTCCTCGGCGTCCGGTCCGGTCATCATTTCTTCGGCAACCTGTTCGGTTCGACCACGAATCGCCGATTCGAGCCGGGTGCAGACATCCGGATTTTCCTTCAGGAAATTCTTGGCGTTTTCGCGCCCCTGGCCGATCCGGATGCTGTCATAGCTGAACCACGCGCCCGACTTCTCGACCAGTCCCGCCTTGACGCCCAGATCCAGGATCTCGCCGATCTTCGACACGCCCTCGCCATACATGATGTCGAATTCGACCTGCTTGAACGGCGGCGCGACCTTGTTCTTCACCACCTTTACCCGGGTGGTGTTGCCGATGATGTCGTCGCGATCCTTGATCTGGCCGGTGCGGCGGATGTCGAGCCGGACCGAGGCGTAGAATTTCAGCGCGTTGCCGCCGGTCGTGGTTTCGGGATTGCCGTACATCACGCCGATCTTCATGCGCACCTGGTTGATGAAGATGACGAGGCAGCGCGAACGGCTGATCGATCCGGTCAGCTTGCGCAGCGCCTGGCTCATCAGCCGCGCCTGAAGGCCGACATGGCTGTCGCCCATCTCGCCCTCGATCTCCGCGCGCGGCACCAGCGCCGCGACCGAATCCACCACCAGCACGTCGATCGCGTTCGAGCGGACCAGCGTGTCGGTGATCTCCAGCGCCTGTTCGCCGGTATCCGGCTGCGAGACGATCAGTTCATCGATATTGACGCCCAGCTTGCGCGCATACACCGGATCGAGCGCGTGCTCGGCATCGACGAACGCCGCGACACCGCCGGCCTTCTGCGCCTCCGCGATCGCGTGCAGCGCCAGCGTCGTCTTGCCCGAACTTTCCGGGCCATAGATTTCGACGATGCGCCCGCGCGGCAGGCCGCCGATGCCGAGTGCGATATCGAGGCCCAGCGACCCGGTCGAGATCGCCTCGATCTCCATCGCCTCACGGCTGCCCAGCTTCATCGCGGAGCCCTTGCCAAAGGCGCGGTCGATCTGCGCGAGTGCGGCGTCCAGCGCCTTCTGCTTATCCGGAGAAATTCCCATATTTCCGTCGATCACCTTGAGGGAAGCTGCCATCAGAGGTCTCCGTCGCTAGAGGCTTTACCCGGCCTGTTCAACATCTGTTGGAAAGCGGCGTACAGCATATGTTCCATGAGAACAAGTGCGGAACGATCTTTTTTTGTTCTCCACCTGCGAAAGTGGCGGCGCCATCTTGCCCTCCCCGCGCTTTCCGGCGATCCTGCGTCCATGGACGATTTCATCACCGCGCTTCCCAAGGCGGAGCTGCATCTGCACATCGAGGGCAGTCTGGAACCCGAGCTGATGTTCGCGCTGGCGAAGCGGAACCGGATCGACATTCCCTTTGCGAGCGTCGATGCGGTGCGGGAGGCCTATAGTTTCAGCCGGCTTCAGGACTTTCTCGACATCTATTATGCCGGCGCGGACGTGCTGCGGACAGAGGCGGACTTTCGCGACCTTGCCGCCGCCTATTTCGCGCGCGCGGCTGCCGACGGCGTCGTCCATGCCGAAATCTTCTTCGATCCCCAGACGCATACCGATCGCGGCATCCCGTTTCAGGTGGTCGCGGACGGACTGCTCGCGGCGATGCGCGACGCGGAAGCCGATCATGGCCTGACGTCGAAGCTGATCCTCTGCTTCCTCCGGCATCTCGATGAGGATGCCGCCTTCGCCACGCTGAAGGCCGCCGAACCCTGGCTCGACCGGATCGAGGGCGTCGGACTCGATTCCTCCGAAGTCGGTCACCCGCCAGAGAAATTCGCGCGCGTCTTCGCGGCGGCGGGGGACATGGGACTGAAGCGCGTCGCCCATGCCGGGGAGGAAGGGCCGCCCGACTATGTCTGGCAGGCGCTGGACCTGCTCCGGATCGACCGGCTCGATCATGGCAATCGCAGCCTGGAGGACCCGGCGCTCGTCCGGCGGCTGGCGGATGAGGGGATGACGCTCACCGTCTGTCCGCTGTCGAACCTCAAATTGTGCGTCGTGGACGATATGGGCGACCATCCGCTCGATCGCATGCTGGCGGCCGGGCTGAACGCCACGGTTAATTCCGACGATCCGGCCTATTTCGGCGGCTATGTCGCCGACAATTACCGCGCGGTCGCCGCAGCGCGCGGGCTGGGCAAGGCCGATCTTGCGCGGCTCGCCCGCAACAGCTTCACCGGATCGTTCCTCGATGACGCGGCAAAGGCGAGGCACCTCGCCGCGCTCGACGCCTTTGTCGCGGCCAACTGATGCCGGTCTTTACCCCGGTCCCGCACGAACAGTTCGTCGCCGACGTGCTGGCGATCGCCGCGGCGGTGCATGCCGATACGCAATGGCGGCCCGATTTCATCATCGGCATCGGTCGCGGCGGCCTCGCGCCGGCCGTCTATCTCAGCCATGCGACGGGCATCGCGATGCTGTCGGTCGATCACAGTTCACAGGTGCCGGATTTCGCCGATGCCCCGCTTGAACGGATGGCGGAGCGCACGCGCGCGGGTGAACGGCTGCTGTTTCTCGACGATATCAACGACAGCGGCGCGACGATCGCGAAATTACGCGGCAAGCTCGCTGCCGCCGGCGCTGCCGAAGGGGCGGTCCGCTTCGCCACCCTGCTCGACAATCGGGTGTCCAGTCAGCGCGTCGAATATGCCGCGCGCACGCTCGACCGTACGGTGACGAAGGACTGGTTCGTCTTTCCCTGGGAAGCGGTCGCGCCCGCGACCTCGATCGCCGCCGATGCGGCCGAGGTTCCCGACCGGATCGCGTGATCGCTACAGGCTGGCCAGCGCCTGTTCGACGCCGTCCATGGTAAACGGCTTGGCCAGCACCGGACGATCGCGATGCGCGTCGGCGATCGTGTCGCTGTTGCCGCCGGTCGCCAGGATGAACGGCACCCCCGCATCGGCCAGCGCGTCGGCGATCGGCCAGCTCGTCTCGCCACCGCGCAGGTTGACGTCCAGGATCGCCGCGTCGATCCCGCCCGCCGCGACCAGCGGCAGCGCGGTATCGACGGTATCGGCGGTGCCGGCGACTTCCTTGCCCAGCATGTCGAGAAAATCCTCGAGCATCATGGCGATCAGCGGCTCGTCCTCGACGACGAGGATGCGGTTAAGCGAACTCATGGCGCGCGGGTGTGCCGGACTTTCTTCGTGTCGCCAAGCACTTATTTCGCGGTCAGAACGGTCCGCGCCACCTCCGCCAGCTGCTGGACAGAGAACGGCTTGGGCAGGAATGCGACATTGTCGAGATCGATCGACTTGCGCAGCTGTTCCTCCGCATAGCCGGACATGAACACGATCTTGAGGTCGGGATATTTGCGGCGCGCGTGCCGCACCATGGTCGGCCCGTCCATGCTGGGCATCACCACGTCCGAAATCAGCAGGTCGGGCTTGTCGCAGGTTTCCAGCAACTCGAGCGCCGCCTCGCCATTCTCGGCCGTCAGCACCGTATAGCCCTGGCGCGCCAGCGCACGCTCCGCCACCGCGCGCACCATCGCCTCGTCCTCGACCAGCAGCACGGTGCCGCTGCCCCACAAATCCCCCTGTTCGGGCTTCGCGGTCGCCGTGGCCTTTGCCGGCACATCCGCGGCGGCATGGACCGGCAGGTAGATGGTAAAGACCGCCCCCTGCCCCTTGGGACTCTCGGCGAAGATATAGCCGCCCGACTGTTTGACGATGCCGTACACGGTGGAAAGGCCCAGCCCGGTCCCTTTCCCCACTTCCTTGGTGGTGAAGAACGGTTCCCAGATATGGGCCAGCACTTCGGCGGGAATGCCGGTGCCGGTATCGGCGACGCGCACCGCCGTATAGTCCCCGACCGGCAGCACATCGTCATCCATCGCGCGCACCTCGGTCGCGGGGACGCCGAACGTCTCGATCGTCAGCTTGCCGCCGCCGCTGGGGTTCTTGGCCAGCATCGCGTCGCGCGCATTGACCGCCAGGTTGACGACCACCTGCTCCAACTGGCCGGGATCGGCGCGCACCGGCCCCAGGTCACGGCCATGCACAACCTCCAGCTCGACCGTCTCGCCCAGCAGCCGCTTGAGCAGGTTCGACACTTCGGAAATCACGTCGGGCAGCTGCAATATCTGTGGCCGCAGCGTCTGTTGCCGCGAAAAGGCGAGCAGCTGGCGGGTCAGCGCCGCGGCGCGGTTGGAATTGAGCAGCACCTGCTGGATATCGTCATAATCGCTGTCGCCCGGCGCGTGGCGCATCAGCATCAGGTCGCAATGGCCGATGATCGCGGTCAGGATATTGTTGAAATCATGCGCCACGCCGCCGGCGAGCTGGCCCACCGCCTGCATCTTCGTCGCCTGCGCCACCTGGCGCTTTAGCCGCCCCTCCTCGCCCGCGTCGCGCAGGCTCAGCACCACCGCTGCCTCGCCCAGGCCGCGTGCCGCGGCGATCGATACCGCCACCGCCTCGTCGGGCGCTTCGGCGAAACGCACGGTCATGTCCACCGAATGCGCCGATCCGGTCGCGAACCGCCGGATCGCATCGGCCAGCGCCCCCTTGTCCTCGCGCACCACCAGGTCGCCGGGGTACAGCGGGGGATTGGCGGCATTGACATGCGCCGCGCGGACGAACGCATCGTTCATATGAACGAACCGCCCATCGCCACCGACCAGCGCGATTCCCGCCGGCAGCAGCGAGATCAGCGATCGGACATGCGCGCTTGCGCTGTCGCCGATCGCCGGATGCGCCATCGCCGGCTCCTCGTCGAGCAACGCCACCAGCATCGGCGCGTTGTCGCCGTCCGCGAACGGGATCTCGATCACCCGCAGCGGCGTGCCGGACAGCCCCTCGCGTTCGAACCGCACGATCCCCAGATTGTCGGTGATCAGGAACCGGGTGAAATCCCGTCCCTCGATCATCGCGCCCTCGTCGCCCATCGCGCGCAGCCGGGTGACGCGGTTCGCCGCACGCACCCGCCCGTCGGGTCCCAGCAGCGCGACCATCATGCCCGCCAGCCCCAGCCGGTCGCCATAGGGGCCGGCGACCAGTCCCTGTGCCTGACGGGTGAGGTCCACCGCCGCCGCGCCAACGAACCGCCACACCAACAGCGAATCGCCGATCCGCGTGACATGCGCGGTCAGCTTCGTTCCGGCGGCGTCGAACGCGCCGCTCGACGCGCTTCCATCGCGCCACGCGGCACGGCCGGCAGTGCCAAGCTGCGCCGCCGCGACCTCACCGACGATCAGGCCCGGTGGCGCCGGATAGCCGGGGAAGAACGTGCCGAACCGCTCATTGGCACAGACCAGCCGCCCGGCACGATCGGTCACCGCGATCGCATCGCCGCTCATTTCCGCAAGCGTGTGCGCGACCGACCAGTCGATCGTGCCGCCCTCGTCACCTGCGGCGGGGATCTGTCGCGCGACCAGATAGGCGATTCCCGCGATCGCGAGCGCCGCCGCCGCAAAACCGGCGGCGACAGCCATGGAATCGGTCACCCACAGGATCAGCGCCGCCGCCGCCAACGCCGCGCCGCCGGCGATGAACAAGGGGGGGCGGGTCTGATCCCGATCGTCAGTGGGGGCGGGAAGCGATGCCATGCATCCCTTTCCCGCCGCCCCGCCGGGCCGTCAAGCGGTCACCAGATGCGAACGCGCTTCTCGGGCGACAGGTACAGCTTCTGGTCGGGCGTCGGGTTGAACGCCGAATACCAGGGATCAAGGTTGCGGACGACCCATGCGCGCTGCTGCGACGGACTGTGCGGATCGGTCAGCAGCCGCTGGCGCAGGTTCGCCTCGCGATAATTGCGCCGCCAGATCTGCGCCCATCCCAGATAGAATCGCTGGTCGGCGGTATAGCCGTCGATCACCGGCGGCGTCGCGCCGTCCAGCGAATGCTGGTACGCATCATAGGCGATGGTCAGCCCGGCCAGGTCGCCGATATTCTCGCCCAGCGTGAACTCACCCTTCACATGCTCGCCGGGCAGCGGCTCATAGGCGTCATATTGCGCCACCAGCGCCTTCGTCGCCGCATCGAACGCCTTGACATCGGCGGGGGTCCACCAATCGGACAACTCGCCCTTTTCGTTATATTTCGAACCCTGATCGTCGAAATGGTGGCTGATCTCATGCCCGATCACCGCGCCGATGCCGCCATAATTGACCGCGGGGTCGGCCTTGGGATCGAAAAAGGGCGGTTGCAGGATCGCGGCGGGGAACACCACTTCCATCATGCCGAAATTGGCATAGGCGTTCACCGTCTGGGGCAGCATCCCCCATTCCCATTTGCGCACCGGCCCACCCAGCTTGTCGATCATATACTGGTAATCGAACTGGTTGGAGCGGATCGCGTTGCCGAACAGGTCGTCCGCCCGGATCTCCAGCCCCGCATAATCGCGCCAGCGATCGGGATAGCCGACCTTCACCGTGAAATTCGCGAGCTTCGCCTTGGCGCGCTTCTTCGTCTCCGGCTGCATCCAGTCCAGCCCGTCGATCCGGCGCCCCATCGCCGCCAGCACGTTTCCGACCAGCTTCTGCATCTCCGCCTTGTATTCGGGCGGGAAATAGCGCGCGGCATATTCCTTGCCGACCGCCTCGCCCAGCGTGCCTTCGGTGAACGAAACCCCGCGCTTCCACCGCTCCTCGCGCTGCGGCGTTCCCTGAAGGACGGTGCCGTAAAAGGCGAAGCGCGCGTCGGCCACCGCATCGGGCAGATAGTCGGACAGGCCGCCCATGCTGTTGGCGATCATCTGGTCCTTCAGCACCGCCAGCGGCGCCTTGTCCATGATCTGGGCGATCGCCTTGACCGCGCTCGGCTGGCTGACCAGCACCGCGTCGATCTTCGGGCTGATCGCCTTCAGCATCGCCGGCATGGGCAGCGTCGGGGTGGCGAACTGGGCAGTCTGCGCCAGCGTGTACTTGTTGTAGGTCTTGGTCGAATCCGATGAATCCTCGCGCGTCCACTGCACCTTGGCGATGCGCGTCTCCAGATCCATGATCGCCTTGGCGCGCGCCGGAGCGTTCGCTTCGCCTGCCAGCGTCAGCATCTTGGTGAGGTAGACCAGATACGCCGCACGGATCGACGCCATCTTGGGATTGTCGACCAGATACATGTCGCGGTCAGGCAGGCCGGTACCGCCCTGAAAGATCGTGAAGATGTAGTTCTGCGGCAGCTTGTCGTCCTGTCCGACATAGCCGCCCCACGGTCCGCGCACGCCATTCTTCGCGGCCTCGACCACCAACGCGCCATAGCCCGCCTTGCTGGTCAGCCCGCGCACCTTGCCCAGCCAGGGCTGGATCGGCGCCAGTCCCCGCGCCTCGACCGTCGCGGTGTCCAGATAGCTGGAATAGGCGCGGCCGATCTGGCTCGCCGGATCGCCCTTCACCTCATCCAGAATGTCGCGCACGCGCTTCTTCGACAGGTCCTCCAGCGCGGTGAACATGCCGAAATTCGACTTGTCGGCCGGGATCGGCGTGTTCTTCGCCCAGGTGCCGTTGGCAAAGGTGTAGAAATCGTTCCCCGGCGCGACCGACTTGTCCATGCCGGTTTCGTCGAACCCGAACGCGCCGATCGCCGGCGGGGGCGCCTTTTCCGCTTCAGCCGGCACCGCCACCGCTTCGGGCGGTGCGACCGCATCGCGCGCGGCCGTGCCGGCGCAGGCACCCAGGATCGACGTGCTGGCAAGAAGGGCGGAGGTCAGGAGGATACGCATCGGGCTACCTTGTATGGGACTCGGATGGGCGTGTCTTACGCCGATCACACGCCCATTCAAGTCGCCCGTGATACTTTATCTCGCGCGGGCAGCCATCCGCTTGCGCCACTTGTGCGCGATCCACAGCCGCCATCCGACCGCGCTCAACAGATAGCCGAGTGCCGCCGCGACAATCGTGATCGTCACCAGCCCGGTGATCGTCGCCGGCCCCGCCTCGGCCAGCAGCCAGCTCAGCCAGCTGTCGTTGGCGACATGGGTGGTGATCGGCGCGCCCGGCACCGCCGCGTCGAGTTGCAGCACCTTTCGCCCGACCCAATAGGCCGCGACCCACAATGGCGGCGTCGTGAACGGATTGGTGATGAACGTCGTCAGCGAGGCGACCGGTACGTTCGCGCGAAACGGCAATGCCAACGCGGCGGCGGCAATGATCTGCCCGACCGGGATCATGATGCCCGTGACCATCCCCAGCGCCACCCCGCGCGGCACCGAACGGCGGGTGAAGCGCCACAGCTCCGGCGCGAGCACGCGGTGCGATACGGGGCGCAGCCAGCGGCTCTGTTCCATGCTCTCGCGCGTCGGCATGTTGCGCCGCGCCCAGCCGTGAAACCGTCCCCACATGCCTTCAGCCTCGATCGCGGAGGAGCCTGGCTTTGTCACGTTTCCAATCCCGCTCCTTGATCGACTCGCGCTTGTCGTGAGTCTTCTTGCCCTTGGCCAGAGCCAGCTCCACCTTCGCGCGGCCACGCCCGTTGAAGTAGATGGACATCGGGATCAGCGTCATGCCCTCCCGCGCCACCGCGCCATGCAGCTTTTCTACCTGCCGTTGATGAAGGAGCAATTTACGCGGGCGGCGCGGTTCGTGGTTGAAGCGGTTGCCGTGCGAAAATTCCGGGATGTTGGCGTTGATCAGCCACGCCTCGCCGTCGCGCACCTCGGCATAGCTCTCGGCGATCGATCCTTCGCCGAAACGGAGCGATTTCACCTCGGTCCCGTGCAGCGCGATTCCCGCCTCGAAAAATTCGTCGAGGAAATAATCATATCGCGCGCGCCGGTTCTCGGCGACGATCTTCTTCTTGTCGAATTCGGCGGGTTTGGGACGCGGCATGGGACGCGCGATGTAGGCGGCGGCGCGGGGAAAGGGAAGCGGACGCCCTCAGATAATCCTGCGGCCAGATAATCCTGCGGCTCGCGCGCGCGCACCCGCGTCGCTCCCCGGCCGCCACGCGTTCCCGGTGCGAAAGCCAGGGTTAGCCATGAACGTGCGCGGGGTGTCGACGGTTTAGATCAGGCCCGCCACCGCCATCGCCGCATCGACCGCCGCCTTGCTCGCCGCAGCCGGTTCCACCATCGGCAGGCGCAGTTCCGTCGAAATTTCGGGGCGCAGCCGGTTCACCGCATATTTCACCGGCCCCGGCGACGCGTCGCTGAACAGCGCGGCGTGCAGCGCGAACAGCCGGTCGTGCAGCGCCAGCGCCAGGACCATGTCGCCCTCCGCGCACGCTGCCTGGAACTGGGCGCAGAGCCGGGGCGCGACGTTCGCGGTCACCGAAATGCACCCCACCCCGCCCATCGCGTTGAACGCCAGCGCCAGGTCGTCATTGCCCGACAGCTGCGCCAGTTCGCTCCGTAGCGCGGCGCGGTGCGTCGAGACGCGGGCAAGGTCGCCGGTCGCATCCTTGATCGCGACGAACCTGCCCGGAAACGCCTGGACGATGCGAATCACCGTCTCCGGCTGGATGTCGGTCACCGTCCGGCCCGGCACATTGTACAGCACGATCGGCAGCTCGCATTGGGCGGCGACCGCCTCGAAATGCCGGAAAATCCCCTCCTGGCTCGGGCGGTTGTAATAGGGCGGCACCATCAGCACCGCATCCGCCCCCGCCGCCTTCGCCGCCTGGACGTTGCCGATCGCGACCCGCGTGTCGTTCGATCCGGCGCCAGCGATCACCGGCACGCGACCGCGCACCTGGTCGGCGCACACCCGCACCACCTCGAAATGCTCGTCCTTGGTCAGCGTCGCCGCCTCGCCGGTGGTGCCGACCGGGACCAGCGCAGCCGATCCTTCCGCGATCTGCCACTCGACGAAATCGCGAAATGCGGCCTCGTCGAACGTGCCGTTACGGAACGGGGTGATCAGCGCGGGGATCGATCCGTGAAACATATGCGTCAAAATGCCCCAATCGTCTGAAAAATCGGGGTGGCGCATAGGCCGGGATTCCGTATCATGTCCAGCATGCTTGCCTCGTTGTTCAGAAGCGGGCTCCTGCTCGCCGGCGTATCGGGTGTCGCGGTTTCGTCCACCGTGGTCCAGGAGGGCTATGAGTGGTACCGCGCGAAATTCCTCGCGATCGCGGCACAGGTAGTCCCTGTCGCGCCCGCTTCGGCGAGCGCGCTCCAGTATAATATCGATCAGTGGAACCGGCTTCAGCAGTCGGACCGCTGGCCGTTCAGCGACTATGCCAACTTCCTCCTCGCCCACCCCGGCTGGCCGGGGGAGACGAGCCGCCGCGCCGCCGCAGAGACGATCCTGACCTCAGGCGCGGACTCCCCGTCGCTCGTGGTGCGCTTCTTTGAACGCTTCCCGCCGCTTACCGCCGCCGGACGCATCCGCTTTGCCGAGGCGCTCGCTCTTTCGGGCCGCCGGCCCGAAGCAGAGGAGCAGGCCCGCCGCGCCTGGCGGATGGGGGCGTTGCGCGCCAGCGACGAAGCCGCCCTGCTCGGCAACTTCGCCGCCGCGATCACCCCGGCCGATCACGACGCGCGCATGGATGCGCTGCTGTGGCAGGATCAGCGCAGCGCCGCCGCGCGCCAGCTCGGTTTCACCTCTCCACAGAACCGCGCGCTGTTCGACGCCCGCCTCGCGCTGGGCGGCAACGCCCCCGACGCCGCGCAAAAGGCGGCATCGGTCGAGGCACAGGGCGCCAGCGACCCCGGCTTCATCGCCGACCGCGCGATGTGGCTGCGCAACAACGGCGCCAGCGGCTCCGCCCGCTCGCTTCTCGCCCGCCCGCGCACGCTCGCCAGCCGGCCCGGCAATGTCGAGAAATGGTATGAGGTGCTGCTGACCAATGCCCGCGCGGCGGAGGCGGACGGCCAGTACAGCACCGCCTATGCCATCGCCAGCCAGGTGGACGACGCCTTTGCCCCCGGCACCGACGTGTCCGACATGGGGCTTGGCATCCGCGACGATTACACCAGCCTCGTCTGGCTCGCCGGCACCGTCGCGATGCAGAAGCTGCGCCGCCCGGACCAGGCGGTCGGCATGTTCGACCGCTATTCGCGCGGCAGCCGCACCCCGACCACCCAGTCAAAGGGCATTTACTGGGCCGGCCGCGCCGCCGAGGCCGCGGGTCAGGCCCCCGCCGCCCAGGGCTATTATCAGCGCGCCGCCGCCTTTTCGGACCTGTATTACGGCCAGCTCGCCACCGAACGGCTCTCCCTGCCGCTGCGTCCACCACCGGCGCTGGATACCGGCAAGGCCAGCGCCGCCGCGCGCACCGCCTTTTACAATCGCGAAGTCGTGCGCGTCGCCCAGATGCTCGGCACGCTCGGCCGGCGCGACGATCAGAGCCTGTTCCTGCGCCAGATCGCCGCCGACGCGACCAGCGAAGAGGATCACATCCTCGCCGCCGAACTCTCGCGCACGATCGGGCGCCCTGACCTGGGGGTGATGGTCGGGCGCAGCGCGCTGCTCAACGGCCTGTCCGACTATACGCTTGCGGGCTATCCGATGGTGCCGGTGCCGCCGGGTCAGGAAGGCTATTTCACGATCATCCATGCGATCGCGCGCCAGGAAAGCCAGTTCGATCGCGGCGCGGTCAGCCGTGCCGGCGCGCGTGGCCTGATGCAGCTGATGCCCGCGACCGCCCGGGAAACCGCCGGCAAGATGGGGCTGAGCTACGATCGCGCCGCGCTGACCGACGACCCCAGCTACAATATCCGCCTCGGCTCGACCTATTTTCAGCGGATGCTCGATTATTATGGCGGCAGCTACCCGCTCGCGGTCGCCGCCTACAATGCCGGCCCCGGCAATGTGAACAAGTGGATCCGCGCCAATGGCGATCCGCGCATGCCGGGCGTCGATATTCTCGACTGGGTCGAGGCGATCCCGATCTACGAGACCAAGAATTACGTCCAGCGCGTGCTGGAAAATGCGGTGGTGTACGATTTGCTCAACCCGGGCCGCTCCACCTCGCGCGGGCAGAACCGGATCAGCTGGTATCTGGGCAAGAACCGGCCCGGCTGAACGTGATCGAAATCCGGCCTTTCGGGGCGGCGCAGTTCGGCGAAGTCGATGCGCTGTGGCGCGCGGTCTTTCCCGAAGACCCGCCGCACAGCCGGCCCGACGTGGTGATCCCGGCCAAGCTGGCGGTCCAGCCCGACCTGTTTCTGGTCGCGGTGGAAAACGGCCATGTGCTCGGCACCATCCTGGCCGGCTATGACGGCCATCGCGGCTGGCTCTACAAGCTGGCGGTGCATCCAAAAGCGCGCGGCTGCGGCATCGGCAGCCGGCTGGTCCGCGCGGCGGAGGGCGCGCTCGCCGATCTCGGCTGCGTAAAGATCAACCTTCAGGTGCGTCTGTCCAATCAGGAGGTCGCCGCCTTCTGGCGCCGCATGGGCTATGACGTCGAACCCATCGTCAGCATGGGGAAGCGGCTGTGAACGATCGCCCGAACTATATCACCCCCGCCGGCTATTCGGCGCTCAAGGCGGAATATGACCGGCTGTTCGGTACCGAGCGCCCGGCACTGGTCGAAACCATCGCCTGGGCCGCCGGCAATGGCGACCGGTCCGAAAATGGCGACTATATCTATGGCCGCAAGCGGCTGCGTGAGATCGACCGGCGGCTCGGCTGGCTGGCGAAGCGGATGAAGGCGGCCAAGGTGGTCGATCCGGCCCGGCAGGAGGACCGCAGCCGGATCTGGTTCGGCGCGACGGTGACGATCGCCGATGAGGACGACAACCACCGCACGATGACGCTGGTCGGCGATGACGAGGCGGATGCCGGCGCCGGACGCGTCGGCTGGAACGCCCCGCTGTCCCGCGCCCTGCGCGGCGCCGCGATCGGCGACCTGCGCCGCGTCGCGCTGCCCGCCGGCGAGCGCGAATATGAAGTGATGGCGATCGATTATCCGCGCGCCTAGCGCGTCGTCCCGGACCTGTTCCCGGGTCCCCCGGGCGGCAGGCGCTGTGGACAGGCGCGCGCGGGACCGTGCGTTGGTACAGGCGGCCCCCGGAACATGTCCGGGGTCACGCGATGCGGAACCTTACTGCCCCACCCCCGGCGCGAGGCGGATGTTCAGCTCCTTCAGCTGCTTCTCGCTCACCATCGACGGCGCCTGCATCATCAGGTCCTCCGCCTTCTGGTTCATCGGGAAGACGATCACCTCACGGATGTTCGGCTGGTCGGCGAGCAGCATTACGATACGATCGACGCCCGGCGCCGATCCGCCGTGCGGCGGCGCGCCGAACTTGAACGCATTGATCATGCCCGCGAAATTCGTATCGACCTGTTCCTGGGAATAGCCGGCGATTTCGAACGCCTTGTACATGATTTCCGGCCGGTGGTTCCGGATCGCGCCCGAAGACAGCTCCACGCCATTGCAGACGATGTCATACTGCCAGGCAAGGATGTCGAGCGGGTCCTTGGTCTCCAGCGCCTCCAGCTCGCCCTGCGGCATGCTGAACGGGTTGTGGCTGAAATCGACCTTCTTCGCGTCCTCGTCATATTCGAACATCGGAAAATCGACGATCCAGCAGAATTCGAACCGCTTGTCGTCGATCAGGCCCAGCTGCTCGCCGACGCGGGTGCGCGCCAGCCCGGCCAGCTTCGCCGCCTGCGCTTCCTTGCCGGCCGCGAAGAAGATGCCGTCGTCCGGCCCGAGGCCCAGCGCGTCGGCCAGCGCAGACATCCTGTCCTCGCCATGGTTCTTGGCGATCGGGCCGCCCCATTCGCCGCCCTTGCGGGTCGCATAGCCAAGGCCCGCAAAGCCCTCGCCCTGCGCCCAGCTGTTCATGTCGTCGAAGAATTTGCGGCTCTTCTCCGCGGTCCCCGGCGCGGGGATCGCGCGGACCACGTCGCCCGCCTCGACGATCGAGGCGAACCGCCCGAATCCAGAGCCTTCGAAATGCTTGCTTACATCCGATATCAGGATCGGATTGCGCAGATCCGGCTTGTCATTGCCATATTTCAGCATCGATTCGCGATACGGGATGCGCTTGAACGGCAGCGGCGAGACGGTGCGCCCCTTGCCCTGCCAGTTCGCAAACTCCTCGAACACGCCATGCAGCACCGGCTCGATCGCGGCGAACACATCGTCCTGGGTGACATAGCTCATTTCGAAATCGAGCTGGTAGAATTCACCCGGACTGCGGTCGGCGCGCGCATCCTCGTCGCGGAAACACGGCGCGATCTGGAAATAACGGTCGAAGCCCGCGACCATCAGCAGCTGCTTGAACATCTGCGGCGCCTGGGGAAGGGCATAGAATTTTCCCGGATGCACCCGGCTCGGCACCAGATAGTCGCGCGCGCCTTCCGGCGAAGAGGCGGTCAGGATCGGCGTCTGGAACTCGGTAAAGCCCTGGTCGATCATCCGCTTGCGCAGGCTCGCGATCACATGGCTGCGCAGCAGGATGTTCGCGTGCAGCTGTTCGCGCCGCAGGTCGAGGAAGCGATAACGCAGGCGGATATCCTCGGGATATTCCTGTTCGCCCGCAACCGGCATCGGCAGCTCCTGCGCTGCCGACTGGACGGTCACGCCGCGCGCGAACACCTCGATCTCGCCGGTCGGCAGGTTGGGATTCACCGTTCCCTCGGCACGTGCCTTCACCACGCCGTCGATCGTGACGACTGATTCGAGCCGCAGCGATTCGAGCACCGGCAGCGCGGGCGAATCGGTGTCGGCGACGATCTGGGTAATGCCGTAATGATCGCGCAGATCGACGAACAGCACGCCGCCATGATCGCGCTTGCGATGGATCCAGCCCGACAGGCGGACGGTCTCGCCCACCTGTGCGGAGGACAGCTGGGCGCAGTTGTGGGTGCGATAGGCGTGCATGGCTGCTTTCGAGATATCAACAAAATGGTGAAGGTCGCGCGCTTCCCCTCCACACTGCCCTTTGTCAACCCGCGCGCGCTTGTCTATGGGCGCGCGATGCACATTCATGGCCTGATCGAAGACTCGGCAACCCTCGCCAATCTCTGCGCCCGCCTCGCCCAGCAACCGTTCGTGACGGTCGATACCGAGTTCATGCGCGAAAACACCTACTGGCCCGAACTCTGCCTGATCCAGATCGCCGACACCAACGAAGCGGCCGCGATCGATCCGATGGCCGACGGGCTCGACATGACGCCGTTGCTCGACCTGCTGGTGAACAACGAAGACGTGCTGAAGGTCTTTCACGCCGGTGGGCAGGATATCGAGATCGTCTACAACCTCACCGGCACGACGCCGCACCCGCTGTTCGACACGCAGGTCGCGGCGATGGCGCTCGGCCAGGGGGAACAGATCGGCTATTCGAATCTGGTCGAAACCTATCTCGGCATCACGGTGGACAAGGGCGCGCGCTTCACCGACTGGAGCCGCCGACCGCTCGACAAGCGGCAGATCGACTATGCGATCGCCGATGTGACGCACCTTTCCGCCATTTTCCCGAAGATGCTCGAACGCCTGCGCAAGACCGGTCGCGGCGCGTGGCTGGACGAAGAGATGGAGCGGATCGCCGATCCCGAAAACTATCGCAACGACCCCGAAAAGGCGTGGCAGCGGATCCGCGTATCAAGCCGCAAGGCCGAAGTGCTTGGCCGGCTGAAGGCGCTGGCCGCCTGGCGCGAGGGCGAGGCACAGGGCAAGAACCTGCCGCGCGGCCGCATCGTGAAGGACGAGACGATCGCCGACCTCGCCGCCAATCCCCCCCGCAAACAGGCTGACCTCACGCGTGTGCGCGGCCTGTCGGCGTCGTGGGGCGGCAACGATATCGGTGGCCGGCTGATGGCCGCGCTCGACGATGCGGGGCCGATGCCGCAGGACGAGATGCCGGCGCGCGACGACCGCAAGCTGCCGCTCGGCAAGGAGGGCGCACTGGTCGCCGACCTGTTGAAACTGCTGCTGAAGATCCGTGCGCGCGACATCAACGTCGCCGCCCGGCTGCTCGCCCGCTCCGACGATCTGGAGGCGCTAGCCTCGGGCCAGCGCGAAGGGCTGGCGATCCTCTCGGGCTGGCGGTTCGAACAATTCGGCCGCGACGCGCTCGCGCTGGTCGAGGGACAGCTGGGCTTCACCGTCCGCAACGGCAAGCTCAAGATGACCCGGACCGAAGAGCCGGGCTGATCTGCCGCGCGCGCGGTGATAGGATGCCCGCGCGTCCAACCCGTCGGAGGACCGTGATGATTCGTCCCCTCGCCCTTTCGCTCCCGCTGATCCTGGCCGCATGCGCGCCGATGCCCGGCCGGGAGGCGGGCGTGCTGTGCAATGCGGACCGCGTCCAGCCGATGGTCGGCCGTCCCTACACTGACGAAATGGGCGCCCGCGCAAAGGAACGCTCCGGCGCCCGCAGCCTGCGCGTGATTCGCCCCGGCCAGGCAGTGACGATGGACTTCCGCTCCGATCGCCTCAACCTCGACCTCGACAATGTCGATACGATCAAGGCCGCCCGCTGCGGCTAGACCCTGGCGCGAACCACCCGATAGCGCACGGGTTTGCGATTGGTGGACACATGGTGGATCCGATGTGCTTCGCGGACTGCGAATCACCCGATCCCGCTCCCTGTCGTCGTGATCCGGCCCGCGCCGCCGCCGGCGATATCCCGGCGGCGCGGCGCTACACCTCTACCGCCGCGCCCAGGCCCAGCGCACCGGCCAGGGCGCGGTGCCGCTTTTCGACCGCTTCGCCATAGAGCGCGGCATCATCCTCATCGAGCCGCAGCGTCAGTTCCTCGTCCGCGACGATCAGCGACGAGCGACGCAGCGGCCCGGCCACGCCGCCGCTCAGCCGCTGCCCCAGCCGCATCGCCAGTCCCCATAGCCGCGCCCGCTCCAGATCGTGGGATGGCGCCAGCTGGCCGACCGGCGCCGGCGATTCGAATCCTCCGCCGAGCGAGGTGAAGAGCGCCTGGGCGATCATCGCCCGACCCCTTGCCCCCACGCCGACCCAGTTGCCGTGCAGCGCGATCTCCAGCCCGCGCTCGGCCCGAAACTCCGGGTTCGCCCGCCACCCGACATCGGCCAGCAGGCAGGCGGCGTGGCGCAGCCGGGCATTCTCGTCGCCGTCATCGGCGAACAGCGGCGCGATCCACGCATCGAGCAGGTCGCCATGTTCGGGAAACCGGCCCGACCGCTCCGCCTCGTCGCGGGCGGCGACGATCAGCGGATCCTCCTGCCGCTGCTCGATCGTGAGGTCGCCGAACAACAGCCCCTCGCGCAGGCCGAACGCCGACGCCACGGTTTCCGTGCTGCCCAGATGCCCGATCACCACCGCCAGCAGCGCGGCGGCATCCTCCATGGTGGGAATGCGGCCCGAGGACAGATTCGGCACCGATCGCACCTGCGACTTGCCCAGTTGCGCGATCGTGCGCTTCAGCCGGGCAACGGTCGCCGCCGGCATGACATATTCATGGATCACCGGCAGCGGATAGCCGGTCAGGTGCATGTCGAGCCGCGCCAGCGCGCGCCACGATCCGCCGACAAGGTAAAAGGGCAGCCCCGCGCCCCTGCCCTCCCAGCCAGCCGCGTCGAGCAGGCCGGCGACGACCTTGTCCAGATACCCCTTCCCCTTTGCCCGGATCGCCGCGATCCGCAGCACGCCCAACGGAAAGGAAGCGCGATCGGTCACCGTCCCGGCCACCACGCGCACCAGTTCCAGCGATCCGCCGCCCAGATCGCCGACGATCCCGTCCGCCTCGGGAATGCCGGACAGCACGCCATATCCGGCTGCCAAAGCCTCCGCCTCGCCCGACAGCAATTCGACATCAAGGCCCAGCGTGCGCGCGATCGCCACCAGTTCCTCGCCGTTCGACGCATCGCGCACGGCGGCTGTCGCGACGGTGCGCAGCGCGTCCACCTCCATCTCGTGCGCCAGATTGGCGAACCGCGCCAGCGCCGTCGTCGCGACCGTCAGCGCCTCGGAATCGATCGCGCCGGTCTGGGTCAGCGACCGGCCGAGGCCGGCCATCACCTTTTCGTTGAACAGGATCGCCGGCAGCCGCGCGGCGCCGTCATAGACGACCAGCCGGATCGAGTTCGAACCGATGTCGATGATCGCGGTCCGCCGGCGCACCGGCGCCGCATCCAGACGGGGTCGGCGGAACAGGCGCGTCGCCATGCTCATCCCTTGCGTTCCGCGCGCCAGCGGCGCAGCGACAGCTTCTTCGGCACCGCACCGCTCGATTCCAGCGCCGCTCCGCGACCGGACAGCGACGGGTTGGTCATGAAGTAGCGATGCAGGTTGAACGGGTGCTGCCCGGGATCCTCGCGCGTGTACCGGCCATCGGCATCCAGCTCCCAGCTCTGTTCGGTATCAATCAGATTGGCCGCCATCACCTGATCGATCACCTGGTCGTGGACCGTGGGGTTCAGCACCGGCAACATGAACTCGACCCGCCGGTCGAAGTTGCGCGGCATCCAGTCCGCGGACGAGATGAACAGCTTCGCCCCGTCATTGGGCAGTTCGCGGCCATTGCCGAACGCCCAGATGCGGCTGTGTTCGAGGAAACGGCCGACCACCGATTTGACGCGGATATTCTCCGACATGCCGGCGACGCCCGGACGCAGGCAACAGATGCCACGGATGATCAGATCGATCTCCACCCCGGCATTGCTCGCCTCGTACAGCTTTTCGATCATCGCCGGATCGACCAGCGAATTCATCTTTGCCCAGATGCCGGCCGGCCGGTCGGCGCGCGCATTGGCGATCTCGGCGTCGATCAGCGCCATCAGGCGCTCGCGCAACCGGCGTGGAGACAGCGTCAGCAGCTCCAGATCCTGCGGCTCCACATAGCCGGTGACATAGTTGAAGATCTTCGCCGCATCGCGCCCGACCCTGGGGTCGGCGGTAAAGAAGCTGAGATCGGTATAGATGCGCGCGGTGATCGGGTGATAGTTTCCGGTGCCGAAATGGCAGTAGGTGCGGAACTCGTCCCCCTCGCGCCGCACCACCATCGATACCTTCGCATGGGTCTTCCAGTTGGTGAACCCATAGATCACCTGGACGCCGGCGCGTTCCAGCGCATTCGCCCACAGGATGTTCTGCTCCTCATCGAACCGCGCCTTCAGTTCGACGACGGCGGTGACCGACTTGCCGGCCTCCGCCGCCGCGATCAGCGCCTGGATCACCGCCGACTGCTTGCCCGCGCGGTAGAGCGTCTGCTTGATCGCCACCACGTCGGGGTCGCTCGCGGCCTGTTTCAGGAACGCGATCACCACCTCAAAGGACTCATAGGGGTGGTGGACGACGATATCCTTGGCCTTGATCGCCGCGAAGCAGTCGCCGTCATATTCGCGGATCCGTTCCGGAAAGCGCGCGGCGAAGGGCGGGAATTTCAGATCGGGGCGGTCCTCCTCGACGATCTGCGCCAGGTCGCCAATGCCCAGAAAGCCGCCCGTTTCCGTCAGCAGTGCCTCGCTGCCGCCCAGCTCTTCCTTCAGCACCGCCTCCAGCGCGGGATCGATCCCCTCCTCCATTTCCAGGCGGATGACGCGGCCGCGCCGGCGGCGTTTGATCGCGGTGCGGAAGTAGAGGACCAGATCCTCCGCCTCCTCCTCCACCTCGATATCGCTGTCGCGCAGCACCCGGAAGGTCGCGGAACCGAGCACGCGAAAACCCGGAAACATCTGCGGCGCGAACCGCTTCAACAGCGATTCGACCGGCATGTAGCAGGCGGTCTCACCGGGAATGCGCACGAAACGCGGGGTCGCGGCGGGCAGCAGAACCAGCTCGCGCACCGGCTCGCCATCGCTTTGGCGAACCAGATCGAAGATGACACTCAGGCCCTTGTTCGGGATGAACGGAAAGGGGTGCGCGGGATCCAGCGCCTGTGGGGTCAGGATCGGGAACACCTGATCGCGGAAATGCTGTTCGGTCCAGTCGGTTGCGGAGGCGGGGACCGTATCGGCGTCGATTACCTCAATCCCGCGCTCGCCCAGTTCGCGCCGAATGTCGCTCCACACCGCCTGCTGGCTATCGACCAGTTCGCCCGCGTGCGACACGATCGCCGCCAGCTGCTGCGCCGGGGTCAGGCCGTCCGCCGACTGCGCCTCCACCTGCTGCATCTGCTGCCCCTTCAGGCCGGCGACGCGGACCATGAAGAACTCGTCGAGGTTGGACCCTGAAATCGACAGGAAGCGCAATCGTTCGAGCAGCGGATGCGCGGTGTTGCACGCCTCCTCCATCACCCGGCGATTGAACGCGAGCCACGACAGCTCGCGGTTGAAATAGCGGGCTTCAGGCACCGCCGCGATCGACGGTTCCGCCAGGTCCTGGCCTTCGCCGGATTTGGGATGTGCGCGTGCGGCCATGGGTCCTCTTCAATGGTCCAGCGCCGGGTCCCTGAGCAGGCCGGCAGCGGTCAGCGTGGCACGCGCCGTCGCAATCGACACGCGTCGGTTCTTGTGGCGGCTGGCGTCTTCCTCCAGCGCCTCGGCGGTGCGCAGAATCGCCAGATAGCTTCGTTCGATCCGTCGCATCATCCATGCC
Source organism: Sphingomonas sp. (assembly GCF_019635455.1). Taxonomy (GTDB): domain Bacteria; phylum Pseudomonadota; class Alphaproteobacteria; order Sphingomonadales; family Sphingomonadaceae; genus Sphingomonas. Next base: position 76,328 of record NZ_JAHBZJ010000009.1, on the reverse strand, counting down.
ACTGTATCCGGTTGCGCGACAAGTTCATGACGGTCGAGCAACTGCGCCAGGATTTGCGTCGCCAGCATGTCGTCCGGCTGGTCCAGCCGCGCGACCGGGCTGGCGCCCAGCCGGGATCGCAGATCGGGGAGTTTCACCTGCCACAGCGGCGGTGCCTCATCGGCGATCAGAAACAATGGCCGGTGGGTGAGCTGCGCCTCGTTCCAGGCGTGGAACAGCATTGCCTCGCTCTGTCGATCGGCTTCATCGATCATCGTCCCGCCACTGCGTGCCACCATCGTCCGCGCCAACAGGCTGCGCCCCGATTTGCGCGGGCCGGTGATGATCGCGGCCATGACCGGCCATGTCGCCCAGCGCTCGAGGATCTGGACCGCCCTCGCATTCGCCTCGCCGATCAGAAACCTGTCCTCGCGCGCGCCGGCGGGCCGGTCGAGCGGCAGCGGAAGCTGGCTCATCCCGCGCTGCTGTTCCCCGCTTCGGCGGGTTGCGCCGGTCCGGGCGACTGGGGCTGAACGCCGCCGCGCCGGATTCGCAGGACCCCCGGCCCTTCCTGTACCTGCCACCCCCGCGCTTCGAGCGCGGCGCGCAGCGAGGCGATGCTGCCGGAATAGGTCACCCGCATCACCGATACGCCACCCAGCGCCAGGCTGGTCGTGCTCGCGCCGCTGACGCCGGGGATCGCGCGCATCGCCGCCTCTCCGTTCGTAACCGCGCCGACGCTCGGCGTGTCGAATTGAACGATCAGGTTGGAGCCGGTGGCGACGACAGGCGCTTCGCCCGTATCGATGGGGGCCTCCTCGCCCGTTTCCACCTCTTCCACCGGCACGGCGGGCTTTGGCGGTTCGGTCACCAGCAACCGGTCCGGCTTCAGCACGCCACTGCGCAGCGCTTCCTGATACGCCTTGTCGATTCGCGCGATACCCGCATCGATCAGCGCGGCGAGCGCGGTGCCGTCGTTCACGCGCAGCACGAACTGCGCAATCCGGCGATTGTCGGGACCGTGCGCGGCGGTGAACACGCCGATGATCGGTCCGCCGGGATAGGTGCGGCGCAGCTCCACCGACGGCGTCAGGATGTCCGTCGCGCCATATTGGTCCAGGATCGCGCGCCACCAGCCGCGCTCGCGACGGCCGATCTGGCCGGCATTCATCAACAGCCGGTCGGGACCCGAGCCGCCGGGCCGGACATAGTCGATCGAGCTGTTGCCGGTACGGAACCGGGTCCACCCTTCCGCAAAGGCGTTGCTGCCTTCAAACACCCGCGCCGCGCCGCCCGAAATCTGCAACGGAAGCAACAGCATGGGGGGCGATCGCATGATCGTGCCGCCGACGCCCAGGATCGACGCGGCGCGCGATCGATCGAACAGGACGCCCAGCCGTGCGACATAGCGGTTCGGGCCGATCTCTTCCTTTTCGATGATGATGCCGGTGACCATCCCGTCGAGCGCCGAATCGGACATGGACGAGCCATGTCCCGCCAGCTGCCGCGCGAGCATGTCCCACCCCTTGCGCTGGGCCAGGCGCCATCCGGCAAGCCGTGCCGATTCGGCGTCCTTGCCACGCACGTCCACATCGACACCGCCGATTTCGAAGCTGCCCGAACTGTCGCCGGCCTCACGGCTGTCGTCAAACTTGCGCCCGCCCGACTGCGCGATCGCAAGGCCGACGGTCGCCACCAGCGCGATTGCGGCTGCGGCGGTGAGAGCGGAGGACGGGCGCGCGAACATTTCGCGGCCCTTTTGGCGAAGCAGGCGTGGAAATCCAAGCAAGATATGGCTAGGCGCCGCTGCATGACCGATCCGAAGCCGTACACTTATGCCCAGGCGGGCGTGTCGATCGACGCCGGCAACGCGCTGGTTCGCGCCATCGCCCCCCTCGCCCGCTCCACGCGCCGCCCGGGTGCGGACGCCGATCTGGGCGGGTTCGGCGGGTTGTTCGACCTGAAGGCGGCAGGGTTCAGCGATCCGCTGATCGTCGCCGCCAATGACGGGGTCGGCACGAAGCTGAAGCTGGCGATCGATCATGGCCACCACGACGGCGTCGGTATCGACCTGGTCGCGATGTGCGCCAACGACCTGATCGTGCAGGGTGCCGAGCCGCTGTTCTTTCTCGACTATTTCGCGACCGGAAAACTCGACACGGGCGTCGCGGAGCGCGTGATCGCCGGCATCGCCGACGGGTGTCGCCAGGCCGGATGCGCACTGATCGGGGGAGAGACCGCCGAAATGCCGGGCATGTACGCACCCGGCGACTATGATCTGGCGGGCTTCTGTGTCGGCGCGGTGGAGCGCGACCGGCTGCTCGACGGCACCGGTATCCGTCCCGGGGACGTGATGCTGGGACTCGCCTCCACGGGCATCCATTCCAACGGCTACTCGCTGGTCCGCCGTCTTGCGGCCGACAAGGGATGGAAACTCGACCGCCCCGCCCCGTTCGACCATGACGCCGTCCTGATCGACGCGCTGATGACGCCGACGCGCATCTATGTGTCGAGCCTGTTGCCGCTGCTGCGCGATGGCCGGATCAACGGGCTGGCGCACATCACCGGTGGCGGCCTGCTCGAAAACATCCCGCGCGTCCTGCCCGACGGCTGTCATGCCCGTGTCGATGCCGATGCCTGGCCGCAGGCACGGCTGATGGCGTTTCTGCAAGCGCAGGGGACGATCGAGCCGGAGGAAATGGCGCGGACCTTCAACTGCGGCATCGGCATGGTCGCGATCGTCGCGGCGGCGGATGCCGATGCGGTGAGCCAGGCGCTCGGCGCATCGGGTGAAACCGTCCACCGCATCGGCACGATCGTGGAAGGGGCGCGCGGCTGTACGGTCACCGGCGGTGCCGGCACCTGGAGCGCGCGCGCACCGTGGAGCGCCACGCATCATGGCTGACCGTCCCGGCCCGCGCCGGGGAGATGGGCGGTGAAGCGCCGGCTGGGCATCCTGATTTCCGGGCGCGGCTCGAACATGATGGCGCTGGTCGAGGCGGCGCGCGCAGCCGCCAGCCCGTATGAGGTCGCCCTCATCGCGTCGGACCGGCCCGAAGCGCCGGGCCTCGCCTGGGCTGCGGAGAACGGCATCCCGGTCTTTTCCCTGTCGCCCAGGGGGATGGCGAAGGCCGATTACGAGGCGCGGATCGACGCCGCGCTGCGCGACCATGGCGCCGACGTCATCGCGCTGGCCGGCTATATGCGGCTGCTGACCGACGACTTCGTCGCGCGCTGGCGCGGGCGGATCGTCAATATCCATCCGTCACTGCTGCCCAAATACAAGGGGCTGGATACCCATGCCCGCGCCATCGCCGCCGGAGACGCGGTCGCGGGCTGCTCGGTCCACCTCGTGACGGAGGAACTGGATGGCGGCGAGGTGCTGGGGCAGGAACAGGTGCCGATCGTTCCGGGCGACACGCCCGAGACGCTCGCCGCGCGCGTGCTCGCGGCGGAACATCGGCTCTATCCCCGCATTGTCGGACGATGGCTGACCACATGACCCCCCGCGCCGCGACCGCGCTTGAGCGGTTGCGGGCGATCGCCCTTGCCCTTCCCGACGCGGATGAGAAGCTGTCCCACGGCATGCCCGCCTTCCTGATCCGCAAGGGCAGGATGTTCGCCTATTTCTGGCACCATCATCATGGCGACGACGTCACCGCCGCGATCGTCAAGACCAGCGGCATCGATGAACAGGAATCGCTGATCGCGATGGATCCGGACCTCTATTTTCGCCCTGCCTATTTCGGACCTTCCGGCTGGGTCGGCATTCATCTCGACGGCGCGGACCTGGACTGGGATCGGGTCGGCGATCGCGTCGCGATCAGTTGGGAACTGGTGGCGCCACGGCGCCTGCTCGAAGCCGGAGGGCGGTGAATCGCGCATTTCTTCGTTGGCGTTCCGTGACGATTGGATATTTTGCGAGCCGTTCGCGTTCCTTCCGCACTTCGATCAACAGGGGATTGCGACGATGGAGGTATCGGGACGGCAACCGCACACCCGTGCGGGCAGTGCCAGCGCCGAGTCCGGCATCGTGATGCTGGACGGCCCGAACGGCATCGCGATTGCCATGACCCCGGACGCTGCGGAGGAAACCGCGCGACGGTTGCAGACGGCGGCGAAGGAAGCACGACAGCAACCGCAGATGAGCAACCCTATTCCACGCTGATCCCCTTGCCCTTCGCACCGCGCGCCCGCAAACAGGGACCATGCTGAAGGTCGCGAGCTATAACATGCGCAAGTCGATCGGGACCGACCGACGGCGGCGCCCCGAACGCACGCTGGAGGTATTGCGCGAGATCGACGCCGATATCGTCGCGTTGCAGGAATGCGATCGACGGTTCGGCAAGCGCCATGGCGTCATCCCGCTCCACATGCTGGAGGAGCACAGCCCGTGGAAGGCAGTGCAGTTCGGCGTCCGCACCGGAAGCATGGGATGGCATGGCAACGCGATCCTGGTCCGCAAGGAGGCGCAGGTTCTGGACTGCGAGGTTATCCACCTGCCGGCGCTGGAACCGCGCGGCGCGGTGATGGCCGACGTGCGGATCGGCGGAGAGATGATGCGCGTCGTCGGCATGCATCTCGACCTGTCGGGCCTGTGGCGACGGCGGCAGGCACATGCGATCCTGACGCACCTGTCCGCCAGCGAACGCGCGCTGCCGACCGTGATGATGGGCGATCTCAACGACTGGAGTTCGCAATCGGGCTGCCTGCGCGATTTCGGGCGCGACTTCGCGTTCGCGCCCACCGGTCGGTCCTTCCACGCCCGCCGCCCGGTCGCGCGGCTCGACCGGATCATGGTCTCCGCCGGCCTCCAGGTGCGCGATTGCGGGGTGCATGACAGCGCCGCATCGCGCACCGCGTCGGATCACCTGCCCATCTGGGCGGATCTGGCGCGGGGCTGAACCGATGCGCGACAAGGAACTGCGCCTCGCGCTCATCTGCTATGGCGGGATCAGCCTGGCCGTCTACATGCACGGCATCACCAAGGAGATCTGGCACCTCGCCAGCGCCAGTCGCGCGCATCGCGACGGCGAACGCGCCGTGCGCAGCAGCGAGGCGGTCTATTGCGCGCTGCTCGACGAGATTCTGGCCGTCACCGATGTCCGGCTGCGCGCGATCGTCGATATCGTCGCGGGCGCGAGCGCGGGCGGGATCAACGGGGTATTCCTGTCCCAGGCGATCGCCACCGGCCAGTCGCTCGACCCGCTCACCGACCTGTGGCTCGAAACCGCCGATGTCGAGGCACTGTTGAACCCGGAACATGGCCCTTCGCACAAGCTGGCGAAGATGTGGGCGCTGCCGATCGCGTGGATGGTGGCGCGCCAGGGATCGGGGGTCGATGAAACCGTGGAAAGCGGCGCCCGGGAAGAGGTTCGCGCGAAGCTTGAGCGGTTCGTGCGGTCGCGATGGTTCGAACCGCCCTTTGGCGGCGAACAATTGCTCCACATGATGCTGGACGCGCTGACGGCGATGGAAAATGCCCCGCGCGGACCGCGCCTGCTCCCGCCCGGGCAGCCGCTCGACCTGTTCGTCACCGTTACCGATTTCAATGGCCATCCCGAGCGGCTCAAGCTCAATTCCCCGCCCGAAGTGGTCGAAACCGAGCACCGTCTGGTCTTTTCGTTCAGCGACCATGGCAGCGAGGCGACACTGGCCGATCCCGCAGAGCTTGCCTTTGCCGCGCGCGCGACGTCCAGCTTCCCGGGCGCGTTCCCCCCGGCGACCATCGCCGAACTCGATCGCGTGCTCGCCGAGCGCAAGATGCCGTGGCCGGGACGTGAGCCGTTTCTGGAGCGGGCGCTTCCCCGGCAATATGCCGCCGGCGTCGCGGAAAAGGCCGCATTGATCGACGGGTCGGTACTCGCCAACGCCCCGTTCCGGCCGGCGATCGACGCGCTGAAGGAGCGCCCGGCGCGGCGGCAGATCGATCGCCGTTTCGTATTCGTCGATCCGACCCCGGGCCATCGCTTCGGCATTTACGGCGACGGAACGCCAGCAAATCCGGGCTTTTTCCAGACGATCATCGGCGCCCTGTCCGAACTGCCGCGACAGCAGCCGATCCGCGACAATCTGGACGCCCTCGCCTCGCGTTCCGCACAGATCGAGCGGATGCTGGCGATTACCGAGCGGATCCGGGTGGAAGTGGAGAACCAGGTCGAATCGCTGTTCGGCTATACCCTCTTCCTCGATTATCCCACGCCCAAGCGCCTCGCCGGGTGGCGCGCCCGCGCGCAATCGGCCGCCGCCGCTCGTGCCGGATATGGTCACACCGCCTATGGCATGCTGAAGGTGGAGGGCGTCGCCGACCGCATCGCCACCCATCTGCAACAGATCGCGGACCGGCCCGGTGCGCAACGCTGGCATCGGGTGCGCGCGGCGATCGGCGCGGAGATCGCGCGACGCGACGCCGACAGTTTCGCGCCCACCGCCAATGCGGCGACGCTCGACCTGCTTCGTTCGCATGATGTCGGCTTTCGCATCCGCCGGCTGCGTCTGTTGGGCCGGCGCCTGACCGAACTCGACCAGGAACATGAAAATGCCGAACTGACCCCGATGCGCGAGGCGATCTACGAATCGCTCGCCGGTTATCTCGAATGTCAGCGCACGGACCCGTTTCTCGGCCTGCGGGAAGCCGCCCGCGCCAGCGAGCCCGATGCCGCCATGCTGATGGACCAGCTTGCCGCGCGCATGGACCTGCGAACGCTGGACGACGAGACAGACGCTCGCCTGTCGGAGGCGCTGAGCCGGCTGTCGAAGGAGATGCGACGTCCGATGCTTCTCGCCTATCTCGGCTTCCCGTTCTTCGACATCGCCACCCTGCCGCTGCTGCGCGGCGAAGGATTGAACGAGTTCGACCCGATTCGGGTCGATCGCATCTCCCCCGATGACGCCAAATCGATCCGCGCCGGCGGCGCGGCGGCCACGCTGAAGGGCATTCAGTTCAACAATTTCGGCGCATTTTTCAGCCGGGCCTATCGCGAGAACGATTATTTGTGGGGCCGGCTTCACGGAGCGGAGCGGCTGATCGACATCCTGCTGTCCGCCCTGCCCGCGAACGCGGCACTCGGCCCCGGCCGGGCGACCGCGATCAAGCGCGCGGCCTTTCATGCAATTCTGGACGAGGAGGAATCGCGCCTCACCGCCATCCCCGCGCTGTTCGCCCAACTTCGCGCCGAAATCGGCTGAGGCTGGTCAAGCGCGTTCACCCGCCCTAATCAGGAGCGGAACGACAAAAGGATGATCGCGGCGGATGCAGTTTCTCAAGGCCCTGTTCTGGTTCCTGATCCTCGGCCTGGCCGCCGCCTTCGCGGTGACCAACTGGCAGCCGGTCGAAATCCGGCTGTGGAGTGGTCTGGTCGCCGATGTGAATCTGCCCTTTCTGTTGCTGGTGATGTTTCTGATCGGCTTCGTGCCGGTGCTGCTCGTGTTTCACACCTGGCGCTGGCGGATGAAGAGCCGGGTCGCGATGCTCGAACGCACGATCGAGGATCTGCGCCCTGCACCGACGCCGCCACCCCCGCCGGTCGCCGATCCCGAACCGGTCGCCGAACCCCAGCCCTCCGCCGCACCGTCGCTGCCGCTATGAGCCCGATCTACGTCGCCCTCGACACGCCGGACATCGAACGGGCCAAGGCGATCGCGAAACGCGTTCGCGCCCATGTCGGCGGGATCAAGCTGGGGCTTGAATTCTTCATGGCGAATGGCCGCCACGGCGTGCATGAGATGGCAGAGATCGGCCTGCCGATCTTCCTCGACCTCAAACTGCACGACATCCCCAATACGGTGGGCAAGGCGATCCAGGCGCTTCGCCCGCTCGATCCGGCGATCCTGACCGTTCATGCCGCCGGCGGCCGCGCGATGCTTGAGGATGCGAAGGCTGCGGCGCCGACCGGGACGAAAGTGGTGGCCGTCACCATGCTCACCAGTCTCGACGGCAACGACCTGCGATCGATCGGCCTGTCACCGGATCCGCACGAACAGGTGATGCGCCTTGCCGATCTCGCCCGGTCGGCCGGCGTCGATGGCATCGTCTGCTCGGGCGAGGAGGTAAGGGCCGCGCACGCCGCGTGGAAGGACGGGTTCTTCGTCGTGCCGGGCGTCCGTCCCGCAAACGGCAACGGCCACCATGCCGACCAGAAACGGGTCGTCACCCCGCGCGCCGCGCTCGACGCCGGCGCGTCGATCCTGGTCGTGGGCCGCCCGATCACCCAGGCCGAGGACCCCGACCACGCCGCCCGCGCGATCGAAGCGACACTCTAGCGCGGTCTGCGCCCCAGCATCTTGAGTTGCCCTTGCGTGGCCAGGGAGTCTCCGGAGCGCCCACCGGCTGGCGGAGATGGGCGCGCAGCCGCTCACGGCGGCCATCGAAACGGCAATCAGACACAATGTGGCGAGGCCGGATCATTCGGTCGATACTCCATCATCGGAATGCCGGCATATCTTGATATCGGCAGGAAATTGCTCGATCAGCGCGCCGATGCAAGCATCGCTGATCCGCCCCGCAGGCGCCGCCGACCTGCCGCAGCTGCATCCCGTCATCGAACGCGCCTATCGCGGGGACAGCGCACGCAGGGGTTGGACCCATGAGGCCGACCTGCTGTTCGATCCGCGCACCGATTCCGCGACGCTTGCCGCGCTGCTCGATGGCGACAGCCGCCTGTTGATCGCTCTGGGCGGCGACGCGATCCTCGGTTGCGTCAATATCGCCAGCCGCGGCGGCGGCCTTGCCTATCTCGGCCTGCTCTGCGTCGATCCGACGCGTCAGGCACAGGGGATCGGCAAGCAGCTCATCGCCGCCGCCGAAGCGACCGCGCGCGATACCTTTGGCGCCGATCGCATCGAAATGACGGTGATCGACCGCCGCGCCGAACTGATCGCCTGGTATGTCCGTCACGGCTATGCGCGCGCCGCCGAAACGCGGCCCTTTCCGGTGCCGGTCGATCCGCCGCTGACGATGGCGGTGCTCGTCAAATCGCTCTAACCTGTCGCAGCGGACTTGTTCCGGCCTCCGCCTTGCCCCAAGAACCGGCCGTTCGGCGATCGCCGGGCGGCGGCCCCGAAATGCCCCCGGGTGGCAAAGGAACTTCATGCGCGTTACTGCCAAGATCTGCGGTCTTTCCGCCGTCGAAGTGATGGATACTGCGATTGCCGGCGGCGCCGCGCATATCGGATTCGTGTTCTTCCCCCCCTCGCCGCGCCACGTCACCTTTGACCGCGCCACCGCGCTCGGCGCGCGCGTTCCCGATCGGGTCGGTCGTGTCGGCGTGTTCGTCGATCCTGAGGATGCGCTGCTCGACCAGGCGATCGGCGCGGCGCGCCTCGATGCCATTCAGCTCCACCGCGCCAGCCCGCAACGCGCCGCCGCGATCGGCGCGCGCACCCGCCTTCCCGTCTGGGCGGCGGTCCCGGTCAAGACCCGTGAGGATCTCGCCACCGCCCATGCGTTTCGCGGCGCTGCCCAACGCATTCTCTATGACGCAAAGACGCCGGACGATGCCCGGCTCCCCGGTGGCATGGGCCTGCGGTTCGACTGGGCGCTGCTCGACGGATTTGCCCATCCCCTGCCATGGGCGCTGTCGGGCGGACTCGACGCGGAAAATGTCGCCGACGCGGTGCGGATCACCGGCGCGCGGCTGGTCGATGTCTCGTCCGGCGTCGAATCCGCGCCCGGCGTCAAGGATGTGGCAAAGGTCGCGGCGTTTCTGGAAACGGTCGCCGCGCTCTAACGGGCTTGGCGCGCGCGCGCGGCGCGCCTAAGTGCGCTGGCGATGAACGTCCCCAACTCCCTCCGCGCCCAACCCGACGAGCGTGGGCATTTCGGCCAGTTTGGCGGCCGCTATGTCGCCGAAACGCTGATGCCGCTGATCCTCGACCTGGAACGCGAATATCGCGCCGCGAAAGCCGATCCGGCGTTTCAGGCGCAGTTCGACGACCTGATGAAGCATTATGTCGGCCGCCCCTCGCCAATGTACTTCGCCGAACGCCTGACGGATCATTACGGCGGCGCGAAAATCTATTTCAAGCGCGAGGAACTCAACCACACCGGCGCGCACAAGATCAACAATTGCATCGGCCAGATCCTGCTCGCCATCCGCATGGGCAAGACGCGGATCATCGCCGAAACCGGGGCGGGCCAGCACGGCGTCGCCACCGCGACCGTCTGCGCGCGGTTCGGCCTGCCCTGCACCATCTTCATGGGCGCCAAGGATATCGAGCGGCAACAGCCCAACGTGTTCCGCATGAAGCTGCTCGGCGCCGAAGTCCGCCCGGTGACCAGCGGCTCGCAGAGCCTGAAGGATGCGATGAACGAGGCGCTGCGCGACTGGGTCGCGACCGTTCACGACACCTTCTACATCATCGGCACCGCCGCCGGCCCGCACCCCTATCCCGAACTGGTCCGCGACTTTCAGAGCGTCATCGGCACCGAAAGCCGCGCCCAGATGCTGGAGGCGGAGGGGCGCCTGCCCGACCTGCTGATCGCGGCGGTCGGCGGGGGCAGCAACGCGATCGGCCTGTTCCACCCCTTCCTGGACGATCCCGACGTCGCGATGCTGGGGATCGAAGCGGCGGGCCATGGCGTCGAGACCGGGCAGCACGCCGCCAGCCTCACCGGCGGCGCCCCCGGCATCCTCCACGGCAACAAGACCTATCTGTTGCAGGACGAAGACGGCCAGATCACCGAGGCGCATTCGATTTCGGCGGGCCTCGACTATCCCGGCATCGGCCCGGAGCATAGCTGGCTCCACGAAAGCGGCCGGGTCGAGTATCTGCCGGTGACCGACACGCAGGCGCTCGACGCATTCCAGCTGTGCTGCAAGCTCGAAGGCATCATTCCCGCCCTGGAAAGCTCGCACGCGCTCGCAGCTCTTGAAGTCAAGGCACGGGAAATGCAGGAAGATCAGATCATCCTCGTCAACGTCTCCGGCCGCGGTGACAAGGACATCTACACCGTCGCGCAGGCGATGGGGGCAGAGATATGAGGCTAGTAAGGCGTATCGGCTGGTCGCTACTTGCTTTAGCAACTGTCCTTGCGTTGACCGCAACCGGCTTGCGTTACGCAGCCGGAGCCGAGGCCTCCAATATCGTAATGATCGGCTTCGGGGTGACAATGCTGCTTGGCATTATCGTTCTTACGATCTCTGCCATCTGGCGTATTTCAAAGGGCGAAGTGAAACTTCGGCCTTGGCTTGCGGTGAAGCCAGCTCTTTTCATTTTCTTTGGCACGATGGCATTGAGGTTTCTGGCTTGGGCAGTTTTTCCGGGCTTGGAGCGAGATTTGACCGGCGCCGTTATTCACTCCCTGATCTTCGCGTTGGCCTATAGCCTCTATTCAACTGCCTACCGGAAAACGGCATGACCCGCCTCTCCACCACTTTCGCCGCCACCGCCGCGCAGCACCGCGCCGCATTGGTCACCTTCGTCACCGCAGGCGACGGAGATACCGCCGCGATCCTCGACGCGCTGGTCGCGGGCGGGGCTGATGTGATCGAGCTGGGGATGCCCTTTACCGATCCGATGGCCGACGGCCCGGCGATTCAGGCCGCGAACCTGCGTAGTCTCGCCAAAGGCACCACGACCGCCGACGTTCTCGCCATCGCCAGTGCGTTTCGCGCGCGCCACCCTGACACGCCCCTCGTGCTGATGGGCTATGCGAACACCATGACCCGCCCGACGCCCGAAGGCTTCGCGCAAAGTGCGGCGGACGCGGGCGTCGATGGCGCGATCATCGTCGATATCCCGCCGGAGGAAGCCGACGAACTCGCCCCCTTCGGCGCCCACGGCCTCAGCGTCATCCGCCTCGCCACGCCGACCACCGACGCCGCGCGCCTTCCTGCCGTGCTGGGCGGTGCGTCGGGCTTCGTCTATTATGTCTCGGTCGCCGGGATCACCGGCAAGCAACAGGCGGCACAGGACAGTATCGAAGCGGCGGTCGCCCGATTGAAGGCCGCGACCGACCTGCCCATCGCGGTAGGTTTCGGCGTCCGCACGCCCGAGCAGGCGGCGGCGATCGGCCGGGTCGCCGACGGGGTCGTTGTCGGCTCGGCGATCATCGACATCATCGCGGCGAAGGGCGAGGATGCGCCCGCCGCCGTCCGCGCCTATATCGAAACCCTGTCGGCCGCGTTGAAGGCCGCGCGAAAGGAAATTGCATGAGCTGGCTGAGCCGCGTCCGCAACGCGATCTCGTTCGTCATTCCCAACAAGGGAGAGACGCCCGACAATCTCTGGCACAAGTGCAAGGGATGCGGACAGATGGTCTTCTCCCGTGAGCTGGAGGAGAACCAGTATGTCTGCCCGATCTGCGACCATCATGAACGGATCGGGGCGAACGTGCGGTTCGAACAGCTGTTCGACGCGGGGTATACGGTTCTGCCCGCCCCGCGCGCGGCCGAGGATCCGCTGAAGTTCAGGGACCAGAAGCCCTATCCGGCCCGGCTGAAGGCGGCACGGGCCAGCACCGGCGAACAGGACGCGTTCCAGAATGCGAGCGGCACGATCCTGGGCCACCGGGCGGTGATCGGCGTGCAGGATTTCGCCTTCATGGGCGGATCGATGGGTCAGGCGGTGGGCGAAGCGTTCATCGCCGGGGTCGAGGCGGCGATCGGCGCCCGTGCGCCCTATGTCGTGTTCACCGCTTCGGGCGGGGCGCGCATGCAGGAAGGCATCCTCTCGCTGATGCAGATGCCCCGCACGACGGTCGCCATTTCGATGCTCCGCGACGCCGGTCTTCCCTATATCGTGGTGCTTACCGATCCTACATCGGGCGGCGTGATGGCGGCCTATGCGATGCTGGGCGACGTGCAGATCGCGGAACCCAAGGCGACGCTGGCCTTCACCGGTCGCCGCGTGATCGAGAACACGATCCGCGAAAAGCTGCCCGACGATTTCCAGACCAGCGAATATTATCTCGATCACGGCCTGATCGACATGGTGGTCCACCGCAAGGAGTTGCGGGAAACCCTCGGTCAGCTGATCGGCCTGCTGGTCGGCGACGGAGAGCGCGTCGCGGCATAAGCGAACGGCCCGGCCAGCGTCGCCCCATGCCCGATCACGCCACCTCGACCGATGACGCGGTCCAGCGTCAGCTCGACCGCCTCTGGGCGCTCGGTCCGGGTGCCGACACGCTCGGGCTCGATCGCATCACCCGGTTGCTGGCGCGGCTGGGCGATCCGCATCTGCGCCTGCCGCCCGTACTTCACGTCGCCGGCACCAACGGAAAGGGATCGACCTGCGCCTTTTTGCGCGCCGCGATCGAGGCGGCGGGGCTGACCGCGCACGTCTATTCCAGCCCCCATCTGGTCCGGTTCAACGAGCGGATTCGCCTGGCCGGCCATCTGATCGACGATCGCCTGCTGGCCACGCTGCTGGAGGAGGTGCTGGACATCGGCGGCGATATCGGCGCGAGCTTTTTCGAAGTGACGACGGCGGCCGCCTTCCTCGCCTTTGCGCGCACGCCTGCGGACGCGTGCGTGATCGAGGTGGGGCTGGGCGGGCGGCTGGACGCGACCAATGTGATCCGCGCGCCGGCCGCCTGCGCGATCGCGCAACTCGGCATCGATCATCAGGCGTTTCTCGGCGACACGGCCGAAGCGATCGCGGGCGAAAAGGCCGGCATCGCAAAGCCGGGCGTTCCCCTCGTGACCATGGCCTATGAACCCGACATCGCCAGCCGGATCGCGAAGGTCGCACATGCGGCGGGCGCCCCTGTTCTGGCGCGCGGCGATGCATGGGATTTCGGGATCGCGGAGGGACGACTTCACTATCGGGACGCGCGCGGTACGCTCGCCCTTCCCCTCCCCGCGCTCGCCGGACCGCACCAGCCGGCGAACTTCGCGCTCGCCATCGCCACGCTGCGGCATCAGCGGGCGCTGCGCCTCCCCGATAAGGCGCTGGAGGCCGCGGCGGCCATCGCGCGCTGGCCGGCGCGGATGCAGCGGCTGTCGCCCGGCCCGCTCACCGACATGCTTCCTGCAGGAAGCCAGCTCTGGCTGGATGGCGGGCATAATGAAGCGGCGGCGCGATCGGTGAGCGCGGCGCTGGCGGGGATCACGGGCGACCGGCCCGTCCACCTCGTCCTCGGCATGCTGGCGAACAAGGATATTGCCGGCCTGCTCGCCCCCTTCGCGCCACTCACGACGTCGCTCACCGCGGTCCCGGTGCCGGGACATGTACACCACGATTCCGCCGCGATCGTCGATCTTGCGCGCGCGATGGGTATCCCGGAAGCCGCACCGGCAACGGACGTCCGATCCGCGATCGGGCAGATCGCCGCCGGCGCCACCGCTCGCCCGCCGATCGTCCTGATCCTCGGCTCGCTCTACCTCGCGGGCGCGGTACTGGCCGCGAACGGCGAAGTGCCGGACTGATTTTATTGCGATTGACTATCAATAGCTAATTTGCACAATCATGGGGCAGCAACGGAGTCGCCCCATGCAAGTCCCCGCGTCCGCACCAACCCACCCCCTGCCGCATGTCCAGCCACGCGACCCTGCCGCACGCCTGGTCCTGTTCGGCATTCGCCAGATCGGCGCCAACGGCCTGAACGACGCGGCGACCGCGCACGCATTCGTCAGCGCGCTCGGCGTGGGCTTCCGTCGGCCGCTGGTGCTGCTTCGCACCCTGATGGCCGACATGTCGCGCATCGCGAGCGGCCCGATCCCGATCGCGCCGTGGTGCTGCACGCGGATGACTGCGCCAGAGGCCGCCCTGCTTGCCGTGATCGACTGCGCGATCGCCCATCCGCAGCGCGCTTCCCTGCTGCTCGGCGACCTGCTCGGCCTGCGCGACGTTCAGGGCGTGCTGACAACGGCGCAGGCGCTGGCCGACGCGTTCGCGGATCTGGGGATGCCGATCGACGCGTCGCCTTGACGCAGACCGTTGCAGGCCGTCAGGGATATGTGGCGCCGGCCAGACCTCAGGCCGCGACCTTGCGCGCCTTTTCCAGCTTCTTCATGATCATCTGCCGCTTCAACCGGGACAGGTGGTCGAGGAAGACGATCCCCTCCAGATGGTCCATCTCATGCTGGATACAGGTCGCGAGCAGGCCGGTGAACACCTCGTCATGCGACGCGCCATGTTCGTCCAGCCAGGTGACGCGACAGGTCGCGGGGCGATCGACATCGGCGAACTGATCGGGAACCGACAGGCACCCCTCGGTATAGGTGTTCATCTCGTCCGCCGGGTCGAGGATTTCGGGATTGATGAACACGCGCGGCTCGCGAATCGGCTTGCCCTCCTCATCCTCCTGCTCCTGCAAGTCCATGACGATGACGCGCTTCGGCACCCCGACCTGGATCGCGGCCAGCCCGATGCCGGGCGCGTCGTACATCGTCTCGAACATATCGGCGATCAGCGCGCGCAACGCATCGTCCACGGCATCGACCGGGGTGGAAATGGTCTTGAGCCGCGGATCGGGAACTTCGACGATGGGAAGAATAGCCATGCCGCCGATTTAGGCGCGCTTGCCCGCGCCCGCAAGCCGATCAGGCGACCGGTCGCCGCGCCCGCAATGCCTGTGCCAGCGTTCCCTCGTCCAGATAATCGAGTTCGCCCCCGACCGGCAGGCCATGGGCAAGCTGCGTGACGCGCACCGGATAGGTCTCGATCCGCTCCGCGATATAATGGGCGGTGGTCTGGCCCTCCAGCGTCGCGTTCATCGCCAGCACCACTTCGTCGATCCCTCCGCCCGCGACCCGGGCGACCAGCCCGTCGATCGCCAGATCCTCGGGCCGCACGCCATCAAGCGCCGACAAGCGCCCGCCCAGCACATGGAACCGGCCCGGAAACAGTCGTGATCGCTCCAGCGCCCAGAGGTCCGCCACCTCCTCCACCACGCACAGCTGGCGCGTGTCACGGCGCGGATCGGTGCAGATGCCGCACGGGTCCGACGTATCGACATTGCCGCATGTCGAACAGGTCGCGAGCCGCGCGCTGACCGCGTTGAGCGCCGCCAGCAGGGGGTCGAGCGCGGTCTCCCGCTTCTTGAGCAGGTGAAGCACCGCCCGCCGCGCCGATCGCGGACCCAGGCCGGGCAATCGCGACAGCGCCTGGGTCAGCGTTTCGATCTCGGTGGATGCCATGCGTCCGCGATAGCCAAGACAAAGCGCGAACGCCAGCCACCCTCACCCGTCCGGCGCTGCGCCGCCTCCCCCTTCCAGGCGGAGAGACAAGAGCGCCGAAGGCGCGAAGATCGAGGGCGGCTGGCGTAACCCGCCGCATTGGCGCTACAGGGCGGCCCCATGCGGATCATCTTCATGGGTACTCCCGATTTCGCGGTGCCGACCCTCAATGCGCTGGTCGAAGCCGGACATGATATCGTGGCGGCATACAGCCAGCCGCCACGGCCCGGCGGGCGGCGCGGCAAGGCGCTGACCCCCTCCCCCGTTCATGCCCGTGCGGCGGAATTGGGTATCGACGTCCGCACACCATTGTCGTTCAGGCGCGATGCCGATGCCGTCGCCGCGCTGGCGGCGCTCGACGCGGATGTCGCGGTCGTCGCCGCCTATGGCCTGATCCTTCCGCAATCGGTGCTGGAGGCGCCGCGCCACGGCTGTCTCAACGTCCATGCGTCGCTCCTTCCGCGCTGGCGTGGCGCCGCGCCGATTCAGCGCGCAATCCTGGCCGGCGACATCGAAACCGGGGTCGGCATCATGCAGATGGAGGCGGGGCTGGACACCGGGCCTGTACGGCTGGAGGGGCGGACCCACACCGACGGCAAGACGGCGGGCGAGCTGACGGCGGAACTGGCGGCGATGGGCGCCGGGCTGATGGTACGGGTACTGGCCGACCTGACGGCGTATCCGCCGCTGGCCCAGCCCGATACCGGCGTCACCTATGCGGCAAAGATCGACAAGTCGGAAACGCGGATCGATTTCGCGCAACCGGGCGATGCCGTCCGGCGACAGGTGCTGGCGTTCAACCCGCCAGGCGCCTGGATCGCGTTCGCGGGCGAGCGCATTCGCATCCTCGACGCCGAACTGCTGGGCGACTACACCGGCGGCGAGCCGGGCATGGTACAGGATGACGACCTGACGATCGCCTGTGGCGACGGGGCGATCCGGCCGGTCGCGGTGCAGCGCGCCGGGCGCGGCGTCATGACCCGCAGGGAGCTTCTGCGCGGCTTTCCGATCCCGGCGGGTACGCAACTTTGACCCGCTTCGCGTTCACCATCGAATTTGACGGCCGCCCCTTCATGGGCTGGCAGCATCAGGACCATGGACCCAGCGTGCAACAGGCGATCGAGGACGCGCTGCACGCCATCACCGGGGAGGATGCGCTGGTCCATGCCGCCGGACGCACCGATGCCGGCGTCCACGCGCTCGGCATGCGCGCCCATGCCGATGTGGAGAAGGACCTGTCCCCCTTTCGGCTGATGGAGGCGCTGAACGCGCATCTGCGCGCGGTGCCGGTCGCGATCCTCGCCTGTGAAGCGGTGGCCGGCGACTGGCACGCCCGCTTTTCCTGCCTGGCGCGCCATTATGTCTATCGCATCGTCAACCGTCGCGCGCCGCTCACGTTCGAAAAGGGGCTGAAATGGCGCATCCCGGCCGATCTCGACGCGCACGCGATGCATGAGGCCGCGCAACTGCTTGTCGGGCGACACGACTTCACGACCTTTCGCTCCGCCCATTGCCAGTCGGCCAGTCCGGTCAAGACGCTCGACCGGCTCGACGTCGTGCGCACCGGCGACGAAATCGCGATCCACGCCTCGGCCCGGTCGTTCCTGCACCACCAGGTCCGCTCGATGGTCGGCTGTCTGGCGATGGTCGGGCGCGGCCAGTGGCAGGCGGACGATCTGCGCGCCGCGCGCGACGCCGCGGATCGCAGCCGGCTGGGCCTCAACGCGCCGCCGGACGGCCTCTATTTCGTGCGCGCCGATTATCCCTGACGGCTGAACCGCGCGGCAAGCTCGACATGGGTGGACCAGCGGAACTGCCCCACCGGCTGGACCCAGTCGAGGCGATAGCCGCTCTCACACAATGTCTTCGCATCGCGTGCGAAGGTGCTGGGATTACACGATACATAGGCGATTACCGGTGTCTTTGCCTGCGCCAGCTCGGCCACCTGTTCCTTCGCGCCGGCGCGTGGCGGATCGAGGATCGCGGCCTCGAACAGGTCGAGTTCGCGCGCCGTTAACGGCCGGCGAAACAGGTCGCGATGCTCGGCGAACAATCGCCGTTGCGCCCGCCCGCCGGCGCTCTTGAGCGACAGGATCGCATCGCGGGCGCCTTCGCCGGCATAGACGTTCGCGGCCGGGTCCATCGCCAGCGCAAAGGTTCCCAGCCCTGCGAACAGATCGGCGATCGTGGCTGCGCCGCCCACCGCCTCCCGCACCGCCGCGACGAGCGCCGCCTCTCCCTCCGGCGTCGCCTGAAGAAACCCGCCTGCGGGAAACGGCACCGGGACGCCGCCAAGCGTGACCGTGACCGGCTCTGGTTCCCACCGCGCTTCGGCGCCCATGCCGTCGTCGATCGACAACCGCGCCAGCCCGTGCCGATGCGCAAAGGCCGACACGGCCTCCACCGCATCCAGACTGTCGGTCTTCAACTGCTCCACCAGTATATCTGGCCCCTGATCGGTCAGCGTCAGGTGCAGGTTGACCCGGCGGCTCGCCGGCAGATGCGCCGCGAGCAGTCCGCGCAGCGGTTGCAGCAGCGAAAACAGCACCGGGTCGAGAATTTCGCACTGCTGCACGTCGATCAGGCGATGGCTGCCCCCCTGGGTAAAGCCCAGATGCACCTGCCGCCCGCGCCGTTCGGCATGCAGCGCGGCACGACGGCGCGTGCGTGGCGGAGAGAGGATCGGCGCACGAACCTGCGCCACCAGCCCCTGCGCGGCCAGCGCACCCGAAACGCGCGCAGTCAGGAAATCGGCGTAGCTCGCATCGTCGAGATGCTGAAGCTGGCACCCGCCACAGTCGGGAAAATGACGGCACGGCGGCGGCTGGTGATGCGGCCCGCGCACCACGCTTCCATCCGCGCGCAGCACGTCACCCGGCGCGGCCAGCGGCACGTGCCGCCCATCCGCCGTGACCCCGTCGCCCCGCGCGGCCACGCCCACGATCAATCCACTGTCGCTCACACACACTCCCCGATCGCGGCACCGATCGATGCGATCAGTTCATCGGCGGTGAAGGCGGGTCCCGCCAGTTCCGCCGCACGCGCGTGCAGCCATACCGCCTCGGCTCCGCACGCCCAATCCCCCTGGCGCGCCGCAAGCCGCGCCGCGAGCACCCCGGACAGAACATCCCCGGTTCCCGCGGTGGAGAGCCAGGATGGACCCAGCCGATCGAGCACCGCCGCCCCGGCCGGGGTGCCGATCACGGTGTCCGCGCCCTTGAAGATCATGCCGAATCCCTCTTCCGCCCACCAGGCGGTCTGGACCAGCTTTCCGGATTCGAAAAAGGAGTCGCCGGACAACGCCGCCCACTCCCCGAAATGGGGCGTGATCCATGTCGCGGGCGGGCGCCTCAACGGCCCCTCATTCTCCCTGCCGAGCAACGTCAGCGCATCCGCGTCGAGCACCAGCGGCCGGTCGGACGCCAGTGCGGCCGCCAGCATCGCGCGCGCGCGGTCGGATCTCCCCAGGCCCGGCCCGATCACGACCGCGCCGATCCGGCTGTCATCGAGCAGCGCGGAAAGATCGCCGGGCGTTTCGACCGACCGGGAAACGATGGCATCGATCCCGGCATGGACGTCCTTGCCCGCCAGCACCACATAGCCGGCGCCCGACGCTGCTGCCGCCCGCGCCGCCAGACGTGCCGCTCCCGGCATCTCACCGCCGACCACCACCACCATGCCGCGCGAATATTTGTGTGCGTCGGGTGCCGGCGGATCGATCCGCGGCCGCGCGGTGACGCGCCAGTCACTCGCCACCGGCGGATCGGCCGGCGCCAGCACGATCCGCCCGCACAGCGGTGCTGCCGGCAACACGACATGTTGCGCCGCCAATGCGCCCAGCGCGATCGTCATCGTCGCGCCCGGATGCTCCTCGATCAGATACATGCTCTCGCCATTGGGCGACGCGAATGCGAGATTGTCGATCGCGATCCGCACCGAAGCCGCCCGGTAAAATGTCCGCCACTGTGCGCCCCACGCGTGCTCATGGCGCCATGGCGTGCCGAACGGGACCAGCGGCGTGAACGAGGCATCGATCAACAATGGCGCGGGCGCGCTTTCCTCCAGGATGTCGATCCGCTCGCCGCACGCTTCCAGCATCGTCGTGAAGGCGCGGACACGATCGCGCCGATATTCGTCCAGTTCGGGTCCGTCGGGCGTGGGATGCACGAACCGTCGATCGGTCGCGATGCGGGGCGAATAGCCGGCCGCGCGCATCAGCCTGGCCGCCGCCAGCGCGCTGTCGCCCCCCATTGAGGGCGAAATCAGGATGAGAATATCCGGATCCTGGGCGAATCGCATCGCCTCTCGCGCGATCGTCACGGCGAATTGCCCGATCAGGTCGGAATAGGTGCCATCCGCCCGCGCCGCCGCCGTCCAGTCGCGCCGGACCGTCCAGTCGATGATCGGCGCCCCGGGGGGCCGCTCGTTCATTTTCCGCCCTTGATCGTCGCGGGCAGGCGATAGCGCGCGTCCTCGATCGCGACCTCGATCGCGTCCTTGTCGATGACCGAGACCACCGCCTCGCGCGCACCGTCGGCGGCGACCACACCGCGTCCGTCCGTGGTCACGCGCAGACGGTGAAATCCGCCATCGGGATACCGGATCGTCAGGATCAGCCCGTCCTGGGTATGCGCGCGATCGATCGTACAGACGAGATCGAACGCGCCCTTCCCCCCAACCGCACAGGGGATCCGGCCCTCCGCCGCGGCGCGCGCCTCCTCACCGCGCTTGATCTGGACCTGTTCGGCCTTGGTCTTCACCTGACGCTGATCGCAGCCGGCAAGCGCCAGCAGCGCGATGCCGGCCAGAATGGTTTCAGATATCCGCATAGACATGGGTTTCGGACTTTGCCCCGGGATGCGTTACCGCCCCCTTATACGCAGGTCCCACATTTTGCGCATAGCGCCACAGCGCGCCGGACTGATAATCATTGGCGCGCGCCTGCCAGGCGGCGCGGCGCGCAGCCAGCACGTCCGGCGCCACGTCCAGATCGATCGCTCCCGCCTCTGCATCGATGCGGATCGTGTCTCCATCCTCGACCAGCGCGATCGGCCCACCCTCGGCAGCCTCCGGGCCGACATGTCCGATGCAGAAACCGCGCGTCCCCCCGGAAAACCGCCCATCGGTGATCAGCGCAACCTTTTCGCCCAGCCCCAGGCCATAGAGCGCGGCGGTGGTCGACAGCATCTCGCGCATGCCGGGGCCACCCTTTGGCCCCTCATAGCGGATGATGATCACCTCGCCGTCCCGGATCGTCCGCGCCTCCACCGCCGCAAACGCATCCTCCTCGCAATCGAAACAGCGCGCCGGCCCCTCGAACTGCAAGCGGTGCATGCCCGCCACCTTCACGATCGCGCCATCGGGCGCCAGCGATCCGCGCAATCCGACGACGCCGCCGGTGGGGGTGATCGGCGTCTTCACGTCATAGATGACCTTCTGGTCCGGGTTCCATGTCACCTGGTCGATATTCTCGCCCAGCGTCCTGCCGGTCACCGTCATGCAATCGCCATGCAACAGATCGTTCGCCAGCATCGTCTTCATCAGCATGTAGACGCCCCCGGCCTCGTACATATCCTTCGCGACATATCTGCCACCCGGCTTCAGGTCTGCGATATAAGGCGTTGATTTGAATATCTCTGCAACATCGAAGAGATCGAAATCGATCCCCGCCTCATTCGCCATGGCGGGCAGGTGCAGCGCGCCGTTGGTCGATCCCCCGGTCGCCGCGACGATCCGGGCGGCGTTGATGAACGCTTCCCGCGTACAGATGTCGCGCGGGCGGATGTTCCTCTCGACCAGATCCATGACCTGATAGCCCGCGGCAACGGCGATCTGCTCGCGGCTGGTATAGGGCGCCGGCACCATATTGCTGTTGGGCAGCGACAGGCCGATCGCCTCGCCGACACAGGCCATGGTGTTGGCGGTGAACTGGCCGCCGCATGCGCCATGACCGGGACAGGCGACCTTTTCCAGCGCATGCACCTCGCTGATCGGGCAGGCTCCGGCGGCAAACTTGCCCACCACTTCGAACACATCGACGACAGTGACGTCGCGATCGTCATAGCGACCGGGCAGGATCGACCCGCCATAGACGAAGATCGACGGGATATTGAGGCGCAGCATCGCCATCATCATGCCGGGGAGCGACTTGTCGCATCCGGCAAAGCCGACCAGCGCATCGTAACAATGGCCACGCACCGACAGTTCGACCGAATCGGCGATCACCTCCCGGCTGACCAGCGAGGACTTCATGCCCTGATGCCCCATGGCGATGCCATCGGTCACGGTGATCGTGTTGAACCGGCGGGGCATGCCGCCATTTTCGATCACCCCCCGGCGCGCGGCATCCGCCTGCATATCCAGCGTCGTATTGCACGGCGCGCTGTCATTGCCGGCGCTGGCAAGCGCGACGAATGGCTTGGCGATATCCGCTTCCGCTATTCCCATCGCATAATAATAGCTGCGATGGGGGGCGCGTTCGGGACCGACGGACACGTGGCGCGACGGCAGGCGGGACTTGTCGAAACGATTTGTCATGGCGCGACCGCCTATGTCGCCACCGCCCGTGTCTGCGCAAGTCTGTTGCGCACATCATTTGCTATTCGCGCCAATAGCTGCGCCCAATGCGCCACTCCGAGCGGCTCGCCGATCAGGTCGTTGCGAATCTCGAACGCGAGATAGGGGATGCCGTTGGCTTCCGCATGCCGGTTCATCGTCACGTTCAGCTGCCGCCCGGAATAGGGTTCATTGTCCCCCGTCCGGATGCCGGCATCGCGCAGCGCATCGATCGCGATCCGCGCGGCGCGCCCGTCGCGATTGTAGAGCAGCCCCACCTGCCACGGGCGCGCCGTCGCCTGTCCCTGCTCAAGCTGCGGCGTGAAACTGTGGACCGCGATCACCAGGCCCGGCCGCCGCGCCCGGATCTGCGCCGCGATCGCATGGTGGTAGGGGGCATAGAAGCGGGCGATGCGGTCGCCACGCGATGCGCCGGCATTCCCGGGAACCGCGTGGCCGTCGCTCGCGATCGGGATCAGCCCGGGATGGTCCGGTTCACGGTTGAGGTCGATCACCAGACGCGAAACGCCGGCGAGGATCGCGGGCGCGTCCAGAAGTCCGGCCAGCGCCGCAGTCACGTCCGCAGCGCCCAGATCGACCGCGATATGCCGGTCGAGCAACGCCGTTTCGATCCCCAGATCGATATCGTCAGGGACCCTGTTCGACGCGTGATCGCACAGGATCAGCACGTCACCCCCGCCATCGATTCGGCGCAGGCTCATCGCGCACCGCTCAAAAAGGCATTGAGCCGCGCCGCGAACGCCTCCTCGCCGAACATGGCGTCGAACGCGCGGTCGTGGTCCGCATCGTCGGGGTGTCGCAAAATCCGCTTGAGCAGCCGCACCGCCTCCGGCGCATTCGCGGCGATCGCGCGGGTCAGGTCGTGCGCCGCGCCCTCCGCATGCGGCGCCAGGTGATGCGCCAGCCCGATTCGCGCCGCCTCGGTCGCGTCGATCCGCCCGCCGGTGAACAACATGGTCGCGGCCTGCCCCGCACCGACCCGCGCGCGCAGCCGCGCCACATCGCTGGCGGGATAGCCGATGCCGAGCTTCGCCGGCGTCGTCGCGAACACCGCCTCGCCGCCGGCGACGACAATATCGCATGCCAGCGTCAGCGCGACCGCAGCGCCGAAGCAGCCGCCATCCACCGCCGCGACCACCGGCATCGGCAATCCGGCCAACCCCTCGATCGCGCGGTGCATCGCGGTACGAAAGCGCGCACGGGCGACAGGCTCGGCGATCAGCGACGGAAATTCGGTCAGATCCGCTCCGGCGGAAAATACGCCCGGCATTGCCGAGCGGAGCAGCACGGCGGACACGTCGCTCTGCGCGATCGCCGCCACCCGATCCGCCAGTGCGTCCCACCCGGAAACCGGGATCGCATTGCGCGCGCCGCCACGGTCGAGGGTCAGGATCGCGATCGAATCGCGCTCTTCGACGGCGATCATCGGCTGGCCTTGAATCGAGGATGGCGCCCGCCCGAAGGCGGGGGCCATCCACGGACGTCACGCTCCCGGCGCCCGGCCCGCAGCGACAGGGCAGCAAGAACGGGGCCAGTTCGCCCGCCCCTCCCGGACGGGGCTGCACACGCGGCACTCCGTCCCGGCATGGCACACCCGGCTGTCACGACAGCACCGTTTCGAGACACCACCAGCCCGGATGCGCCTCCTTCACCTGCCGCGCCGCACGCGTCCGGGCATCGGTCGCGTCGAACAGGGCAAAGCAGGTCGCGCCCGATCCGGACATCCGCGCGAGCCGCACGCCCGGCATCGCGCCCAGCATCGCCAGCACCTCCGAAATCACCGGCGCGATCGCCCGTGCCGCCGGTTCGAGGTCGTTGCGCCCGGCCAGCGCGGCCCCGACCGGATCCCCCGCCATCAACGGTCCCCGATCGATCCCGTCCCATCGCGCAAATACCGCGGCCGTCGATACGCCGACGCCCGGATTGACCAGCAGGACGGGCATCCCCGCGCCACCCTGGACGGGTACGAGCACCTCTCCGCGCCCGCTTCCGCGCGCGGTGCGGCCAAGCAGACAGGCCGGCACATCGGACCCCAGCGACTCGGCAATCTCAAACAGGCGCGGCGCATCCGGCCCGATCCCGTTGATCCGCGCGAGCAGGCGCAGCGTCGCGGCCGCATCGGCGGACCCACCCCCCAGGCCCGAGGCAACGGGCAGTCGCTTGTCGAGGACGATCCCGCCCCGCGTCGCCACTTCGAACGCCGCGTCGAACCGCGTTCGCGCGCGGGTGACCAGATTGTCGGGTTCGTGCGAGAGGCCCGGGGCGAACGGACCGGTTACGGCGAACCCCGCTCCCGACGGATCGAGCGTGACCACGTCCCCTTCGGTAACGAAGGCGAACAGCGTCTCCAGTTCGTGATAGCCGTCCGCCCGCCGCCGCCGCACGTGCAGCGCCAGGTTCAGTTTCGCCGGTGCCGGTTCGCTGAAGGTCAGTTTGCCGCCGTCCTCTGTACCGGGCCATCGAGCATCTTGGCCGTGATCCGCGCCTTTTGCCCGCCATCGGCATAGATGGCCGCCGCGCGCCAGGCGTAGCGGGCCTCGTACCGGCGGCCCATCGCCCAATAGACGTCGCCCAGATGCTCGTTGATATTGGCGCTTGCGGGTTCCGCTTCGGCGGCCTTTTCCAGCAGCGGGAGTGCCTTCGCATAGTCGCGCTGCATGAAATAGGCCCAGCCCAGCGAATCGGTGATCGCCGCGCTGTCGGGCCGCAGGCTGCGCGCGCGTTCGAGGAGCGCGGTGGCCTCATCCAGGCTTTCGCCCCGTTCGACCAGCGCATATCCCAGATAGTTGAGAGCGAGCGGCTGCTCTGGCGCCAGTTCGACCGCCCGGCGCAGATGGGGTAGCGCCGCGTCCCACCTGCCCGACCGTTCGAGCGCGCCGCCCAGTTGCAGCAGCAGCGACCACCCCGCTTTCCCGTCCGCACGCTCGACCAGGCGCGCATAGACGCGCGCCGCCTCCGCCTCGCGCCCCTCGTTCGCGAGCAGGTCGGCGTATCGCTGAACGTCGATGTCACGTGCATCGCGCGCGTCGGCCAGCGACGCGGCCAGCGCGATCGCGCCTTCGACATCGCCGCGCGTGCGCCGCAACTCGACCCGCTCGCCCAGCGCCGCGTCGTAGAAGGGGCTGCCCTTCGGCACCGCATCCAGCGTCTCGCGCGCCTGTGCGAACGCCTCATCGCCGACCAGCGCCTCGGCAAGCAGCAGCCGGGCGCGATCGTCCCGGGGATCGAGCGAGAGCGCCGCACGGGTCAGCAATATCGACAGCGGATAGGTCCGCTCGCCCGACAGGTCCGACGCCAGGCGGGTGAAGGCGCGGCCGATCCCGAACGCGGCCCCCGGCTTCACGCCCCGCCCCAGCCGCGCGCGCAGCCCCGTCATCACCGGATCGTCGCCCGCCAGCACGGCCAGCGCGATCCCCTTCTTCCCTTTTCCAGCGAGCAGGTTCGCCGCGTTCCAGCGCAGGTCGATGCTACCCGGCTCGGCCGCCACCGCCAGCCGAAGCGCCGCCACCCCCTCATCGATCCGCCCCATCGCGATCAGCAGCAGCGCGCGATGCTCGGCGACATAATGGCGGCCCAACGGGTTCGGCGCCGCGCTGTCGAGCAGCGGCAGCGGATCGCCGCCGCGATCCAGCGTGACCCAGGCGCGCAGCACCGGCGCCAGAAAGTCGAGCGGACCAGGGCCGATCCGGCCGAGCGCGTCGTCCGCCCCGGCACGATCCTTCGTCCGGACCGCATCGGCGAGTTGGAGAAGCGCGACGTCCGCCGGCGCCGCATCGGCACGCACCAATATCGCCGCCGCCTGCCGCGCCAGCGCCATGTCGCCCGCCGCCAGGGCGTTGCGATAGGCGCGGATCGCGACCACCGCGTCGTCAGGCGCCTGCGCCAGCACCGCGCCATAGCCGACCGCCGCCGCCGCCACCTCACCGTTCGCAGCCGCAGCGCGCGCGCGTACATAATCGCGGGCATCGGCCATCGCCGCGCATGGCGCAAATGCCGCCGCCAGTGCGAGCGGGATCAGAAACGGCCTACATATTGGGATAGTTCGGCCCTCCACCGCCTTCGGGCACGACCCAGTTGATGTTCTGGGTCGGATCCTTGATGTCGCACGTCTTGCAATGGACGCAATTCTGCGCGTTGATGACGAAGCGGGGTGCGCCCTCATCCTCGCCGACGATCTCGTAAACGCCCGCCGGACAATAACGCTGCGCCGGCTCGTCATACATTGGCAGATCATAATCGACCGGGATATCGGGGTCCCTGAGCGTCAGGTGGATCGGCTGATCCTCCTCATGATTGGTATTCGACAGGAACACCGAGGAGAGGCGATCGAACATCAGCACCCCGTCAGGCTTTGGATATGCGATCGGCTGCACCAGATCCTTGCGCCACAGGCTCTCATGGTCGGGCTTATGCCCCATGGTGAAGGGCATTTTCACGCCCCAGCTTTCCAGGAACATGGTGACATTGGCGAGGCCGGAGCCGATCAGGTCGCCGAATTTCTTCACCAGCGGCACCACGTTGCGCACGACGCTCAACTCCCGGTGCATCCAGCTCGCCTCGAACGCCTCGGGATAGGCGGTCAGTTCATCGCCGCTGCGATCCGCCGCGACGGCCGCGAACGCCGCTTCGGCGGCGAGCATGCCGCTTTTCATCGACGTGTGCGTTCCCTTGATCCGCGGCACGTTCAAAAATCCCGCGCTGTCGCCGATCAGGGCGCCGCCGGGGAACACCAGCTTGGGGATCGACTGCAATCCCCCGTCGCTGATCGCACGCGCACCATAAGAGACGCGCTTGCCGCCCTTCAGGATTTCGGCGATCGCGGGATGCGTCTTCCACCGCTGCATCTCCTGAAACGGCGAGAGATAGGGGTTGGAATAGTTGAGCCAGGTGACAAAGCCGAGCGCCACCTGCCCATTGGCCTGGTGATACAGGAAGCCGCCGCCATTCGATCCCTCGGTCTCGTTGAGCGGCCAACCCTGGGTGTGGATCACCCGGCCCGGCTCGTGCAGGTCCGGATCGATGTCCCACAATTCCTTCACGCCGATGCCATAGATTTGCGGCTCAACCCCGTCGCGCAGGTTGAACTCGCGCTGGATCTGCTTCGACAGATGCCCGCGGCACCCCTCCCCGAACAGCGTGTAGCGGGCGTGAAGCTCCAACCCGGGCTGATAATCGGGCTTGTGCTCGCCATCGCGCGCCACGCCCATGTCGCCCGTCGCGACGCCTTTCACCGACCCGTCGTCATGGTAGAGGATTTCCGCCGCGGCAAAGCCCGGGAAAATCTCGACGCCCAGCGCCTCGGCCTGCTCGGCCAGCCAGCGGCACAGGCTGCCCAGGCTGCCGGTATAGGTTCCCTTGTTGTGCATGAAGCCCGGCGTGAGGAGATGCGGCACGCTCCACTTGCCGGTCTTCGACAGCATCCAGTGCTGGTTGTCGGTCACCGGCACCTGCGCGAGCGGGCAACCCTGGTCGCGCCAGTCGGGCAGCAGTTCGTCCAGCGCCCTGGGATCGATCACCGCGCCCGACAGGATGTGGGCGCCCACTTCCGACCCCTTTTCCAGGATACAGACGCCGACCTCGCTCCCGGCTTCGGCAGCCAGTTGCTTCAGCCGGATCGCCGCGGACAGGCCGGCAGGCCCCGCGCCGACGATCACGACGTCATAGGGCATCGACTCGCGTTCGCTCACTCTCTGTCTCCCCTCGGGACACCTGTCGCGCATGTCACCGCATGCGCAGCGCGTCCTGTCCCTCCCCCGATGAAGGCAGATTGACGGTGGCGTCAAGGCATGACTCTATGCCAATCATGGGTATGGCGGGGGTTATCGACTGGCGGGCGGAAGCGGCGAGCGCACTTGAATGGTGGCGCGACGCCGGTGTCGATATGCTGATCGACGACCTGCCGCGTGACTGGACCGCGCGCGAAATCCCGTCCGGCGCGGCACGGACCGAAACGCCCGCCCCGCTCGCCGAGCCGGAAGATGTGCCGCTTCCCGCGACGCTTGAGGCGTTCATCGACTGGCGGTTCGGCACCGCCGCGCCCGAAGCGGTATGGGGAGAGCCGATATTCACGCCCCAGGGCGACCCGGCCGCATCGCTGATGGTCCTCATCGAACTGCCGGAGGCGGACGATCGCGACACGCTGCTGACCGGCGCGGCGGGCCGACTGTTCGACCGGATCCTCGCCGCGATCGGTCATGATCGCGACTCGATCTACCTCGCGCCCTTTTGCGCGGCGCGCCCGATCACGGGACAAAGTCCGCGTGAGGCGCATGCGCGGCTGGCGGAACTGGCCCGCCACCACGTCGCGCTCACCGGTCCGGAACGCCTTCTCATTCTGGGTCAGTCGGTGAGCCGTGCCTTTCTCGGGACCGACTCCCCGGCATGGCGTGGCCGTTTAGAGTCGATTAACTATCAAGGCGGAAAATCGGCGACGGTCGCGACCTATCCGCCACGCCTCCTTCTGGGGAGGCCGGCGCAAAAGGCCGACGTCTGGAAAGACTTGCAGTTGCTGATCGGGGGGCAAAGCTCGTGAAACCGCGTATCCTGTTGGCCGCAATCGCTCTGGCGCTTCCCGCGCTCGCCCATGCAAGCGACGACCGGAGCACCGACCGCTTCGCCCAGCGCGAGGCGAACGACGGCATTCCCGCACAGCTCGACCGCAGCGAGCGCGACGCCTATCGCGCGATCTTCGCCGCGATCCGCGAGGGGCGGTGGGCCGACGCCCAGATCGGCCTCGATTCGATGCGTCCGGGCCTGCTGCATCCGACCGCCAGGGCCGAGCTTTATCTGGCCAAGGGGTCGCCCCGGGTCGAATTGCCGCAATTGCTCGCGCTGCTGGGCGAGGCGCCGGAGCTGCCACAGGCGGATCAGCTGGCCCGGCTCGCGAAACTGCGCGGCGCGACCGAACTGCCGTCCCTCCCGGCCGCCCAGCGCATGATCTGGTATGATGGCGCGCCGATCCGCAAACGCTATCGTTCCGCCGCTTCGGACGCCGCCGCCGCACAGCTGGCAAGCGCGATGGCCCCGCTGATCAAGGCCGACGATGCCACCGGCGCCGAAGCGCTGGTCGAAGCCGCCACACCCCAGCTGGATCCCGATACCGCAACCGAATGGCGCCAGCGCGTCGCGTGGATGTATTACACGGTCGGGCGCGATGCCGATGCGCGCCGCGTTGCCGCCATCGCACAGACCGGGTCGGGCGACTTCGCCCCCCTTGCCGACTGGGTTCAGGGCCTCGCCGCCTGGCGACAGAAGGATTGCGCGGCGGCACAGACCGCCTTCACCGCGGTCGCCCAGCGCGCGACCGATACCGAAAAGCGGACCGCCGGCCTGTACTGGGCGGCGCGCGCGGACCTGGCCTGTGGCCGCCCCGACCTGGTGAGCGGGCGGCTGAAGTCGGCCGCGCAGCATGGCGAGACCTTTTATGGTCTGCTCGCCCGTCAGGCGCTGGGCATGCAGGAAACCCCGAGCCGCAGCGAGAAATTCGTCGCCGCCGACTGGAAGATGCTGGAGCGGCGCCCCAATGTCCGCGTCGCCGCTGCGCTGGTCGAGATCGGCGAGGAGGGACTGGCCTCCGACGTCATCAAGCAGCAGGCGAAGATCGGCGACGCCCGCGAACATGCCTCGCTCACCCGGCTCGCCGGCCGGCTTGGCCTGCCCGCCGTGCAGCTGTGGATGACCCATAATTGCCCGCAGGGGGCAAGCCCGCTGAACGAAGCACGCTATCCCGCGCCGGACTGGACGCCCGATGGCGGATGGCGCGTGGACAAGGCGCTCGTCTATGCCCACGCGCTTCAGGAATCGAAATTCGATCCGCGCATCACCAGCCCGGCGGGCGCCTACGGGCTGATGCAGGTGATGCCCGCCGCCGCCACCGATATCGGGCGCAAGCGCGGCATCACCATCGATCGCAAGGATCTGTCGCGCCCCTCGACCAATATGGAGGTCGGCCAGTCCTATATCGAACAGCTGCGCGACCAGCCGTTCACCGGCGGCCTGCTGCCAAAGGTGATCGCGGCCTATAATGCCGGTCCCACCCCGGTTTCGAACTGGAACGTGCAGGTGCGCGATAATGGCGACCCGCTCCTCTACATCGAATCGCTGCCCTATTGGGAAACCCGGGGCTATGTGATGACGGTGCTGCGCAATTACTGGATGTACGAAAAGAATGCCGGCCGCGACAGCAGCAGCCGTGCGGCGCTCAGCCAGGGCCTGTGGCCAAAGGTCCCCGGCACCGCCGGCGCGGACGCGGTGCGCATGACCGCCTCGGCCAGTGGCGGCCCCGGCCTCGTCCGCAGTGCCAATTGACGCGGATGCCGCGTTCCGCCCGGTGCGGATCGCCGTCCTGACCGTTTCCGACACGCGCACCCATGCCGACGATCGCTCCGGCGATACGCTGGTCGATCGACTGACGGCGGCGGGCCACGAACTCGCCGATCGCGCGATGGTGCCGGACGACCCCGATCTGATCGTCGGCAAACTGCATGCGTGGATCGATGATCCCCGGATCGATTGCGTCATCACCACCGGCGGCACCGGCGTCACCGGCCGCGACGTCACGCCCGAGGCGCTGGAACGCGTCGCGGACAAGATGATCCCCGGATTTGGCGAACTGTTCCGCTGGCTCAGCTATGCGAAGATCGGCACCTCGACGATCCAGAGCCGCGCCACCGCCTGCGTCGCGCGCGGCACCTACATCTTCGCGCTGCCCGGTTCCACGGGCGCGGTGAAGGATGGCTGGGACGACATCCTCTCGACCCAGCTCGACATCCGCCACCGGCCCTGCAATTTCGTCGAGCTGATGCCCCGCCTTCACGAGCGCTGAGGGATTTTGTTCTTGTAATGTTCCCAATCGTGCGCGCATGATGGGGCATGGCGAAAACCCGGCCCATTCGGGGCGCGACCCTCAACCGGGAATCGACGCGCTTCAATCTCAACACGCGTGAAGCGGATGGGGACTGGCTGGACGACCGCACGGGGATCGACGGCGCGGAGGCGCCGGTCCGCACGACGGTTACCGTCGAAACGCCCAGAACGATCCTTACCCGCAACCAGTCACCCGACATCGCCTTCGACCGCTCGGTGAACCCGTATCGTGGCTGTGAGCATGGCTGCATCTACTGTTTCGCGCGGCCCAGCCATGCCTATCACGATCTGTCGCCGGGCCTCGATTTCGAGACGCGCCTCTTTGCGAAGCCGGATGCGCCTGCCCTGCTCCGCGCGGCACTCGGCAAACGCGGCTATGCGTGCCAGCCGATCGCGTTCGGCACCAATACCGATCCCTATCAGCCGATCGAGCGCGAATGGCGGATCACGCGCGGCTGTATCGAGGTGCTCGCGCAATGTCGCCATCCGCTCACCATCACCACCAAATCGGATCGCGTCACCCGCGACATCGACCTGCTGGCACCGATGGCGGAACAGGGACTTGCGGCGGTGATGATTTCGGTCACCTCGCTCGACCCGAAGGTCGCCGCGACCCTCGAACCCCGCGCGCCCCATCCCGAACGCCGCCTCGTCGCCGTCGCCCGGCTGCGCGATGCGGGCGTCCCGGTCTATGTCTCGCTGTCCCCGGTCATTCCCGCGATCACCGACCATGAGATCGAACACATTATGGAGCGCGCGGCCCGGGCCGGGGCGCGCGGCTGTTTCTTCCTGCCGGTGCGCCTGCCGCATGAGGTCGCTCCCCTGTTCCGCGCCTGGCTCGACGCGCATTTCCCCGACCGGGCGGGCAAGGTGATGGCGACGATCCGGTCGATCCGCGGCGGCCGCGACAACGATCCCGATTTCCACACGCGGATGAAGGGTCAGGGACCCTGGGCCGAACTGCTGCGCACGCGGTTTCGGATCGCCGCACGCCGTTACGGTCTGGACAATGACTATATCCCGCTGCGCCGGGACCTGTTTCGTCCCCCGGCCGGCGCGCAGGGCGAGTTGTTCTAGTTGCGCGCGCGCACCCGCTGCGCGATGGTCGCCGGATGGCACGGCGGGGCTGGCCCGATATCCGGTGGTGGCGGCAGGTATTTCTCTGCGGCGTGGCGCTCGCCGCCGGCGCTGGGCTGCTTGAGTGGCTCGATTATCGCTGGATTGCGCGCACCCACTCGATCGACCTGTATCTGCTGATCGTCGCGGTCGCGTTTCTGGCGATCGGGCTGTTCGCCGGCGCACGAATGTTCGGCGCGCCGCTGCGCCCGCGTCCCCCCGGCAATCCGGCCGCGCAGGAATCGCTGGGGATCAGCGCGCGCGAGATGGCGGTCCTCGCTGAACTCGCCGCAGGCTATTCGAACAAGGAGATCGCGCGACGCCTTTCGGTTTCACCCAATACCGTCAAGACGCATGTCGCGCGCCTGTTTCAAAAGCTGGACGCCCGCCGCCGCACGGATGCCATCGCGCGCGCACGCGCACTCGGTCTGCTGCGCTAGGAAAAACCGGTTATCGCCCCGCAATCACCCGTTCGGGCGATTGTGCGGGGCCGCGAAACGCGCTGAACCGGGCGCTTGCGAACTCAGGGGGAAACATCATGTTCCGCACCATCCTTACCTATGGCATCATCGCCGGCATCGTCGTCGGCATCCCGCTCTTTCTGATCGGCACCGTCCTTGCCGAATATGCGCCGAGCGGCGCGATGGGCATGGCGATCGGCTATCTCATCATGCTGATCGCCTTCACGACGATCTTCGCGGGGATCAAGCGATATCGCGACCATGATCGCGGCGGCGCGATCCGCTTCCTTCCCGCCTTTGGCATGGGCGTGGCGATCGCGCTGATCGGCAGCGCCTTTTACGTCGTCGCCTGGGAAGCGGCGATGGCGGTGCATGGCGGCGACTATATCGCCAAATTCGCCGCGCACATGATCGCGGAGCGGGAAGCGGCGGGCGCCAGCGCCGCCGAACTCGCCGCATTGCGGGCGCAGATGGCCGACATGCAGGCGATGTACGCGAACCCGGTCATGCGAGTCCTCATCACGCTCAGCGAGATTCTCCCGATCGGGCTGCTCGTCGCGCTGATCGCTGCGGTGCTGCTGCGCAATCCGCGCTTCCTGCCCGCGCCGACTAGCTCCGACGCGACTTCATGAGCGGCTGAATCCGGGTGCCGAACGCCTCGACCCCCTCGACGAAATCGTCGAAGGTCAACAGCACGCCGCCGGTGTTCGGCACCTCCGCCATCTCGTCCAGCATCCGCGCTACGCTTTCGTAGCTGCCTACCAGCGTCCCCATGTTGATGTTCACCGCCCCCTCGGGCGCGGCGAGTTGGCGGACATTGGTGTCCTTGTTCACCTTGTCCTTCGCGCCCTGTTCGGCGAGCCAGGCGATCGCGTCGATATCGACGCCGTCATTATAGCTCTTCCACTTGGCGAACGCTTCCTCGTCGGTCTCGGCGGCGATCACCATCACCAGCACGAACACCGATACCGCGCGCCCGGTCTTGGCGGTCGCGGCCGCCAGCCGCTCGTTGTTGAAGGCAAAGGCGGTCGGCGTGTTCACGCCCTTGCCCAGGCAGAAGGCATAGTCCGCCCACTTTGCCGAAAAGGCGAGGCCGTCGTCCGACGACCCGGCACAGATGATCTTCATGTCGCCCGACGGCTGCGGCCGCACCAGGCAATCGTCCATCGTGTAATAATCGCCCTTGAAGTCGCTGCGCCCGGTTTCCCACAGTTCGCGCAGGATATGGGCATATTCGTCCAGCATCTTGTATCGATTGCGGAAATGCTCGTCGCCCGGCCACATCCCCATCTGGGTATATTCGGGCGGCTGCCACCCGGTGATGAGGTTCAGGCCGAACCGCCCATGGCTGATGCTGTCGATCGTGTTGCACATCCGCGCGGCAAAGGCAGGCGGGATGATCAGCGTCGGGCAGGTCGCATAGATCTTGATCTTCTCGGTCACCGCGGCGAGCCCAGCCATCAGCGTGAAGCTCTCCAGCCCATATTCCCAGAACTGCGTCTTCCCCCCGAACCCGCGCAGCTTGATCATCGACAGCAGGAAATCGAGCCCGTGCTTTTCGGCGCTCTGCGCGATCTGTTTGTTGAGGTCGAACGACGGCATGTACTGCGGCGCGTTCTCGCTGATCAGCCAGCCATTGTTGTTGATGGGTACGAAGACGCCGACTTGCATGGCT
Source organism: Sphingomonas sp. (assembly GCF_019635455.1). Taxonomy (GTDB): domain Bacteria; phylum Pseudomonadota; class Alphaproteobacteria; order Sphingomonadales; family Sphingomonadaceae; genus Sphingomonas. The sequence continues at coordinate 41,536 of NZ_JAHBZJ010000009.1, read as the reverse complement.
TTAGCTCCCGAGGAATTTGAGGACGATTTCATTGAAGAAGTCCGGGCGCGTCACGTTGCACGCGTGTCCGCCTTTCTGCATGGTCTCGAGCCAATAGCCATTCAGCTCGCGATAAAGGCGGCTGCCGGCGGATGACGGGACAAGCATGTCGTCCTCCGCGATCAGCACGAGCGTAGGCACGAATTTGTCGTAGAGTTCGCCCCGCACGTCGAAGGCAGCCAGCGCGGCTATCCGCTTCTCCATATTCTCGACACCGGGAAAGCCGGCGATCTGATGCGGCAGCTCGGCGTCGAGCGCCGCCGTGTTGGCGCTGATCCACGCGGCGGGATACAGGAAGATCGGCTGCGCACGCAGGAATGCCTCGACCCCCGAATGCCGCAGCAGGTTCAGCCGCGCTTCGAAGCAGCGCAGAAAATGGGGATCGGGGCTCGCCCAGCCGTTGACCACGACCAGCTTTTCGAGCCGCTCGGTCGCCTTCATCCCCAGCGCCAGTCCCGCGACGCCGCCCGCCGCATGGCCGACGACGCTCGCTCGCGCCCAGCCGAGCGCATCCATCAGCATGAGCATGTCGTCGGCGAAGTCGTCGACGGTCACAACATCGGGCAGCGCCCGGTCGCTGCGCCCGGTGCCACGGTGGTCGTACACCAGCACCCGGTGCCGCTCGGCCAGCGCCGCCAGGTTCGGCGCCCAATAGCTGGCCGAGCCGCCCAGCCCCGACGACAGGATCAGCGGCGGCCCGTCCTGCGGTCCGTGCAGTTCGTAATAGAGGCCCCCCGCCTCCGCCATCAGCCGATATGCGCGACCGAGGCGATCTCGACCAGGCAGTCCGGCTTCACCAGCTCCGCCTTGATGCAATAGCGCGCGGGCTTCGCGCCCGGGAAATACTCGGCATAGACCGCGTTGAACGCCGCGTAATCGGCGAAATCCTTTAGGAAGATGTGGTTCATCGCCACGTCCTCCAGGCGCGCGCCGGCCGCCTCCAGCGTCGTCCTGATGACGTCCAGCACATGCCGCGTCTGCGCCGCCGCGTCGCCGACGTGCAGCACCGTTCCGCCCTCGCCCAGCGCCAGCACGCCGGAGACATAGACGGTGTTCCCCGCCTTCGTCCCCGCCGAATAGGGCGCGATGGGCGTGGGAAATTGCGGCGGATTGATCGGTTCGAACGGCATGGGGCTACTCCTGGGGAAGCTGGCCGAACGCGCCGCAGAAATCCGCGACGGTGCTGACCCAGCCAAAGAATTTCTCGACATTGTAGACGCTCGCCTGCTGCATCACCGGCGGGCCGAGATGGTGGGTCGCGTCCTCCAGCATCACGCCGAAATATTCGAGGTGAAACCCGTCGCGCAGCGTGCTCTCGACACAGACGTTGGTGGCGATCCCGACAAACACGATGGTGCGGATGCCGCGTGCGCGCAACACGCTGTCCAGTTGCGAGTTGAAGAAGGCGGAATAGCGCGTCTTGTGCAGGCTGATATCGCCCGGCTGCGGTTTCAGCGCCTCGACCAGCGCATAGTCCCATCCGCCGCGCGCCAGCAGCTTGCCCTGCAATTCCGGCCGCCGCCGCATCGTCTTGAGCGCATTGGATTTGTGCCAGTTCGGCGACCCCGGGCCGCCCGCCTCGACATAATCGGGATCCCAGCCATTCTGGAGATAGACGACCTGAACCCCCGCACGGCGCGCGGTTTCCAGAACCTGGCCGATCCTGCCGATCGTTCCCGCCGCCCCGGAGATATCAAACCCGGCCTGATCGACATAGCCGCCGGGCGAGGCATAGGCGTTCTGCATGTCGATCACCACGACGGCGGTCTCCGCCGGATCGAGGCGCAACGCCTCCGGGCGCGCAGCCAGCGTGACTCCGCCATTTCCCACCTTCACATCGGCATGCGCGTCACTCATCGCACGATGTTCGCGCGTGCAGCGGAAAGATCAAGCCGCCGCGAACTCGAAGTCGCGATATTTTTCGCGCAGCGCGGTCTTGAGCAGCTTGCCGGTCGCGGTATGGGGCAATTCATCGACGAAGTGGATCTCGTCCGGAAGCCACCATTTGGCGACATGCTTGGCAAGATGCGCCTGCACCTGATCGGCGGAGACGTCGCTTCCCGCCTTCCGGACCACCAGCAGCAGCGGCCGCTCATCCCATTTGGGGTGAAAAATGCCGATCGCCGCCGCTTCGGCGACCCCGTCGCACCCGACCGCCGCATTTTCCAGCTCGACCGAACTGATCCATTCGCCACCCGATTTGATGACATCCTTCGCGCGATCGGTGATCTGCATGATGCCATCGGGATGGATGGTCGCGACGTCGCCGGTGTCGAACCAGCCATCCTCGGTCAGGCAGGGTCCGCTCTCGTCCTTGAAATACTGTTTGATGATCCACGGCCCACGTACCTGCAACCGGCCCGATGTCTCGCCATCGCGGGGCAGCACCCTGCCGTCCTCGTCCACCGTGCGCAGCTCGACGCCGAACGGCGCGCGCCCCTGATAGACCGTCTTGTCGACCTTCTCCTCGAAACTCAGCTCGTCCCAGTCAAAGGTCGGGGCGCCCATCGTCCCGATCGGGGAGGTTTCGGTCATCCCCCATGCGTGATTGACGCGCGCGCCCATTTTCATGATCCGTTCGATCATCGCGCGCGGCGCCGCCGATCCGCCGATCGTCACCACCTGAAGATATTTCGGCGCTTCGCCGGTCGCGTCCATATGCTGGAACATCGCGAACCATACCGTCGGCACGCCGGCGGTGTGTGTCACTTTCTCGCGGTTCATCAGGTCGCACAGCACCGCCCCATCGTTGACCGCGGACATCACCAGCTTCACGCCAGACATCGGCGCCGCGAACGGCAGGCCCCACCCGACCGCGTGGAACATCGGCACCACCGGCAGCACCACCGACTGGGTCGAGATGTCGAACACGGCGGGCTGAAGCTCGGCCATGGCGTGGATCACCGACGAACGATGGGTGTACAAGACCCCCTTCGGATTGCCGGTCGTACCGCTGGTGTAACAGAGCATGCACGGATCGCGCTCGTCACCCTCGACCCAGCGATACGCGCCATCCTCGGCACCGATCACCGCCTCGAAACTGTCGGGACCGTCGCCATCGAACACGATATAATGCTCGATCGTCTTCCATTCCGGTTTCAGCCGGTCGATGATCGGCTGAAACGCGCGGTCATAGATCAGGACGCGGTCCTCGGCATGATTGCCGATAAAGGCGAGCTGATCGTCGAACAGGCGCGGGTTGATCGTATGGATGATCCCACCCATGCCGATGGTGCCGTGCCAGGCCACCAGATGCCGCGCATGATTCATCGCCATCGTCGCGACGCGATCGCCCGGCCGGATGCCCAGCCGCTCCAGTGCCTGTGCCAGCCGCCGCGAATCGCGGGCGATCCCGGCCCAGTCGGTGCGGGTTTCCGAACCATCGGCCCAACGGCTCACGATTTCCCGCGTCGCATATTCGCGTTCGGCATGTTCGATGAGGCGGGGTACCCGAAGTTCAAAATCCTGCATCGCGCCCAGCATCATCCTCTCCTCAACCAGGCGCCATCGCGCCGATTGGGTCCATCCTGCGGGTTCCAAGCCGCGAGAGCAAGAGGCGAGCGATCAGCTCGCGAGCGCCAGCCGCGCCTGGCGCGTCGGCTCCAGGTCCGCGCGCGCGACGCCCGGCAACGCATCGATCCGCGCGACCAGCTCGCCGTCCAGCCGGAAATCGCGGCCAAGCACCAGTTCGGCCTCGCCGCCACCCGGCAGCGGCGCGTCCATCACGACCTCGCATCGCCCGCCGCGCGCATCTTCCAACAGCTTCGCGATGGGCGCCAGCACCCCGGCATCGCGGATCGCCATTCGCAGCGTCAAGCGGACATCCTTTGCCATCCCCTCGAACGGCTGGACCTTTCGGACGGTCACGCGCGGCGTATCCTCGCCGGGTCGCCGGTCGAGTTCGACCGTCAGGATGCCACAACCGCCGACGCGCGCGGCGTCCTCCATTTCCTTGGCGGTCAGGTCATCGAAACAGGTGCATGGCACCGTTCCGCTCGCGTCCGACAGCGTCGCCATCAGGTAGCGACGCCCCCGGGCGGAAGTGCGCCAGCGCGCATCCTCGATCAGCGCGGCGACGGTCGCGCCGGCGCGGCCGCCCTCCGCGATCTCGATCTCGCCCAGGCTGACGATCGTGCGTGCCGAATGAAGTTTCGCGAGGTGGTGGTAGCGATCGAGCGGATGCGCCGAAAAGAAAAATCCGAACGCGTCCTTTTCCGCCTCGATCCGCTGGCTCAGCGTCCAGTTGGCGCTTTTCGGCAGCTGGATCGCCGATCCCACCGGCTCGGCCTCACCGAACAATCCGCCCTGCCCGCTCGTGCGGTTTTCGTGCGTGCGCTGCGCCACCGCCAGGATCGTCTCGGCGGCGGCGAACACGCCGGCGCGGTCCGGGGCGACGCTTTCGAACGCGCCTGCCCCGGCCAGTGCCTCCACTTGTCGCTTGTTCAGCAGGCGCGGATCAACCCGGCGCGCGAAATCGTCGAGGCTCTGGAACCGCCCCTTCGCCGCCCGCTCCTCGACCAGCAGTTCCATCGCGCGTTCACCGACGCCCTTCAGCCCGGCGAGCGCGTAGCGCACCGCGAACCCGTCCTCGACCGCCTCGACCGAGAATTCGGCCTCGGACGCGTTGATATCGGGCGGAAGGCACGCGACCCCCAACCGCTTCATATCCTCGACGAACACCGCCAGCTTCTCGGTCTGGCCAAGTTCGAAGCACATCGATCCGGCGTAGAATTCATGCGGATAATGCGCCTTCAGCCACGCGGTATGATAGGCGAGCAGCGCATAGGCGGCGGCGTGCGACTTGTTGAAGCCATAGCCCGCGAATTTGTCGATCAAATCGAACAGCTCGTTCGCCTTTGCCTCCGGGATCGCGTTCACCCTGGCACAGCCTTCGACGAACAGCGCGCGCTGGGCATCCATCTCCGCCTTGATCTTCTTGCCCATCGCGCGCCTGAGCAGGTCGGCGCCGCCCAGCGAATAGCCGGCCAGGATCTGTGCGGCCTGCATCACCTGTTCCTGATAGACGAAGATTCCGTAGGTTTCCTTGAGGATGTCCTCCAGCAGCGGGTGGGGATATTCGATCGGCTCCAGCCCCTGCTTGCGCCGCCCGAACATCGGGATATTGTCCATCGGGCCGGGGCGATACAGCGAGACGAGCGCGATGATGTCGCCGAAATTGGTGGGTCGCACGGCGGTGAGCGTCCGCCGCATCCCTTCCGATTCCAGCTGGAACACGCCGACCGTGTCGCCGCGCTGGAGCAGTTCGTAAACCGCCGGATCGTCCCAGCCGAGCGCCGCCAGATCGATGTCGATGTTGCGCGCGGCCAGCAGTTCGACCGCCTTTTGCAGGACAGACAGCGTCTTGAGGCCCAGAAAGTCGAACTTCACCAGCCCCGCGCCCTCGACATATTTCATGTCGAACTGGGTGACCGGCATGTCCGAACGCGGATCGCGATAGAGCGGCACCAGTTCGGCGAGCGGCCGGTCGCCGATCACCACGCCGGCGGCGTGCGTCGAGCTGTGGCGCGGCAGCCCTTCCAGCTTCATCGCCAGGTCGATCAGGTAGCGGACACCCTCGTCGCCATCATATTCCGCCTTGAACTCGCTGACCCCGTTGAGCGAGCGCGGCAGCGTCCACGGATCGGTCGGGTGGTTCGGCACCAGCTTGGCCAGCCGATCGACCTGGCCATAGCTCATCTGCAACACGCGGCCGGTGTCCTTCAGCACCGCGCGCGCCTTCATCGTTCCAAAGGTGATGATCTGGGCAACCTGGTTGCGCCCATATTTCTGCTGGACGTATCGGATCACCTCGCCGCGCCGGGTTTCGCAAAAGTCGATGTCGAAATCCGGCATCGAAACGCGCTCGGGATTGAGGAAGCGTTCGAACAGCAGGCCCAGCTCCAGCGGATCGAGATCGGTGATCGTCAGCGCCCAGGCGACGACGCTGCCCGCGCCCGAACCACGCCCCGGCCCCACCGGGATCCCGTTCGCCTTCGCCCATTTGATGAAATCCGCGACGATCAGGAAATAGCCGGGGAACCCCATCTGGATGATGATGTCGGTTTCGAAGGCCAGGCGGTCGAAATAGGCCTGTCGGCGATCCGGGTCCGTGATTCCCGCCTTTTCCAGCCGCACCTCCAGCCCCGCGCGCGCGTCGTCGCGCAGTGCGGTCGCCTCGCCCTCACGATCGCCGGCCAGGCTGGGCAGGATCGGCTTGCGCTTGGGTGCGGCAAAGGCGCAGCGCTGGGCGACGACAAGCGTGTTGGCGATCGCCTCGGGCAAATCGTCGAACAGCCGCTTCATCTCGGTCGCCGATTTCATCCACGCGTCCGGCGAGGATCGCGCACGTTCGTCGCTCGCGACGTAGCAGGATCCGGCGATGCACAGCATCGCGTCATGCGCTTCATGGAAATCGGGTTCGGCATAGCAGGCCGGATTGGTCGCGACGAGCGGAAGCCCGCGATCATAGGCCAGGTCGAGCAGCTTGGCCTCTGCCGCGCCCTCCACCGGGTTCAGCCGGCGGACGATCTCGACATAGAGCCGGTCGCCGAACAGTGCCTGAAGCCGATCGGCATAGGCCAGCGCCGCCGCCCCCTGCTCTTCGGCGAACAACCGCGCCAGCGCGCCCTCCGCACCGGCGGTCAGCGCGATCAGCCCGTCGGTCCGCCCGTCCAGCGCGGCGAAGGGGACGTGCGCATCCTTCTCGATCGGCCGGTCGAGATGCGCCATCGAGACGAGGTCGCACAGATTGTTGTAGCCGGTCTCGTCCTGCGCAAAGAGCGCGAGCCAGTCGAGCGGCGGCTCGACCCCGTCGGGCATGTCGGGGCGTTCGACGCACAGCAACGCGCCGATGACCGGCTGAACCCCCGCCTTCTTCGCCGCGTCCGAATAGGACATGGCGGCATACAGGCCGTTGCGATCGCACAGGCCAGCGGCGGGAAAGCCCAGCTCGCGCGCACGCGCGGCGATCGCCTTCGGCTCGATCGCGCCCTCCAGCATCGTGTAGGCGGAAAAGACGCGCAGCGGGACGAAGCCGGAATGGGGCATCCGCCGACTATAGGTTCGCGATCCGGCGGGGGTCAAAGCGGCTGGTCGGGTTTTCCACAGCTAATCGTCGCGCGGGGCGGACCGCCGCGCGGTGGCGAAGGTCTATAGCAGCTTTTCGATATCCGCCTTCAGATCCTCGGGCTTGGTCTGGGGGGCGTAGCGTTCGACGACATTGCCGTCACGGTCGATCAGGAACTTGGTGAAGTTCCACTTGATCCCCTCGGTCCCGAACAGGCCCGGGGCCGCGCTCTTGAGATAACCGTAGAGCGGCGCGGCGTCCGCCCCGTTCACGTCGATCTTTCCATAGACCGGAAAGGTGACGTCATAGGTCAGCGAACAGAAATTCGCGATCTCCTCCGCATTGCCCGGCTCCTGCCCGCCAAACTGGTTGCAGGGAAAGCCGAGCACTTCGAACCCGCGATCGGCATAGGTACGATGGAGCGCCTCCAGCCCCTCATATTGCGGGGTGAAGCCGCATTTGGACGCGACATTGACGATCAGCAGCACTTTGCCCGCCTGGTCCGACAGGTCGGTCTGCACGCCTTGCGCGGTGGTGACGGGGATTTCGGTGATCGCGCGCATACCCATGTCCTTTTCAGCTCAGCACGCCTTCATGCAGCCGCACGATGCGATCCATCTTCGCCGCCAGCCGCTCGTTATGCGTGGCGATCAGTGCCGCCGCGCCCTCGCCACGCACCAGCCGCAGAAATTCCGCCAGCACGACCTCTGACGTCGCTTCGTCCAGATTGCCGGTGGGTTCGTCGGCCAGCACCAGCGCCGGCCGGTTGGCCAGCGCGCGCGCGACCGCCACCCTCTGCTGCTCGCCGCCCGACAGCTGGCTCGGCCGGTGGGTCAGCCGTTCGGCCAGGCCAAGCGCGGTGAGCAGCGCGCGCGAACGTTCGCGCGCATCGGCATAGGTCGCCCCCTGGATCAGCTGTGGCAGCTCGACATTCTCGACCGCATCGAAATCGGGGAGGAGGTGGTGAAACTGGTACACGAAGCCCAGCCGGTCGCGACGGGTGAGCGTGCGTTCATGGCTTTCCAGCTTGCCCACCTCGGTCCCGGCGATCCGGATCGATCCGCCGAACCCGCCCTCCAACAGGCCGACCGCCTGGAGCAGCGTCGATTTTCCCGATCCCGACGGGCCGAGCAGCGCGACGATTTCCCCCTGCTCCACGGTCAGATCGACGCCGCGCAGAACGTGAATCGTCGCCTCGCCCTGAGTGAATGCGCGCTCCAGCCCGCGCGTTTCGAGGACCGGCTCACTCATAGCGCAGCACCTGCACCGGATCGGTGCTCGCCGCCTTGAAGGCGGGATACAGCGTCGCGAGGAAACTGAACACCAGCGCCATCAGGGCGATACCGGCGACTTCCAGCGGATCGGTCTTCGCCGGCAATTCGGTGAGGTAACGCATCGACGGATCCCAGATCTGCTGCCCGGTCAGGAAGCCGATGCCGCTCAGCACCCCCTGTCGGAAATAGAGCAGGACGAAGCCCAGGATCAGCCCCGCGACGATCCCCAGCGACCCGATCACCGTGCCGACGGTCACGAAAATCCTGATGAGTCCCGCCCGTGTCGCCCCCATCGTGCGCAAAATCGCGATGTCGCGCGTCTTCGCCCGCACCAGCATGATGAGCGAGGACAGGATGTTGAACACCGCGACAAGGATCAGGATCGACAGCACGGTGAAGGTGACCAGCCGATCCACCGCCAGCGCCTCGAACAGGGTCGCGTTGAGCGTGCGCCAGTCGGTCAACTGGCCACTCGCCGCCACCTTGTCGGCCAGCGGGGCGAGAATCTCGCCCACCTTGTCCGGATTGACGGTGTCCAGTTCGATCATTCCCACCGAATCGCCCATCAGCAACAGCGTCTGCGCATCCTCCATCGGCATCAGCACGAACGCCTTGTCGTAATCATAGACGCCGATCTCGAACACCGCGGCGACGCGATATGACACGATGCGCGGAACCGTGCCGAACGGACTGGTCAGCCCCTGGGGACTGATCAACGAGACGTTGCTGCCCAGCGTCGCGCCCAGCGCGGTCGCCAGGCGCGATCCGATCGCGATGCATTCGCACCCGGCGGTCAGCTGCTTCATGTCGCCGATCACGACATTCTTGTTGAGTGTCGGATTGGCGCGAATGTCGGCGACCGTCATGCCGCGCACCAGCACGCCCTCGACCCGCCCGTCGAAACTCGCCATCAGCGGCTGTTCGATCAGCGGCGTCGCGCTGGTGACGCCGGTGGTCTTTCGCGCTTCCGCCGCGATTTCGCGCCAGTTGCGAAGCTGCCCGTTATAGCCCTGAATCACGGCGTGACCGTTCAGTCCGGTGATCTTGTCGAACAGCTCGGCGCGAAATCCGTTCATCACGCTCATCACGATCACCAGCGCGGCGACGCCCAGCATCACCGCGATCAGGCTGATCGACGCGACCAGAAAGATGAACGCCTCTCCCCTGCCCGGAAGCAGGTAACGGCGCGCGATCATCCGCTCATATCGGGAAAGCAACATATGTCACGCCTGTTAGGGCGGCGGGGCGCACGGCGCAATCCGCCCTGTTGCCGAATAAACACAGGATGAATGCAAAGTGCGACTATCGCGCCATCCACCCGTGACAAGCCGCGACCCACCGCCTAGCAACATCCCCACGAAGCAATGGCAATGGCCGTGGTTCGGGGAGGCTCTTCTGCCCCGCTCTTGACAGAGGGCGCGCGGGCGAAGTGGCCACAAGGGGGCTGACGAGGCATCGTCACGCAGGCGCCCGGGTCGGCAACGGCCCGGGCGTTTGCCGTTTCGGGCCATGCCGCGCCCGTTATTCGTCCCCTACCGCCTGCCCGGGCGAGCATGTGCCGGGGGAGGAAACCGCGGGAGCGATGACGGCCCCCTCCCCCCACCGCGTGTCTCCACGCGGCGCCCCGTTCAGAAACCGAAGCCGAGCGTCACGCCATAGGTGCGCGGATCGCCGACATTGCCGGCGATCAGGCCGGTATTGCCCGGCGTGGTCGCCAGCACGTCGAAATAGCGCGCGTCGAGCGCGTTGCGCAGCCAGGCGAAGAGGTTGAACCCGGCATCGGTGCGAAACCCGGCCCGCAGGTTCAGCAGCGTGTACCCGGCGACATCGGTGTAGATCGACCGCGAGGCGCTGGACGAAAACCTGCTCCGCGTACTCGCGTCGATCCCCAGATAGGCTTCTCCCGCATGTCCGGCCAGGCGAACCGGCGCATTCGCCTCGCCGCCATAAGAGATGGCGACGCGTGAGATTCCGGGCAACCACTGCCCCGAAATGTCACAGCTTGCCGGGCTGGCGGATCCGCCCGACAATTCGGGAGGACATGGCGCGTTGGGGAAGTCGATATATCGGCCGTCGGTCCATGCGCCATTGGCATAGAGGTTCAACCGCGCGCTGGGCCGGATCGAAAAATCTCCCTCGATCCCGCGCACGCGGACCCGTGGCGCATTCGCCAGATAGCCGCGCAGCGTCGAGGTGGAGCTGTTGTTGACCACCGCCTGATAGTCATGGATTTCGGTCCAGAAGGCGGCGAGGTTCAGCGTCACCCTGCGGTCCCAGAACTGGGTTTTCGCGCCGAGCTCATAATGGTCCACCTTTTCCGGGGCGACCTGCGCCAGTTGCGATTGCAGCACGCCGTTCGCCGCCGGCAGGCCGTTGAGGTTCAACCCGCCCGATTTGAAGCTGTGGGCATAGGTGGCGTAGAGCAGTACATCACGTGCCGCCCTGACCGACGCGGTGACGTCATAGGACAGGTTCCACGCACGATACGCCTCGCCGGAGAAGGATTGCGGGCGCAGCACGCCGCGCTGCGCCGCCTGTCGGTCGGTGCCGCCGGTGGTCGGCACCAGCACGCCCTGGCCGTCGCGCACCACGCTCGAATAATCGCCGACCTTGTCGTCGTAATTAAGCCGCAGTCCGGGCGAAAGCGTCACGCGATCGCTCACATTCCAGTTGAACTTGCCGAACAGGGCGCCGCTGAAATTGCGCAGGCGGATGTCGTTCACAGCGGTCAGCCCGTCGAGCACGCCGGGATCGTTCGACAAGGGGTCGCTCGGCGCCAACAGCCATTTGCTGGCCGCCGGTCCCTGACGCTGCGTGCCGGTGGTGTGGATGTTCTGGTAAAAGCCAAAGATGCCGGCGACATAGTCAAACCCGCTGGCCTGCCCGGCATAGCGGACCTCCTGGGTGAACTGATCCTGCCGGGTGGGGTTTTGCGACAGCGTCGTGATCGGCAGGCCGGTGAAGTCGCGATCGTTCGCCGGCAGCCAGTCCCAGAACCGCCAGGCGGTGACCGAGGTCAGCTTGCCGCCCCCCAACTCCGCCTCGGCCCGCAGGGACGTGCCGCCGAGCACGTTGCGGGCGCGCAATTCGGCATCCAGGTCGGTCACCCGATCAAAGGGGTCGCGGCTGGGCGGTTCATAGCCCTGTGCCGCGGCAAGCGCATCGAACTGGCGGTTGAGCGGACGTTGCGTCGCGCCGACGCGCACGAATGTCTGTGCGCAGCACTTCGGATCCTGCCGGCTGTAATCCGCAGCCAGCGTCAGGTCGATCCTATCGCCCGCGCGCCACAGAATCGCACCGCGAAGCCCCAGATTGTCCTGCGAATTCACGTCGTCGCCCGTCGCCACATCATGGATCGTGCCGCGCCGGCTGGTCACCGCCACGCCCAGTCGCGCGGCGACGTTATCGCTCAGCGGTCCGGTCAACGACCCCTTGAACTGGGCGAAATCGAGATTGCCGAAACTCGCCTCGGCACGGCCCTGAAAGGCGAAGCTCGGCGGCTTGCTGGTGATGCCGATCGCGCCGGCGACCGTGTTCTTGCCATAGAGCGTTCCCTGCGGCCCGCGCAGCGTTTCGATCTGCTGGACATCGAGGAAGTCGAGCGTCGCGATGGCGACCCGGCTCATATAGACCTGATCGATATAGATGCCGACGCCCTGTTCGATCCCGTCATTGGTCAGGCCCAGCGGCGCGCCCAGGCCACGGATATTGACCGACGAATTGCGCGGATTGGTCGAAAAGAATTGCAGCGTCGGTTGCAGCTGGGTCAGCCGCGCGACGTTGAAACTGCCGCTGCCGTCCAGTTCCTTCACACCGACCACGGAGATGGCGATCGGCACGTCCTGTGCCTGTTCGTCGCGCCGGCGCGCGGTCACGACGATGTCGGATGCCGCCGTGGCGCGCTGAACGTCATCCACGGTGCGTGCGCTGTCCCCCGGGACGGAGCGTGGATGTTCGGCGGTGGCGACGGGCGGCGTTTCCTGAGCCGGATCGGCATTGCCCCCGGCACTGGCGACCAGAAGTGCGATCAGATGCGGTGTCATGCGTAAGTCCCCCCGAGGTGATTCTGCCGCCTTATTTCCACCAATTGAGTAGGATTTACCGACAAAGCATTTCTATTCCCATTGCTTTGGTATGCTTTATGTTCAAACGCCGCGTCGATCGTCGCTCTTGAAACTGCCGCATTGCTTCCCAAATCAACGATGCACGGCGCCTTCGGGGCCATGCAGAACCGGCATTGCGGGCCATCCGGATGCCGACAGGACGTTGAAATTGCTCATTGGAGGATATCCACATGCGTCAGATCGATCTTACCCCTTTCCGCCGTTCCACTATCGGTTTCGACCGGCTCTTCGACATGCTCGAAGCGACCGCGCGCCAGTCGAGCGGCGAGAATTACCCCCCCTTCAACCTCGAGCGGATTTCCGACGATCGCTATCGGATCACGATCGCCGTCGCCGGTTTCAAGTCCGACGAGATCGAGATCACCGCGCAGCAGAATCTGTTGCTGGTCGCCGGCAAGAAGGCCGAGGCGCAGGACAATGAAGTCGCGCAGATGTTGCATCTCGGCATCGCCAATCGCGGGTTCGAACGCCGGTTCGAACTGGCCGATTTCGTCCGCGTCGATGGCGCGAACCTGACCGATGGCCTGCTGGTCATCGAACTCGTGCGCGAGGTTCCCGAGGCGATGAAGCCGAAGAAGATCGCGATCGGCACCGGTGGCGAAAGCGAAGCGATCGAGCACCGCTCGGTCGCCTGACACGACACGGCGGACACAGCGGCGCGCCCCTACCCCCTTGCGCGCCGCCAGATCGGGGCGTCCGGACGATCAGTCCGGGCGCCCATTTGTTTTTTCAGGCCCCGCCATCGACCGGGACCCGCTTCGGATGATGTTCAGACCAGTCGCGACTGGCGCACCGCCGCTTCGATGAAGCTCGCGAACAGCGGATGCGGGTCGAACGGCTTCGACTTCAGCTCGGGGTGGAACTGCACCGCCACGAACCACGGATGGTCGGGCCGTTCGACGATTTCGGGCAGCATCCCGTCGGGCGACATGCCGGAAAACACCAGGCCATTCGATTCGAGCGCGGTACGATAACCCGTATTCACCTCATAACGGTGCCGGTGGCGTTCGCTGATCTCGTCCGCGCCATAGATCGACGCGACGACCGAATTGCCGGCCAGTGTCGCGGGATAGGCGCCCAGCCGCATCGTGCCGCCCAGATCGCCGCCCTCTTCGCGCTTTTCGATCCCTGCCTCGCTCATCCATTCGGTGATGATGCCCACCACCGGCTCATCGGTCGGCCCGAACTCGGTCGATGAAGCGCCGGCAATTCCCGCCTGGTTCCGGGCGCCCTCGATACACGCCATCTGCATGCCGAAGCAGATGCCGAAATAGGGGACGTTGCGTTCACGCGCGAAGCGCACGCTGGCGATCTTCCCTTCCGCCCCGCGCGATCCGAACGCGCCGGGGACCAGGATCGCGTGGCACGGCTCCAGCTTCGCCGCGATCTCCGCCTCATCGCCTTCGAACAATTCGGCGTCGATCCAGCGGATATTCACCTTCACCTTGTTGGCGATGCCGCCATGGACCAGCGCCTCGTTGAGCGACTTGTACGCGTCCGGCAGGCCGACATATTTGCCGACCACGCCCACGGTCACCTCACCCTCGGGGTTGAACAGCCGGTCGGTGATCTCGGTCCAGCGCGACAGGTCGGGGTTGGGTCCCGGTTCGATGCCGAACGCACGGAGCACTTCGCTGTCGAGCCCTTCGGCATGATATTGCAGCGGCACCGCATAGATGCTTTTCGCATCGAGCGCGGGGATGACCGCGCTGGCCGGCACGTTGCAGAACTGCGCGATCTTCGCCCGCTCGCCCGCCGGCAGCGGCTTTTCGGCACGGCATACCAGAACGTCGGGCTGGACCCCCAGCGACGCCAGTTCCCGCACGCTGTGCTGCGTCGGCTTGGTCTTCAGTTCGCCCGCCGCAGAGATATACGGCACCAGCGTCACATGAACGCTGATCGAGCGACCGCGACCCAGTTCGTTCTTGAGCTGTCGGATCGCCTCGATGAACGGCAGCGATTCGATATCGCCGACGGTCCCGCCGATCTCGCACAGCACGAAATCCAGGTCCTCGGTCTCCGCCTGTGCGAAATCCTTGATCGCGTCGGTGACGTGCGGAATGACCTGGACGGTGGCGCCCAGATAGTCGCCGCGCCGCTCGCGCTCGATGATCGTCTTGTAGATCCGGCCCGACGTGACATTGTCCGACTGGCGCGACGCGACGCCGGTGAACCGCTCGTAATGGCCCAGGTCCAGATCGGTCTCCGCACCGTCGTCGGTCACATAGACCTCGCCATGCTGATAGGGCGACATGGTTCCGGGATCGACGTTCAGATAGGGGTCGAACTTGCGGATGCGGACCGTATAGCCCCGCGCCTGCAACAGCGCCGCGAGGCTTGCCGCCATCAGGCCTTTTCCGAGCGAGGAAACCACGCCGCCGGTGATGAAAATGTACCGCGTCATGGGAATCACCCGCTAGCCCCTAAGCACGAATGGGGGCAAGCGCCCGACTCCGGGCGCCGCCAAAAAAGTTGCGTTTGAAACCCGCTTACTTGGCGAGCGGGACGGCGCTGTTGTCCGCCGGTGCCGCCGGCACACCGGTCGGCTGTGCGGCGGGAGCCGGGCCGGTCGCCGGTGCGGTCTGCGCCGGGGCGGCCGCGCGGCTGGTATCGATCGCGTCGCTGCCCCGCGTCGCCGCCAGCACCGCGAGCGCGATGCTCATCGCCACGAACAGGGTCGCCAGAACCGCGGTCGCGCGGGTCAGGAAATTCGCCGCGCCGCGCGCCGACATCAGGCCGGACGGGCTGCCGCCGCTGGTCAGTCCGCCCCCTTCCGAACGCTGCATGAGGATCACCGTCACCAGCAGCGCGGCGATGATGGCATGGACGACGAGGAGGAAGGTGAACAGCATGTCGGTCTTTCGCGGGAAAGCGGCCACATAGTCACCGGAGCGCCCGCGATCAACCGCCGATGGGATTTGCGATCGTCACAGAAACGGAACATTTCGCGCCCGCGCTGAAACCCGTTGGCTATCGGGGCGTTAATGCGGCTGAAAGCCCGGCTTCTTGCGGGTGTGTAACAGAAGCAGCGAGTGTGGCGCGATGAACGCGATGAGCGAAAAATCGCTATTCCAGTGGAAAAACACCCTGATCGACTATGTCCGATCGGGCGAACCCGATCTGACCAACCGACAGATGGCGCTGATGTTGCTCGTCTATCTGGACGTCGGGCCACATACGGTGCGCGGTCTGGCCCGCGCGCTCAACGTCTCCAAGCCCGTGGTCACGCGCGCCTTGAACAGGCTGGGCGCACTCGGCTATCTGCGCCGCCAGCGCGACGAAACCGACAAGCGAAACATCTTCGTCGCACGAACACCGGAAGGGGCGGACTTTCTTGCAGAATTCGGGCAATTCGTCACCGGCGACGGCCACGCCGGACAACCCGTCAGGGAGCACGCGTAGCCGATTCGCGCTCACCGGGCGCTCGGTGCATATCGATCCGCGAACTGACGCCGCGCGCCGTGACCTGGCCGATGTGCGCCTGGCCGATCGCGTGTTCGCACCGCATTATGCAGCCCCGCTGACCTGGATCGTGACGACCGCGACCCCGCTGGTCGAATCGCGCGCCGACAATGCCGAAATCCTGACCAGCCTGGGATCGGGCGACCTGTTCGAGGTGCTTGAACTCTCGGCCGGTTACGCCTGGGGCCGCGCGCCGGCGGCAGGTCTTGTCGGCTATGTGGACGCCAATTGCCTGAAGGCCGCGCAATGAGCGTATCGGTATTCATCGATGGCGCGGCCGGCACCACCGGACTGGAAATCCGCGAGCGGCTTGCGGGGCGCCCGGAAATCGACCTCATCACGCTCGCCGATTCGGACCGTAAGAGCGCGAAGAAGCGCGCACAGGCGCTCAATTCGGCGCAATTCGTCATCCTTTGCCTGCCCGACGACGCCGCGCGTGAGGCGGTGGGGCTGGTCACCAATTCGATGACCCGGATCATCGACGCATCGACCGCGCATCGCGTGGCCGAAGGATGGACCTATGGTTTTCCCGAACTCGAACCCGCGCAAGCGGGCCTGATCGCGGAGGCGCCGCGCGTCGCCAATCCCGGCTGCTGGCCGACCGGATTCCTCGCGCTGGTCCGCCCGCTGGTCCGCGCCGGACTGATCCCCGCGAACTGGCCGCTGACGGCGAGCGGCGCGTCGGGCTATTCCGGCGGCGGCAAGTCGATGATCGCCGAGTTCGAGGACGGAGCGGAAAAGACCGGCTTTCGCGCCTATGGCCTGACGCTCGATCACAAGCACCTGCCAGAGATGCAGAAGCACGCGCGCATCGAACATCCGCCGATCTTTCAGCCTGCGGTCGCCAACGCGTATCGCGGAATGCTGATCGAGGTTCCGCTGCCGCTTCACGCGCTGCCCCGCAAGCCGTCGCCCACGCAGATCGAGCAGGCGCTCGCCGACGCCTATCGCGATTCGCCGATCGTCCGGGTGCTGCCGACCGAAGGGACCGGCCTGGTGCGACTGGAAGAGGATGCGGCCACCGACCGGCTGTCGATCCGCGTGTTCGGCAATGCCGATCACGGCCAGGTCCGGCTGATCGCCACGCTCGACAATCTGGGCAAGGGCGCGGCCGGCGCGGCGGTGCAGAACCTCAACATCATGGCCGGGCTGGACCCGACCGCAGGTCTCGTTCTTTAGCCGCTTATAGGTATGCGCGCTTCGCAAGCCGTCGAACGGCTGCTAGGGCGACGCGCAAGGCAAAGGGAGGATCCATGCGACAGCCTTTCGGCAAATTGCTGCTGTTCGGCGCGACCGGCGACCTGGCGCAGCGCATGCTGCTGCCGTCGCTCTACGGGCTGCACGCGGACGGACTCCTGCCCGACGGGCTGACGATCACCGGCACCGCGCGGTCAACGCTGTCAGATGACGGCTTCCGCGATTTTGCCGCCACCGCGCTCGAAACCTTCCTGCCGGCCGATCGCAAGGACAGCGATACCATCGCCGGTTTTCTCGGCCGGCTGCAATATCAGGCGCTCGACGCCTCGACGCTCGAAGGGTTTGACGAGCTCGCGGCCAAGATCGGCGACATTTCCGGCGGCCTTGCGATCTTTCTGTCCACCGCGCCCAAACTGTTCGAGCCGACGATCCGTGGCCTCGCCTCTGCGGGGCTGGCGGGAGCGAATGTGCGCATCGGGCTGGAAAAGCCGCTCGGCTTCGACCTCCCCTCCAGCCGGGAGATCAACGACGCCGTCGCCTCGGTCTTTCCCGAGGAGCGCACCTTCCGCATCGACCACTATCTCGGCAAGGAGACGGTGCAGAACATCCTCGCGCTGCGCTTCGGCAATTCGCTGTTCGAACCGGTGTGGAACGCGGCGGGCATCGACCATGTCCAGATCACGGTTTCCGAAACCGTGGGGCTGGAGGGGCGCGCGGGCTATTATGACGATGTCGGCGCGCTGCGCGATATGGTTCAAAACCATATCCTCCAGCTGCTCGCCCTGATCGCGATGGAGCCGCCCGCGCGGTTCGACGGCACCGCCATCCGGGACGAGAAGGTGAAGGTGCTGCGCTCGCTCCGCCCGATCGCCGGTGCGGAGGCCGCCGGCCTGACCGTGACCGGCCAATATGCGGGCGGCGCGTCGAACGGCAAGATCGTCGCCGGCTATGCCGAGGAGCTGGAAAAGGAATCGCGCACCGAAACCTTCGTCGCGATCAAGGCGCATGTCGACAACTGGCGCTGGCAGGGTGTTCCCTTCTACCTGCGCACCGGCAAGCGGATGACCGAGCGGCGCAGCGAGATCGTCGTCCAGTTCAAGCCGGTTCCCCATTCGATTTTCGCCGAACGCGGCGGCGTGCTTCAGTCGAACACGCTCATCATCCGCATCCAGCCAGAGGAATATGTCCGCCTGCTGGTGATGGCGAAGGAACCGGGGCTGGACCGGGAGGGCGTGCGGCTGCGCGAGGTGCCATTGAACCTGAGCCTCGACACCGAATTCGCCGGCACGCGGCGGCGCATCGCCTATGAGCGGCTGCTGCTTGATCTGCTGGAGGGCGATCCCACCTTGTTCGTGCGCCGCGACGAGGTGGAGGCGCAATGGGCCTGGATCGACGCCATCCGCGATGGCTGGCAGGCGGCGGACGTGAAGCCCAAACCCTATGCCTCGGGTACATGGGGACCCTCGGCCGCCATCGCCCTGACGGAGCGGGATGGCGTCACCTGGAACGAGTGAGCGGAACGATGTGCCGCCACGATCACTGATTTCCCACTGGAGAGAGACATGGCCGAAGAAATCGAATGGTGGGAATATGAAGAGTCGGAAGAATGGTGCGATGCGCTGGCCGGCGACATCGCCTTCATCATCGACAGCGCGATCGATGCGCGCGGCGGCGCGGTGATCGCGCTGGCCGGTGGCAAGACCCCCGCCCCGGTCTATGCGCAGCTTGCCGCCGCAAAGATCGACTGGAAACGCGTCACGATCGTCCCGACCGACGATCGCATCGTGCCGCTGGGCGATCCGATGTCGAATGTCACCGGCCTGGGCAAAACCTTCATTCCAAAGGGCGCGCGCGTCATCCCGCTCGTCAGCGAGAAGGCCGAGGATTACAAGGCGGTCGGCCGCGCCGCCGATGCCCGCCTTACCGACTTTCACTGGCCGCTCGACCTCGTCCTGCTCGGCATGGGCAGCGATGGCCACACCGCCTCGATCTTTCCCGGACCCGATCTTGATGAGGCGCTGAATGGGCCGAAGGAGCGCCGCGCGCTGGGCGTGATGCCCGACCCGCTGCCGCCGGAGGCGCCCGTCGCGCGCGTGACGCTGTCCGGCGGGGCCATCGCCTCGGCAAAGGCGCTGATGATCGCGATCAGCGGCGCGGAAAAGCGCAAGGTCCTTGAACAGGCGATCGCCCAGGGGCCTTCGTCCCCCTATCCGATCGGCCGGGTGCTCGCCGACACCGAGCTGCCGGTCGATATCCACTGGCTGGCATAGTCGCGATGTCGATCCACCCCGAAATCGCCGCGGTCACCGATCGCGTCATCGAACGCTCACGCGAATCGCGTGCCGCCTATCTCGATCTGATGCGGCGACAGCGCGAAACCGGCATCGGCCGGCCGCGCCTGGGCTGTGCGAACCTCGCCCATGCCTATGCCGGCACCGATGAACAGCGCGACGCGTTGAAACCGGCGACCGCCATGAACATCGGCATCGTCACCGCCTATAACGACATGCTCTCGGCGCACGCGCCCTATTACCGCTATCCCGAACAGATGAAGGTCTGGGCGCTGGAGGCCGGTGCCACGGCACAGGTGGCCGGCGGCGTCCCCGCGATGTGCGATGGCGTGACCCAGGGCTATGCGGGCATGGAGCTGTCCCTGTTCAGCCGCGACACGATCGCGCTCTCGACCGCCGTCGCGCTCAGTCACAACACCTTCGAGGGCGCGGCCCTGCTCGGCATCTGCGACAAGATCGTGCCGGGCCTGTTGATGGGGGCGCTGCGCTTCGGGCATCTGCCGATGGTGCTGATCCCCGGCGGCCCGATGCGCACCGGCATCCCCAACAAGGAAAAGGCGCGTGTCCGCGAACTCTATGCCGAAGGCAAGGCGAGCCGCGAGGAACTGCTTGATTCCGAAATCGCAGCCTATCACGGCAAGGGGACCTGCACCTTTTACGGCACCGCCAATTCGAACCAGATGATGGTCGAGGCGATGGGCCTGCATATGCCGGGCGCCGCCTTTGCCAATCCCGGCACGAAACTGCGCCAGGAACTCACCCGCGCCGCCGTCCAGCGGCTGCCGCAGATCGGCTGGAAGGGCGACGATTACCGGCCGATCGGTGAGGTCATCGACGAACGCGCGATCGTCAATGCGGCGATCGTGCTTCTGGCCACCGGCGGATCGACCAACCACCTGATCCACCTGCCCGCCATCGCGCGCTGCGCCGGTATCCGGATCGACTGGGACGATTTCGACCGCCTTTCGCGCGCCGTCCCGCTGCTCGCCCGCGTCTATCCCAACGGTTCGGCCGACGTGAACGGGTTCGAGGATGCGGGCGGTCCCACCTTCGTGATCCGCGAACTGCTGAAGGGCGGGATCCTGCATCGCGACACGGTCACCGTGGTCGGCGACAGCCTCGACGCCTATACGCGCCGTCCCGTCATCGCCGACGACATGCTGGTCTGGCAGGACCATGATGCGTCCAGCGGCGACGATACGATCCTGCGCACGATCGATGCCCCCTTCTCGCCTGAGGGCGGCTTTCGCATCCTCTCCGGCAATCTCGGCCGCGCCTGCATCAAGGTGTCGGCAGTCGAGCGCGACCGATGGACGATCGAAGCGCCATGCCGCGTCTTCAACGACCAGCAATCGGTGCAGGATGCGTTCAAGGCCGGCGAACTGGATCGCGACGTCGTCGTCGTCGTGCGGTTTCAGGGGCCACGCGCCAACGGCATGCCCGAACTCCACAAGCTGACGCCGCCGCTCGGCGTGCTCCAGAATCGCGGGTTTCGCGTCGCGCTCGTCACCGACGGCCGCATGTCGGGGGCGAGCGGCAAGGTGCCGGCGGCCATCCACCTCTCGCCCGAAGCGCTGGGCGGCGGGCCGATCGGCAAGCTGCGCGACGGCGATGTCGTGCGCGTCTGCGCCGAACGCGGCGAACTGTCGGCACGGGTCGATGCCGCCGAATGGGACGCGCGTGAACAGGCGGCGCCACCGCCGCCCGAAATGGGTGTCGGCCGCGAACTTTTCGCCATGATGCGCGCCGGCGCGAGCGAGGCCGAGGCCGGCGGTTCGGCGATGCTTGCCGCCGCCGGATTCTGAGAACAGGGAAGGCTGGAGAGAAAATGGAAGTCGTCGCAGTCGATATCGGCGGAACCCATGCGCGCTTCGCCATTGCCGAGGTGGAGGGGGGCCGTGTCGTCAGCATCGGCGAGCCGGTCACGCAAAAGACCGCCGAACATGGCAGCTTCCAGCTGGCCTGGCAGGCATCGGCCCGCGCGTTCGACCGGCCGATGCCGCGCGCCGCGGCGATCGCCATCGCCTCACCGATCAACGACGAGCTGATCAAGCTGACCAACAATCCGTGGATCATCCGGCCGCCGCTGATTCACGAGCGGCTCGAGGTGGACAGCTACTCGCTCATCAACGACTTCGGCGCGGTCGGCCATGCCGTCGCGCAGCTTCCCGACAGCGAGTTCGTCCATCTGTGCGGCCCCGAAAAGCCGCTTCCCGAAAAGGGGGCGATCACCATCTGCGGCCCCGGGACCGGGCTTGGCGTCGCACAGGTATTCCGCGCGCCAAAGGGCGCATATCACGTCATCTCGACCGAGGGCGGCCATATGGACTTCGCCCCGCTCGACGGGATCGAGGATGCGATCGTCAAGCGGCTGCGCACGACCTATACCCGCGTTTCGGCCGAGCGGATCGTCGCCGGTCCGGGCATCGTTCCGATCTATGAAACCCTCGCCGCGCTCGAAGGCAAGCCGGTGGGCAGCCGCAGCGACCGGGAAATCTGGACGCTCGCGCTGGAGGGGAAGGACAGCCTGGCGGTCGCCGCGCTCGACCGCTTCTGCCTCAGCCTCGGCGCCGTCGCGGGCGACCTCGCCCTCGCGCACGGCCCGACCGGGGTGGTGATCGCCGGCGGCCTTGGCCTGCGGCTGAGGGACCATCTGCTCGGCTCCGGCTTTGCCCAGCGTTTCGTCGCAAAGGGCCGGTTTCAGCAGCTGATGGCCTCGATCCCGGTCAAACTCATCACCTATCCCGAGCCCGGCCTGTACGGCGCCGCGGCGGCCTATGCGCAGGAGCATACTCAGTGACGATCGAAACCATCATGCGCACCAGCGCCGTCATCCCGGTGCTGGTGATCGACGACGCCGCCACCGCCCGCCCGCTGGCTCAGGCGCTCGTCAAGGGCGGGCTGCGCGTGCTCGAAGTGACGATGCGAACCCCCGCCGCGCTCGATGCGATCCGCGAAATGAAGCAGGTGGACGGCGCGATCGTCGGCGCCGGGACGGTCGTGAATACCGATCAGTTCGCACAGGTGATGGACGCCGGTGCGGAGTTCATCGTCTCCCCGGGCCTGACCGAACATCTCGGCCGGGTGATCGTCGATAGCGGCGTCCCGTTCCTGCCGGGGATCGCCAATGCCGGCGACATCATGCGCGGATATGACCTGGGCCTGCGCCATTTCAAATTCTTTCCGGCGGAGACCAGCGGCGGACTGAAGGCGTTGAAGGCACTCGCCGCGCCGTTCTACGAGGCGAAGTTCTGCCCCACCGGCGGGGTCAGCGCGGCGACGGCGCCCGACTGGCTCGGCTTCGATCCCGTCCTGTGCGTGGGCGGCAGCTGGGTCACGCCAAAGGGCGCGGACATGGCCGAGGTCGAGGCGCTGGCGCGCGAGGCGGCGGGTCTTCGCTGATGCGTTGACCCGACTGTATTGTACATGCAATACAGTCGGCGATGTTGAAGTTCCTCTCCGCCCTCGTCCTCGCTGCCGGTTCGCCCCAGGCGTTCGACCTCGCCGCGCAAAAGCCCCCGGTGACGCCCGCCAACCAGGTGCTGGTGCTCGGCACGCCGCATCTGTCGGGTATTCCAAAGGACCGCTATCCGGCCAGCTTCGAACCGCTCCTGGCCAAGCTCGCCGCCTATCGCCCACAGATCGTCACGATCGAGGCGCTGTCGGGGATGCAGTGCGCATATCTGCGCAGCTTCCCCGCGCGCTGGAAAGAGACGGTGGCGGATTATTGTTGGGACGTCGCCCCCGCCCGCGCCGCGACCGGCCTGGACGTCCCCGCCGCGACGGCGGAGGCCGACACGCTGCTCGCCACGCTTGGCACCGCGCCGCCCGCATCGACGCGACGGCGGCTCGCCGCGCTGTTCCTCGCCGGGGGTGAACCGGCCTCCGCGCTCGTCCAGTGGCTTCGCCTGCCAGAGGCGGAGCGCCGCGCCGGCGACGGGCTGGACGATACCCTCGTCGCCGCGCTCGAAAAGCTGCGGACACGGCATAACGAAAATTACGCGATCGCCGCGCCGCTCGCCGCGCGACTGGGCCTGGAGCGGGTGTTCGCGACCGACGATCACACCTCTGACCTTGCCATTTCGGATCCCTCCGCCTTTTTCGCCGCCGTTCAAAAGCAATGGGACAACCCCGCATCGACGGCGCGTCGAAAGGATGGCGACCGGTTGATGGCGGGCATCACGGCGCCGGGTGGCCTGCTCGCGCTCTATCGTGGCTTCAACGATCCGGCGACCTTCCCGCTCATCTATCGCAGCGATTTCGGCGCCGCGTTGCGCGATCCCTCGCCCCAGCGGTTTGGCCGGCAATATACCGGCGCGTGGGAGGTCCGGAATCTGCGCATGGTCGCCAATATCCGCGAAACGCTGGCGGCCGCCCCCGGCTCGCGCCTGCTGACGATCGTGGGCGCGTCGCACAAACCCTATTTCGAGGCCTATCTGCGCCAGATGCACGACATCCGGATCGTCGATGCGGAAACGATCCTGAAATAGGCGGCGGCTAGTCTCCGATCGGCGCGATACCTGTGGAATCGACCCGCCACAGCTTGCGATCGGTCGTCGCGACAAAGATCGGCAGGCGGGAGGTCATCGCGGAAAAGACGTGAATCTCGGTCGGTTGCGGATCGAGCAGATGGGTGACGACGATCGCTGCGGGCTTCGCCCCCTCCGGCCGCTGCATGTCCATGCACCCCTTGGCATAACGGCGGTGATCGCGGACCGTCCCGTCGACATTGATGCGGACGAGATAATGCCCTCCCAACGGCCAGCTTCCGTTTTGGGTCTGTGCCGACAACAGGTACACCCGGATCGGCGCGTCGTCGCCACCGTCCGGAAGCACCACCGGATTGAACGGCGCCTGCGTGCAGGGTGTGTAGCCCTGTCGCCGGGCCTCGTCCGCCGCCGCGTCGCGCGCGCCGATCAGCCGCTGCTGGGTCGGCGTCAACGCGGTCGCCTCCTGCGACCGTTCGGCCTCGACCACGCGCCCCTCCCGGGTGCGGGCCACGAAGAAGCTGGTGCGTTGCGCCCCCTCACCCTGGAAAAAGGTGACGATCAGATCGGCACCGTCAGGCGTCACCACCCACCCCCGCACGCCGCTCAATTCAGCGCCACGGCCCACCTTGGCGAAGAGCGCGTCGGTCGCCACCCACGCCGCGCGGTCATAGGCATAGATGCGCGCGGCGAGCTGATAGAGATCCTCAAGCCGCTGTTCGAGCGCGGCGTCGGCCACCAGCGGGCGTGCCTGCGCCGCCGGTGCGATCGGCATCGCCAGGGCGGCCAGCATCGCCAGCCACGGCGCGATCGCCCTCACATCTCCCCGCGCGAACGGCGGATCGCATACCATTTCTGCACATTCGCATTATGCTGTTCCAGCGTGTCGGCGAACACATGTCCGCCGGTGCCGTCGGCGACGAAATACAGCGCCTGCGATTCCGCCGGGTCCAGCACCGCATCGATGCTCGCCCGTCCCGGATTGGCGATCGGGCCGAGCGGCAGGCCGGTCATCGCATAGGTGTTGTAGCCATTGTCCGCCTGAAGTTCGGAGCGCAGGATGCGGCGGCCGAGCGGCTTGCCCTTCGTCACCGGATAGATCACGGTCGGATCGGCCTGAAGCGGCATTCCGCGTTTCAGCCGGTTGGAATAGACCGCAGCCACCATCCGCCGTTCCTCGGGCTTGCCGGTTTCCTTCTCGACGATGGAGGCCAGGATCAGCGCCTCACGCGGGGTGCTGACGGCGATGTTCGGCTTGCGCTTCGTCCAGGCGGCGGCGAGATATTTCACCATTGCCGCCTGCATCCGGTCCAGCACCGCCTGCCGCGTATCGCCGCGATTATAGGCATAGCTGTCGGGCAGCACCGTCCCCTCGACCGGCACCGCGACCTTGCCGTCGAGTTGCGGCGCCGCCATCAGCCGCTCATGGACCATGATCGAGGGCATACCCTCAGGGATCATGACGAAGCGCTGGAGCGTCTTGCCGCCCTGCATCATCTTCAGGATATCGGCCTGGCTGATATGCGCGGGCAGGCGATATTCGCCCGCCTGGATCGGGGTATCGCCACCGAAGATGCGCGCGAGCCACACGAACAACCGGGGCGAGCGGATCGCCCCCGCCTTCGCCAGCTGGTTCGACGCGGCGGTCATCGTCGCCCCCTCCGGCACGACGACGCTGGCGTTCCTCTGCAACGGGCCGGCGCCGCCCCACAAATGCACCGCCCAGAACGCGCCCGCGATCAGCGCGAGGGCGATGAGGAAGCCGAAACAGCCGAGCTTGCGCATCATCCCCCCTCTCCCGGCGTCAGACCGCCTTCATCACCAGCGAGGCATTGGTGCCGCCAAAGCCGAACGAGTTGTTCAGCACCGCCTTCACCTTCCGCTCCTTCGCCTTGTGCGGGACGAGATCGACGCCAGCGCAATTCTCGCTGGGATTGTCCAGGTTCAGCGTCGGCGGCGCGATCTGGTCGCGCATCGCCAGGATGCAGAAGATGCTCTCCACCGCCCCGGCGCCGCCCAGCAGATGGCCGATCGCCGATTTGGTGGACGACATCGACAGCGATCCGATCGCGCTCCCGAACAGCTTGCGCACCGCGCCCAGCTCCAGTTCGTCGCCGAGCGGGGTCGAGGTGCCGTGCGCGTTGATATAGTCGATATCCTCCAGCGCCAGGCCGGATTTCTTCATCGCCATCTGCATCGAACGGAACGCGCCGGAGCCTTCGGGATGCGGGGCGGTCACATGATAGGCATCGCCCGACAGGCCATAGCCGATCACCTCGGCATAGATTTTCGCACCACGCGCCTTGGCGTGCTCATATTCCTCGAGCACCACCACGCCCGCGCCCTCGCCCATCACGAATCCGTCGCGTGCGACGTCATAGGGCCGGCTGGCGCGCCACGGCTCGTCGCGAAAGCCGGTCGACAGCGCGCGCGCCTGGCCGAAACCGGCGATGCCGATCGGACAGATCGCGCTTTCCGCGCCGCCGGCCAGCATCACATCGGCATCGTCCATCGCGATCATGCGCGCGGCGTCGCCGATCGAATGCGCCCCGGTCGAGCACGCGGTGACGACCGCATGATTCGGCCCCATCAGCCCGTATTTGATCGATACCTGGCCCGAGATCAGGTTGATCAGCCGGCCATGGACGAAATGCGGCGATACGCGCTTCGGCCCCTTTTCAGCCAGCACCAGCGATTCGCTTTCGATGCCGGGCAGGCCGCCGATCCCCGATCCGATCGAACAGCCGGCGCGCAGCCGTTCCTCTTCCGACATGTCGGTCAGGCCCGCATCCTCCAGCGCCTGGCCGGCGGCGTCGATGCCATAGACGATGAAGGGATCGACCTGGCGCTGGATCTTGTGATCCACCCGCTTGCCCGCGTCGAACCCATATTCATGGTCCGCGGGCTTCACCTCACAGGCATAATTGCTCTGGAAATCGGTGGCATCGAACCGCGTGATCGTCCCCGCGCCCGATTTCGACGCGATGATATTCTTCCACGCGGTCTCCACATCGGCACCCAGCGGGGTCACGAGACCAAGGCCAGTCACGACGACGCGACGCATAACTTCTCTCCGGCAAACTTCTCAACAAAGCGAAACGGCTCCCCACCCCTTTCGGGAACGGGAAGCCGTTCGTCAAATCCTGCCCATGCGGGCGGCCATGCGGAAACCGCTTAGCCCTGATTTTCGTCGATATAGGTGATCGCGTCCTTCACGGTCGTGATCTTTTCCGCGGCGTCGTCCGGGATTTCCACACCGAACTCTTCCTCGAACGCCATGACCAGCTCGACGATGTCGAGGCTGTCCGCACCCAGATCGTCGATGAAGCTGGCGTCCTCGGTCACCTTGTCGGCTTCGACGCCGAGATGCTCGACGACGATCTTCTTCACGCGGTCGGCGGTCTCGCTCATTACCCTGTTCCTTCTTATTGGGTTGAATCTGCTATCCTGAACGCACCTAGAACGCCGCCCGCGCCCGCGCAAGGGGGGCGGCGGCGATCGGTGCGCGATCACAACATCGCCATGCCGCCGTTCACATGCAGCGTCTGGCCGGTGACATATCCCGCCTCCCGGCTGGCGAGGTAGACGACCGCCGCGCCGATATCCTCCCCCTGGCCCAGATCGCCGGCGGGAATGCGGCCCAGCAGCGCGGTCTTCTGCGCCTCGGGCAGGACATCGGTCATCGCCGAGCGGATGAAACCGGGCGCGACGCAGTTCACGGTGATGCCGCGACTTGCCAGTTCCTGCGCCAGCGCCTTGGACATGCCGACCAGCCCGGCCTTCGACGCGGCGTAATTCGCCTGGCCGGGATTGCCGGTCGCGCCAACCACCGAGGTGATCGAGATGATCCGGCCGAACCGCGCCTTCATCATCGGCTTGGCGGCGGCGCGGGCCAGGCGAAACGCGGCCTCCAGATTGACGCGGATCACCTGGTCCCACTCCTCGTCCTTCATCCGCATCGCCAGGTTGTCGCGCGTCACCCCGGCATTGTTGACCAGGATATCGAGCTTGCCGAGCGCCTCCACCGCCCGTGGCACCAGGCCATCGACCGCGGCGCCGTCGGACAGGTTGCACGGCAGTGCGACATGGTCCCCGCCCAGATCGGCGCGAAACGCATCCAGCTTTTCCGCATTGGATCCGGAAACCGCCAGCCGCGCGCCCTGTCCCGCCAGCGCGTGCGCGATCGCCGAACCGATCCCGCCCGAAGCGCCGGTCACCAGTGCGGTCATGCCTGTCAGGTCGAACATGTTCATCCTCCTCAGAGCGCCTTCGCCAGCGCTTCGATATCATCCATCGTCACCACGCTCGTCACCGCCGCGTCGGGCGCGATCCGCTTGACCATCGCACCCAGCACCTTGCCGCCCAGTTCGGCGAAATCGGTCACGCCGGCGTCGAACATCGCCGCGACCGATTCGCGCCAGCGCACCATGCCGGTCACCTGTTCGACCAGCAGCGTGCGGATGGTGTCGGGGTCCTGCACCGGGGACGCGGTGACGTTCGCATAGACCGGGACCAGCGGCGTACGGATCCCGACATCGGCCAGCGCCGCCTCCATCGCGTCCGCCGCCGGCTGCATCATCGGGCAGTGAAAGGGGGCAGACACGGGCAACAGCACCGCGCGCTTCGCACCATGTTCCTTGGCCAGCCCGATCGCGCGATCGATCGCCGCCTTCGCGCCGGAAATCACCACCTGAGAAGGGTCATTGTCGTTCGCGACCGCGCACACATCGCCATCGGCGGCGGCATCGGCGATCGCCTGCGCCTTGACCAGGTCCGCGCCCAGCAGCGCCGCCATCGCGCCCTCACCCACCGGCACCGCGGCCTGCATCGCCTGCCCGCGCAGCTTGAGCAGGCGCGCCGTGGTGCTGAGGTCGATCGCGCCGGCGGCGCACAATGCGGTATATTCGCCCAGCGAGTGTCCGGCGACGAAATCGGCCTTGTCCGCCAGCGACACCCCGCCCTCCTTCTCCAGCACGCGCAGCGTCGCGATCGCGTTCGCCATGATCGCCGGCTGCGCATTTTCGGTGAGCGTCAGGTCGGTTTCAGGCCCCTCGGTCATCAGGCGGAACAGATGCTGGCCCAGCGCCTCGTCCACCTCCTGAAACACCTCGCGCGCCGCCGCGCTCGCGTCCGCCAGCGCCTTGCCCATGCCGACCGCCTGACTACCCTGGCCGGGGAAGATGAATGCTCGCATCTCTACTCTCCAAATCTGGCGTCGCGCGGCCCGTGCCGGCGCGCGATCGCGATCATCGCTCGGTTTCCGGCTTCCACGGGTGAAAGGGGTGCGCGCGGATCCAGCGCGTCGCCAGCCACTTTTCGCCCGCCCGCACCGGCAGGCCCGCATGTTCGGCACGCGGATCGGCGCGCCCGTCGTCATAGGTATTGCGGAAGATCAGCGCGTCGCCCGGCTCGCCCCGCACCGACAGGCCAAGCTGCGGAAACACGGTCTCGCCGCCGTCATAGTCGCCGTTCAGATAGAACAGCACCGTATGCGTCCGCTGATTTTCCACGCCCGGCAGCGCGTCGAGATGCGTGCGATATTCCTGCCCCGGCGTGTAGCGCAGCACATGCAGCGGCTCGCCATTGCCGATATCGGTGCCGGAACTCTCCGCCGCGCGCAGATTGACCGTGTGGATCACCAGATCCTCGTCCACGGGCGCGAACGCCGCGCCGGCGGAAGTGCGGATCGGGTGCGGCACCCGCGCCTGGGTGTCCGGATCGATCACGAAGGACGGCTGGAGCATCGGCGCCGCACGCGCCATCACGAACGCGCAGGCCTCGGCCGAGATCAGGCCCCGCACCCGCGCCACATAGGGCGTCTCGCTCAGCACCTCGACCGCCGGCGCGCCGGCCGGGATCGTGTCCGCGATCGCAAGGTGCTGGGCGGCGAGCGGCGATCGCGGCGCAGCACCCTCGACCAGCGCACGCGCCGCCGCTTCGTCCCGCTGGGTGCCGGTCGCCGTCGCGATCATCGCCGCCTGGGTCAGCATCGCCTGAAGGTTGCCGGTCGCCGCAGCGGCGGCGGTCAGCGCATAGGCGGTGTCGATATCCTGCGGCCCGAAATGGCCCCAGCACCGCCACTGGGCCAGCATCAGCATCGCCTCTGCATCGCCCTCGCCCGCACGCGTCGCCACGAACGCCACCGCAGCGTCGGTTCCCTGCCGCGCAGCCGCCTGCACCTCTTGTTCGAACGTCATTCCCGCCCCTTGGCGCGGAAAGCTGAACGAACGCAAGCGGCCTGCGACATTCGGCGACCATTTTCGGGCGATCGTGCGAAACTTCCGCGACAGCGCCCCCCCAATTTGTCCCTGTCGCCGCTGTTGGCGATCGCTGAGAGAGCGCAAGGAGACATGACATGAAAAAGTTCGTGCTTGCGGCGGTTGCCGCTTCGATGATCGCCAGCCCGGTGATGCTCGCCGCCCCTGCGGCCGCCGCCCCGGCCAAGCAGACCCGCACCGTCGTCACGCACAAGGGCAACGGCAAGGTGACGGTGAAGAAGACCACGATCCGCACGGCGACCCCGGTCCGGTACCGCACGTGGAAGCGGGGTGAGCGGTTCGATCATCGCTACGCCCGCAACTATCGCCAGATCGACTATCGCCATGTGCGTGGTCTGAAGGCGCCGCCGCGCGGCTATCGCTACGTTCAGTCGGGTCACGATGTCGTTCTTGTCGGCGTGACCAGCGGGATCGTCGCGGCGATCTTCGCCAACCTGATCCGCTAAGGCGGGAACTTGACCCACCCTTTTACCCCGGGGGGTGGTCGCGGCGGCGGAGCGAGGTTGCTCCGCCGCTTGCTTTTCCCGATTGCCGCGCGTAAGGGGCGCACCGTTGAGCGGCAGCCTCGGCTGACCGCTTTTCGCATTTGAACGACAGCCGGAGGGGCGTCCGCATGGTGCGGCGTCAGCGATCGGCCAACAGATTGGAAGACGCATGGCTCTGTATGAGCATGTGTTCCTTGCGCGCCAGGATCTGGCACAGGCGCAGGTGGACGCACTGGCGGAAACCGCCACCAAGATCGTCGAGGACAATGAGGGCAAGGTCGTCAAGACCGAGACCTGGGGTCTTCGCAGCCTGGCCTACAAGATCCAGAAGAATCGCAAGGCGCATTACGTGATGCTCGAGATCGACGCGCCGGCCGGCGTGGTCGCCGAGCTGGAGCGCCAGACGCAGATCAACGAAGACGTGATCCGCTACATGACCGTCCGCGTGGACGAGCATGAGCAGGGTCCCTCGGTGATGATGCGCAAGGGCGACCGCGAGCGTCGTGGCCGCCGCGACCGCGACGGCAATTTCGACGGCGAATGAGGGAGTAGAACGACATGGCACGACCCTTTTTCCGCCGCCGCAAGAGCTGCCCCTTCTCCGCGAAGGACGCGCCGCGCATCGATTACAAGGACGTTCGTCTGTTGCAGGGCTTCGTGTCCGAGCGCGGCAAGATCGTCCCCTCGCGCATCACTTCGGTGAGCGCGAAGAAGCAGCGCGAACTCGCCGTGGCGATCAAGCGCGCCCGTCATCTGGGCCTTCTGCCCTTCATCGTGAAGTAAGGAGCAAGACCCATGGAAGTCATTCTGCTCGAACGGGTCGAGAAGCTCGGCCATATCGGCGACGTCGTGAAGGTGAAGGACGGGTTCGCCCGCAACTTCCTGCTTCCGCGCAAGAAGGCGCTCCGCGCCAACGACGCCAATCGCAAGGTCTTCGAAGCCAATCGCGAACGCATCGAGGCCGATAACGCCGCGAAGCGCACCGAGGCCGAAAAGGAATCGAAGGGCCTTGAGGGCGTTTCGGTCACCCTGATCCGCCAGGCGTCGAACACCGGCCAGCTCTATGGCTCGGTCGCGGTGCGCGACATCGTCGAGGCGCTCAACGCCGACGGCCACAAGGTCAACAAGTCGCAGGTCGTCCTCGACAAGCCGATCAAGGCGATCGGCCTGTATGAGGTCAAGGTCGCGCTGCACGCCGAAGTGGCGGTGACCGTGAAGGTCAACGTCGCCCGCTCGCCCGAAGAGGCCGAGATGCAGGCGCAGGGCGTCGATGTGATGGCCGCGATGTTCGAAAAGGACGAAGCCGGCTTCACCGAAGACCGCGACCCCAACCTCGAAGTCGGCGAAATCGCCGGCGAAGAGACCGCGGGCGAGGAGCAGGCCGAGGGCTGATCGCCTTCGCCGCTTCGGCAAGACCAGAAAGGGCCGTCGGAGTCGATCCGGCGGCCCTTTCCTTTGAAGCGTCCGACCTTTGGATCGTCGCCCCCCGGGGCGGTTCGCGAACGGCAGGAGCGCGCGAAGCCGATCGGCCCGGCAGACGGTCCTCGTCAACCGGTCATCCGCCGCCGGGCGCCGCTTCGACCGTTCCCTTGACCCGGATGACGATCGTCGGCGCGTTCACCGCATTGCTGGTGATCGTCACGCTCTTGTTGATCGGTCCGGGCCGTTTCGTGTCGTATTTGACCTGGATCGTGCCGGAAGCGCCCGGCATCACCGGTGCCTTCGGCCATGACGGCACGACACAACCACAGCTTCCCTTTGCACTGACGATGACGAGCGGCGCGTCCCCCGTGTTCTCGAACACGAATGTCGATGTGCCATTCGCCCCGAATTTGACGGTGCCATAGTCATGCAGTTCTTTTTCGAACACGATCCTGGCCCCGGTCCCGGCCGGCCAGCCGAGTCCGGCTATTGCGGGTGACGCCAGCAGTGCGGCGGCGAACCCCACAGCGACGGCGGTCGATTTCACGGTCATATCTGTCTCCGTTCCCGAACAGGGTTCGGCTCGCCACAACGGCACGCCGATACCGATGTGGCGCCGCCGCGGTGGCGATGCCCTGCCCGCCCCGGTGGTTTAGGGCGGAGCGGCGCCGGTCCCACTGGCAGAATCATCAGTCGGGCGACGAAAAGGGCCGCCCGGATCGCTCCGAACGGCCCCATTTTTTCGCTTGGGGGCGAAACTCTGGCGGTCAGGGAACCGCCACGATCGCGGAGAGGACCGCAACCAGCGGCACCATCGCCAACACGACCGGCATGACCTTGTTCATCTCAACCTCGCGGAAGCACGCTGTTCATGGTGAACAATGCGTTGATCGGGCGAAGGTTGCATCGGTCAGTGCCTGACACGCGACTTTCGCCCGAACACCCTCTCGACCCGTCGCGACGGGTGAGGTCCGGATCGACAGTGGATTGGAGGCCGGCGCCGTGGCGGACCGCGAGCGCATCGCAACCTCCGGTTTTGGGGTGGTTAGCCGCCGCTCTTTGCCATGTGGTTCATCACGACGTTCGCAAACTCGTTCTGCGCCTCAACAGATTCAAAGGCGCGGCGCGGGATGATCAGTGCGTTCAGGCTTCGGCCCTGAATGATCAGATTTTCGTCCTCTGTGGAAGCATTGGCGACATCTTCCCAGGGAATATGCTTGCTGAGCTGTCCAATGGTGGTCTGGATTCCCTCATCGTCGATAGTGAGGGTTCGCTGTTGAGGTTTGAATTTGAAGAGCGGAAACAGCGCAAGGAATGCGATCGGGAGCAGTCCGACGCCTGCGACCGACAGATATCCCGGAAACGAAGTGGGCGCGCCATCGAAAAACGCAACAGACGCCATAACCACGACGCCGGAAAATATCAGAAAATGTATTTTCCAAAGCCCTTTACGCCACATGCACCAGTACAAACGCATGACCTCGCTACGGCGAGAGACATATTTCACGGTTCGGCTCATCGGAACTGGTTGCCGCTAATTTCGGAAACGGACACCGTCCGTCATGATGGGGGCCGTCTGCCGGCGGTGCGGTTGTGCTGAATTCTGCGAGCGGGCTAGCAGTCGAGAACGACGCCAAGCCGTTCATTTCCTGCCGAACAGCTTTTCAATATCGCCATGCGCCAGCTTCACCCATGTCGGGCGGCCATGATTGCACTGGCCCGAATGCGGGGTCACCTCCATCTCGCGGAGCAGCGCGTTCATCTCCGCTACGGACAGAACCCGCCCCGCGCGCACCGATCCGTGGCACGCCATCGTCGCGGCGACATGATCCAGCCGCTCCTTCAGGCTCAGCGCCTCGTCGAAGGCCGCCAGTTCGTCCGCGATGTCGGTGACCAGCCCGGCGACATCGCCACCGCCCAGCATCGCCGGAACCGCCCGCACCAGCATCGCCCGCGGGCCGAACCGTTCGAGTTCCAGCCCGAACTCGCCCAATTCGGCGATCCGCGCCTCCAACCGGTCGCATGCCGGCTCGTCCAGTTCGACCACCTCGGGCAGCAGCAGTGCCTGGCTCGCCACCGTGCCGCCGGCCATGGCCCGGCGCATCCGCTCCAGCACCAGCCGTTCGTGCGCGGCATGCTGGTCCACGATCACCAGCCCATCCTCCGCCTCTGCGACGATATAGGTCTTTGCCACCTGTCCGCGCGCGACGCCGAGCGGAAAGCTGGTAACGCCCGGCACCGGCGCCGCCGCCGGTTCGGCGCGTGCCTGGGGCGGAGCGATGAAGCTCGCCCGGCGTTCGTACACCGCATCGGGCCGGGGCGCGCTCACCGCCGCGCCGCGCTCCACATTCCACAGCGCGTCCTGTGCCGCCGGCACCGGCGCGAGCGGCTCGCGCTGCCACATCTCCATTCCCCCCGTGTCGGCGCGCTGGACGCTGCGATGCCCCGCTTCGTCAAGCGCGCGGCGCAGGCCGCTGACGATCAGGCCGCGCGCCAGCTGCGGGTCGCGGAACCGCACCTCGGTCTTGGCCGGATGCACGTTCACATCCACCTGATCCGGCGGCACGTCCAGGAACAGCGCGACAACAGGATGCCGGTCGCGCGCCAGCATTTCGGCATAGGCCCCGCGCACCGCGCCGGTCAGCAGGCGATCCTTTACCGGCCGTCCGTTGACGAACAGATATTGGTGATCGGCGACCCCGCGGTTGAAGGTCGGAATCCCCGCCACGCCGCCCAGCACATGTCCTTCACGTTCCAGATCCACCGCGACGCTGTTTTCCGCGAGCGCACGGTCGGTCAGCGCCGCCACGCGTTCGGGCCGGGTCATCCCCTCCTGCACCTGGAGCACGCGGCGCCCGTCATGCTCGACCGAAAAGCCGATCTCTGGCCGTGACATCGCCAGCCGCTTCACCGCGTCGAGACAGGCGGCATATTCGGCACGGGCGGAGCGCAGGAACTTGCGTCGGGCCGGCACCTTTTCGAACAGGCCCTCCACGCGCACCCGCGTCCCGGGGGGCAGCGCCGCCGGCCCCTCCCCGGCCAGCGCGCCATTATCCACAGTGCGCGACCAGCCATCGGCGCCGCGCGGCCGGCTTTCCACCGTGAAGCGCGACACGCTCGCGATCGACGGCAGCGCCTCGCCGCGAAAGCCCAGCGTCGTGACCGCGTCGATGGCCCCCCGGTCCCAGAGAGCCTCGGGCAGTTTCGACGTCGCATGCCGCTCCAGCGCCAGCGCCATTTCGGCGGGGGACATGCCGCACCCGTCGTCGGTCACCTCGATCAGATCGACGCCGCCGCCGCCCAGCCGGACAACGATCCGCGTCGCCCCCGAGTCGATCGCGTTCTCGACCAGTTCCTTGAGCGCGCTGGCGGGGCGTTCCACCACTTCCCCGGCGGCAATCCGGTTGACAAGATGCTCCGGCAGACGGCGTATTGACATGGACGCTGCTGTAGCCCAAGCGGCGCCATCCCGCGACCCGTATCCGCCTGATTTTCCCGGCCGGAGTCGATCCGCTCGGGCGGGTCGTGATTTAGATGAATGTGCGAACCCGCGGCCCGGGCCGGCTGCGACAGGACGGTGCGACAGAATGATTTTTTCCCGCTTTTTCAAGCTGATGTCCCATGATCTGGCGATCGATCTGGGAACCGCCAACACCGTCGTCTATCTGCGCGGTCGCGGCGTCGTCCTGAACGAACCGTCGGTCGTGGCGGTCGAGACGCTGAACGGAATCAAGAAGGTGAAGGCGGTCGGCGACGACGCCAAGCTGATGATGGGCAAGACGCCCGGATCGATCGAGGCGATTCGCCCCCTGCGCGACGGCGTGATCGCCGACATCGACGTGGCCGAAGAGATGATCAAGCATTTCATCCGCAAGGTCACCGGCCAGCGTAAATTCTTTCGCTTTCCCCAGATCGTGATCTGCGTCCCCAGCGGCTCGACCAGCGTCGAACGGCGCGCGATCCGCGACGCCGCATCCAATGCGGGCGCGAGCCAGGTGATGCTGATCGAGGAGCCGATGGCCGCTGCGATCGGCGCCGACATGCCGGTCACCGAACCGATCGGCAGCATGGTGGTCGATATCGGCGGCGGCACCACCGAGGTTGCGGTGCTCTCGCTGCGCGGTCTTGCCTATTCGACCAGCGTGCGCGTGGGTGGCGACAAGATGGACGAAGCGATCGTCAGCTATGTCCGCCGCAACCACAATCTGCTGATCGGCGAAGCCACGGCAGAGCGGATCAAGCAGGAAGTCGGCGTCGCCAAGCCGCCTGCGGATGGCATCGGCCAGACGATCCACATCAAGGGCCGCGATCTGGTCAACGGCGTTCCCAAGGAAATCCAGATCAATCAGGGGCAGATCGCCGAGGCGCTGAGCGAACCGGTCGGCACGATCGTCGAGGGTGTCCGGATCGCGCTGGAAAACACCGCACCGGAACTGGCGGCGGACATTGTCGATCAGGGAATCGTCCTGACCGGCGGCGGCGCGCTGCTCGAAGGGATCGACGAAGTGCTTCGCGATGAGACGGGTCTGCCCGTCACGGTCGCGGAGGACCCGTTGACCTGTGTGGCGCTCGGCACCGGTCGTGCGCTAGAAGATCCGGTGTTCCGCGGCGTTCTGCTCGCGGTCTGATCGAACGGGGGGAAGATGGCGCCGCCGCTCAAACGGCGCCCCGGGTTTTCGCGACGGGCGCAATATGGCCTATTCATCAGTTACGTCGTCGCCGTGGGCGGCGCGGTGATCGCGGTCGTCCTGCTTCTCCTCTCGACCTTCAACCCGCCCGCCTTCGCCGCCGTGCGCGGCACATTCTCCGAACTGGTCACCCCGGTCGCGTCGGGGATGGACTGGGTACGCCGCACCGTTTCCGGCGTGCCGGGCGGGATCAGCGGCTATTTCGGCGTGCGCGGCGAAAATGCGAAGCTGCGCGCCGAGCTTGAGGCGAACCGGACGTTGATGGAGCGGGCGCGCACGGTCACCCACGAAAACCGCCGGCTGCGCGGATTGCTGAAACTGCGCGACCGGGTGGCAAACCCGGTCGTCGCCGCGCGGCTCGTCTTCGCCACGGGGTCGAGCACGCGCCGCTTCGCCACGCTCAACGCCGGCACCTGGCAGGGCGTTCGCGTGGGCCAGCCGGTGCGCGGCCCCAACGGCCTGATCGGCCGGATCGTCGAGGCCAGCCCGAACACCGCGCGCGTCCTGCTGATCCTCGACCCGGAAAGCAGCGTCCCGGTACGCCGGGTCAGCGACGGCCTGCCCGCGATCGCCGCCGGGCGCGGCGACGGCCTGATCGACATCCGCTCCGCCGGGTCGGCACAGACCCAGTTCGAACCGGGC
This sequence comes from Sphingomonas sp., assembly GCF_019635455.1. Classification (GTDB taxonomy): domain Bacteria; phylum Pseudomonadota; class Alphaproteobacteria; order Sphingomonadales; family Sphingomonadaceae; genus Sphingomonas. Next base: position 4,081 of record NZ_JAHBZJ010000009.1, on the reverse strand, counting down.
GACGCGTTCGTGACCTCCGGCGCCGGCGGCCTCTATCCGCCCAACATCGCCGTCGCCCAGGTCCGCGCACGGTCCCGCGACATTGCCGAGGCGACGCCGTTCGCCAGCCCCGATTCGCTCGATTTCGCGCTCGTCCAGCAGGTGTTCTTCCCCGAGGCCAGCACGGTTCGCGCGCCGGAAGCGGCGCCGCGGTGACCGGCACCCCCTTTGCGGGGCTGGGCAAGCCGGATCGCGCCGCCCGCGGCCCCTGGCTCGCACCGCTGACGATCGTCCTGGGATCGCTGGTCACGCTGGTGCCGTTCAAGGCCACCTTTCCCATTCTGCCCCCGATCGGCCTGATGATGCTGCTCGCCTGGCGGCTCCATCGCCCGGAGTTGCTCAAGCCCTGGGCGCCGCTTCTGCTCGGCTTCGTCGATGACCTCGTCAGCGGCCAGCCGCTCGGCAGCGCGATGCTGTTCTGGACCGTGTCCTTCATCGCCATCGATGTGCTAGATACGCGCATCGTGTGGCGTGATTTCTTTCAGGACTGGCTGCTGGCTGCGGGCGCGATCGGCTTTTGCCTGATCGGCGGCCGGCTGGTCGCGACGCCGCTCGGCGCGCATGTCGATACCGTATTGCTGGTCCAGATCCTCGTCTCGATCGCGCTGTTCCCGGTCCTGTCGCGTCTCGTTTCGCGGCTCGACGGCAAGCGGAGGGCGCGATGAGCGGTCCGGTGCGGATGATCACCGAGGCGCAGCAAAGCTACAGCTTTTCGCGCCGTGCGCTGTTCATCGGCGGGGCGCAGGCCGCGCTGGGCCTCGTGCTGGCGAGCCGCATGACCTGGCTCGCCGTCTATGAAAACGACAAGTACAAGCTCCTGGCCGAAAGCAACCGCGTCAACCTGACGATGATTCCTCCGCGTCGGGGCTGGATGGTGGATCGCAATGGCGCGCCGGTCGCCAACAACCGCACCGATTTCCGCGTCGATATCATCCCCGACCGGCTGGAGGACAAGGGCCGCGTCCTGGCGCAGTTGCGCGACATTCTGGCGCTGTCCGCCGAAGACATCGCGCAGATCGAATCCGACCTGAAGCGCGCCGCCGGGTTCCAGCCGGTGGCGGTGGCCGAAAATCTCGATTGGGAGCGGTTCGCGGCGGTCAGCGTCCGTCTGCCCGAACTGCCCGGGGTCGCGCCGACCCGTGGCTTTGCGCGCAACTATCCGGCCGGCGCGGCGGTGGGCCATCTGGTCGGCTATGTCGGCACCGCGACCGCCGAACAATATAAGGAAACCAAGGACCCGCTGCTGCTCACCCCCGGGTTCAAGCTGGGCAAGGACGGGCTGGAAAAGATGCTGGAGCCGCGCCTGCGCGGCAAGCCGGGCGCGAAGCGTGTCGAGGTGACGGCGCGGGGCAAGCTGGTGCGCGAACTCGCCACCCGCCCCGATACGCCGGGCGAGACCGTCCGCCTGACGATCGATGCCGGGCTTCAGGAATATGCCGCGCGCCGGCTCGGCACCGAATCCGGATCGGTCACCGTGTTCGACGTCACCAATGGCGACATCCTGGCGATGGTGTCGATGCCCGCCTATGATCCCAACACCTTTTCCGACGGGATCAGCCGGACCGAGTGGAAGATGCTGTCCGACGACGATCATCTTCCGCTGATGAACAAGACGCTTCAGGGCCTGTATCCGCCCGGATCGACGTTCAAGCCGGCAACGGCGCTGGCCGTATTGGGCGCGGGGATCGACCCCAACCGAACCGTCTTCTGCAATGGCGGCTATACGCTCGGCAATCGCCGCTTTGGCTGTCTTGGCCATCACGGCTCGATGACGATGCACACCGCGATCGCGCGCAGCTGCAATACCTATTTCTACGCCATGGGGCGCGAAGTCGGGATCGAGGCGATCGCCGCGTCCGCGCGCAAGCTGGGCTTTGGGCAGGAATTCGAACTTCCCCTCCCCTCCCAACGCTATGGCACGGTCCCCGACAGCGCCTGGAAACAGCGCCGCTTCAAACAGGAATGGACCCAGTCGGATACGCTCAACGCCGCGATCGGACAGGGATATGTGCTGGTCAGCCCGTTTCAGCTCGCGCTCGCCGCGGCGCGGCTGGCGTCGGGGCGTTCGCTGCTCCCTTCGCTCATCATCGACAAGCCCCGGCCCCCGCTACGCCTCGACTTCCCCAAGGAGCATCTCGAGATCGTCCGCAGCGGGATGGACGAGGTGGTGAACGGGCATGGCACCGCCGGTGCGTCGCGGCTCCAGCTCGACGGGATCCGCATGGGCGGCAAGACCGGTACCGCGCAGGTGCGCCGCATCATGGACCGGCACCGCGGACAGGGCGGCGACTGGAAATATCGCGACCACGGCCTGTTCATCTGCTTCGCGCCGGTCGATAATCCCCGCTACGCCGCGTCGGTGGTGATCGAACACGGCATGGGCGGCGCCCGCGCCGCAGCACCGGTTGCAAAGGACGTGCTGACCTGGTTGTTCGATCGCGAACAGGCGATGACCCGGCTTGCCGCGCTCGAGGCGGGATGGGGCGGCGACATCCGCACGCGCATGGCCGCGCGCGAGGCGGCATATCGCCAGGAACAGGGGCTTCCGGCGGCCACGCCGAAACCCGGCGCCTCGCCGGTGCCGACGCCGACGCCCACCGCTGCCAGCTCCCCCTCCCCGGCCCGCGCTTCCCCGGCCCAGACGCCGGCGCCCACCCCGACACCAAAGCCATCCGCCACACCCGATCGTGCCGCCGCCGCGCCGACACCGCAGACGCCGGCCGCCACTTCGACGTCCTCACCCCCCGCAACATCGACGGCGCCGCCGCAATGAGCCGTCAGAGCAGTTCGATCACCCCCGGCTTCGTACCGGCACCGGTCGCCCAGCTTCCCTGGGGCATCATCCTGCTGATCTGCCTGCTCGGCGGCTTCGGCCTGCTGGTCCTCTATTCGGCGGCCGGCGGCGCCCCGCGCTGGGCGATGCCGCAGGGGATCCGCTTCGTTGCCTTTCTTGGCCTCGCCCTCGCCCTTTCACGAGTGCGGGTGGAGATATGGTCGATGCTGGCGCTGCCGCTCTACGCGCTGTTCCTGGTCATGCTGGTCGGCGTCGAACTGCTCGGCGCGGTGAAGGGCGGCAGCCAGCGATGGCTTGAACTCGGGATCATCCGCATCCAGCCGTCCGAGCTGATGAAGGTAACGATCATCCTCGCGGTCGCACGCTTCTACGAAATACTGCCGGCCGGCGAGATCCGGCGCTTCGGCGCGATCTGGCCCGCCGTGGTGATGATCGGCATGCCCGCAGCGCTCGTCATGATGCAGCCCGATCTTGGCACCGCGCTGATGATCACCGCCGGCGGTTTCACCGTCATGTTCCTGGCGGGCATTCCGCTTCGCCTGTTCATCGGCGGCGCGCTGGCCGCGGCGGTGTCGATCCCGATCGTCGTCAACTATGTGCTGCACGATTATCAGCGCAACCGCGTGCTCACCTTCCTCAATCCCGAGAACGACCCGCTTGGGACCGGCTATCATATCAGCCAGTCAAAGATCGCGATCGGATCCGGCGGCTGGTTCGGCAAGGGGTTCCTCAACGGTACGCAAAGCCATCTCGACTATCTGCCGGAAGGGCATACCGACTTTGCGCTGGCGACGATGATGGAGGAATGGGGGCTGATGGGCGGGCTGTTCGTCATCCTCGTCTGGGGCCTCATCATCCGCTGGGGGATCCAGATCGCGATCCGGTCACAAAGCCGGTTCGCACGGCTGACCGCGGCCGGGATTTCCACCACGCTGTTCTTCTACGTCTTCATCAACATGGCGATGGTAATGGGCCTGGCGCCGGTCGTCGGCATCCCCCTCCCCCTCATCAGCTTCGGCGGCTCGGCCCAGATGACGACGTTGATCTGCATCGGCATCCTGATGGCGCTCGACCGCGAGAACCGCCTGAATCGCAAGACGGTGCGCTGGTAACATTTTTCCGCGCCATGGGTGTTGCAATCCCCCCGGACGGGTGGTAGGCGCGCCGCTCCCGACAGCGGGAAGCGTCAGACACGACGCCTCCAGCCACCCGGAACGGACGCATAGCTCAGTTGGTAGAGCAGCTGAC
>NZ_JAHBZJ010000008.1 GCF_019635455.1 Sphingomonas sp. | reverse complement strand
ATACTTTGATCGGGCGGTCGTTGGGAGCACTGCCCAAACTTAAAAAGGGGACTTTCCGTTATGGCCTCTATCGCGGCTACTATTTCGCCAGGCCTCAATGATCAGAGAGGTCCTGCCGCAAACGACACCAGCACCCTCGACGACCTCGCCGTTGCCCGCGCGCTGCGCAGGATCCGCACAGGAAAGCCGTTCCACATCTCGGGCCAAAGGGTCCTCGCTGTGAAGAACGGGGCCGGGGAGGAAATCACGCTGATCAGCGTCGAGCCGCAACCCGGCCGAAGCGTGGTCACCCTCTGGTCAATCCAGCCGAACGTCGTTCGGGCTCTGCTCGCCGAGGGTGTGATCTCCTTCGATTGACCAGGCTTTCCAGCATGACGCGGCTGAGCCTGCACACCGCGCCAGTTCTCACACGCAGGAGGAGGAACAACAGATGGCTATTGCGCCCCTCGGTGTCGAACTCGCCGACATCATGGCAGACACGGTCGTCGACAAGATCGTATTCGCTCGCAACGGTGGGCAGATCCGCACGGTCGTAACCGGCACGAAGATCCACGAGACGTTCATGTATCCTTCCAAGCGCTGGCGTCGTTGCGGCTACGGCGACGGTCGCACGGAACTTGCCATGCACAAGATCGCCGAGGTCGTGCCGGACCGGCTCGATTTCTTGGCCCAGCCATGCCGCATCGAGGCCACTTTGCGCGGCAAGGCTGTCACCGCTTTCCCAGATGCCGCATGGGTCGATATCGGCGGACGTCCTATGCTCGTCGAAGCGAAGCGCCGCTGGGAGGACTTCGATCGACCGACGGCGATCATCCAGCAGGCCGTCACGCGCGTCGGTGCCGCGGCGCTCGGCTGGGACTATCATCAGGTTACGCCGGCGAATCTCGGCTCGGACGACTTCCTCGAGGCCGTCGACGAGGTGCAGGCGCACCGCTTCGTGAACGTGCCGCTGCGCATAGAGCAGGCGGTGGCGCGTGCGCTCAGCGAAGAGGGCGAACTCCAGCTTGGGGATCTGGCGCATGCGATGGGCGAGAGCTTCGGCCGCGGTCTGGCGTTCGCCTCGGCCCTGATGGTGCGGCGTAAGATCGCCTTCGACCTCCACCGCCCCGTAGACGAGCGCAGCATCGTCCGTCCGGCCCCCAAGCGCCCGTTCGCTTTCCCGACAATCCGCCTCTCATGCGCGGTGACGAACGCCGGCTGACCACACTCCGCCCCAGCCCAACGATCTCGAGATCCGGCCGCCTTTGGCCGACACCCGTCCGGCGACGCGCGAGCGCCGGAACGGCGGAGCTATGCATCGCGCAGGAGTAATGCAGATGACTGACATCCTTCGCGTCCAGCCGCCGTTGGCCTACGCTGAACTCCAGCGGCCGGGCACTGTGTTCTGCGTGCAGGACAAGCGCCTCATTTGGCGTGGCGAATACGGCGATGGCGAGATCAACGTCGAAGATTTCGAGACCGGGCAGCTTTACCGCCCGGTCGATCCTCAGACTGGGATCCGCCAGGTGGCGACAGTCCAATGGCTGCAGAGCGCCATCGCTTTCGGGGACTTCCAAGTCATCCGCAACGCAGACGGAACGCCCCACGAGACCAAGCGCGCCCCGTGCGCCGAGATGGACCGCGAGGAAATCCTCAAAACTGACGCGTTCGCCGAGGCGCGCCAGACGCTCCTGCAGAGGCTCTACGCTGCCGGCGCCACCCGCAACGATCCGAACCTCTCGTCCGCCATCGACAGCGCGTGGGCCGAGCTCGATGAGAGGTTTGGCAAGCGTCCCGCGACGAGCACCGTTCGTGAGTGGATGACGTGGACCGACCCGGAGCTGCCGTCGCTGTCGCAGCTCGTGAGCAACGCCGGTCGGGTGCCGCGCGCCAAACGTTTGGATTCGCTTGTCCGCGAAGTCATCGAGCAACGGGCGGACTGGTATTGGGCCGATCACGGGCGGCAGATCAAGGATGCGGAAGCTGCCGGACACGCCGACATCGTGAAGATTAACGTCGAGCGTCGTGAAGAAGGTCTGCCGCCCCTGAAGCAGCCCTCGCGCGAGGCATATCGGCGTGCGGTCCGCGCGTCGGAGTCAAAGGAGAACTACGAGCGCAAACACGGTAAAACGGCCGCTGAGCGTTACTGGCGACCGTCGATGGGCGGCAACTTAGCAAAACACGCGCTCGAACTCGTCTTCATGGACGACACGCCGCTCGACGTCGTCGCGTGCGTCCAGTCGCGCGCCGGCCAGCGGTTCCCAGCCGGGAGACCCTACCTATGCGTGGCGCTCGATCTCGCCACGAGGTGCGTGGTCGGGTTTGTCCTCAGCTTCAAACCGCCTACCACCCACACCGCTGCAGAGTGCCTGAAGCGTGTCGGCCGAGAGAAGATGCACCTCACGCAGGACTGGACGAGCCGCTACCCGGTGCTCAGGCAGGTCGCCGGGAAGCCGCAGAAGCTCTACTGCGACAACGGTGCGAACTACGTCTCGGGCGCGCTTCAGGACGCCTGCGCCGAGGCGGGCATCACCCTAGTCTTCGCGCCGGTCGACGCACCGAAGGCCAAGGCCGCCATGGAGCGGTTCTTCCGCACGCTGAAGACGTGGCTCCTTGCGAAGCTCCCAGGTCACACGCTGGACCCTCGGGCTCTGCGTGAGATGGGCATCAATCCCGAGGCCAGGGCAGTGCTTCTGGTGGAGGAACTGGAAGAACTCATCCAGGAGTTTATCAACACTTATCACATTTCGATTCACTGCGGCTTGAACGAACAGCCCGCCGCAGCCTGGCTCCGCTCGATCGAGTCCCGCCCGCGCTCCATCCTCGATGAACGCGCGTTGGACATGATGACCCTCCTGACGGTCCACGGCCGTCGCCTGACGACGAATGGAGTGCGCTGGCAGCACCTGAGCTATCGCGGTGAAAACCTGGAGCAGCTGCTCGCCTCCAACCTGCCGCGCGAGAAGATGTCAGGGCGGCTCAAGGCTACCGCCGCGGCGACGGTGAAGATCAAGATCGATCCCGAGAACGTCGGGCACATCTTTGTCTTCGATCCCGAGACCAGAACCTACCGGGAGCTGTTCGCCACGCAGCAAGACTATGCTGCCGGCCTGACGCTCGACCAGCACGAGCAGGCATTGGCCTGGGCGAAGCGTCGCAATCTCGCATTCAATTCCGAGGAGGAGCGCATGGCCGCGCTGAACAACCTCAACGAGTTCATCCAAAAACGGATGCCCTCGCTGGCAACGCGCGAACGTCGTGTGCTCGCTCGCACTACCGAAGGTCCGATCGCCCGAGACGAGGTCGACGTGCCCATCGGATACGCCGACCCGCGTCACGACGGCTTTGGCGAGACGATCGAACACGCCTCCACGGACAACGACCGAATCGATTGGGATCAGAAGCCGAGCCGACCGGCGAAGGGCAAGGTCGCCGACGGCGGCAGCCACGACGCCGATGGCCGGGAGGACTGGGATCAGAGCGAGTTCGACCCCGCCACCGGCCTCTTCCTCTCTCCGGCCGACGAGGACGAGCTCTTCGAGGAGGAATATGCCTGATGTTGAGGAAGTCGCCCAAGGCCAAGGTCATCCCGACCTTCGCCAACCAGGAGCTGATCCCCTCGACCGGTTCGCCAGTCGAGGACCTCAGCCTCGCCACAGCGCGGGTCACCGCCGCCAAGATCGTCGATTTCGACCAGATCTATCTGCAGCACCCCGCTCACAGGCGCCTGTTCGCGCAGTTCGACTATCTGCGGCAGGTGTGCAAGGCGCCCGGCCCCAAGCGGGCCATCAGGGTCGTCGGTCCGAGCAGCGCAGGCAAGTCGACGGCGATCGGCGAATACCAGCAGATCGTCGCGAGGCGTGGCGACGCGGAGCAAGGTGCCGTTCCGCTCCTCAGCGTCAAGCTCGATCGCGCCTGCACCACCAAGCGCCTCATGACCTCCATCCTCGACGAATATGGTGACGAGTATTCGGAGGCATCCGTGGAAAGCACGCTACGCAAGCGCGTCTACCTCTGCATCGAGCGACTCAAGACCGAGCTCATCTTCGTCGACGAGGTCCAGCACCTGAACTTCCGCGCCTCCGAACGCTCCGATCCCACCGACACCCTCAAGCGCATGCTGGATGACGGTGTCGTCGGTCTGGTGTTCGCGGGCGATCCGACCGCGCTCCCGCTGCTCAGTCGCAACATCCAGCTCGCCAACCGCATGATCGCACCCTGCGATCTGATGCCACTCGAGTTCGGAAAGCCGGAGGACAATGCCACGTTCAAGTCATTCGTTCAGCGCCTCGACGCCGCCATGGTCGAGCGCCGCATCACCGCACGCTCCTCAGGCTTTGACGATCCCCGCACGCTGCGCTGCATGTTCATCGTCTCGGCGGGGCTGCTGGGTCGGGTCGTGAACCTCGTCCGGGCGGCGCTCGAGGTTTCCACTCGGCGAGGCGCTGACTTCGTCGAACCCCACGACCTCTCTCGCGCCGTGCGCGATTGGGCGATGCCCCAGCTGATCTGCAAATACGATCCGTTCTCGGCGGGCGTGGTCGGTGGCTGAATTCGCTCCTTGGACGCGTCCCGAGCCTGGCTCGGGACGCGTGCTCTTCCCGCCGGAGGTAGACCCGCGCGAGAGCCTCATGGGTCTCGTCTTCAAGACCGCGAGCGACAACCACCACACCAACGTGTCCGCATTGCTGGAAGCAGCGGGCTATCCGCACGCCCGGGTCTTCGATCTGTCGATCAGACGCCATGAGCAGCGTGCGGGCCTGGCCCGAGTGCTCGGCACGTCCGAGCAGACGGTCCGCGCACTCGCTCATACCGAGATCAGATCCACGCGCGCCCTTCGGACCGTGCGCTTCCTCGATGCGGAGGTGCCCGACTACGATCTCACGTTCCGATGGCGCCGCATCTCGCCCGCGACCTTGCAAGCGGAGCCCTTCCACCGCGCGGCCTGGACGCACCGGCTCCTGCCGTTCTGTCCCCATTCGCTCGAGCTGCTCCTCGACACGTGCCCGGCATGCGGCGCCAAGCTCGACTGGTTCCGCGCCGAGGGTCTGACGCGCTGCGGGCGGAAAGGATGCGACGCCAGGCTCGACGGCGATTCCCAGCTCTGCCTTGAGGAGAACATCGACGCATATCGCAGAATGGCAGCGCTTGCCGCGCCCCGCGACGCGGCACGGGTCGCGTCGGAGCAGGTCGGCGAGCTGAAGCGCTGCGAGCCCGGCGCGATGTTCGAACTGGGCTGGCGGCTCGCTCGCATCGTCAATCTCGACCTCACGCCACGCAACGAGGGCGGCAAGCTCTCGCCGCAACGGATCGTCGCCACCCTCGCTACCGCCGACGATCTGCTGACCGGATGGCCGTCGCGCCTGCCCGCGCTCCTGCGGGATCGTCTGGGCCGCGACGGCACCTCGGTCAGTCTCGCGCAGCTCAAGGAACTGAGGCGAATGGTCAGCGCGATCGGCAGCTGGCCGCAGATCGCCGAAGTCATCCGGACCACATATCCCGAGCTCGTGGCAACCGGACGGCAGGCACTGCGACACCTCGCACCCAACATCATGACCGGATCACAGGCCGCGAAAGTCGCCCGGATCACGCCGCGCCTCTTCGCTCAAGTGAAGCGAGCCGGCCCGCTCGCCACCGTGACGCTGTCCGGCACCGAGCGCGCGTTCGCCGACTTCGAGCAGTCCGTTGTCGCTGAACTCGAAGCGGCGAAGCGCGGAAGCGTCCCGATCAACGCAGTCGTGGAAGAGCTCGGCATCGCCCAGCATGGCATCGAGCAGCTGATCGTCGGCGGTCTGCTGGAGCAGGAGCGCAATACGGTGCTGCGCGCGCTCTATCCTCAGATGCGGGTCACCTCCTCATCGGTTGATGCTCTTATCGCCGAACTGAATGCTCGCGGCAGCGCGCAGTCATCAGGTGAGGAGGTCCCGCTCAAACACGCCGTCAAGGCGCTCGCCGGCGAGAAGCCATGGGGTGCGATCATCGCCTCGATGCTGGATGGCGCGATCCGTTACCGCATCGCGCCCGGGACCGGCCGCCTTCTTCATCGCGTCCGGATCGATGTCGCATCGGTGCCGAACCTCGCTCGACTGAGCTTCGACCGGGCCGATCATCCCGAATTCGAGTTCGCAGGTCACATGACAAAGCGAGACGCAGAGGAAGCGCTCAACCTGGTTTCTGGCATCCTGCCGATGGCGCTCAGAGAGGAGCTCGGCAGGCGCGAGACCAGCCCGCTTCAGGTCACGGACATTCAGCGGATTGCCCGGATCCGGATCTCGCCTGCCGAGATCTGCGCCCGCACTGCGCTTGGTGCGAGGAAGCTCCCCGAGTTCCTCAAGCGATCGGATTTCCGCCGCGTCGGCGCAGCCGGTTGGGTCCGCAGCGAAATCGAACCGCTGCTCCGCGCCAAGCCGCCTCCTTGATCCGTGCGCCTGACGCCGACCTTATCGCAACACATGAAGGACATGGACGATGAACAAGACGCTCCACGAACTCCGCCACATCGAGCGCCTCTCCCGCTCGCTTTATTCCATCCTCGGCGACGAGCTCGGCGCACCCGTGCCACTAAAGGTCTGCTGCGCCACCGTGGCCGCCGGTCTGGCTCTCCAGCAGGATCGGCGCATCCTTCCGAAGGGCTATTGGTTCGGGCTCCCCTGGAACACGAACGCGGCCCTCTACTTCCTCGCGGGCCGCGGGTTCGTCTTCGACCCGCCGCTCGCGCTCGAGGCGCTCGAGCGCCTCGAGGAGCGGCACATCATCGACAGGCGGCGCATGCGCTGGGTCTCGAGGGACGAGAACTCCCTGCTGCATAACCAGCGCTTGGTCGAGACGTCGCGCTGATTAACTTCATCGGCTTGATGCCGAGCCCGGCCCCGGCGATCTAGTATCGCTTGCTGCGCCGAGTTGGCGCTGACTTACCTAAGGATATCTTTTATCGAGGCCGGTGACGCTAGTGCGTCGCCGGCCCTTTTTCTGGGCTTTTTCGGTGTTAGTTGTTCGTAAGCGTGTCCAACGAGCAAAAAGAAGTTCGTTAGCGTGTTCATCTTAGCTTGCACCGGTGTGCTTGTCAGAGGATCAAGGGGGGTCTGTAAACGTGCGCGATCAATTCGACAGCCATTGCCCATCGGCCGTTTCCGTTGGCCGAAAGAGGCGCGCCCGCGCATGTGATGCATTTTTGGCGCAGCACAGGCTTTGGCGCAGCACAGGCACGTTTACGCCGACCCGTGCGATTTGCTTGACAGTGAAGATATTTCGCCGCAATCCCCGCCTGGGAGAGGGTGCATGGGCAAAGCAAGCGTCCGTTGCGGTCTAATTATGGTAACGTTGTCATTCGCGGCAGCTGCGGCTTTTGCGAAGGACGAAGCCGCGCCTGCGGCGCGCGTCGATGTGCCGGCGTTCAGCCTTCCCTTTTCGGAATTCGCGTCGCCCAGCGCCCGTGAATGGTTCGTGCGCCGTGTGCTGGGGGACGGTCCCAAGCTCGGCCCGGATATCGCCCGGGTTCGCAAGGAGAATGAGGCGGTCGATATGGACCGCGTCGCGCGGATGCGGGCGCTGTTCGACGTGCGGATCGAGCGCAAGACGATCGCGGGCGTCCCGGTCCAGATCGTATCGCCGGCGCGCAAGGGCGATGCCACCCGCACGCTCGTCAATCTTCATGGCGGCGGTTTTCTGTGGGGCAGCGGCCCCGGCGCGCTGGTCGAATCGATCCCGATCGCGGCGGAATCGGGCATCACCGTGGTCGCGATCGATTACCGCATGGCCCCCGAAGCGCGTTACCCGGCGGCGAGCGAGGATGTGGCCGCGGTGTATCGCGCACTGCTGAAGGCACGGCCGGCCGGATCGATCGGTATCTATGGCTGTTCGGCCGGCGCGATGCTGACCGCCGAATCGATGGTCTGGTTTCAGCGGCATCGCCTGCCGGCGCCCGGTGCGATCGGCATGTTCTGCATGGGCGCGACGATGCCGGGCGGGGACAGTGCCTATCTGTCCACCGGCGCGTCGAACGGCACCCCGGGCAAGGGGTTCGATTTCAGCGCGCATCCGTATTTCGCCGGGGCCGATTTTCGCGATGCCGGGGTCGTCCCGGCCAGTTCCGATGCCGTCATGGCGGCGTTTCCGCCGACGCTGCTGATCAGCGGGACGCGCGACGGCGGGCTGAGTTCGGTACTTGCCACCCAATCCGCGCTGACCCGCAATGGGGTCGAGGCGCGGCTGCATGTCTGGGACGGCATGTGGCACTCGTTCATGTCCGACCCTGAACCGCGCGAAAGTCGCGAGGCGTATCGGGTCGTCGCCGAATTTTTCAAAGCGCACCTGAGACCGGCCAGCGCCGGCGGAAAACGGGGCGCCATCTCAAGGGGAGAGTGAGAATGAAGCGTGCAATCTATCTGGCGTCGAGCGCGGTCGTGCTGACGCTGTCGGCGACGCCGGCACTGGCACAGGACGCAGGCGCCGCTGCGGCTCCGGCGCCCGTTCAGGGTGACGAGATCGTCGTGATCGGTACGCCGGGCGGCAGCGGGACGAGCAAGCAGAAAGCGTCCTACGCGGTCACCACGATCAGCCCCGACACGCTGGAACTCGCCGCGCCCAAGAGTACGGCGGAGGTCTTCACCCTCGTCCCGGGCGTCTGGGCGGAAAGTTCGGGCGGTGTCGCCGGCGCGAATATCGACGTGCGCGGCCTGCCCGGTGGCGGCGACGCGCCGTGGGTGACGTTCCAGATCAACGGCGCGCCGATCTATGGCACCCAGTCGCTGTCGTTCCTGGAACAGAGCTCGATCTTCCGCGTCGATGAGACGATCGCTTCGACCGAAGCGGCGCATGGCGGCCCGAACGCGGTGTTCTCGAACGGCGAAGTCGGCGTCACGATGAACTTCAACCTGAAGAAGGGCGGCGATCGTACCACCGGTCGGGTGAAGCTGGGCGCCACCGACTATGGCCAGTATCGCGCCGACGCGGTGATCTCCGGACCGCTCGGCGAAGGCTTCTACTATATGCTGGGCGGCTATGTTTCGCGCTCGCCGGGTATTCGCGATGCGCAGTTCACCTCTGAAAAGGGGCAGCAGATCACTGCGCAGCTGACCAAGAAGCTCGACAATGGCGAGATCAATCTGTGGACCCGCTGGACCGACGATCACGGCCAGTGGTATCTGCCGATGGCGCTGGGTACGGGCAACAATCTCGGCACCTTCTCCCAGCTCGGCAATGCGACGCGCTATGAATCGCTGCGCATCGACCAGAACGGGACGACGGAAACCTTTGACTTCGCGCGCGGCCGCGGATGGAAGGGCAGCGTTTCCGGATTGAACCTCAATTTCGATCTGGGCGGCGGGTTCTCGGTCCGCAACAACCTGTCCTTCACCAAGGGGAGCGCCGACACGCTCGGCTTCGTGCCGGACGGCGCGCCGGTCACCGTGGCCCAGCTCAAGGCGGCGAACGGCCTGACCTCGGTCACCACGGCGGGCGGTGCCACGCTCGGCAACGCGGCCTATGTCCAGAATTACGGCCACTGGGTGGTGACGAAGGACATTCAGTCGCTGACCAACGACATCAGCATCAACCTGTCCTCCGGCGGCAACGATCTGACCGTTGGCTTCTATCATGCCGGCTGGTCGTCGGACGATTTCTGGACGCTGGGCAATTTCCGTCCGGTACAGAATGTCGCCAACGGCGACTGGCTGCGTAACGGCATCACCTGTGGCATGCTGCAAAATGCAGGTTCGGGTTCGGGCTGCTGGGCCTATGGCATCCGCTCGTCGGGCGATGCGACCAACAACGCGATCTACCTGGCCGACAGCTATGAGATCAACGATGCGCTGCGCATCGATATCGGCCTGCGGCAGAGCTGGCTCGACATCAACTATCTGCTCGACAGCGGGCCGGGTTATCCCGACGGCACCACCGATCTGAACGTCGATCGCAAGGCGAGCAAATTCTCCTACTCGGGCGCGGTCAATTACACCGTCAATTCCAATCTCGGCTTCTTCGCCCGCTATTCGAAGGGCTTCCGCCTCTTCAACTTCGACGATCTGCGCAACGGCGGCGGCGTCGCCCAGGTGTACAGCGTCGATCAGATCGAGAGCGGGATCAAATATCGCGGCGACATCTTCTCCGCCTATCTGACCGGGTTCCTCAACCATAATGACAGCTTTGACTCGGTGGTCGGCGGGGTGAGCAATGGCGCGTTCCGCACCCGCGCCTATGGTCTTGAGGTCGATGCCGCGATCCACACCGGCGGCTTCTCGTTCGGTGCGCTTGCGACCTTGCAGAACGCAAAGGTCACGGCGGCCACCAACACCGCGATCGTCGGCAACGAAGTGTTCCGCCAGCCCAGCTTCCAGATGCGCCTCTCGCCCAGCTATGAGGCCGATCTGGGTGGCGCGAAGGTGACGATCTATGGCGCGGCGCAGTTCGTCGGCGAGCGCTGGAGCGATCTGGCGAACACGGTCAAGCTGCCCGGCTACACCAAGCTGGACGCGGGGATCGAGGCGAAGTTCAACTCGGGCCTGTTCTTCCGCGTGGCCGCCGACAATCTGAACAACAGCCATGGCCTGACCGAAGGTGATCCGCGCGCTGCCGGATCGAACAACGGACGTCCGATCCTCGGTCGCTCGTTCACCTTCAACGTCGGGTTCGACTTCTAGGGGGCGGCGGGGCGGCCCATGGGCCGGGCGTGGCGCGTCGGCGTCCCGCCCCGGATCCCGGCGCCCCTACGCATCAGGATCCTCCGGACTGGCCGGCAGCTTCGGTTGCCGGCCATTTTTTGTCCGGTTGTCCGGCAGTTCCCCGGCCAGCATGCCGGTCGCCAGCACGGACGCATCGCGATATGCGGTCAGAAACCGGACCACCGTCGTCAGATCCGCGTCCGAAAAGCGCTCGACGATCTGCTGACCGCCCGCGATCGTCGTGGCATAGGCGGCAAGAAACTCGTCGACCCGATCGGCACGCACCGAAATGCGCACGCGCCTGCGGTCATTCTCATCGACCTGGCGATCGACCAGCCCACGCTTCAGCAATCGGTTGACCAGCGCGGTGACCGATCCGCTGGTCAGCGCCAGGCTGCGGCCCAATTCGCCGGAGGTCATGGACCCGCTCAGATAGAGCTGCTCGACCGCACGTACCTCGGTCACACCGATGTCGAGATGGCGCGCGGTGATGACCGCACGTTCAAGCAGGTGCGAAGCCAGTTCACGCGTCAGGCGCGCTACCTGAAGATGTGCATCGAGCAATAAGATACCCCTGGGGCGCGCAGCGCGCTGCAAAGCCCAGGGGCATTAGGCGAAACCGCCGCCCGAATAAAGTCAGGCGACCTTAAGGCGTTGATGGGGCAGGGGCGGCGGCCGGGCGATCCAGGTCGGGATATCGCGCGAGCAGGGCGCTGGCGATCCCATTGGTCCAGCCGAACCCGTCCTGAAGCGGATATTCGCCACCGCCGCCGGGCTTGCGCTCCTCGACGTCATATTTCTCAAGCATCTTGCCGGTTTCGGCATAGGTGCGCGCCACCGTGTCGAGCCAGCGCGCGGCGACGTCGTGCGCCAGATCCTTATGGCCGTAGCGGGCAAGGCCATCGATCGCGATCCATTGCAGCGGCGCCCAGCCATTGGGCGTATCCCATTGCTGGCCGGTGGCATTGCGGGTGGTGCGCAGCCCGCCCTGTGCGACCAGATCGCGCGTCGTCAGGGCCGCGACCGCATCAGCCTGTTTCGCGGAGGCCATGCCGACGAACAGCGGGTAGAGCGTCGCCGCCGACAGCACCGGGGTCGGCGCGCGCGTGACGCGGTTCCAGTCGGCATAGCGCCCGCCGCTCGACACCCACAGATAACGGTCCACCGCCCGCCGCCGCCGTTCGGCGCGCCCGGCAAAGTCCGCCGCGCAGCGCACGTCGCCCGCCGCGGCGCAGCCGGCGCCGATCCGCTTCTCCACGGCATAGAGCAACGCGTTGAGATCGATCGGTACGATATCGGTGGTGTGGATCGTCGCCAGCGTCGCGCCATCGGCGAACCAGCGCGAACTGAAGTCCCAGCCGCTTTCGGCCGCGGCGCGCAGATCGCGCCATACCGCCGGGGCCGGGCGTCCCTTCACCTGCGCGGCGGTGGCGCGATCCTCTGCGAAGGATTCATCGCGCGGCGTGTCGCGGCCGTCCCAATAGCGGTTGAGCAGGCTGCCATCCGGCATCGCCACCACGCGCTCGCACGCGCCGGTTCTGGCGACGCAGCCGCTTCCCGCCATCCAGAATCCATATTCGGTGCGCAACGCGGCCAGGCGCCGTGCCTTCATCGCCTTGTCCCCGGTGCGGCCAAGGTCCAGCATCAGTCCGAAAAAGGGCGGTTGCGACCGGCTGAGATAATAGGTGCGGGTGCCGTTCGGGATATGGCCGTATCGTTCGACCAGGCTGACGAAATCGTCGAGCATCGATTCGACCAGATCCTGTCGCCCATCGACCTGAAGGCCCAGCATCGTGAAATAGCTGTCCCAGTAATAGATTTCGCGGAACCGCCCGCCCGGCACGACATAGGGGGCGGGCAGCGGGATTTTCGATCCGCCGGCGACGGCGGGCTCGGGTTGGCGCACGAGTTCGGGCCACAGCGCGCGAACATGCGCACGCAGCGGCAGGCGCGGGTTCTCTTCCACACCGGGAACCGCGAAGTTTTCGAGGACGAAGCTGCGCAGCGCCTGGGCGTCGGCCGGGGGGCTTCGACGGTAATCGGCCATGATCGCGTCTGGCGCGCGCCGCGGAATCGCATCGACGAACGTCTTGTTGTCCCCGAACAACCGCCCTTCCTGCACGCGCACGAACAACTCGCCATACAGGTCGGAGGGGGAGGGCGGCGTCGGCGTCGGCGG
Source organism: Sphingomonas sp. (assembly GCF_019635455.1). Lineage (GTDB taxonomy): Bacteria > Pseudomonadota > Alphaproteobacteria > Sphingomonadales > Sphingomonadaceae > Sphingomonas. The sequence continues at coordinate 159,328 of NZ_JAHBZJ010000008.1, read as the reverse complement.
TGCCGACTGGGCGGTCAGCGCCAGCGCGGCGATCACGGCGAACGCCGTTCGGAGCGAGAGTCGGACTCTGTTGCTCGGGGCCATCGGGTGGTTCCTCTTCTCTCTATTTTGCTGGCGGATTTTGGTTGGATAATCTTGACAGTCAAGATGAAGGGCGGCTCATCCCACGGCGAGTTTGATCGATGATCCCCCGTCCACGGGCAGGATCGCGCCGGTGATGAAGCCGGCCTCGTCGCTGGCGCGGAACAGGGCGGCGAAGGCGGTATCGGCGCCGCTTCCCATCCGCCCGATCGGCACGTTCTTCGCCCGCTTTTCGTGGATGACGATCTCGCGCTGGCGGCTGGTCAGGCTGTTCGCGCGTGAGAGGATGTAGCCGCCCCAGCTGCCGAATGGCGCCATCGCCGGCTGGTTGTGCAGCATCGTGCGGAACATGGCGTAATCGCGATCCCGCTCTGCATAGGGCGCGATCAGCGCGCGCTGATCCGCGTCCAGTTCGTCGTCCGTCAGGGGCGCAAGTACGACGTTGCTCATCGGACGTTGTTCCTGCCCTGTGAAGACGGGAACCCCGCACCGTCGCGGCGCTTTCGGATTGCTTTGACAGCCGGAGCCGCCGCGTTATGCGATTGCGGCCAAGAGACATGAAATCCGCAGATTCCGAGGGCGCCCCGAAACGCATCACGTTGAGCGACGTCGCGCGCGCTGTGGGGGTTTCGAAAATCACCGTTTCGCGGGCGATGCGCGACAGCCCGCTGGTGCGTGCGGACGTGCGGCAAAAGGTCCGCGAGACGGCCGAGGCGCTGGGCTACCGCGTCAATCTGGCGGCGCGCGACCTGCGCCTGCAACAGCGGCGGCGGATCGCCGTGATCGTCGAGATGAAGGTCAGCGAAGAGCGACCGATGTACGATCCCTTCCCCCTCGCACTGCTGGGCGGGATCGTGCAGCAGTGTGCAGCGGCGGGATTTGCCGTCGTGCTTGCCACCGGCGATCCCGAAATGGCCGCCGAAGCGCGGGACGCGAGCGGCATCGTCGTGCTGGGGCAGGGCGCAAACCACCAGATGGTGCGCTCGCTCGCCGCGCTCGAACTGCCGCTGGTCGTGTGGGGTGCGGATGATGGCACCGAAACGACGATGGGCGTGGCGGTCGTGGGCAGCGACAATCGCGAGGGCGGGCGACTGGCCGCCGCGCACCTGCTCGCGCGGGGGGCGCGGCTGATATTTCTCGGCGATACGTCGCACGCCGAAGTGGCCGATCGCCTTGCCGGTTTTCGAGAGTCGATCGATGGCAAACGGGGCGCCGCACTCGTCGATGTGCGAAGCTGTGACTTCACCCGCGAAGGCGGCCGATCGGCGATGGAGGCGGTGCTGGCGGGCGGCGCGGCGTTCGATGGAATCTTCGCGCAGAGCGACCTGGTCGCGATCGGCGCGATGGACGCGCTGAATGCCGCGGGGATAGCTTGGCGCGACCGGATCGCGGTCGTCGGCTACGACGATTCGCCGGCGGCGGCGGCGCATCGGCCGCAATTGACCAGCATCCGGCAGGACTGGACCGCCGGTGGCCGCTTGCTGGCATCGGCGATGCTCGCGCAACTCCATCCCGCCCGGCATCGCTCCCCCGAATCCCATATCCTGCCGGTATCCCTCACCCGTCGCGAAACGTGAAGTGGAAAATGACAACGATATCATTTTTCTGTGGCAACGGCTGGCGATCACTGATACCCGGAGCGTTCGCGCACCTGCAAACATGCAAGGGCGACGGGGAGGGGAAATTCCGATGTCTGGCGGTCTTCGAGCGTTGGGCGAGCGCGAGTCTTGCGCCCTCTGAGGTTGATGCCGACGCGATCCTGCGCGGTTTCCCCCAGTTCTGATCCCCGGTTCCCGCCGCACGTTCGGGCAGGGGGCGTCGCATGAGCGCGACGCTCCCGCGTCGGGAACGGCGCTGGCCGCTGGTGGCTGCACTGGCGCTGACCTATGTCACCTTCGCGATCCTGCTGAACAGTGTCGGCGCGGTCATCCTCCAGTCGGTCGCCACCTTCGGCATCGACAATGGCCGAGCCGCCGCGCTTGAGGCGTTCAAGGACCTGCCGATCGCCGTCATCTCGTGCATCGCGGCGGCGGCGCTCCCGCGGATCGGCTATCGGCGCGGCATGATGCTCGCGCTCGCGCTGGTGATCGCGGGGACGGCGGCGATGCCGCTTCTACCGTCCTTCGCGACGGTGAAACTGTTGTTCGTGCTCACCGGCATCGGGTTCGCCCTGGTCAAGACATCGACCTATGCGACGATCGGGCTGATCACGCCCGATGCCCGGTCCCACGCTTCGCTGACCAACGCGATCGAGGGGATCTTCATGGTCGGCGTGCTTGCAGGCTATTGGCTGTTCGCCGCCTTTATCGACCCGCGCAATCCGGCGTCGCCCGGCTGGCTCAACGTCTATTGGGTGCTGGCGGGGCTGGCGGCCGTCAATTTGATGCTGATCCTCAGCAACCCGTTCGACGAGAGCGATGCAATCGATCCGAACTCGACCGGCATTCGCGGCGATATGCGCGCGATGGCGGGCCTGCTGGGTCGGCCGTTGATTCAGGTGTTCGCGCTGTCCGCCTTTCTCTACGTTCTGATCGAACAGGGCGTGGGCAGCTGGCTCCCGACCTTCAATGCCGAGGTGCTGCACCTGCCGCCGGCGATGAGCGTGCAGGCGGCCAGCCTGTTCGCCGGGGCGCTCGCGGTCGGGCGGCTGGGCGCGGGGGGGCTGATCCGGCTGGTCGGATGGTTCCCGGTCCTTGCCGGGTGCCTGTGCGGGGTAGCGCTAGTCATCCTGCTGGTGGTGCCGCTCGCTGGCGCCGCGCCGCCCCAGGCGCAGATGAGCTGGGCGACGGCGCCGGTGTCGATCCTGGTGATGCCGATGATCGGCCTGTGCCTGGCACCGATCTACCCGACGCTCAATTCCGCCATTCTCTCGTCGCTGCCGCGCGCGCGCCATGCGGCGATGACCGGCCTCATCATCGTGTTTTCAGCGCTTGGGGGCGCGACCGGTTCCTTCCTGACCGGAAAGGTCTTCGCCCTGCTGGGCGGGGTCAGCGCCTTTCGGCTGGTGCTGATTCCGACCGTTTCGGTCCTGTTGCTGTTGCCAGTGCTGCGTATCCTGTTGGGCAGGGATCAAATGCCCGTTCAATCCGAATGATGTTGGCTTTGGGCTTCGCCAATCGCGGCGACCCGGGAAAAGGAACGACCACATGAACATGCTGACACGCTTCAAGACGACGGCTTCGGCGCTCTCGCTTGCACTGGTTCTGATTCCCGCGACGGCATTCGCCGCCGGCCCCGGCACGGCCGGCGAAGCCGATCCGGCCGCGCCGGCGCAGGACGGCACCGCGCCGGCCGATACTTCTTCAGGCTCGAATGATATCGTTGTCACCGGGACCGCGTCGAAGGGCCTCAAGCGGCTGGATGCCGGCTTTTCGATCACCACGGTCGATGCCGAGACGATCCAGCGCACGACGCCGCTGAGCACCGCGGACGTGCTGAAGACGGTGCCGGGTACTTACATCGAATCCTCCGGCGGCGTCGCGGGTCTGCGTGTCGGCGTGCGCGGCTTTCCGATGAATGGCGGCGGCCAGTTTTCGACCGTGCAGATCGACGGAACGACGCTGCTGCCGCCCAATACGCTGAGCTTTATCGAGAGCTTCAGCATGTTCCGCATCGACGATACCGTCGAACGCGTCGAGGTGCTGCGCGGCGGTCCCAGCCCGATCTTCTCGAATGGACAGCCGGGTATCACGCTCAACTTCATCCAGAAAACCGGAAAGGATACGCCGGAGGGCAGCGCGCGGGTGACCGTCGGGGCCGAGGGGCTCTACCGGTTCGACGGGTTCGTGGGGGGCAAGATCGGCGAGGGCTGGTACGCGACGGTCGGCGGCTTCTACCGGGTCAGCGACGGCGTGCGCGACCCGCAGTACAAGGCGGACCAGGGCGGCCAGATCAGCGGCACGCTCACCCGCCGGTTCGACACCGGCGAAATCACCTTCTGGGCGCGGCGGGTAAAGGATTCGAACATCTTCTTCACCGGCGCGCCGCTGCTGGTCGGCACCGACGGCAAGCTGCGGCCCTATTCCTATTTCGATCAGCGCAAGGACACGCTGGCGGGTGAGGATACGCGGCTGCTCACCTTCGAAACCTCGGCCGGGACCACGCCCGGTACGACCGGCTTCGACTTTTCCGACGGGCGCACGATCGACCTGACCCAGTTCGGCGGCAATTTCGAATTCACCCCCGGCGACTGGCGGATTTCGGGTAAGGTCGGCTATCTGACCGGAACCACCGATACGCGGGCGATCTTCACCAGCGCGGTGCCGACCACGATCAGCGCCTATATCGCGGGGCGCGTGACCGCGATCAACGCGACGCCGTCGATCGTCGCCGCCGGGGGCGTCGCGACCGGCGGCACCGCCAAATTCTCGTCCTCCGGCGCGACGATCACCGACGGCAACCAGCCGGTGATCGTCGCCGGCTTCTGGGCGGTGGACAAGAGCGTCGAAACCTTCACAACCGATCTGCGGGTCAGCCGCGATCTGGGCGATCATGCGATCACGCTGGGTTCCTATTTCGCCAGCCACCGGATCGGCGACCTGTGGTATCAGGGGAACAACGCGCTGCTGGCGTTCGAGCCGAATGCGCGGCGGATCGACGTGACGCTGAACAACGGGGCGCAGATCACCAAGAACGGCTTCACCGGCTTTGCCACCAACAATTTCAGCGACAGCTTCAGCGGCACCAACATCGCCGGCTTCCTGGCCGACGAGTGGACGGTGAACGACCGGCTGCGCATCGATGGCGGCCTCCGACTTGAACATTACAAGGTGAGCGGCAGCGTCGGGCTGGCGTCGAACAGCAATCTCGATGGCAACGTCCTGACGGTGTACAATAACAGCGTTTCGGTCCTGAACGGCCAGACCCGCAGCGCCGACTATTCGAAGACCCAGCTGTCCTACACCGCCGGTGCGAACTATTATATCACGCCGCGGGTCACCAGCTTCCTGCGCATCAATTCGGGCTTCCGCTTCCCGACCTTCGACGAGGTGCAGGGCGGGTTCCGTACCGTGCAGAAGATCAAGCAATATGAACTGGGCTTCAAGACGGCGAGCCGGTTCCTCGATGCGTCGCTGACCTTCTTCCGCAACGACTTTGTCGGGCAGACCTATTCGCAGCAGATCGTCAATCCGACGACCAATGCGATCACCACGGTCATCGCCGTCGCCGGATCGCGGACCTGGGGCGCGGAGCTGGAGGGGGCGATCCGGCCGGTGCAGAACCTGTCGATCGGGTTCAACGCCACCGCCTTCCGCGCGCGGTTCCGCGACATCGATTCGGGCGTCGCGAGCGGCGTGCAGAATGGCTACAAGGTTCCGCGCCAGCCCGATTTCCAGGCGCGGATCAGCCCCAGCTACACGGTGCCGTTCGATGGCGGCGACTTCACCCTGTTCGGCGCATATACCCATTCCGGGTCCCGCTTCTCCGACATCCAGAACCTCCAGAAGCTCCCGGCCTATGACACGCTCGACCTGGGTGCGGCGGTGAAGTTCGACAAGGTCGAGCTTCAGCTGACGGCCACCAACCTGACCAACACGCTGGCCCTGACCGAGGGCAATGCGCGCATCGTCGGCACGACCGGCGGATCGGTGATCGCGCGGTCGAATTTCGGCCGCTCGTTCCAGGCGACCGCCGTCTATCGCTTCTGACGCCCGGGGCCCCGCAGGGCAGGGATGTGCTGCGGGGCCGTGATCGCTAGGGTGCGGGCCAAGGAGCGGGAGGCGGATCCATGGGGAGTAGATCGATGAGAGAAGATAGCGGCGTTCGCCGCGCGGGGGCGCGCACGATGCTGGCCGCCCTGCTCGCCTGTATCGCGTCCGCCGCGCCCGCGCAGCAGGCGGCGGTGGTCGATGTGCCGGCGTTCGCGCTACCCGTCTCCAATCAGTTGAGCGCGGAGGCGCGGGCCGTGCTCGCCCGGATGAAGGGTGCCGCCGCGCCGGCAGAGATCGCCGGCGACGTCGCGAAACAGCGCGCCTTCTACCAGAGCTACAATGACGACCGGCTGGCAGAGATGCGGCGGCATTTTCGCACTCGGGAACGCCGGGAGAAGATGGGCGGCGTGACGGTGGACATTGTCGATCCCGCCGCCGGCATCGCGCCGCGAAACCGGGGCCGGGTGCTGATCAACATTCATGGCGGCGCGTTCATGTGGGGATCGGGAAGCGGTGCGTTGGTCGAGGCGATCCCGATCGCGGCGACGATGGGCGTGCGGGTGATCACCGTCGATTACCGGCTCGCCCCGGAACATCGCTATCCCGCCGCGTCGGAGGATGTGACCGCCGTATACCGCACCCTGCTCAAGCGGTACCGGGCGGCGAATATCGGCATCTATGGCTGCTCCGCTGGCGGCGTCATCACGGCCCAGGCAACGGCGTGGATTCGCAGCATCGGCCTGCCGCGCCCCGGCGCGATCGGAACCTTTTGCGGCACCGGCTCGCCCTATTCGGGCGATTCGCCCTATCTGGCCGGGCCGACGACCGGTGGCGCGCCGCTGGCCGCGCCGCGCCTGCCGGACACGCTGCCGACCGCCTATCTTGCCGGTGTGCCGGCCGCGGATGACCGTGCCTATCCCCTGCTGTCCGACGCACAGACGCGCGCGATGCCGCCGACCCTGATGCTCGCCGGCAGCCGCGACTTCGCGGTGAGCGCGCTGACGCTGGCGCACCGGCGGCTGTCGCGGATGGGCGTGGACAGCGATCTCTATCTGTTCGACGGCCTGCCCCACGCCTTTTTCGTGTGGCCCGACATGCCCGAATCGATGGAAGCCTATGCGGTGATCGCCCGCTTCTTCGACCAACATCTCGGCACACCGCGCCGATAGAAGGAAGCGCGTCTCCAGCGCTGGCGGAGGGCGGCGCGGGGCCGCCTGCGCGTCAACCGTGGCGACACCGGGTCAGCGCCATCGCAGGTTGCCCCGGCCGAGTTCATCGACGGATCGTTTCCCCATCAATTTCATGTCGCGCACCAGCTCGGCACGCAGGTTCGCGATCGCGCGCTCCACACCGGCCTGACCCGCTGCGGCGAGCGCATAAAGATAGAGCCGACCGCCGGAGCACGCCTTTGCGCCTACGCTGAGCGCCTTGAGCACATGCGTGCCGCGACGGATGCCGCCATCGCAGATCACGTCGATCCGATCACCGACCGCATCGACGATCTCGGCTAACTGGTCGAACGGGGCGCGGCTGCCGTCGAGCTGGCGACCGCCATGGTTGGAAACCATGATCGCCGTCGCGCCGATATCGACCGCACGCCGCGCATCATCGACCGACATCACGCCCTTCAGACAGAATTGTCCGCCCCATTCGGCGCGAATCCGCTCGGCGGTCGCCCAGTCCATCGACTGGTCGAGCATCGTGCTGAAATAGTCGGAGACCGAAAGGGCGATATTGGATCCTTCGCTCACATGATCCTTCAGGTTCGACAGTTCGAACCGCTCGCGCAGGAAGTAATTGGCGGCCCAGGCAGGATGCGCCGCGAAACTGGCTATCGATGCCAATGTCAGCTTCGGAGGCGAGGTGAAGCCGGTACGCAGGCACCGCTCGCGATTGCCGCCCACGATGGTATCGACGGTCAGGGCGATCGCGTCGAACTTCGCCGCCTTGCACGCGTCGATCATCGCCTGGTTCAACCCCTGATCCTTATGCACGTAGAGCTGGAACATCTTGGGGGTAGAGATGGTCCGGCCGATTTCCTCGATACCGACCGTCGCCAGGGACGAAATGCCGAACCAGGTGTCTGCTGCCTGGGCAGCGCACCCGACCGCCCGCTCTCCCTGCCAGTGGAACAGGCGCTGGAGCGCCGTCGGCGAGAGCATCAGCGGCATCGAAATCCGCTTGCCCATCACCGTGGTGCCGAGATCGATCTGCTCGACGCCGGCAAGGACATTGGGGACCAGGTCGCAACGGTCGAACGATTCGGTATTGCGCCGGCGCGTCACCTCGTCGTCGGCGGCGCCGTCGATATAGTGGAAGATCGGACCGGGCAGGCGACGTTTCGCCAGTCGCCGGAAGTCCTCGACATTATGGCAGTCGCTCAGTCGCATGCGATCCCCCTATCCCAAGTGAGAGCAAAGGTCGAGATAGTACGTGTGCGAACTTTCTCGACGGCGTTGCACCGAGTGGCTAGAGCGGATCCGTTGAACGCGGAAGGAATAGGATATGGCAGGCAGTGTGACCCTGGATCAGGCGGTGGCGATGATCGGAGCGGCGCTCGATGAGGCCGCTCGCCTGAAGCTGAACCCGGTGACCGTCGCCGTTCTGGATAGCGGCGGCCACCTGGTCGGTCTGCGGCGACAGGACGGCAGTGCGAACCTGCGCCCGCAGATTGCGATCGGCAAGGCGTCGGGGGCGCTCGCGCTTGGTGTCTCGTCGCGACGGATCGGAGAGATGGCGGCCGAGCGACCGAGCTTCATCGCGTCGGTTGCGGGTCTCGCCGCTGACGGCATCGTACCGGCGGCAGGCGGGGTGGTGGTCGAAGACGCCGCCGGCACGACGATCGGTGCCATCGGGGTGACGGGCGACACGTCCGACAATGACGAGGCGTGCGCGCATGCCGGCATTGCCGCAGCCGGACTTATCGCGCGCGCATGATGCCATCGTCCAAGGATGCGCTCGCGCGGCATCGGGCGGCAACGCCTGACAAGCTGGCGGTGCTCATGGCTGATGGCAGCGCGGCATTGACCTATGAGCAGCTTGACGCGGAGGCCTGGAGGATCGCGCACGCCCTGCGCGACCGGAACCTTCGCGACGGTGCGACGATCGCGCTCCTGCTCGACAATCACAGCCGGGTGCTGACCTGGTGGTGGGGCGCCCGGCGTGCCGGCCTTTACTATATCCCGTTGAGCACGAAGCTGACTCCGGCCGAGATCGCCTATATCCTCGACGACGCCGGGGTGAAGCTGTTGATCGCCGACGACGCCAATTCTTGTCTGGCGCGGGATGCAGCCGCCGCGGCGCGGGACACCGCGCACGTAGTTGAGGTCGATGCCGTCAGCTTGACGGGTCTCGGCGATTTCGGCGCTCTGGCTGCCGCGATGACCGGGCGCGAACTGATCTATTCTTCGGGTACAACCGGCCGGCCCCGGGGGATCAGGCGGCCGCTGGCTCCTGCGGTCGATGATGCGCCACTTCCTGCTCTGGAGCGCAGGATGCGTGCGCTGTTCGAAATCGATGCGCGGACCATCTATCTCTCGGTCGCGCCACTCTATCACGCGACCGGCCGCTTTCTGAACCGCGTCGTTGAAGAAGGCGGCACGGCGGTGATCCTGCCCATGTTCGACGCGCGCGATGCCCTGGCGGCCGTCGCGCGCCATCGGGTAACCCACACTCAATGGGTGCCGACGATGTTCGTTCGCCTGCTCGCGCTCGATGAGCCGGTGCGACACGGGTACGATCTGTCCAGCCACCGCGTGGCGCTTCACGCCGCAGCCCCCTGCCCCGAACCGGTCAAGCGCCGGATGATCGAATGGTGGGGACCGATCCTCCACGAATATTATGGCGGATCCGAAAATGCCGGCGTCACCTTCATTCGTGCCGAGGAGTGGCTGGCGCGCCCGGGGTCCGTCGGCCAATCGATCACCGGCGCGATCCACATCCTGGACGAGCGGTCGCGCCAGCCATTGCCACCGGGCGAGACTGGCGAAATCCTGTTCGAAGGAGGCGTCCCCTTCACATATCTAGGCGAAGAGCGTGGAACGTCCGACCTGCCCAATGGGCTTGCGGGATATGGCGACCTGGGCTGGGTGGATGCGGACGGCTATCTCTACATTAGCGATCGGCGGTCCGACCTCATCATCACCGGTGGTGTGAATGTCTACCCAAGCGAGGTCGAGTCCGTCCTCGACGCGGATCTTGAGGTGGCGGAATCCGCCGTGGTCGGTTTGTCGGACCCCGAATATGGTCAGCGCGTCGTCGCGTTTGTCGTACCGATGCGATCCCTGGCGGCTCGGCAGCCGCTGGCCGCGGCGCTTTTGGGCCGGTGTCGGGCGCAGCTGTCGGGGATCAAATGCCCGCGTGAGATTCGTTTCGTCGATCAGCTTCCGCGCAACGAAAACGGGAAGGTCCTGAAGCGTGTGCTTCGAGACCTTCCCGAATAGCGGCGAAGCGCCGCCGCGCCGGACAGGCGACAAGGCCGCCTGTCCGTCCCCCGGTTAGAAACGATAGCCTGCGGTCAGGCCATAGGTCCGCGGCGGAATGAGGACGCCGTTGACGATGCCGCCCAGGGCGTTCGATTGAAGCGAACGCTGACTGGCGGCATAGGTGTTGCCGATATTCCGGACGAACGCCGTGAACCGCCAGTGATCGCCGGTTTCGAGCGTCACGTTGGCGCCGAACACGTCATAGGCCGGCTGTACCATCGGCGCGTTGTTGTAGATGTCGAAATAGGTTTTGCCGGTCCGGCGCCAGTCACCGCGCACGGTTACCCGGTTGCCGTCGAGGTCCCACCCATATTCCGCGCCGAGATAGAAGGAGTAGAGCGGCGCCTGCGGCACCTTGTTCCCGCCGATATCGATCAGGCCGAGCGCGGACCGGTTGGGATCGATGGTCAGATAGGGCGAGAATTTGCTGTCGAGGATCGAGCCGTTGCCATCGACCCGGAAGCCGCCGAGCTTAAGCTCGAACTCAAGTTCGATGCCCTGGATCCGTGCGTCGCCGGTGTTGAGCACGAACGTCCCTGGCGTGGGCGCGCCGAGCTGAACGGTCTGCTGAAGCCGTGAATAGTCGTAGCGGAAGATTGCGCTTCGCAACGTCAACGCGCCGTTCATCGTCCGCGCGCGTAGCCCGGCCTCGTAGTTGGCGATCGTCTCGGGTCCATAGGGGGCCTGCACGGTGCCATAATTGTATCCGCCGCTCTTGAAACCCTGCACATAGGTCGCATAGGCGCTGACATAGGGGCTGAATTCGTAGTTGATCGCGAATTTCGGCGTCCAGGAGTCGAAGTTCTGCGAGCGGTTGAGCGGATAGCCCGCCCGCAGCGTCGTCGGAATGAAGCCGAAGTTCGACATATTCGCCGCCGGCCATGGCGTGGTCAGATCGATCGCCGAAATTTCATTGAGCGACCGCTTCGTTTCCCAGCTGTAGCGTACGCCCGCCGTGACCGAGAGCTGATCGGTGATGTTGAACGTTCCCTCGGCGAACAGCGCCCACGCGTCGGCGACGAGGTTCGCCTGCGACCATGTACCCTGAACCGGGAATGGCGAGCTGGTCACCCCGAACAGGCTGCCCTTGATCGCCGAGCGCAGCGACGGGGTCTGCGATTCGTAGAAATGCGTGGCGCCGACGATCCAGTCGAAGACCTTGCCGTCTCCTGCGAGCTGGAACTCCGCATTGTACGATCGTGAATTCTCGCGGAACAGGCTGCGCGCGCAGAAGGTTCCGCAACCCACGCCATCGACCAGCAGGGTCCCGTCTGCATGGCGATAGCCGCCGATCACGGTCGCGGTCAGATAATCGTTCGGGCTGTAGGTGGCGACGATCGAAACGCCGGTCGTATCGAGCTTGTTGATCGGGTCGGACGGCTGCGAAACATCGCGCGATCCGAACAGGAAGGGGATCGTCGGCACGACAAATCCCGGCTGGATGGGATTGACGACATAGTTGCGGTCGTCGGCCTTGTAATGTTCCGCGCTGAACCGCAGCGAGAATGCGTCGCTGGGCTTCCATAGCAGCGTCGCGCGGACGGCCGCAGTCGCCCGGTTGCCGTTCCGCGAACCGGTCTGGAAGTTATAGGCATAGCCGTCGTGATTGACCGTCTGGACGGCGATCCGCCCCGATAGTGTATCGGTGATCGGACCGGAGAGCGCGCCATCGACCTGGATGTGCTGATAATTGCCGATCGTGACATTGAGATAGCCAGACGGATCGGGCGTGGGATTGCCGGTCGTGATCAGCAACGCGCCGCCGGTCGCGTTGCGGCCGTACAATGTTCCCTGCGGCCCGCGCAGAACTTCGATCCGGTCGATGTCGAACAGGCTTGCCAGCTGTGCCGACGGGCGCGCGACATAGACCTGATCGACATAATAGGCGACACGGCCTTCATCGCCCGGACGGATCGGGTTGAAGCCGATGCCGCGGATCGAGATACGGCTACCGCCGAAGTTGGACCCGATGAGAAGGCCCGGGACGCGACCGCTGAGCGACGTCACTTCGGTGATGTTGTCGCGGGCGAGTATGTTCGAATCGACCACCGAGATGGCGACCGGCGCCTCGTCGAGCAGGACATTGCGGCGCAGCGCGGTAACGGTGATCTCGTTTTCGTTCTGGACGGGCGGTTTGGTCCCCGTCTGCGCCTCACTCGGTGTCGGCTCGGCCGCCGCCGGACTTTCTGCCGAAGCGGGTTCGGCCACGGCTGCATCGGCAGCCCGTTCCGCGGCGGATGCGGCTCCCGCATGCATCAGTACGACCGCCAGCAATGCCGATCCACCGGCCCGGCTCGTAAGCGAATTCAAGAAGCGAGCTTTCATGTCTACCTCCCCGTCGTGCGGCTTGCGCGTTCCGATTGCTGTTATGGTATGCTTCGCAACCGTATGGTACATATGCGTACTACTTACTGCGGGCGTGTCAAGGCATACGCCACGTAGGGGGAACGAGAGGAGGCAGATCGTTGCGAAACGACAACATTGCGCACAAAGATATGTGTGCGACGCCGGCATCGATAGCGACAAGCCCGGCTTCCCCCCGGGGCAACCCCGGCCCGCTCGCCTCTGGACACTGGCATGCGCGACTCGATCCGTCGCTGATCGACACGACGATCGGCGCGATGCTTCGCGATGCGGCGCTCCACGCGCCCGACGCCGTCGCGCTTGTAGAGGGTGATGCCGCGGGGCGCCGCCGCCGCTGGACCTATCGCGAACTCCTTGCCGATGCGGAGCGAGTCGCGGGCGGATTGCTGCGGCATTTCGCGCCGGGCGAGCATGTCGCGGTGTGGAGCCCGAACCGGCCGGAATGGGTGATCCTGGAATATGCCGCCGCGCTTGCCGGACTGGTGCTGGTCACGGTCAATCCCGGCCTGCACGGGAACGAGCTGTCGCATGTGCTGCGTCAGTCGCGGGCGGCGGGTCTCGTCTACGCGCATGCTCTCGGGCATGAATCGGGCGTGGTTGATCGCGTGGCGGCGCAAAATCCGCACATTCGGACGCGATTGCCGCTCGATACCTGGCGGGAATGGGCGACGGCGGCGCCCGCTTCGCTGCCCGCCGTCTCTCCTCAGGATATCGCGTGCATCATTTTCACCTCCGGAACCACCGGGCGGCCGAAAGGGGCGATGCTGCGGCATCATGGCCTGGTGAACAATTATCGGTTCCATGTCGCGCGGCTCGGTATGATGGCGGACGACGTGCTGCTGTCACCGATCCCGCTTTTCCATGTCGGTGGTGCATGCATGGCGGTCCTGTCTGCATTGTGCGCGCGCGCAACCCTGGTCGTCGCGGAGCGGCCTGCGCCCGACCTGCTGCTCGATCTGTGCCGAAGCGAAGGCGTGACGGCGATGATCGGCGTGCCGACGATGTTTCTCGACATGCTGGCGCGTGTCGATGCGGCGGCAACACCACCCTCTCTGGCGCGGATCATGATCGGGGGCAGCTCGGTTCCGCCGCTGCTGATCCGCGAGCTTGAACAGCGCCTCGGCGCGAGCGTCCACAACGCCTATGGGCAGACCGAAAGCGGCTCGATCATCTGCGCGACCGAGCCGGGCGACACGCCGGCGACGATCGGCGAGACGGTGGGCCGCCCATTTCCCCATGCCGAGATACGGATCGTCGCGCCCGATGGGGCGACGCAGGCGATCGGCGAGCCGGGCGAACTCCGCCTGCGGGGCTATCAGGTGATGGCGGGCTATGTCGATATGCCGGAGGAGACGGCGACCGCGCTCGACGCTGAGGGCTGGTTGCACACCGGCGACATCTGCACGATGGATGCCGAAGGGCGCGTGCGTGTCGTGGGCCGGCTCAAGGAAATGGTCATCCGCGGCGGCGAGAATCTGTTCCCCGCCGAAATCGAGGAAGCGATCCGCAGCCATCCGGACGTGATCGACGTCGCCGTGGTCGGCGTGCCTGACGCGCGGCTGGGCGAGCAGGCCGCCGCCTTTGTCAGGGCCGGAGATCCCGCGCTCTCGGGCGACCAGCTCGTCGGCTATCTGAGCGGTCGGCTGTCGCGCGAGAAAATCCCGGCCCACTGGCGGTTCGTCGATGCTTTTCCGCTCACCGGAAGCGGCAAGATTTTCAAGCCGGCTTTGCGTGAGATGTTCGTCGTCCACCCCTGAGGCGCGACCATGCCATTGCATAAAGTACGTATGCGTACTATCTGCCATTTGGAGATGAAGCGGGGGCCGGGACGACCAGATGAGTGAATTCGGGATTCTGAAGGCAGGGGCCTATGTTCCGCGACTGCGCCTCGATCGTGCGGCGATCGCGGCGATGCACGGATGGATGGCGCCGGCGCTGCGCAGCCTGGCCAAGGGCGAGCGTGCCTTTTGCAGCTGGGACGAAGATGCGGTCACCATGGCGGTCGAGGCGGCTCGCGATTGTCTGGACGGCGACGCCTCGGGCATTGCTGCACTCGCACTTGCATCTACCAGCTTTCCTTATGCGGACCTCCAGCATGGCGCGCTGATCGGTGCGGCTCTGGGCCTGGCGCCGGGCCATGCGGCGATCGATATCGGCCATTCGCAACGTGCCGGAACCACCGCGCTGGCGCAGGCGCTGAAGGCGGGGGAGGAGGCGCTTGTCGTCGCCAGCGATCGCCCGGTCGCCAGGCCGGCCAGCACGCAGGAAATGCTTTATGGAGCGGGAGCTGCCGCATTCCGCATCGGCACCGGCGAGATCATTGCCCGGCTGATTGCCGCGTCATCGGTGGCCGAGCCGTTTATCGATCATTTTCGTTCCTCCGGCGCCCGTTACGATTACTTCTGGGAAGAGCGCTGGATTCGCGATGAGGGCTATCTGAAGATCGCACCGCAGGCGGCCGGAGCGGTGCTCGACAAGGCCGGTCTGGAGATCGGCGACATCGCCCACCTGGTCATGGCATTGCCGATGCGCGGTGCGGTGGACGCCGTGGCACGCAAGATCGACTTTTCCGGAACTGTTGCCGACTCGCTGGACGGTCGCAGCGGCTATGCCGGTTGCGCGCATGCGCTGCTGATGCTGGCGGGCGTTCTCGAAACTGCACGGGCGGGCGAGCGCATCCTGGTCATCGGCTTTGGTCAGGGCGCGGACGCAATCGTGCTTGAAGTGACCGGCGCATCGGATGGTCGAACCGGGCGAAACGGCTTGTCGGGGGCGCTTGCCGAGCGTGTTCCGACGGACAGCTATGGCCGCATGCTTTCCTTTTATGACGGGATCGACCTCGACTGGGGCATGCGCGCGGAGAAGAGCGCGAAGACGATCCTGACCGAACAATATCGCGCGTCGGACCAGATCATGAACTTCGTCGCCGGCCGTTGTGGCGAATGCGGCGCGATCCAGTTTCCCCAGCTCCATTATTGCGTGTCGCCGGGATGCCAGGCGCCCGCAGCGCAGTTCGCGCAGGTCTCGCTCGCCGACGCACCGTTCGAGGTGATGACCTTTACCGCCGACTGGTTGTCCTATCATCCTGCGCCGCCACTCCATGTCGGCTTCGTCCAGTTCGAAAACGGGGCGCGGCTGATGATGGAAATGGTCGATATCGGTCCCGACGGCATCGATGTCGGCACGCCGCTCCGCGCGGTCTTCCGGATTCAGGCCCGCGATCGCGAGCGCGGGTACAATCGCTACTTCTGGAAGGCGACGCCGGTGCCGGCGGCGCGAGGGGACGTTTAACATGGCTACCGGTATCAAGGACAAGGTCGCGATCCTGGGGATGGGCTGTTCGCGGTTCGGCGAACGATGGGATGCGGATTCGGCCGGTTTGATGGCCGAGGCGTTTGACGAAGCACTGGCCGATGCCGGAATCGAGCGCGGTCAGATCGATGCAGCCTGGTTCGGATCCTGTTACGATGCGATCAATGTCGGCAATTCTGCGATCCCGGCATCGTCGGCGCTGCGACTTGACGGCATCCCGTTCAGCCGCATGGAGAATATGTGTGCAACCGGCACCGAGGCGCTTCGCGGGGCGGCCTATGCCGTCGCCTCCGGCGCGGTCGATATCGCGCTCGCTATCGGCGCGGAGAAATTGAAGGACACCGGCTATGGTGGCCTGCCGCCGCCCTTCAAGGGGACGTTCAACGACCAGTGGCTGCCGATGGGATCGGCCCCGGCGGGCTTCGCCCAGCTTGCCGGCGGCTATCGCGCGAAACATGGCGTCTCGAAGGAAGACCTGAAGCGCGGCATGGCGCACATCTCTTGGAAGAGCCATCAGAACGGCGTGCTCAGTCCCAAGGCGCATCTGCGCAAGCCGGTGTCGATGGACACGATCCTCAACGCCCCGATGATCGCCGAGCCGCTTGGCCTGTTCGATTGCTGTGGCGTGTCGGACGGCGCGGCCTGCGCGATCGTGACCACGCCTGAAATCGCACGCGCGCTCGGCAAGCGCGATCTGGTCACCATCAAGGCGATCCAGCTGTCGATCAGTTCGGGCATCGAAACGACGACCGACACATGGGACGGCAGCCATGTGCGCAACACGCGCAACGCCGCGTCGCGGGCCTATCGGGAAGCGGGAATCGACGATCCGCGTGCGCAGATCGATCTTATGGAGGTTCATGACTGCTTCTCGATCACCGAACTGGTGACGATGGAGGACCTGTTCGTTTCGCCCGACGGACGGGCGGTCGCCGATATTCTGGACGGCTTTTATGACCGCGATGGCGGCGGTGTCCCGTGCCAGGTCGATGGCGGGCTGAAATGCTTCGGCCATCCGATCGGTGCGTCGGGCCTGCGGATGGCGTATGAAATCTATACCCAGCTGCTGGAACGGGCGGGCGAACGCCAGATCAGCCGACCATCGATCGGCCTGACCCATAATCTGGGCGGCGTACCCTATCTCGGCATCGCGGCAATTTCGATCCTCGGGCTGCACGACGCGGGACGGGCATGAGCGAGCCGTCCTATCTGCGCGACGACGGGTTCGCCGCGCCGCGCGCGCTCTTCTCGGAGGAGCATGAGATGTTCCGCCAGACGGTCCGCAAGTTCGTCGAGGACGAACTGGTGCCGCACCATGGGGCGTGGGAAGGTGCGGGGGTCGTCCCGCGCGAGGCGTGGCGGCGTGCGGGCGAGATCGGTCTGCTCTGCCCCAATGTGCCGACCGAATATGGCGGGATGGGCGTCGACTGGCTCTTCAACGTCGTCGCGATCGAGGAACTGGCGCGTGCCGGGATCACCGGCCCGGGCTTCATGGTCCATTCCGAAATGGTCGCCCCCTACATCCTCGGCTTCGCGAGCGAGGATACCAAGCGGCGCTGGCTTCCCAGGATGGTGACCGGAGAGGCGATCGGTGCGCTCGCGATCACGGAGCCGGGTGCCGGGAGCGACGCCAAGAACGTCCGTACGCGCGCCGTGCGCGAAGGCGACGATTACGTAATCGATGGACAGAAGGTCTATATTTCGAACGGCCAGCTTGCCGATGTGATGGTGCTCGCTTGCAGGACTGACCCTGGCAGCGGCGCGCGGGGTGTTAGCCTGATCGCGCTCGATACCAACCAGCCCGGGCTCAAGCGCGGACGCAATCTCGACAAGATCGGGATGAAGGCGCAGGATACCTCCGAGATTTTCCTCGAAGGCGCGCGTGCGCCGGCCTCGGCGCGCCTTGGCGAGGAGGGCGGCGGCTTCGCGATCATGATGACGAAGCTGGCGCAGGAACGGCTGACCCAGGCGGTGCGCAGCATCTGCGTCTGCGAGGCTGCGCTGCGCTGGACGGTCGCCTATACCGCCGAGCGCAAGGCGTTCGAAGGCACGATCGGCGACTTCCAGAATACCCGCTTCGTCCTTGCCGATCTGGCCGCCGAGACACTGTCCGCGCGCGTCTTCACCGATTGGTGCATCGCCCGCTTCATGGCCGGCGAACTGACCCCGGTCGAGGCCGCAAAGGTCAAGCTGGTGGTTACCAACCTGCATGTGAAGGTCGTCGATCAGTGCCTCCAGTTCTTTGGCGGCTATGGCTATATGACCGAATATCCGATCGCGCGCGCCTATATCGATGCGCGTGTCACGCGGATCGCCGGCGGCGCGGCGGAAGTGATGAAGCAGATCATCGGTCGCGACCTGTTCGGCGGCTGACCCCGGCGGCGCTCAGGGGTCCAGCCAGCTGTTCCGGTCGATCCCCGCATTGTTGCGCGCATGGCGGACGATCTCGGTGATGCGTGGGCCAAGGTCGGCCGGGTCCTTCGCTGGTTCGGTCGTCGGGCCGTGCTGCCAGCTTTCGATCACCGAATAACCATAGCCCCAGGCTTCGAAGATCCGCCCGCTTACATCCTTCGATTCCGGACTTGCGAGCCAGGTGACGAGCGCGGCGATCCATTCGGGATTACGGCGCTCGAGCTGTTCGTCGTCATAGTCGCGCAGGCCCTCGGTCATGCGGGTGTTGGCGCGCGGCGCGATTGCATTGACGGTGACGCCGTAGCGTTTGAGTTCGCGCGCGGCGAGTTGGGTCAACGTCGCGATCCCCCCCTTGGCCGCCGCGTAATTGGCCTGGCCGATATTGGCGAAGAGCGCCGAATGCGACGTGGTGTTGATGACGCGCGCATCGACCGGCCGGCCCGCTTTCTGTTCGAGGCGCCAGTGGTTGGCGGCGTGGTGGAGCGGCGCGAACGTACCCTTGAGATGCACCCGCACCACCATATCCCACTCTTCCTCGCTCATGTTGACGAGCATGCGGTCGCGCAGGATGCCGGCGTTGTTGATGAGGACATCCAGACGGCCGAACGTATCGACCGCCTGTGCCACCATTGCCTGCGCGCCCTGCCAGTCCGAGACGTCGGATCCGTTAACCGCAGCCTCGCCGCCCGCCGCGCGGATCATCTCCACGACTTCCTCGGCAGGGCTCTGGTCGCTGCCGACGCCCGATGCCGACGAGCCGAGGTCGTTGACGATCACCTTGGCGCCCTGAGCGGCGAGCATCAGCGCATAGGCGCGTCCGACCCCACGGCCGCCTCCGGTAACGATGGCGACCCGCCCTTCGCAAATTCCCATGCATCCTACCCCGTTGTGGTTCCAGTGTAGGATGGTACATATGCATGTCGTATGCAAGAGTACTATATAGCACAACGCGCTGCTGCGGTTTTGGGGAGGACGATCGGATGACGATGGATCTGGCGGCGATCCAGGCGCTGCGCTTTGACGACGTGCAACAGCATTATGCGGCGCGTGATTCGATCCTATATGCCCTGGGACTGGGCTATGGCGACGACCCGCTGGACGAACGGCAGCTGCGCTATGTCTATGAGGACGGGCTTCGGACGGTTCCGTCGATGTGCTCGACCCTGTGCCAACCCGGCTTCTGGGCGCGCGATCCGCGTTTCGGGATCGACTGGGTCAAGGTGCTCCACGCGGAACAGGCGTTCGAACTCATGACCCTGATCCCGCCTGCGGGATCGATGCACGCGGACATCCGGATCGCCGGTCTGGAAGACAAGGGAGCGGACAAGGGGGCGATGGTCCATCAGATCAAGGAATTGCGCCTGGCGGACGGATCGCCGGTCGCGCGCGTCAGAACGACGCTGTTCCTGCGCGGAAATGGTGGCGAGGGCGGGTTCGGTGCCACGGTCGAGCCGGCCATCGCTCTGCCTGACCGCGAACCCGATCGCCGCGTTAGCATCCCGACGTCCCCGCGCTCCGCGCTGATCTATCGACTGAGCGGCGATTGGAATCCGCTTCACGCCGACCCCGCGATCGCCCGCAAGGCCGGTTTCGAGCGGCCCATCTCGCATGGCCTCGGCACGCTTGGGGTGGCGACGCGCGCGGTTCTCACGGCCTATTGCGATGACGAGCCGGCGCGTCTCAAGGCACTTTTCGTCCGGTTCAGCCGGCCGGTGTTCCCGGGAGAGACGATCCAGATCGACTTTTTCGAAGAACCCGATGGCGTGCGCTTTCGCGCCATGTCGAAGGAACGGAACATCGTCGTGCTCGACCGATGCCACGCGCGGATTGGCGCATGATCCGCTGCGGAACCGGCTGGTTTTCTTGCTCACATACGTACAATACGGCAGAATCGCATGCGGATCATATGCATGCGTTATAAGGGGATATCGCCGATGCCGAAGACCAAGGGGAAGCCGCCGAAAAAGCGGATTTCCGCGACCAAGTTCCGGTTCGGCTATCTTGTCCACGACGTGTCGCGCACACGCCGCACGCTGATGGACCAATATATGCGCCCGCTGGGCATCACGCGTTCCCAATGGACGGTGATGAGCGCGTTGTCGCGCGGTGACGAAACCGGGCTGATGCAGGTCGATCTCGCGCGGCTGCTGGATGTCGGCAAGGTGACTGTTGGCGGCCTGATCGATCGGCTCGAAAACACCGGGCATGTCGAACGGCGGCCTGATCCAGGCGGCGACCGGCGGGTGAAGCGCGTGTTCATCACCGAACAGGGGTACGAGATTCTCGACAAGATGATCGACGTGTCCGAGGACCTGAACCAGCGCATTCTCGACGGGATCACCCCGGAGGAACTCGCGATCACCGAGGACGTGCTGATGCGGGTCAAGGAGAATATCAGGAAGGAGACCATGGCCGCCGCGCATCGACCGAGCAATGACGACGGCTGACGGCACATGCTTGCGAAAGGTTCGCTAGCGTACTATTATTCGCCCTGTTGCAGGAACGGGCGGGGCCGATGAATTTCGAATTTGACGACAATCAGCGCGCGATCGTCGATGGCGTAGCGAAGGTGTGCGCCCGGTTTGATGACGATTACTGGACCGAATGCGACCGCACGCCGCGCTTTCCGCATGAATTCCATCGCGCCATGGCCGAGGGCGGATGGCTGGGGCTGACCATGCCCGAAGAGGTGGGTGGCGCAGATCTGGGCGTGCTTGAGGCGGCGCTGATGATGCACACGGTCACCTCATCCGGGGGTGGTTTTTCGGCGGCGTCGGCCATTCATATCAACCTGTTCGGCCCGCATGCGATCGTGGTCCATGGCACGCCCGAGCAGAAGCAACGCTGGCTCAAGCCGCTGGTCGCCGGCGAGCAGAAGGCGTGTTTCGGCGTCACCGAACCCGATGCGGGGCTCGATACGACGAGCCTCAAGACCTTTGCTGCAAAGGTACCCGGCGGGTATCGCGTGAGCGGTCGCAAGATGTGGACCTCCACCGGGCAAGAGGCCGACAAGATCGTCCTGCTGGCCCGCACCACCCGGAAGGAGGACGCCAAACGCCCGACCGATGGCATTTCGCTATTCTACACCGATCTCGACCGGTCGAGGGTCGAGGTGCGTCGCATCGCGAAAATGGGGCGCAACGCGGTCGATTCGAACGCGGTGTTCATCGATGATCTCTTCGTTCCCGACGAGGATCTGATCGGCGAGGAAGGCCGCGGCTTCACCTATATACTCGACAGTCTGAACCCGGAGCGGGTGCTGGTCGCGATCGAGGCGATCGGACTGGCGCGTGATGCGCTTCGGCGTGGCGCGGACTATGCGCGCGATCGCGTGGTGTTTGGACGGCCGATCGGACAGAATCAGGGCATCCAGCATCCGCTCGCCGAACGCTGGATCCAGATCGAGGCGGCCTATTGGCAGTGCATCCGGGCCGCCTGGCTCTATGACCACGGAAAATCCTGTGGCGCGGAGGCGAATGCGGCGAAGTTCCTTGGCGCGCGCGCGGCGTTCGACAGCGCCACGACGGCGGTGCTGACCCACGGTGGCATGGGCTATGCGACCGAGTATCAGGTGGAGCGGCTGTTCCGCGAATCGATCCTGACGCGTATCGCCCCGGTGACCGAGCAGATGATGCTGTCGTTCATCGCCGAACGCGTGCTCGATCTGCCCAAATCATATTGAGCGCGTTCGCTAGAAGGTCGGATCGCGCCAATGCGGAAACACGTCCGGCAGGTCTCCGGACACGGTTTCGGGGAAATGCGCGGGGCGTTTCTCGATGAACGCCTGAATGCCCTCGCGCGCATCGGCCGACTTGCCGCGCGCCACCATTGCCCTGCTGTCGATACGGTGCGCCTCCATCGGATGGCCGGCGGTCAGCATCCGCCACATCATCTGCCGGGTCAGCGCGACCGAAACCGGGGCGCTGTCGCCGGTCAGGCTGATCGCCAGTTCATGGGCGGCGTCCAGCAGCCGCTCGGGGGGGTGAAGATCACGGACCAGGCCGCGCGCCAACGCTTCGTCGGCGGACACCATCCGTCCCGAATAGCACCAGTCGAGGGCGGTAGAGATGCCGACCAGCCGGGGCAGGAACCAGCTTGAAGCGGCTTCGGGGACGATCCCCCGGCGCGCGAATACGAAGCCGAAGCGCGCGTCGGTGGATGCGATGCGAATGTCCATCGGCAACTGCATGGTGGCGCCGATCCCGGCAGCCGCGCCGTTGACCGCCGCGATCACCGGTTTCAGGAAGTCGAACAGGCGCAGTGTCAGCAGCCCACCCCGATCGCGATCGGGATCGTCGGCCCCGTCGAAGCCGGCGCCGTTGCGCCTTTCATAGTCAAAGGTTCCCGAACCGGAACCCAGGTCGGCGCCGGCGCAGAACGCCCGACCGGCGCCGGTGAAGATCACGGCGCGAACCGCATCATCGGCCTCCAGCCGGTCGAGTGCGTCGATGATCGCGGCCACCATCGGTCGGGTCAGGGCGTTCATCCTGTCCGGCCGGTTCAGGCGGATCGTCGCAATCCCTTCGCGAACCGTTACTTCGACGTGCTGCGTCGCCTCGTCCATCCCGTCGATCCTATATAATTCGCTTCCGTATCGATTGCGTACGTACTAGTTGGAGTCAACAGACTCAAGCGATAGCGGAGAGGGCAGACCATGCGAAAAGCGAACAAGGTGATCATCACCTGTGCGGTGACGGGGTCGATCCATACCCCGTCAATGTCGCCGCACCTACCGATCACGGCGGATGAGATTGCGCGCGAAGCGATCGCTGCGGCCGAGGCGGGAGCGGCGATGCTTCATCTGCATGCGCGCGATCCCGAAACCGGCCGCCCCGATCAGTCGCCGCACTTGTTCCAGGCGTTCCTGCCGCGGATCAAGCAATCCTGCGACGCGATCGTCAATATCACGACCGGCGGTGGGCTTGGGATGAGCATGGACGAGCGGCTCGCCGCCGCGAAATCGGCGAAACCCGAAGTCGCGTCGATGAACATGGGGTCGATCAACTTCAACATTTCGGGCGCCGGAGCAAAGGTTGGGACCTGGCTTCATGACTGGGAAAAACCCTATCTCGAAATGACCAGGGACTTCATCCTGTCCAACACCTTCGCACAGATCGAGCGCGGCATGCGCGAATTGGGCGAACAGGGTACCCGTTTCGAGTTCGAATGCTATGACATGGCGCATCTTTATAATCTCGCGCATTTTGCCGACCGGGGCCTGGTCGAACCGCCCTTCTTCGTCCAGGGAGTATTCGGCATCCTTGGCGGGATCGGGCCGGAGCCGGAAAATGTGATGGCGATGAAAGCCGCCGCCGACCGGTTGTTCGGTGGCGACTATCTCTTTTCCGCGCTGGCTGCCGGGCGCCACCAGCTGCCGCTGGTCACGCTGTCCGCATTGCTGGGCGGATCCGTGCGGGTGGGGCTGGAGGACAGCCTGTTCGCCGGTCCCGGGAAGATGGCCACGTCCAATGCCGAGCAGGTGGCAAAGATCCGGCGGATCGTCGAGGATATCGGACTGACGGTTGCGACGCCCGAGGAAGCGCGCGCCATGCTGAAGACCAAGGGTGCAGACGCGGTTGGGTTCTGATCGTCAGCCGGAGGTCGCGTCCGCCGACCTCGCATAGCGATCGCGGAGCACATGCTTGGCGATCTTCCCCAACTCGTTGCGCGGCAGCGATTCGACAAACTCGATCGCGCGCGGGCATTTGATCGGGCTGAGCCGCGTCCGGCAAAAGGCGGTGATCTCAGCCGCCAGCGATTGTGCGTCGGCGGGCATCGCGAACGGCTCGACGATCGCCTTGACCCGTTCTCCATATTCGGCATCGGGTATGCCGATGACGGCGGCGTCCGAAATGCCCGGATGGCACAGGAGCACCTCTTCGGTCTCCTGTGGATATATGTTGACACCACCCGAAATGATCATGTGCGAGGCGCGGTCCGTGAGGAAGAGATAGCCGTCTCGATCGATCCGGCCGATATCGCCATAGGTGGCGAAGCCATCCGGACACACCGCTTCGGTCGTCTTCCCGGCATCCTTGAAATATGAGAAGCGCGCCGCGTTGCGAAAGAATATCCGGCCGGTCTCGCCCGGGGGCAGCGACTGGCCCGTCGCGTCGCGAATCTCGATCTCGCATCCCGGCGGACAGCGTCCGACCGATCCGGGATGCGCGAGCCATTCCTGGGGACCGATGATGGTGTGACCGATACCTTCGGTGCCGCCATATATCTCGTGGATCACAGGTCCCCACCATTGGAGCATGCGACGTTTGACGTCGGCCGGGCAGGGTGCGGCGCTATGCACGACGACCCGCAGCGACCCGAGCGAATAGCGCGCGCGCACCGACTCGGGCAGGCGCAGCAGGCGGACGAACATGATCGGCACCAGCGATGCGTGCGTGGCGCGATAACGGTCGATGGCGTCGAGCACCGCCTCCGGTTCGAAGCGCGGGAAGATGATCGCGGTTCCGCCCAGCCGCTGCACCGCCATCATCATCCTGAGCGGTGCGACATGGTAGAGCGGCGCCGGATTGACGAAGACCATCCCCGGGCCGAAGCCGAACGCATCGACCAGCATGGCCTGACGGCGCGGCGGCGCTTCCGGCGCTACATCCTCGATCGCCATCCGCACGCCCTTGGGCCGGCCAGTCGTGCCGGAGGAATAGAGCATCGATGCGCCGCGCCGCGCGCCGGGAATCGGTGTCGCGGGCTGTTCGGCCAACGCCGCCGCGTAATCGCGCGCGCGACCAGCGTCGCCATCGATCGACACCTGTGCAATGGCCGGGTCGATGCCCTCCACCAGTTCGGCCAGTTTCCGTGAGGTGACGATCAGCCGCGCCTCGCTGTTGTCGATGATATAGGCGACTTCATTTGCGGTCAGATGCGTGGCGATGCAGACATAATAGAGCCCAGAATTCTTGGCGGCCCAGCATAGTTCGGCCATCCGGACGCTGTTCTCGATCAGAAACGCCACGGTCTCGCCAGGCCCGACGCCAAGTGCGCGAAACAGCTGCGCCGTCTGGTCCGCCCGGCGTACGAGTTCGGCATAGGACAGGCTCTCGCCACCCGCCATCACGACGGCGGCACGGTCGGGATGGCGCTTGGCGACGTGGCGGGGATGGGTGAACGTTGCGGTCATCAGATCTGCGTCACGCCCCCATCGACGAACAGTTCGATACCGGTGATGAAGCTGGCGTCGTCGGACGCCAGAAAGGCGACCGCAGCGGCGACCTCGTCCGGCGTTCCGATCTCGCCGCGCGGGATCATCGCGGTGAAATAGCGCATGCCGCGCGCATCGAGTCCGGCGATCGCATCGGTATCGATCGTCCCCGGGCTGACCGCGTTCACGCGAATTCGGCGCTTCTTCAGATCGACGGTCCACGATCGGGCGAAGGAACGCACCGCCGCCTTGCTGGCATTGTAGACGCTTGAATGGGCAAATCCCTTCACGCTCACCATCGACGCGTTCAGGACGATCGCGCCACCGTCCGAAAAGAGGGGCAGGGCCTTTTGCACGGTGAAGAAGGTGCCGCGGACGTTAAGGCCGATCACCTCGTCGAACTGCATATCGGTGACGCTGTCGATCGGACCCAGCGTGCCGCCGGTCCCGGCGCTGGCGAACAGGATATCGATGCGGCCCGGTCCGCGCGCGACCGCATCATAGAGCCGGTCGAGATCGTCGAGCTTCGCTACATCGCAGACCACCCCGGTCGCGGCGGGACCGATCGCGGCGACGGCGGCGTCGAGCCGCCTGGCGTCGCGCGCGGCGATCACCACCGTCGCTCCTTCGGCGACGAAGCGGCGCGCGGTCGCGAGGCCGATCCCCGAGCTTGCGCCGGTGACGATCGCCACCTTGCCGTCAAATCGCTTCATCCGCCCCTCCCATGGATGCCTTGCATAAAGTAAGCATACGTACTACTGCAAATGCAAGGACGCACATATGACGGATCGCCTGCGGCTCAGCCCGCCCGACGAGTATTTCAACCATCAGTTCGCGCTGCCGCATCAGGTGGTTGCGAGCAGCGATCCGAACTGGCGCGAGCGCTACTGGATCTCGATCTTCGACACGGTCGGTCGCGACACGGTGCTGAGCATCGGCTTCGGCAAATATCCCAACCGCGACACAATGGACGGGTTCGCGATCCTCTCGCGTGGGGGGAAGCAGACCAATTTGCGCCTGTCGCGCGCGTTGTTGCCGCATGCCGACCGGATCGCCGTCGGTCCGTTGTCCGCCGAGATCGTCGCGCCGCTCGAGACGCTTTGCTTGCGACTCGACGAGAACCCAGCCGCGATCGGCTTTCACCTGACCTGGCGCGCGGCTGTCGCGCCAGCACTGGAAGGGCGCCATTTCGAGGTTCATCGCGCGCGGGTCGCGCACGATCTTTCGCGATATGTGCAGACGGGGCGCATCGAGGGACAATTGACCATCGGGGGCGAGACGATGACCCTCGAACCCGATCGCTGGTGGGGCGTCCGCGACCATAGCTGGGGTATCCGGCCGATGGCGCCGGTTCCGGGCGATCCCCCGCAGGTTTCGGTCCGCTGGAACTTCCTCGCCTTTTGCCCGATCCAATTCCCGGATTTCTCGCTCCATATCTATCTGTTCGAATCGCAGCCCGGGCGCCCCACCCACCTCACCGCCACGATCCTGCGGCCGCCGGGCGCAGCGGAGCGGGACGATGAAATCCGGTCGGTCGCGCATGATTTCATCTGGGAAGAGGGGGCGCCGACCCCTTCGCTCAGGGGTGGGTCACTGCGGATCGAATTCTACAACGACACCTGCTGGACGATCGACCTGGAGGCGTGTCCGGGTAGGGCGTATCTTTCCGGCGGCGGTTATGGAACGATCCAGGGTCAGTGGCGGGGTGAGAGCCATATCGAACACGATGTCTATGACTTGACCGATCCGTCGCGGCTTCGCGCCTGGGCGAGCCATTCGAGTGACCATCTGATTGAGGCGAGATGCGGCGACCAGCGGGGATTCGGGATCATCGAATATATGGTCCGGCGCGGATACGGGAAATATCAGGAAGCCCGTGTCCGGCGCTGACGATGCGGCGATCGCCGCGCTGGTGCGGCACTGGCGCCCCGACACGGAGGTGACGCGGATCGAGCGGCACTTCGCGGGAGCCTCTTCCGACATCTGGATGGTCGATGCGGTCGTGAGCGGCGCCGAATGGCCGCTGGTCGTGCGCATGCCGGCACTCACGCTCGCGGATGGCGGCCTCGCGCGCGAATTCGATCTGTTGCGGGTGCTCGCCGATACCGTCGTACCCGTGCCAGAGGCGTATCTGATCGACGCGTCCGGCCGGTTTCTCGGTCGTCCGGCCATGCTGATCGAGCGCGTTGCGGGCGTGGCCGATCGGAAGGTGCATGGCACCGGAGCGTCGCGTCCGAGCGATCCGACCCTATCGCTGGCGCGCGCGCGGGCGGTGGCGAACGCATTGGCGGACATCCATCATGTCGATCCCACGACCCTGCCGCTCCCGCCGGCAGATGCCGATCCCGCGCGGTCGGCGATCGACGCGATCGACGCCCAGATCCGGCGGCACGAGCGGGAGGCGATGCCGGAGCTACGCCTGGCGATGCTGTGGCTGCGGGAGAACGCGCCGCCGGCTCCGGAGCGGCGCGCGCTGGTCCATGGCGATTTCCGCCCTGCCAATCTGATGATCGACGGCAGCAGGATCACCGCCGTGCTGGATTGGGAGTTTTCCCATATCGGCGATCCCGCCGCCGATATCGGCTGGTATCTCACCCCCTATTATCGCGCGGATCATTTGATCGCGGGGGCCTGGGAAGCGGAGGACTTCCTGTCCTGCTACGAGGCGCGCCTCGGGGCGTTCGCGGACCGCGCGGCGATCCGTTTCTGGTCGATCCATGCGATGGTCAGGCTGGCCGCGATCGCCCTCGCCTCGCTCGACGCGTTCCGGGCGGGGGAGTCGATGCGGATCATGCCGTCGGCGGAGTTCGTGGTCGGCCCCCTGCTCGCGACATTGGCCGAGGAGGCGGCATGAAGCCCACGCCGGACGAACTGATCCGGGGCGTTCGCGATCTCCTGCGCCAGATCGGCCCCGAGCTTGTCTCGGCGGAGGCGAAGGCGGCGCTGAAACGTGCGATGTATGTCCTTCGCGAGACCGCATGGGAGGACGAGGGCTTCGCGCTGATGCGGGAAAATGTCGTGTTGGCCGCGATGATCGACCGGGTGCGCGCGTGGCACGGTGAGGGGGCGGCACCGACTCGGATCGAGACGCCGACGAGCTTTGGCGATGCCCGCGGGACGAATATGTACTTGCGGTGCGACCTTGCCCGCCTGCTGGACGAACTGGCCGCGCAGCCGCTGGATGCGAGCGCGGCATTGCGCGGCGAATTGGCGCGGTCGCTGGCTGCGCTCCGCGCTAGCGACCCTTGAACACGCCTTCGCGTTTCTCCTTGAATGCGGCCACCGCCTCCAGCAGGTCGTCGGATCCGAAGGACAGCGCCTCAAGATAGAAGGACAGATCCATCACTTCGTCGGCGCGGGCCATCATCGCCTTGGCCAGCGCGCGCTTCGTCATCTGCACCGCGACCGGAGGAAGCTTCGCGATCCGCGTCGCGAGCGCCCTGGCGGCCGGAACGATTTCCTCGACCGTATCGACCAGATCGGTGACGACGCCCAGCCGCCAGGCTTCTTCGCCCGACATCGGATCGCCGGTCAGCAAATGGCGCTTGGCGCGGATCATCCCCATCGCGGTCGGCCACGCAGTGGTGCCGCCGTCGCCCGCGACCAGGCCCATATGCACATGTGGGTCGGAAAATTCGATCGTGCGCGTCGTCACGATCGCGTCGCCCAGCAGGATGATCGAGGTGCCGAGGCCGTAGGAATTGCCGGTCAGCGCGACGATCAGCGGTTTCGGGAAATCGGCGACGGCGCGAAACAGCTGTCGCCCCTCGTCGATCATCGCCATGCGGTGGCCAAGATTTCCCGCCGCCTCGATCATCACCTTCGTATCGCCGCCGGCCGAGAAGACGCGTCCCGTGGACGACAGCACGACTGAAAGCACGTCGGGATCGGCTGCGAGCGCGCCGAACAATTCGGTCAGTTCGCGGTGAAGCTGCATGTCGAACCGGTTGAGCAGATCGGGCCGGTTCAGGCGGATCTCCGCGACGCCGCCTTCTCGTTCGAGGTCTAGGGTTTGCCAGTCGCTCATCGCGATCCTCCGCTTGGGGCCTGCGCGTCGCCGCGCGGAACGTGAATGGTGGGAAGCAGCGCCGATCGCGGTTCGTCGGGATAGTAGCCGAGCACATCGGGGACCGGCTGAGCCGCCGCCAGAAGGGCGGGCAGCTCCGCATCGAGCTGATCGACCGTCCAGAGTCCTTCCTTGTCGATCGCGGGACCGGTGTGCCAGCGATCGACGACCGAGACATGGCCGCCACCGATGTTGAAGACCCGCCCGGTACATGCGTCGGCCCGGTCGCTGGCCAGCCAGCAGACCAGTTGGGCCGCATGGTCGGGCGTATGGGTTTCGGGCGCGATGCCCTCGCTCATCCGGGTGAGTGCGACCGGGGCGATGGCATTGGCGGTGACGCCGTATCCTGCCAGCTCCGTCGCGGCGACCGCAGTGAGTGCGGCAATACCGGCCTTGGCCGCAGCATAGTTCGCCTGGGCAAAGCCGAACAGGCCCGCCGCCGATGTCGTGTTGATCAGCCGACCGCCGCGAACGCCGTCGGACTTGAATCGCTCACGCCAGTGCATCGCGGCGAAATGGGTGGTCGCGAACGTTCCCATCAGGTGTACGCGAATCACCGATGCCGCGTCGATCTCGCTCATGCCGACCAGTGTCCGGGGACGCAGGATCCCGGCATTGTTGACGAGGATGTCCAGCCTGCCGAACCGGCGGATCGCGGTCGCGATCATCGCTTCGGCATCGGCCCAATTGCCGACATCGCCGGTATCTGCGACCGCCTCGCCGCCGGCTGCGACGATTTCGTCAGCAACCTTGGCGCTCGCACCGGCATCGGCGCCCGCACCATCGATCGTCGGACCATAATCGTTGACGACGAGCCTGGCGCCGTGCCGCGCGAGCGCCAGGGCGTGCGCCCGCCCGAGTCCGCCCCCCGCACCGGTAACCAGCGCGACCCGACCGTCGAGCAGCCGCGTGCCGGTCATGCGCCGATCGTCCTCAACTCCACCCCGGTCATCGCCCCCGACGCGCGCCAGTCCTCCAGCATCTTCAGGAACCGGATCGACCCGCCGCCATAGGCGCCGGCGAGGAAACCGAACGGGTCGTCCGGCCGCCCCTCGCTGTTGTAATAGCCCGGCGTGCAGCTTTCGTAGAATGCGCGGCCCAGATGCGCCTTGCTTTTCATCTCGGCGACCCAGCCATCCTCGGCCTCGCGCGTCGCCTCGACGATGTCGGCACCGCGATCGCGGGTTTCCTGCATGATGTAGGCGGCATGCTTGGCCTGTTCGTTGAGCGAGTGGGGAACCAGGAAGGTGAAAGCCGTCTGGGTGAAGCCGAGCACGAAGCAATTGGGAAAGCCGTGCATTTGCAGCCCGTGAAAGGTGTGCAGCTCGTGCGCCCAATGTTCAGACAGTTGCCGGCCGTCGCGTCCGAACAGGTTGGTGCCGGCGCGCAGTCCGTAGCCCGATCCCACCTCGAACCCGGTGGCGAAGATCAGGCAATCGACTTCATACTCCCGCCCCGCGACGACGAGGCCATGTTCGGTTAGCCGTTCGATCCCCCGGCCATCGGTATCGACCAGCGTGACGCCGGGGCGGTTGAAGGTCTGCAAATATTCGTCGTTGAAGCACGGTCGCTTGCAGAACAGGCGATACCATGGTTTCAGCTCCTCTGCCGTCGCGGGATCGTTGACGATCGCCGCGATCCGCGCGCGGTTCTGGTTCATCTTCTTGAAGTCGGCGAGCTCCATGAGTTGCCCCTTTTCCTCGGGCGTCAGCGGGCGCCCGAGCGAGGCGGCGCGGCGCTTGGCCGCCGGGCCGGTGATCTCGCGAAAGATGTCGGTCCAGCCATCGGCGACGAGATCGGCCTCTTCCTCGCCGCCCTGCACCAGCGATACGAAATTGTTCATTCGCTCCTGCTGCCAGCCCGGCTCGAGCGACCTGAACCAATCGACATCGGTCGGCCGGTTGTTGCGCACATCGACCGATGAAGGCGTGCGCTGGAACACATAGGTTTCCTTGGCCGACGCGCCGATATGAGGAATGCATTGAATGCCGGTCGCACCCGTGCCGATGATGCCGACGCGCTTGTCGGCAAGTCCGGTCAGATTCCCTTGCGGCGACCCTCCGGTATAGCCGTAGTCCCACCGGCTGGTGTGGAAGGTATATGACTTGAAATCGTTGACCCCCGGAATGCCGGGCAATTTGGGCCGGTCGAAAGGACTGCTCGTCAGCACCAGGAACTGCGTACGCATCGCGTCGCCCCGATCGGTGCGCACGGTCCAGCGCGCGGACCGCTCATCCCATTCGGCGCCGATGACCTTGGTCTGGAAACATGTGTCGCGATACAGGTCGAAATGCCGCGCCAGCGTCTGGCAATATTCGAGTATCTCCGGCGCGTAGGAATATTTGTGCCGGGGAACGAAGCCCGTTTCCTCGAGCAGCGGCAGATAGACATAGGATTCGATGTCGCAACACGCGCCGGGGTAGCGATTCCAGTACCAGGTGCCACCGAAATCGCCCGCCTTGTCGATCATGCGAATGCGGTCGAAACCCGCCTGACGCAGCCTGGCGCCCATCAGCAGGCCGCTGAAGCCGCCACCAACCACGATTACCTCGACCTCGTCAGTCAGCTGTGCGCGCGTGAACCCCGGATCGACATACGGGTCCTCGACATAGTTCGAGAATTCGGCGGTCACGTCGATATATTGCGCCTCGCCGTCCTTGCGCAGCCGTTTGGCCCGCTCGACGCGATATTTCTCGCGCAGCGCATCTGGATCGAAATCGATGTCGCCGGCTAGAGCGATCATTGCGGGGTCGAAATCGGACATCATGAACCTTTCCTCACCACGGATCGACGAAGGGCATCGCCTTGCCGTCGGAGAATTTGCGTTGGGTGTGCGTCGCGATCGCCATTTCGATCCAGCGGCGCGTGTCGGCCGGATCGATGACATGATCGACCTCGTTATGGGTCGCCACCGCGAGGGCGCGACCGGTCTGTAGCATCTCGGCGACCAAGGTTTCGAAACGGGCCTGACGTTCGGCCGGATCGGTGATCGCCTGAAGCTCGGCAGCATGGGCCAGCTTCACATTGCCCTCGATATTCATGCCGCCGAATTCGCCCGTCGGCCAGCTCACGACGAAGCGCGGCGCCTTGAACCAGCCGCCCGCCATCAGGATGCCGCCAATGCCATATGCCTTGCGCAACACGATGGTGAAAAACGGGACGGTCAGGTTCGCGCCGGTCACGAACATGCGACCCATCTTGCGCACCGTCGCGGTCGTCTCCGCTTCCGGGCCGACCATCATGCCGGGGGTGTCGCACAGCATCAGGAGCGGCAGGCCGAACGCCTCGCACAATTTCATGAAGCGGCACGCCTTGTCCGCGCCATCGGCATCGACCGCGCCGCCCAGATGATTGGGATTGTTCGCGACGATCCCGATCGGCCGCCCGCCGACGCGCGCCAGAGCGGTAACGATACCGACCCCGAAATCGCGGCGCAGCTCTAGCACTGATCCGGTGTCTGCGAGCAGGTCGATCGCCGCGCGGATGTCGTAGGCGCGCAACCGGTTCTCCGGCACGACGAAACGCAGCCGGCGCTGGTCGGCCATTTCGAAGGTATCGACCGGTCCCTGGAAGTAGGAGAGGTAGCGCCTGGCGACCGCCACCGCTTCGGCTTCATCCGCGACCAGGATGTCGATGACGCCGCTGGTGGTCTGGACGGCCGACGGGCCGATCTCTTCCGGGGTAAAGCTGCCGAGTCGTCCGCCCTCGATCATCGACGGACCGCCGACGCCGATATTCGATTCGCGCGTCGCGATGATGACGTCGCAACAGCTGAGCATCCCGGCATTCGCCGCGAAACATCGCCCGCTGGTGACGCCTACCAGCGGCGCGGTTCCGCTTAACCGGCTCAGCTGGAAATAGGAACTGACATCCATCGTCCAGCCGGTAACGGCCACGCGAAGGTCGGTATCGCCGGCGCGGCCGCCGCCGCCTTCGGCGAACAGGACGACCGGGCGCGATGCCTGCCGCGCAACTTCCAGGCAATGTTTCAGCTTCTCGCGCGCCAGTTCGCCCATCGTGCCGGCCAGCACGGTTTCGTCGAACGCGATGACGAGCGACTGGGACGCTGCTTTGGGGAACAACGTGCCGTTGACGTCGCCAAAGCCGACGACGACCCCGTCGCCGGGTGTCTTGCGGAGCAACTCCTCCATCGACCGCCGGGCGCGCTGGCCGGCGACGACGAGCGAGCCATATTCGACGAAACTGTCCGGGTCGCAGAGCGCCTCGACATTCTCGCGCGCGGTCCGCTGACCCTTGCTGCGCCGCCTGGCGACCGCGTCGGGCCGACCGGCATCGAGCACGGCGTCGTGGCGCGCGATCGCTTCGGCGACATCAGCGCGCACGTCATCAAGGTCGATCGCCTCGTCGGCCGGCCCGATTGCCGTGAGCGCGTCATCGACGCGGATCGTCAGCAGCCGCTGACCGTGCGACACCGAATCGCCGGGACCGGTGAGCAGCGCGATGACCTCGCCGCCGCGATCTGCAAGCGCGACATGCTCCATCTTCATCGATTCCACGATCGCCACCGGTTCGCCGATACGCACCGTCGCCCCGGGCGCGACGAGCATCGACACGACGACGCCGGTAAGCGGTGCGCAAACCGGTGCTACACCGTCCGGAAGTGGCTCATCGACCCCCGTCGCCGCCACGACCGCCTCGCTCGCCGCCGGGACTGGAGCCGGTTCGAGCGCCTCTGCCCGCGCGAGAAGATCGGGCAGCTTTGAATCCAGGAGCCGAGTCGAGACGCGATCCGCCTGCACGTCCGGATCGGTCAGCAGCGCGCGGAGCAGCGCGATGTTGGTGGCGACGCCGGCGACCGTGAACTCGCCCAGCGCGCGTTCGGTCCGCGCCAGCGCGGCGGGATAGTCGCCACGCGACCGCACGATCAGCTTGGCAAGTAGCGAGTCGAATCCCGCTGAGGTTCGGTATCCGCGATAGCCGAAGCCATCGACGCGGATGCCCGGTCCGGTCGGCGGCTCATAGGCGGAGATCGTTCCGGCATCCATGACCGGGTTCCCGTCCGGTTGCAGCCGCTCCATGTTGACGCGCGCCTGAATGACATAGCCCGTGCGGGGCGAGGCCCGGTCTAGCGCCAGATCGCCAAGCACAGCGCCCCCGGCTATTTCGAGCTGAAGCCGGACGAGATCGACATCCCAAAGCTCCTCGGTGATCGTATGTTCGACCTGAATGCGTGGATTGGCCTCCAGGAAGTAGAAGGCTGGATCGGGCGAGTCGGCCTCGACCAGGAATTCGAACGTGCCGAGGCTACGATAATCGACCGCGCGGGCCATGTTCATTGCCGCGTCGTACAGCGCCTCACGCGTCCGTTCCGTCAGGGCCGGGCTGGGCGTAATCTCGAGCAGCTTCTGGTGCCGGCGTTGGAGGCTACAGTCGCGCTCGCCGAAATGGCGCACGTTGCCACGGCCGTCGCCGAGCAGCTGGACCTCGACATGGCGTGCCGGGACCAGCGCCTGTTCGGCATAGACACGTGCGTCGCCGAACGCGCGCTCCGCTTCGGACGCGCAACGGTCATAGGCTTCGGGGAGGTCGGTGATGTCGCGGACCAGCCGGATCCCGCGACCGCCCCCGCCGGCGACGGCCTTTAGCATCACCGGCATGCCGAGATCCGCCATCAACGCCGCGATCGCATCCACGCTGGCGCCCGCCTGCGTTCCGGCGAGTACGGGTACGCCGCATGCCTGTGCCAGCGCGCGCGCGCTCGCCTTGTCCCCCAGTTTCGAAAGCTGTTCGGGTGTCGGCCCGACAAAGGCGATTCCCGCCTCACCGCACGCGGCGGCGAAATCGGCATTTTCGCTCAGGAAACCATAGCCCGGATGGATGGCGTCGCACCCCGCGGCGCGGGCAGTGGCAAGGATGGCGTCAATGTCTAGATAGGCGGCCACCCCGCGACCGGGCAGAATGGCATGCTGTTCGGCGCGCAGCATGTGCAGCGATGCGGCGTCGTCCTGCGGCGCGACCGCGAGCGTGGCGATACCGAGATCGCGCGCACTGCGCATGACCCGCAACGCGATTTCGCCCCGGTTTGCGATCAGGAGAGTCCGGATCATGGCTCAGCGCGTCCCCGCCCGTTCATCGCCGAGGCGCATCCGCTGCTTGCCGATCATGTCCATGTGGCGCCGCTCCGCCTCTCGTCATCGTCTCCGAAGGCCGCATCTTCGCGCGGCGCTCCGCCCTGTGTCGAGCGAAACCGCCCGACCACGCCGTTTTCCCGACCGGACGCGATGATGTCAACTAGTTTATCGTACGTATGCGTACTTAATTACGACCAGCGATAGCTGCCCGTATTTGAACGGACGTAGCCGATGTGGCGACCGTTTCTAACGCCGTCGCGGTAGCGGACGAGCACGACGTCGCAGGCGGGGTCGGCGTCGATGCCGCCCTCATCACCACGCCCTTCATTTGCCCATATGCGATAGGCGTCCGGCAGTTCGATGCCGAGGCGATAGAGCGTCCGCCCTTCGCTCATGCGCGCGAGCAGGTCGTCAAGCCGGGCGCGGGCTTCCGCGTTCCAATAATAAAGGCACGCGGAATGAAACACGCACAATGGTCCCGCAGTCGAAGCGATCGCATCGGGGAGCGTTTCGAGCGCGTCGCCCGCCACGCGGTCGAGATCGAGTTGGGCCACATTGTCGAGCGCGATCGCCAGGCGCGCCTGCGCCTCCCTGAATTCCGGAAAGGAGAGGGCGAGGATCCAGTCGCGGGCATCGGGGTCGCGGGCATCCACCGGTTGCAGGTCGAGGCCGATCCGGCGCCCGATCACGGGGAGGCGATCCGGCACCGGCCCGTCGCCCGAAACATCGCAGGCGAGGGTTAGCGGCGCGTCGTTCGGCCCGATGATGCGCCCGTTCGGCAGGCGATAGCGATAGCAATCGAAACTCAGCAGGATGCCCGCGCTACACCCGATCTCGATCAGGTCGAGCGGCTCGCCCGCCAGGTTGGCGACGTGTGACAGGCCGGGCAACAGGCCGCCGCAACGCTCGACATAGGTCGTCTGGACGGTGCGTGTGGCGAGGATCCGCTTGATCGCGGGCGCATGGCGAAGGCAAAAGCGTCGAAAGGCCGGATAGGCCTGTTCGGTCGGTGCAGGCACGGGCGTGAGCGTCGCGAAGAAGCCCGCGAGCGGGTCGTCGCGATGCGTCATCAGCAGATAATGAACCGCCGTGAGCATTTGCAGCGCGGGCTGGGCGCCGGCCTGGCCGCTCCCGGCGAGGGCGAGGATTTCCGGATCATCCGCGACGCGCAAGGCGAGCGCGTGGTAGAGCGGTGATCCCTTTGCGCCATAAATGGCCGCGTTGGCGCGAAACACCTGGGCGAGCCGGTCGAGCGCGATCACCACAAGGTGCCTTGGACCGCGCTCATGCTACGGACGGCGGAATGGCGAGGAATCGTGCGAGCAGCGCCTGCTTGTCGATCTTTCCGGTCGGTAGCGTGGGCAGCGGATCGGTCTGGACGGCCCATCGCGAAGGCACCGCGAAATAGGCGAGCTTTTCACGCGCGAACGCCACCAGCGCCGCTTCGGGCAACTGCACACCCGGCCGCGGCGCGATGAACGCCACCAGCGCCTCGCCGAGGTCGGGATCCGGCACCCCGGTAACCGCGACCTCCAGAATATCGGGATGTTCCTGAAGCGCGGCCTCGACATGGGGGCAGGAGATATTCTCGCCGCCGCGGATCACCATGTCCTTGGCCCGTCCGGTAATGAACAGGAAGCCATCCGCGTCGAGCCGCCCGACATCGCCGGTGTGATACCAGCCATCGGCATCGATCGGTTGTACCGGTGCGTCGAGATAGCCATGCATCAACGCCCCCGACCGCGCGAGTATTTCGCCGTTCCCGTCCGCATCCGGATTGGCGATCGCCACTTCCACGCCCAACACCGCCTGACCGACCGTCCCCGGACGCGCGCGAAGCTGAGCGGCGGTCGCCATCGAGACGAAGGACATTTCGGTCATGCCATAGGCAACCGACAGATTGTCGCGAGCATGGGGAAGTGCGGCGGAAATCTCGTCGATCAGCGTCGCTTCGACCATCGTCCCGCCGGTGGAGGGCGCGATCAGGCTGGACAGGTCACGCTGCCCGAAGCCGCTATCGCGCATCAGGCGACGGAACATCGTCGGCACCGCGAGCCAGGAAGTGATCCGCTCCCGCTCGATCAGATCCAGCACCTCTTGCGTCGCGAACTTGCCTTTGAGCGCCACCATACGGTTGCCATCGACCAGCGACAGCACGCCAGACACGATCGCGCCGTTGTGAAACATCGGGGTGGTGATCAGCGCCACCTTTTGCGCGGCGGCATCGGCCGGCTCCGGCGGGCGACCACCCTGCATCACATGCAACGTCTGCATCGTCCAGATCAGGTTGCGGTGCATGAGGCCGACGCCCTTTGGCCCCCCGGTGCTGCCCGCCGTATAAACGATCAGGCACACGTCGCTCTCATCGGCTCGCGCACGCGGATCTGCGATCGGCGTGGAGGCCGGCGGCGCGCGCCACCATCGCTCGATCTCTTCGGGCCTCAGCAGCGTACGGCGACCGCGTGTCGCGTTATCGACGGTCATGTCGGTCACGATCGCGGCCGGCCCCGTGGCGGCAACGATCGCCGCAAGTTCCGCTTCGCTCCACCAGCGATTGCCGAAAACCGGCACCGCGCCGAGCCGCCACGCCGCCCATTGGACGAGCGGGACCTCGCAGCGATTGTGGAGAACGATCAGGACGCGGTCCCCCGGCCGGACCCCAGCGTCACGAAGCGCGTGCGCGCCGACCTCGATCGCGTGGTGGAAGTCGGCGAAGCTGAAGCGGCGCTCTGCCTGGACGAGATAGTCGAGGTCGTCGCGACGACAGGCAAGGTCGAGCAGATCGAGAATGTGGCGCGGCCGTTCCCGCCACAACCGCGCCGGGCGCCCGTCCACCGTGTCTGCCACCAGGTCGCGCCATGCCGGGGTCGCGAGATAACTGCCGGCGTTCATGCAGCCTCCGGGGCGAAGCCGTCGCGCGACCAGCGCGGATCGGCCGTCGTCGCGCGGCGGATTGCATCAATCGCTTCCGCCTGCGCGCGCCGTCCGTCCGCCAGGAAGCGCGTCATCGCGTAAAAGCCGTGGATCTGGCCGGGATAGCTGCTGAGTGTGGTCGGCACCCCCGCCGCGATCAGCTTCATCGCATAAGCGACACCTTCGTCATGGAGCGGGTCGAAGCCGGCGACGATGATATGCGCCGGCGCCGCGCCCATATGGTCCGAGGCCAGGAGCGGCGACGCGCGCCAGTCGCCGCGCGCCTCGACCGGGCAGTAATGATCGTAGAACCACATCATCATCTTGCGGGTCAGGCCGTACCCATCGGCATTGCGCGCCATCGATGGCGTGTCGGCATCGATCTGAACGATCGGATAGATGAGCAGTTGAAGCGCGATCGGCAGATGATCGTCGCGTGCGCCGAGCGCGAGTGCGGCTGCCAGATTGCCGCCCGCCGAATCCCCGGCCAGCACGAGCGATTCGCCCTGGCCGATCTTCGAGGCCGCCCAGTCCAGAACGGCGCGACAGTCGTCATAGGCCGCAGGAAACGGATGTTCCGGCGCGAGTCGGTAATCGATCGCGATCACCGTGCAACCGGCGCCCGCACACAGTCGGCGACAGGCGTTGTCGTGGCTTCCAATGCCACCGATGACCCAGCCGCCGCCATGGAAGTAGAGGGTCGTGGCGGCGCATTCGCGGGTTACGGGCCGATAGATCCGGATCGGCACCGGGCCGGCCGGGCCGGGAATCGTCCGGTCTTCGACCTGGCCGACCTGCGCATAATGGCCGGGATCGCCCTGCGCATCGATCTGCGCGCGTGCCGCATCGACGCCGAGTTCGTCATAGGGCGGACCGCCCTGCGCCATTCTGGCGAGCAGGCGCTCCACCTCGGGATCGGGTTTGCGCACCGCCGGTTCGTTTCTGTTCCCGTCGTTCACTCGCGCAATTCCACGCCCGGCAGGCCGCCATCGTCGCGCCATTCCTTCAACACCTTCTGGAATGCGATCGGACCGGCGCCGTACATCGCCATATACCAGCCGTGCGGGTTATAGATGTCGCCTTCGCTGTTGTAATAGCCCGGCGTGCATTCGGTATAGAATTTCACTCCGCGGCGCGCCTTGGCGCGCATTTCCTCGCACCATCCTTCCTCGCCCTCCGGGGTCGTCTCGATGATCCGCTTTCCGCGATCGCGCGCCGCGCTGATGATCCACGCGATCTGCTTCGCCTGTACGTCGAGCGAATAGGGAACGAGGAAGGTGAAGGCGGTCTGGGTAAAGCCCATCACGAACATGTTGGGAAAGCCGTTGGTCTGAAGCCCGTGAAGCGTCTTCAGTCCGTCCGCCCATTTGTCGGCGAGCCGCAGCCCGTCGCGCCCGACCACCTCGACGCCCGAGCGCCGCGAATCCTTGACGCCGACTTCGAACCCCGTCGCGAAGATGAGGCAATCGACCTCGAATTCCCGGCCGTCGGCGATCACCCCGTGTTCGGTCATTCCTTCGACGCCGCGACCGCCGGTATCGACCAGCGTCACATTGTCGCGGTTGAACGCCGGATAATAATAGTCGTTGAAACAGGGCCGCTTGCAGAACAGCCGATACCATGGCTTCAGCTTGTCGGCGGTTTCCGGGTCCTCGACCAGCATATCGACGCGGGCGCGCAAGCCCTCCATCTTCTTCGCGTCGGCATATTCCATCAGCATTTCGCGCTCACGCGTTTCGATCGGCCGCCCGCGCTTTTCCGCCTTTTCGCGTACCGCGATGCTGGTGATCGACTGGTAGATGTCGGTCCAGCCATCGTTGACGAGATCCTCGTCCTGCTCGCCGGTATGGACGATGGCGATGAAATTATCCATCCGCCGCTGCTGCCAGCCGGGTTGGAGCGACTTTACCCAGTCGGGATCGGTCTCGCGATTGTTGCGCGCATCGACCGAAGAGGGGGTGCGCTGGAAAACATACAGGTGCTCGGCGGCTTCGGCGAGGTGCGGGATGCACTGGATCGCGGTTGCGCCGGTGCCGATGATGCCGACGCGCTTGTCCTTCAGCCGGTCGAGTCCGCCCGCGCTGTCGCCGCCGGTATAGTCATAGTCCCACCGGCTGGTGTGGAAAGTGTGGCCGGTGAACGTGTCGATCCCGAAAATACCGGGCAGCTTGGGTTCGTTGAGGGGACCGCCCGACAGGACCACGTGGCGGGCTTTCATGCGGTCGCCACGATCGGTTTCGACGATCCAGACAGCGCCTTCCTCATCCCACGTCATCCGCGTGACCCGGGTCTGAAAGAGTGCATCGTCGTAAAGCCCGAAATGCCGGCCGAGCAGCTTGCTGTATTCCAGGATCTCCGGCCCAAAGGAATATTTGTGCTTCGGGATGTAGCCGGTTTCCTCCAGCAGCGGAAAATAGACATAGGATTCAATGTCGCATGCCGCCCCCGGATATCGGTTCCAGTACCAGGTGCCGCCGAAATCGCCGGCCTTGTCGATCACCCGGATCCTTTCGAGGCCAGCCTGGCGCAGCCGGGCGCCCATCATCAACCCGCCAAACCCGCCGCCCAGAATGACTGCATCCACCATATCCTCGACCGGATCTCGGGTGAAGCCCGGCGCGACATAGGGGTCGTCCATATAGTGAGAGAATTGCGCGGTCGTGCCGACATACTGGCTGTTGCCGTCATCACGCAGCCTGCGGTCGCGCTCATACAGATAGCGTTCACGGATCGCGGCAAGGTCGAAATCGACCGGCCCGATCAGCGTTTTGAGCTCTGGGTCCAGATCGTCCAACGCACCTCTCCTGCATGTGGCGACGCCGCCCACTTCACCTCAGGCTAGAGCGCAAGTGATGCGCATGTCAACAATACGTATGCGTACTACTATCGGGGATGATGCACCTTGAGAAACGCGAGGACGCCGTCGTTGAACGCATCGTTGCGGTCGCCAACCACCATATGACCGGCCCCGCTGACCTCCAGGATATCGGTTTGCGGCACGTGGCGTTTCATTTCCGCAACGCTCGCGTCGCTCACCACATCGCTGTCGGTTCCGCGCACCAGCAGTGTCGGCGCGGTCACGGCGGGACTGACTGCGGCCAGCAACTCGAACCTTTGATCGAGTGCGGCGCGCGTTCCGCCTTCCAGCAAACGCGGATCCCAATGCCAGTAATAGCGACCATCGTCACGCCGGCGCAGATTTTTGCGAAGCCGCGCTTCGGCGCCGGCGCGCGGGCGTGACGGGTTGTAGCCCGCGACCGCATCGGCCGCCTCCTCGATCGTGGCGAACCCCCCGGCGTGCGCGGCCATGAAGCTGCCGATCCGGTCCGCACCTTGCTGGGCGGAACGGAGCGCCAGATCGACCATCACGATCGCGGCGATCCCGCGCGATTCGAGCAGGCCCGCCGTGTAGAACGCCGCCGCCCCTCCCAGCGAGGCGCCAACCAGCGCGGCCGGCCGATCAAAGCGGGCAAGCACGGCGCGCAGATCCTCGGCCAGTGCGACGATCGAATAATCGCCATCCGGATCCCATTCGCTGTCGCCATGGCCGCGCATGTCAAGATTGACGACGCGATATCCTTCGTCAGCTAGCCGGGCCGTCGCCCGCGACCAGCTATGGCGTGTCTGTCCACCGCCGTGGAGCAACAGGACAAGAGGGCCATCCTGCGGTCCCGCCAGATCGCCCGCGAGTGCAAGGCCGTTGCCTCCGACAAGGGCAATGCGGTTGTCCGTCGCCACGTTCGCGCTCCCGGAGTCGATAAAGTTCGCATGTGTACTAACTGCGACATGGCGCGCTTGGCAATGGGCGGGTCGGGCCGTTGATCGCGAACACCTTTGGATGCTGGCCTCATCTATCGTTCGGGGATATTAATCGCGCATGCTCGACATCCGCCAGATGCGCTATTTCATCGCCGTGGCGGAGGAACTCAGCTTCTCCAGGGCTGCCCGCCGGCTGGGGATGTCGCAGCCACCGCTCAGCCAGCAGATTCAAGCGATCGAAACCGCATTGGGGGTTCGGCTGTTAGACCGGACGACGCGGAGCGTCCGGCTGACCCATGCGGGGTCCGTGCTGCTCGACGAAGCACGCAAGCTGGTAGACCAGGCCGCGCGATCGGCCGACCGGATCGACCGCGTGCGTCGCGGCGAACTCGGCCAGTTGCGCATCGGCACCCTTTCTTCGGCCTGTTTTCAGATTTTGCCGACCTTTCTCGCGCAACTGAAGCGCGACCGCCCCGATATCGCGATTGCGCTGCGCGAGCGCGATACCGCCCATGCGCTCGCCGAACTGAGCGAGCGCCGGCTTGATCTCGCATTCGTCCGCATCGAGATGGTCGAGGCGCCGCTCCGCATTCGTCCGATCCTGTCGGATCGGTTCATCCTGGCCCTTCCCGAATCGCACCGGCTGGCGAGCCATAAGACCGTGTCGCTGGCATCTTTGGCCGGCGAACCGCTGGTGATGGTCGCGCGCGAGGTGTCACCGCGCTTCTTCGACGCGATCATCGCCGCCTTTGCGAGCCAGGGTGTCACGCCTGTCGCCGCGCACGAATGCGGATCATTGCAGAGTCAGGTCAGCTTCGTTTCGAGCGGAAGCTGCTGCGCGCTGGTCCCGGAGAGCAATCGGCATGTGCGGATGCCCGGGGTCATCTATCGTCCGCTCACGGATCCGGTGCGCCTCGACGGAATTGCACTCGCGTGGCTTTCGCCTCCCGAAAATGCGGTCGTGGCGGCCGCGATCGATGCGGCCGACGCCGTATTCGGATCAAATAATATATAGCTCCATGATATAAATCATGGTCAAAATTCATATTTGATCGACCCAAAGCGATGCCATATTTAAATGGTTCGCACGCGAACTAGATTCCGGCGACACGCATCGCGGATCGGCGTGGAGAGGATCGGGTATGGCCAAATATGACATCGTCATTCGTAACGGGACCATCCATGACGGCGAGGGCGGCGCGCCGCGTGTCGCCGATGTCGCGATCGAGGGTCAGGTGATCGCGGCGATCGGGCGGATCGATGGCTCCGGGCGCGAAGAGATCGACGCGACGGGCATGCTGGTGACGCCCGGTTTCGTCGATGTGCATACCCATTATGATGGCCAGGCAAGCTGGAGCGACCGGCTCGGCCCCACCTCGCTGCACGGTGTCACCACCGTCGTCATGGGCAATTGCGGGGTCGGCTTCGCCCCGTGCCGTCCGCATCAGCGCGACATTCTGGTCGAAGTGATGGAGGGTGTCGAGGACGTTCCCGAAGTCGTGATGATCCAGGGTGTTCCCTGGAACTGGGAAACCTTCCCTGACTATCTCGACGCGATGGCCGAACGCCGGCTCGACGTCGATTTCGCCGCGCAGCTGCCGCATTCGGCGCTGCGCGTCTATGTGATGGGCGAGCGCGCCGCGAGTTTCGATCCGCCCACCGCCGACGATCTTGCCCGAATGCGCGAATTGACCGCCGAGGCGATCCGGGCGGGCGCGGTCGGGATATCCACCTCTCGCAACATGCTCCACCGGACGACCCAAGGCGCGCCGATCCCCAGCCTGTTTTCCGAAGAGGTCGAACTCAACGCGCTGGCCGCAGGCCTGTGCGATGCGGGTGCGGGCGTCTTTCAGCTGATCCCGAACGTCGATAATCCGCCCGCCGAAGAATTTCGCCTGATGCGCCGGATCGCGGAAGTCGCGCGGCGTCCGCTTTCCTATTCGCTGATGCAGCTGCCTTCGGGCGATCCCGAGGCGTGGCGCGATTCGATCGACCTGATGGCCCAGGCTGTCGCCGATGGCCTGCCGATCCGCGCGCAGGTGGCGCCGCGTGGCGTCGGGACGCTCTACGGGCTCGACCTCAGCTTCAATCCGTTCATGCTGCATCCGAGTTTCAGGGCGATCGCGCAGT
Organism: Sphingomonas sp.; assembly: GCF_019635455.1. GTDB lineage: Bacteria > Pseudomonadota > Alphaproteobacteria > Sphingomonadales > Sphingomonadaceae > Sphingomonas. The sequence goes on along the minus strand of NZ_JAHBZJ010000008.1, from coordinate 114,908 downwards.
TGCCGTTGGCGGAAAAGGTGGCGCGGATGCGCGATCCGGCGTTCCGCGCACAGCTGTTGTCGGAACAGGCCGATGAATCGGATCCGATGACCTTGCGTCGCATCGCCGGTGCGCGCGAGTCCTACCCGCTCGGCGATCCACCCAATTATGAACCCGATCCTTCGGAGCGGGTCGATCGCAAGGCGGCGGCGCTCGGTAAATCCTATGAGGAGCATGTCTACGACCTGCTGCTCGAGCGCGACGGCAGGGCGCTTTTGTTCTGGCCGGTCGCGAATTACCGCCACGGCGATTCGCGCGCGGTGCGCGAGATGCTCGGCGATCCCAATACCGTCATGGCGCTTGCCGATGGCGGTGCGCATTACGGACTTGTCTGCGATTCGAGCTTTCCGACCTATTTCCTCACCCGCTGGGTCCGCGACGCCAGCGGGGACGAGCGTTTCGATCTTGCCGACGGAATCGCGCAACTGACCGGCAAGCCGGCCGACCTGGTCGGCTTTGGCGATCGCGGCCGATTGAAGCCGGGGTACAAGGCAGATGTGAACGTCATCGATTTCGATCGCCTGACGCTCAGCGCTCCCGAGATGCGGCATGATCTGCCCGCCGGCGGCAAGCGGCTCGATCAAGGGGCCGAGGGCTATGTCGCGACGATCGTGTCGGGCGAGATCACCTATCGGAACGGCGCGCCGACCGGGGCGCTGCCGGGACGGCTGGTACGCGGTCAGCAATCGGCCCCGGCGCCTCGCGCGTTTGCACGTGCCGGCGCATGACCGGCGCGGTCGCGACACCTGAGACGACGATCGTCGCGGATCGCCGGGGCGATGGACTGCGGGGCGGTCTGCTGATCTTCATGGCCGCGTTCGGTCAGTTTCTCGGCGTCGTTCACACGTTTTCGATCGGCACTTTTCTCGGTCCGATCGCGCGGGACACCGGATGGAGTTCGGCCGGTATACTTGGCACGCTGACGATCGTCGGGGTCATCGTCTTTTTCCTCTCGCCGTTGATCGGCATCATCGTCGATCGGGTCGGGTCGCGTCTCGTTGGCCTTTGGGGCCTTGGTCTGTTCGCCGCCGCGCTCGCGGCGCTATCCCTCGCTTCCGGATCGATCTGGAGCTGGTGGGCGGCGTCGATCCTGGTCGGCGTCGCCGCACTCGTCACCAAACCGACCGTGTGGGCCGCCGGCGTCGTCACGCGGTTCACCCGATATCGCGGTATCGCGCTGAGCCTGGCGTTGTGCGGGTCGAGCTTCGCTTCCGCCCTCTGGCCGCTCGTCTCGCATCAGCTGATCGAGGCGTTGGGCTGGCGCGGCGCATACCGGTTGCTTGCGCTGGTATTCGCCATCGGCGCCCTCCCGTTCTTCTGGCTGGCGTTTCGGCCAGGGCGCCCGCCTTCGACCGTCGCGGCACCGGTCGGGCGCAAACCGCTGCTATCGCCGGACGTCCGTGCATTGCTGATGACGGGCCGCTTCGTCCGGCTGGGTGCCGCCGCCTGTCTGGTCACCGGCGCGACGACCGCGTCGGTCGTCAATTTCGTGCCGCTGCTGGGGTCCAAGGGGATCGACAGCGGCGAGGCGGCGTCGATCGCGGTATTCATCGGAATCGCATCGCTGGTCGGACGCGTCTCGACCGGCTTCCTGCTGGACCGCGTCGAGGGTCGGATCGTCGGCCCGATCAGCTTCATTGTGCCGGTGATCGGATGCGTGGCGTTGCTGGCGCGTGATCAGCTTTCTGCGGTCGAGGCCGCAGTCGCCGCGCTGGCTTTCGGCTTCTCGCTCGGTGCCGAACTCGACGTCATCGCCTATCTGATCTCGCGCTATTTCGGCTCGCGCAATTTCGCGACTTTTTTCGGGGTGTTCGCGGGGTTGATGCTGTTGTTCACCGGTCTGGGTCCCCAGGCGACCGCGCTCATCCACGACATGACGGGATCGTTCAATCTCGCGCTGCATGCGATGATCCTCGCGTTTGTCGGCGCGGCGGCCCTCGTCGCGTCGCTCGGCCGCTATCCGGAAGAGCCTGCTGCGGACGCTCCTGGAGCCGCCGCATGACCGTCAGCCGCGCCATGGTCCAGACCGCCGTGCGCCATATGGAAATGGCGCACTTCCCGGTGCCGGAAGCAATCGCACCTGGCCAGATCTTGCTGCGGGTCGAGGCGAATGGAGTCTGCGGCAGCGATGTCAGCCACTATGCCGGATCGTTCGGCGCCGGAAGCGACCGGGAATATCCGGTGGTGCGCGGTCACGAGGCGGTAGGCCATGTCGCGGCGATCACGCCCGAAGCGGTGGCGCGATGGGGTGTCGCCACGGGCGATCGCATCGTCGTCGAACCGGTCGCCCCCTGCCGCCGCTGCGGCCGATGTGCGCGAGAGGCTCCAGAGCTGTGTGAGCGCCGTTTCGTCTACGGGCGCCGGCCGATCGATGCGGATGGTGCGCTATGGGGCGCGTTCTCGGAATATATGCTTGTCCACCCCGGGTCGCGGGTCCACCTGATCCCCGACTCCATCCCGATTGCCGAGGCGGCCCTGCACAATGCGCTGGCGGGCGGCTTTGAATGGACCGTGCGCGCGGCCGGCACCGAACCGGGCGATGATGTCGTCATCCTCGGCCCCGGCCTGCGCGGGATCGCCGGTGCGATGGCCGCGCAGGAAGCGGGCGCCCGCAACATTGTGATGATCGGGCGCGGGGATCCCCGCAAGGCCGAACTGGCCCGTGCATTCGGCGCGACGCACGTGCTCGATTCCCGGACCACGGACATCGTCGCCAGCGTGCGGGAAATCTGCGGCGGTGGCGCGCAGCGGATCGTTGATCTTACGCCCCACGCACCATGGGCGATGAACGCCGCGATCGACATGGCGGCGCTAGGCGCGACCATCGTCGTCGTCGGGGTGAAGGGAGCGCAGGTCCCGATCGCCTCCGATCAGCTTTTGCACAAGGCACTGACCGTCCGGGGCGTGAACGGGCCTGGCGACTGGGGCTATGACCGGGCGATCGAAACGATCGTGGCGCGGCGGCGCCCGCTGCACCTGCTGCATACCCATCGCTTCAGCCTCGACCAGGCCGATCGCGCAATCACAACATTGGAAGGGGGCGGCGCCGATGAGCTCGCGCTTGGCGTCTGTGTCACCGCCTGAGCCGCAACCCGACGATCAGGGATACAAGATGCCGGTCACCGACTATCTCGCTGGACCCGAATGGCGCGAACTCGAACGGACAATGGCGCACGGCCGGCCGATCCTCGCGTGGAAACAGCGCCTGCGCCACGTTCTCGACCTGTGCGATCTGGCGCCCGATCGCGACGATCTCGACCTGATCGTGCAGGGCGACCGGCGGATCAGCTTCTCGGCCTTTCATCGCGCGGTGGCCGCCGCCGCCGAGCGGCTCTCGCGTCTCGGGGTCGCACGTGGCGAGCGGGTGATGATGATCCTCTACAATTGCCCTGAAATCCTGCTGCTCCAATGGGCGGCGTTCCGGATCGGTGCGGTCCCGGTCTTTGGCAATCGCTGGTGGAGCGAACGAGAGGCCGCGGGCGCGATCGCGCGGATCCGGCCGGCGCTGGTGGTGACCGACCTCGACCTGTCCGAATCGATGACGGGCGCGGAGGCGCCGACGCGGCTGCACCCCGCCGACCTTTCGGGCTGGTGGCATGCGCGCGTCGAAGGGCCGGTCGATGATCCGCGCCCGCACACACATGAAGACGATCTTGCCGCGATCGTGTTCACTGCCGGCAGCACAGGTGCGCCCAAGGGGGTCCAGCTTTCGCACCGCATCCTCATCTGGTCGCAACAGACGTTTCACATCCTCCAGAACGGCCGCGCGCCGATCCCGGACGGACCCGGTGGGCAGCGGGTGTCGCTGATGACGACACCAATGTTCCACAACGGCGCGCTCGTCACCGGTATCGCGAACCTGATCGACGGCAACCGCATGGTACTGCTCGAAGGAAAATTCCGGCCCGAAGAGGCGCTCGCCCTGATCGAGCGCGAACGCATTACCGCGTGGCAGGCGGTGCCGACGATGTTCATGCGGTTGATGCAGCATCCCGACTTCGACCGCTACGATACCGACAGTCTCGTTGCGCCGAGTTCGGGCGGGATGCACATCTCCGACACGCTGCTCGCCCAGGTTCGCGCGCGGCTTCCCGCCGCCGCCGACCGTTTCGCCAGCGGCTACGGCATGACGGAGCATGCGTTCATCACGCTCACCACGCTGCCCCAGATCGTCGAGAAGGGCGGCACGGTGGGCAAGGCGATCCCCGGAGTGGAGGTTCGCATCGCAGACCCCGATGCCACGGGGCAGGGGGAATTGCACGTTCGTTCGGCGGCGCTGATGATCGGCTATTGGGAAACCGGCGTGCAACCGATCGACGCCGAGGGCTGGTACGCGACCGGCGACCTGGCCCGGATCGATCCGGACGGATTCATCTTCATCACCGGCCGGGCGAAGGACATGATCATCCGGGGCGGCGAGAACATCTCGTGCGCGCATGTCGAGGCGGCGATGCTGGAACATCCCTGCGTCGCCGAGATCGCGGTCGTCGGCACGCCCGACGAACAGCTTGGCGAAACCGTGGTCGCGTTCGTCCGGCTGCGACCGGATACCGTCGCGACGGCGGACGAACTCTCTACCTTCGCGCGTGAACGTCTCGCCTATTTCTGCGTGCCGCGTGAATGGCGGTTCGAGCGCGAACCGCTTCCGGTGCTCGCAACCGGCAAGCTCGACAAGGTCGCGCTGACCGCGCGCGCCGCATCGGTGCGCTGAGGTCGCTCGGCAATCCGGCGATTGCGGCGGTCGCCGCGCGGACCTAGGGTCGGGCGCGCCGGCGGCGGGCCGGTATCGCGGGATTGCAACAGAGGTGAAGACGCGGCCGCCCACATCGTTCGACGTCGCGGCGCTGGCGGGCGTTTCGCAGCCGACCGTGTCGCTCGCGGTGCGCGATTCGCCGCGGGTCAGCGCGGAGACGCGCGCGCGCATCCTGCGCATCGCACGGGAAATCGGCTATGTTCCCGACCGGCGCGCAATGCGGCTTCGCGGTGCGCGGACGCGGTGCATCGCGCTGGTGATCCTGTTGCCGGACGATCTGAAGCCGCGCGAGGTCAATCCGCTCTATTGGGATCTGATCGCCGCGATCGAGACGGCGGCCGCCGCGCGCGGCTATCGCATCCTGTTGTCGCTTCAGCCCAACGGATCGGACCGCAACTGCGATTTCGAGGCGGAGCGTGACGCGGACGGCACCATCGTTCTCGGCAGTGTCAGCGCCGAACAGGGGTGGGCGCGCTTCGCGGCGCTGAACGCTGAGGGCAGGCGGATCGTCGCCTGGGGCGCGCCGGACATGCGCATTCCCAGCATCCGTTGCGACAACCGCGCCGCCGGCGCACTCGCGGCCGGCCACCTGATCGCCGGTGGGTGTCGCCGTGTCGCGTTCATCGGGCCGGGTCATGCGCACCATGTCGCCTATCAGGATCGGCGAACGGGCTGTGCCGTGCGGCTGGCGGAGGCGGGGCTGGAGCTGATCGACGTCGATCAGGCAGCGACCGGCCCGCGCGAGGCGCAGGGGCGCGCGGCGATCGAGGGCCTGCTCGAGTCCGGAACCCGTTTCGACGGCGTGTTCGCGGCGGGCGACCTGCTCGCCATCGGCGCGCTTTCGGCGTTGCGCGATCGCGGTCTGGCGGTGCCAGAGGATGTCGCGGTGATCGGCTTCGACGGCATCCGCAGCAGCGCGCATGCACGTCCGTCCCTGTCGACCGTCGAACAGGATACCGAAGCCGCCGGCCGCATGCTCGTCGCCGCATTGCTCAGGCGCATCGACGATCAGCCGGCGGAGGACGCCGACGTGCCGGTCAACCTGCGCCAGCGGGCGAGCAGCAGGTCGCCGGGCTGACCCCGGTCAGGCCAGCGCCTCGAACCGGAAATCGGTGAAGCGCGCTTCACCCGCACCCGCCGAATACAGGCCGGGGCGCAGCATCAGGAATCCGCCGCGCACATTGTGGTGGTAGCCGGAAACCTCCATCCCCCGGTCGAAACGCGTCCATGTCCTGCCGCCATCGCCGCTGGTGTCATAGGTGACGATGTGCCGATCGTTGGTCACGCGCATCCGCATCCGGCGGCCATGGGGATTGGCCGGGCGCGCCCGTTCGATGCCATATTGATGGGTCACGAAGCGATCGGCGTCAAAGCCGAGGCCGCAATAGAGCCGGTCGTCATAGAACAGGATCAGACCCGCCGTGCCGCCCGCCGCGACCTCGATCTCGCATTCGAAGCGATAGGCCTGATCCCCCGCGATCAGCAGCAGCGGCGAGGATGAGGAGGGCGCGGTGCCGCGCGCGGCGAGGAACAGCGAACCGTCGGCGACACGCGCGCGCCCGGCCTCGTCAGGCGCCGGTCGGAAGAAATTCCATTTGCGGCCAAGTTCGAGCGTTTGGAACGGGTCCGACAGTGCCATGCCGTGCGGCCCCGAGCGGCTGCCCCCGCGCGGGGCGGGGATCGGCCGGGACAGGTCGCCGCCGCGCATCGCGAACCAGCCGTCCGCCGTCCATTCGACCGGGTCGAGCAGCGTCTGCCGGCCAAGCGTCCAATAGCCATTTTCATAGCCATGATACACGCTCCACCAGTCGCCCGCTGGCCCCTCCACCAACGTGGCGTGGCCGCGCGACCACCATTTCTCCTGCGACGAGGTGGTGCGGACCAGCGGGTTGTGCGGGCAATTCTCCCACGGGCCGTGGAGCGAGCGCGACCGTGCGGCGATCACCATATGGCCGGTCGGCGGCCCCGCGGTGCCGCCGACCGCCGTGACGAGATAGAACCAGCCATTGTGCCGGGTGATCTTGGGTCCCTCGGGCGAAAACCCCTCGACGATCGCGCCGGCGGGATAGCGCCATGGGTCATGGACATGTTCGGGTTCGCCGATCCGGCGCAGACCGTCATCGGACAGCCGCACCCGATCGCCGCCGGACAGGAACAGCCAGCGCGATCCGTCCTCGCCCACTGCATGGCCGGGATCGATATGGTTGGGCAGGTTGAGATCGACCGGATCGCTCCACGGCCCCTCGATCCGGTCGGCCCAGATCACCCAGCTGGTGTTCGGCCCCTTGGTCGGCACGTAGAGGAAATAGCGCCCGCCATGCTTGCACAGTTCGGGCGCCCAGACCGATCCGATATTGCGGGTCAGTGCCGCGCCCACGGGTTGCCAGTTCAACAGGTCGCGCGAATGCCAGATGACCAGACCCGGATAGGAATCAAAGGTCGAGAAGGTCATGTAATAGTCCTTCCCGTCCTTCAGGATCGTCGGGTCGGGATGGTCGCCCGCCATCAGCGGGTTGAGGAAGCGGCCGTCGCCAAGGTCGGGAATGCGCTGATTGTCGAACCCCCGGCGCCGCTGCGGTGCGGCGTCCGCCGTCCTGGCACGGGCAGGTGCGAGTGCCGCGCTGCCACCCGCCAGCGCCGCCCCGATCATGCCGCGTCGGTCGATCCGCATGTCCGCCCCTAAAGGATGAGGCCGCTCGCCCATTCGATGAACAGATCGGGCCATGCCGCGACCGGCTTGCCCAGTGCCTTGCGCAACCCGAAGCCATGGCCGCCATGGGTGAAGAGATGCGTTTCTACCGGTACGCCGCGCGCCCGCAGCGCCGCGCGCAGCATCAGGCTGTTTTCGACCGGAACGACATCGTCGTCCTCGGCATGGACCAGGAAGGTGGGCGGGGCATCGGCCGGCACGTTGAGATCGGGGGAATGCGCCCGTTCGAGCGCCGGAGCCGCATCCGCGCCGACGAGCAGCGCGCGTGAGCCGGGATGGGCATAGGGCGCGCGCATGCTGACGACCGGATAGATCGGCGCTGCCGCCGTCGGGCGGGCCGACAGCCGGTCCGCCGCATCGACCGGCCGATAGGTCGGTGCGGCGAAGCGGGTGAGCAGATCGGCACAGACATGCCCCCCCGCGGAAAAGCCCATCGCCGCGACGCGTGCCGGATCGACGCCATAGTCGCGGGCGCGGTGGCGGATCAGGCGCATCGCGCGCTGCGCGTCGGACAGCGCCACATCCGGTCCCGCCGCCCAGCCTTCGCCGGGCAGTCGATAGAAGAGGACGAAGACGGTGAACCCGCGCGCCGCCAGCCAGCGGCCGAGCTCATATCCTTCCTTGTCGATGACGACCCAGCGATATCCGCCGCCCGGGGTGATCAGCACCGCCGCACCGTTGGGGCGCACCGGGCGGAACACGGTCATGCGCGGGCGGGTGATGCCGAACACCGCGCGATCGGTCAGTTGCTTGTCGGTGCTGCGTTCGTTGACCGTCTCGACCGGGGGGGCGGCCGGCATCCCCGGCGCGCCGCCCGGCCACAGGTCGATCGTTTCGCCCGGTTCGGGCAATCCCGCCGGACCGGGTTTCCCGGCGCCCGGCGGCGGTGTCTGCCCCCGCGCGATCGCGGGCAGCAGCGCGCCCGCGCCGGCGGCGGCAAGGAAGACGCGGCGGCCGGAATCGATCATCGCCCGCTCCCGGTTCGCCATGTCCCCACCTTTCCTCACATCTTGATCCGGGCGCCCAGCAGGAAGGTGCGGCCGAAATGGTTGTTCTCGTAATTGCGCTGGGCGTTGAGGTCGGTCCAGCGCTTGCGATACGCGTCGGTCAGGTTGGTCCCCTCGAGCGAAACCTCGAGATAGTCGGTCACCTTGTACCGCAGCGACGCATCGACGTTGGTGATCGCCTGATACCCCTCGAACACGTTGCCGGTACCCGATCCGCCATCGGTAAAGGGGCTGCGATAGCTGATCGACGCGCGCGCCGAGAACTTGCTGTCCTCATAATAGAGCGTGGCGTTGTACTGGCGCTTCGACAGGCCGTAGAGCGTGTTTTCCACCGTCGTCGATTGCAACGCGCCACCCGCGGTGATCGCGGGCCCCTGCTGCGTATAGTTCGCCGTCGAATCGACGAAGGTCGCGTTCACGATGCCACCGAAATTGGACAGGAAGCCGGGGAGGAACTTGAACGGCGCCTGCAACGCGATCTCGATCCCCTTGAGCGAGGCGCCGGTGCCGTTGCCGGTGGTCGCGATCGTCCAGATCGGCTGCGATTGGAGCGCGGGATTGAGCGCGGCTGGCGACGACGGCACCAGGACCGAGGGCGACAGGCCGGTTTCGGTGAAGGTGCCGGTGCGGGTGATCGACACCGGGAAGCTCGCCACATCCTTCTTGAACAGCGCGACCGAGAAGATCGACTGCGGCGCGAAATACCATTCGAGCGCGACGTCGTAATTGGTGGCGCGGAACGGATCGAGGAACGGGTTACCGCTGGTGACCTTGTAGTTGAAGCCGTCCGCCGACCCGCCCGGCGTCAGATTGCCCAGCGACGGCCGCGTCATCACCTTGGCGATCGCGCCGCGGATGATGATGTCGCGCGAGGGATAGAGCGCGAGGTTGAACGCGGGCAGCCAATCCTCGTAATCGCGCTTCACCGTCACGGTCACGCCGCTGTTGATGCCATAGGATGACTGGTCGGTGCGAACATAGCGGATGCCGGCGTTGACGGCATAGTCGAGGCCGAACAGATCGCCCTTGGCATCGAATTGCAGATAGACGCCCTTGCTCTCCTCCTGAACGCCGCGATTGTTGCCGGTGTCGATCTTCAGCGCGCGGCTGTACAGGTTGGTATAGGCCGCCGCCGCGTCGAGATTGGGGATCAGCCACTGGGTCGTCGTACCGCTGGGCGCGTCCGCCCCCCGGAGCGTGAACAGCTCCGACAGCGCGCTGGTCACCGGGAAGCCATAGACCGCGCTGGGTCCGAACGCCGAAGTCGCCGAACAGGTGATGGTGCCGAGCACCAGGTCGGTGCCGCCATTGCCGCACACCGCCGTGTCGCGGGTATAGGCGACCAGGTCGAAATTGTAGCGCCGCCACACGCCGCCCAGCTTGACCGTAAAGCCGTCGGTCACGTCCCATTCGGTGCGCAGCTGCGCGGTGCGGAACTGGTTCACCACGTTCGAGGGGCGATCGCGGATTTCGGCGAGCTGGAAATTGCCCGGCGTCGTCACGCTGGTCCCGAAGGTCAGCTTGGGGAACCACATGTCGCTATAGTCGAAGCTGTAGCCCTGCGCATCGCGATCGTCGAAGATGATCGTGGTTTCCACCGGCACGTCGGCCTTGGACCGCGAGTAGCCGCCCAGCATGGTGAAACGGAAATTGTCGCCGACTTGCTGGTCCCAGGTGCCGCCGATCTGATAGAATTCGGTCGAGCTCTTCTTCAGATAATGTTCGGTGCGCACCCAGGCGTCGTTGAGCGTCGCCGAGATCATGTTGCCGTTGCTGTCATAGGTCGGATTGACCACGTCGATCGACCGCTCGTTGGAACGCAGCAGCACCTCGCCCCATTTTTCGCGGCGGTCGTCCTTGAACTTGGAATAGAGCGCGTCGATCGACAGCTGGGTCTTGTCGCTTGGCGCCCACTGGATCGAACCCGTCAGGCCCAGACGCTCGCGATAGTGCGACACCTCGCCATAGCGCGGGATACGCGGGTGAAAGGCGAGAGCTGCGGTATCGCACGCGGCGACCCGACCGGGCGTGTAGACGCCGCCCGAATTGGCGACGCCGATGCCGCTGGTCGCGGTGGTGGTCCAGCAGGGCGTGCCGTTCACCGAATCGAACCGCGCCTGCGCCCAGCGGACAGTGTTGTTGCCGATCTCCCGCGTGGTCGTCTTCTGATAGGCGGCCGACACCGATGCGCCAAGCGTGCCGTCGGGCGACTTCCAGCCCAGCAGGCCGGCGACGCGCGGCCCCCAGGTCTTGGCGAGATCGTTATAGGACCCCTGGGCCGATGCGGCAAAGGTGAAGCCTTCCTTGCCCTTCAGCGGGTTGCCGGTGTTGAGATCGACCACCGCGCCGAGCGAGCCTTCGTCCAGATCGGCGGAGGCGGTCTTGTGGACGACGATCGAGCTGAACAGCTCAGACGCGAAGACGTTGAAATCGAACGCGCGGTCGCGATTGGCAGAGGCGCCGTCGGAGCTGGTGGTGATCGTTTCCAGTCCGTTCACGCGAACCCGGGTGAATTGCGAGCCAAGGCCGCGAACGGTGATCGCGCGTCCTTCGCCGCCGTCGCGCTGGATCGCGATGCCGGGAATGCGCTGGAGCGATTCGGCCAGATTCTGGTCGGGAAACTTCGCGATGTCTTCGGCGACGATCGCATCGACCGCAGCTACCGAATCGCGCTTCACGTTGAGCGCGGCGTCGAGCGACGCGCGAAATCCGGTGACGACGATGCCGCCATCTTCGGCCCCCTGGTCCGCAGCGGCGGGATCCTGCGTCGCCGGGGCATCCTGTGCCTGAGCGGCGGTGGCGATGACGAGCGCGGACGCGGCGATGAGGAAACGGGCGCCATTGCGGCGATACTGAGTGTCTCGCATTCTAATTCCCCTCTCAGACGGCGTCGATGACACCGTTCGCATTTTTGCCTCGAAACGCCTTGGCCGCGTCGAAGCGAAACGATGGAAAGAGGGAGCCGAGCGCAGGGATCGCGTCGTGCTCAGGCCATCCTCCTCCTGTACCGCCATGTGCTCATGGTCGGGTCCCGGCGTCCGACAACAGAAACCGGTGTCATTACTTTTTCCGCGATTCCTCGGCGCAAGTCAAGTTTGCCCCTGATCGGACCTCGGTAGCAGCGAAAATGACCGCGAAAGCGCCGGATTTCCATCAGCTTCGTTCCGAATCTCGCCCGGGTGAACGAACGGGATTGAAATGCGGCGACAGCGCTGATACCGGTGTCATTCAACGGGCGGTCCACATGCCCGAAGCCGATAAGATTTCGAGGGGGAGGTTCTATGTCATCGGGGCATTTTCGTTTCGCGTGCCGGTCGTCGGCTTTTGCGCTGGCGCTGGGCATGGCGTTCGCCGCGCCGGCCTGGGCGTCGGGCCAGACGGGTGGCGAACCGCAAAAGCCGGCGGCCGAGGACGCGACCGCGCAGGATGAGGACAAGGCCGATGGCGGTGAGCTCGTCGTCACCGGCTATCGCGCCAGCCTCGCCAGTGCGCTGAGTCAGAAACGGCGCGCCGACCAGATCGTCGATTCGATCACCGCCGAGGACATCGCCGACTTCCCCGACGCCAATATCGCCGAGTCGATCCAGCGCCTGCCCGGCGTGTCGATCGATCGCGACAATGGCGAGGGGCGGACGATTACGGTGCGCGGCCTGGGCGGTGATTTCCAGAGCGTGCTCCTGAACGGGGCGGACGCGCAGAATGTTTCGGGCGGCAATCAGTCCGACGCCGGGGCAAACCGCTCGCGCGGGTTCGATTTCAACACCTTCGCGTCCGAACTGTTCAGCGGGGTCAAGATCAGCAAGTCGGTCACCGCCGCCAATGAGGAAGGGTCGCTCGGCGCGATCATCGATCTCACCACCGGCCGGCCGCTCGCCTATAAGAAGGATCGGCTCGCGCTGGGCGTGGAAGCCGAATATCGCGAGAATGGATCGACCTGGAACCCGCGGCTGACGGCGCTGGTCTCAAAGCGGCTGGCGGACAATTTCGGCGTGATGGCGACCGTCGCCTTTCAGGACCAGGGTCAGCAGATCGACAGCTATCGCCGCAATCCCGGCCAGTTCGAATATGCCTATCGTAATGCGCAGCATGCCGGCAAATCGCCGAACGTGTTCGGCTTCGCCCAGCCGGCCGGCGCCGGCACCGGGGCGACCTATGGGTCGAACCCCGCCGCCTATGCGCTGATTGCGCCCGATACCATCATTCCGGCGCTGCCCTCGATCGGTCGGCAGGAACTGGACTATGACCGGCTGGGCATGACCTTCACCGCCCAGTGGCAGCCGAGCTCGCGGACGGAAATCGTCGGCGACTTCGTCTATTCGCGGTATCGCCAGACGTCGAACTCGCTCGGCATCACCACGATCGGCCTCAACCGCAACGGAACCAACACGCGGGCGCAGCAGAATACGCTGCGGGCGATCAACACGGCGAACGGCCTGGCCGACCGGCGTGCGCTCTATCCGCGCTGCGACGCCAGCGCCGCGCTCGATTGCGGGCAGCAGCTCTATGGCAACACGCTCGTCGCCGGCACGCGCGCCAGCTACAATCCCTATAATCTGGACCCGTTCGACTATTACAACGCGACGGTTTCGCCAGGCTATATCCCGAGTGCCAACGGCACCGCTTATTATGACGAATTGATCGGCCGCCCCTCGACCAAGATCCGCGAGGCGCATGTCAATGCGGCGGGACAGGCCGATTATCTCGTCCTCGACGATGTCGACTGGCGCAGCTTCGCCGATTCGCAGACCGGCCAGACCGATTTCAAACAGGCGACGATCAACATCAGTCACGAATTCTCGGATCGTCTGCGGGTCGAGATGACCGGCGGCTGGTCACGCTCCGAATTCCGCGGCGTCGGCCTGCTGGCCGAATTCAACGCGATCGATCGCGACGGCTATGTCTTCGACGACCGCGCGGGCGGGAAGATGCCGGTGTTCAACCCCGGCTTCGACGTGTCGGACCCCAATCAGTGGACGCTGGTCAAGGGGCTGTCGACGATCCGCTACTTCACCAACGAGGTGAACAACGAATTCCGTGTCGGCCGCGCCAACTTCGCCTGGGAACTGAACGATCAGTTCAAATTGCGGTTCGGCGGCACGTACAAGGAATTCGCGTTCGACAGCGCGCAGGGGCGGCGCAATTCGGGGATCGAGGCGATCAACCCGACGCTGCTCGAGGCGGGGCTGAAGATCACAGATCTGGGCAAGACGGTCGGTTTTGGCCAGGGGCTGACGGTGCCGGCGGGAACGCCGACCAGCTTCTATGCCCCGGACCTCGACAAGTTCCGCAGCTATTTCTCGATCGACTGCAACTGCATCAACAAATGGGGCGACTATCGCGCCCAGGCGGACGGGCGTGAGCGCAACGCCGTGACCGAGCGCGACATGGCCGGCTTCGTCCAGATGGATTTCGACATCGACCTGATGGGGCGGCGGCTGCGCGGAAATGTCGGCGTTCGCGTCGCCAATACGCGGGTCGATGGCACCGGCTCGGTCGGCGGTGCGGCCAATGGCGCGCTCGGCACGATCGTGACCGCGCGCAACGAATATACCGACATCCTGCCGGCGGGGAACCTGACCTGGGAGGTGGCAGGCAATTTCCTGATCCGCGCGGCGGCGGCCAAGACGATGTCGCGGCCACAGCTTTCGGCGTTGACGCCCGGGACGACCTCGTTCCCGAGCGGACTTACCGTCGGCGGGTCGGCGCCGTCGATCACCGTCGGCAACCCCTATCTCAGCCCGTTCCGATCGACCAATCTGGACCTCAGCTTCGAACATTATTTCGGTTCGAACGGCTTTCTCGGCCTCGCGCTGTTCCAGAAGAAGATCGATTCCTTCCCGCAGCAGGTGGCCGGCGAGTTCGCGTTGCAGGACGTGTATGAACAGGCGATCGTCGATCAGATCCTGGCGAATGTGACGAGCCCGACGCTCGCCCAGTACATCACCGATGGCGGGGTGTTCGCGGTGCGCCAGTTCAACGACGCGCCCGGCGGCACCATTCGCGGGCTGGAGGTGAACGTTCAGTCGAACTTCTTCTTCCTGCCCGGCTTCCTCCAGCGGTTCGGCGTGACCGCCAACTACACCTATATCGATTCGAAACTGAGCTACCTCACCGGGACCGCGCTCTCGACCACGCAGGGTCAGACCGGATCGACGGCGGTGAACAGCTTTGCGAGCGCGCCGTTCCTCAACACGTCGCCGCATTCGTTCAACGCGACGGTCTATTATGAATATGGGCCGCTCAAGGCGCGCGTGTCGGGCGCCTACCGGATGCGCTACGTCAACCGCTTCCCGCTGTCGTCGGGAACCTGCGCGGTCGGCACCACCACCAATGCGGGCGGTCCCTGCAACTCGCCGGTGGTCGCGGATTTCGGCTATAACGAGGATACGTTCAATCTCGACTTCTCGATGTCCTATGCGATCACGACGGCGCTCAGCGTCTCGCTCGAGGCGCGCAACCTCACCAACACCCCGCAATACCGGACGATGTACGAAGCGAACCCGGTGACCAACAGCTATGCCAGCACCGGACGGATCGTCACCATCGGCGCGCGCGCGGTGTTCTGATGCCGGTCGCGCTCCTGCTCCTCGCCGCGGCCGCGACGACGGCGGTGCCATTGCCCGCCTTTCCGGGTGCCGAAGGGGCAGGAGCCATCGCGCTCGGCGGGCGCGGGGGCCGGGTGCTGATCGTCACCAGCCTAGAGGACGATGGCGCCGGCACCCTGCGTGCGGCGGTGGAGGCTGTGGGACCGCGTATCATCGTGTTTGCGGTTTCCGGCACGATCCAGCTCAAAAAGCCGCTGGTCGTGCGGGCGGGGCGGGTGACCATCGCGGGGCAGAGCGCCCCGGGCGATGGCGTCACCCTGCGCGATTTTCCGCTGATCGTTCAGGCGGACGACGTCGTGATCCGCTTCATCCGTTCGCGGCTGGGCGATGAATCAAGGACGCAGGACGATGCGATCTGGGTGCGTGACGGTCGGCGGATCATCCTCGACCATGTCTCGGCAAGCTGGTCGGTGGACGAAACGCTGTCGGTGTCCGGCAACTATGCCCGGCCGGACGAGGGCTGGTACGACGTCACCGTGCAATGGTCGATCATCGCCAATTCGCTCGCCCATTCGCTTCATGCCAAGGGTGCGCACGGCTATGGCAGCCTGATCCGCGGCGGGCGTGGGGCGCGGGCGAGCTTTCACCACAATCTGTGGGCGAACCACAGCGCGCGGATGCCGCGGCCGGGCAATTACGCATCGGCCGATGCCGATCCCGACGGCGCCTATTTCGATTTCCGCTGCAACCTCTTTTACAATTGGGGTGGCGGACGATCGGGCTACAATGCCGATACGTTGAGCCTGTCGCGCTATAATTTCGTGGGTAACGCCTATCTGCGCGGCCCGCAGTCGGCAAAGCCGATCGCGTTCGACGAGGGCGATCCGCGCGCGAAATCCTATTTCGCCGACAATGCGATGGACGGGAAGGTGCCGGCCGATCCCTGGTCGCTGGTCACCGGCATCGTCGATCCCGCGCAGAAACTCGCGGCGCCCGTGCCGATGCCGCCGGTCAGCTGTGCCGGGGCGGGGACGGTCGAGGCGGCGGTGCTCGCCAGCGCGGGCGCGTCGCGCAGCCGTGACGCGATCGATGCGGCGGTGATCGCCGGCGTGCGCAGCCGCACCGGAAGCCATATCGACAGCCAGCGCGAAATGGGCGGCTGGCCGGCGCTGCGCTCGACCGCGCCGCCACGCGACAGCGATGGCGACGGCATGCCCGACGCCTGGGAACGCAGGCACGGCCTGGATCCCGCGCGCGACGATTCGGCGGGCGATCGCGACGGCGACGGCTACACCAATATCGAAACCTATCTGAACGAGCTGGCGGGCGGATAATCCCCCCCTCCCACCGGCCAGTGTAGAGGAGTATCAGGATGAAGCTCATATTCGCGACCGCGATCGCCGGCGCCGCCATGTTCGCGGCCGTCACCGCCCCGGCCAATGCACGTCCCGGCACGCCGCCCGCTGCGACCGCCAGCCCCGCCTTTCCGGGCGCGGTGGGCTGGGCGGCGGTGACGCAGGGGGGGCGCGGCGGCAGGATCATCCGCGTCACCAACCTCAACGCGGACGGCCCCGGCAGCTTCAAGGCCGCGCTCGACGCGAAGGGGCCGCGCATCGTCGTGTTCGAGGTCGGCGGCGTCATCGACATGGGGCTGAAGACCTGGGAGGTGAAGGAACCCTATCTCACCATCGCCGGCCAGACCGCGCCGTCGCCGGGCATCACCCTGATCCGCGGCGGTATCGACATGAAGGCGCATGACGTGATCGTTCGCCACATCCGGATTCGCACCGGCGTGGATGGCCAGGCCCGGATGAGCGGATGGGAGGCGGATGCCTTTTCGACGGTCGGTGGCGCCTATAATGTGATCGTCGATCATTGCACGATGAGCTGGGCGGTGGACGAGAACCTGTCCGCTTCCGGCCCCCGGTTCAACGGCAAGGACGTGACCGAGTGGCGCAGGAATACCAGCCACAACATCACCTTCAGCTACAATCTTCTCTCGGAAGGGCTCGCGAATGCCAGCCATCCCAAGGGCGAACATTCAAAGGGGTCGCTGATCCACGACAATGCGACCGGCATCCTGATCTATCGCAACATCTATGCGCATAATGTCGAGCGCAGCCCGCTGCTGAAGGGCGGCGTCCAGGCGGCGGTGGTCAACAACCTGATCTATGATCCCGGCCGGCGAGCGGTACATTACAACCTGATGGCACTCGAATGGGCGGGCCATCCCTATGTCACCGGCGAGCTGTCGGCGGTCGGCAATGTGATGCGCGCCGGCCCCTCGACCGAGGATGGGCTGCCGTTCCTCATGCTGGGTGGGGACGGCGATCTGCGTTATCACGGCAGCGACAACATCGCGGTGGACAAGCATGGCAAGTCGCTGCCGATGTTCGGACGCTATGGCGAGACGCGCGCGCGGCTGATCGAGGAAAAGACCCCGCCGGTCTGGCCGGCCGGCCTGCCGGTGATGCCGACCCGCGACGTCGAAACGCATGTGCTCGCCAATGCCGGCGCGCGGCCCTGGGATCGCGACGCCAACGATATCCGCGTGCTGTTCTTCGTCGCCGAGGGACGCGGCGACATCATCGACGATGAGAAACAGGTCGGCGGCTATCCCAAGATGGCCCCCAGCCAGGCGCCCTTTGTCGAGGCCGACTGGAACCTCGATACGATGGAGCCGAAGTCGGGTCGGTATCCGGGGCAGAAGGGGCCGATCCAGGAAAGCCTGTCGCCGCGTGACAAGGCGATGCGCAACTGACCGGAGCGTGACGCCCCGACCGCCGCGCGCATGCCGGCCTTGGCGGGGGCTGGGGCTGGGGCTGGGGTGCCGGCACGCCCGAACCGGGCGACCGCCGGCGGGCATTTCCGCCGGGATGACGGACGACGCCGCGCGTTCGGGGATCGACACGTCCGGTAAAGAATGCGACGGTGCGCGGGTGATGACGTTCCCTACGGTCGGCCACCCGGTTCGGGTCGCGAACACCCGGTCGCCCTTTGCCCCTTTGCGCACATGATCGACCCGTCCGACCATTCCGGCGATGCGATTCCGGTGCTGTTCCGCACGGCGATGCGGCGGCTCGCCTCGACCGTCGCGATCGTCTGCGCGCGCGGCGACGATGGCCCGGTCGGCATGGCGGCGACGTCGATCACCTCGCTCAGCGTCGATCCCCCCGCGGTCCTGGTGTGCGTGAACCGCGCGGCGTCGCTCCACGCCCTGCTGGTCCCGGCCGCCCCGCTCTCGGTCAGCCTGCTCTCACGCGATCAGCATGAAGTGTCGGCCGCATTCGGCGGCGGCCTGCCCCGTGACGAGCGGTTCGGCGTCGGCAGCTGGGTCGAGGATGCGAGCGGCCTGCCCGCGCTTGAGGGGGCGCAGGCCAATCTGCGCTGCGTGGTCGATGCGCTGCTCGCCTACGGAACGCACAGCATCGCGATCGCGCGGGTGATCGGGGTGCGGGTCAGCGATACGGTGGCGCCGCTCATCTATCAGGACGGCGGCTATCTGTAGCCCTATCGGGCGGGCGCGGCGGGTTCAGCTTCCCGGCTGGATATAGGGGACGCGCGCGAACAGGTCGCGCTGCCACCGGCGCGGATCATTCTCGACCCGGCTTTGCGCGTCAAAGATCATCGTCGCCCGATCGGCCAGCATGTGCTTTGGCCAGGCCGGGATGCCCGCGCCGTTCGGGTCACCGTTCGCGGCCAGGTTGACGAACGCCCGCTGCATCGCGGCCGACACCGCCTGCGCGCCCGGCCCGGTTCCCGAGACGGTGCCTTCCGCGCCGATCGTGCCGAACACCAGCGGGATGTCATGGGTGTGCGCCGCGCCGCGTTCGGGCGCGACGGGCGAGGCGAAATCGAGTTGGTACACCCAGGCAGGAACACCGGCCTTTGCCCGCTCCTCCGCCTCGATCACCTGGCCGCGCCAGCTGCGCCCGGCGGTCGTCGCGGCGTAAAACACCTGTTGGGGCGTCCAGCCGGGGAAGCGTGCGCGATATTGCGCGACGACCCATTCGGGATGGATGTCGATGCGCAGCTGTGGCGCCATGCGTTCGGCGAGGTTCGCCCAGTCGAGCGTGCGGACGGCGGGGCCGTTGGGATCGATGAACGCGCGCGTTTCGTCATGGGTATTGCCCAGGATCATCGGAATCGCGTTGCCCAGCGGATTGGCGTCGGGCCAGAAGGGGTGGCGCGTCAGCCACTTCATGTCGAGCACCGGCCCCATATAGACGCCGCCGCCCAGGACCGGATCCTCGGCCGCCAGCCCCTGTTCGACCAGTTTGCGCACCGGCATGTCGATCAGATCGCCGGGAGTGGCATTCAGCTTGGCCAGCAGCGCGCGGGCGCGGGCGGTGGCGTTCAGCGGGCCGCTGGCGGTGATCTGTTGCCCGCTCATCGTCGCGGCGCGGTGGAACAGCCCGGATGCGGCGGGCATGCCCATCAGTGTCGCGATCTTGGCCCCGCCGCCCGACTGGCCGAAGACCATCACCCGCGCGGGATCGCCGCCGAACCCGGCGATATTGTCGCGGATCCAGCGCAGCGCGAGGATGAGGTCGAGCTGGCCCAGATTGCCGCTGTCGGGAAACCGCGGATCGAGCCGCGCGAGATAGAGATAGCCGAGCGCGTTGAGCCGGTGGTTCACGGTGACGACGACGACATCGCCCCGTTCGGCGAGGGTCGCGCCTACGAGCTGCGGCTCGATCACGGTGCCGTTCGAATAGGCGCCGCCGTGGAAATACACCATTACCGGACGTCGCGCGCCCGGCGTCGCCAAGGGGGTCCACACGTTGAGGAACAGGCAATCCTCCGCCTGTCCGGACAGGCTGTTGCGCTGGGGGCAACTGGCCGCGAAGGCGGTGGCGGCCAGCGTCTCGCGCACCGGTGCCGGCGCGCGCGCCGGGCGAAAGCGGGTAGTGGAGGTGTCGGCGCCATAGCGGATGCCGAGAAACGCCTGCACCGCGCCCTCGCGCCTTCCCCGCCAGCGGCCGGTGGTGCCGGTCGCGACGGGATCTTCCCCTGCCATGGCAAAGCCCGGCGAGGCGGCCAGTGCCGCCCCCGCGCCCAGCAGCGTGCGCCGCGCGATCATCGCCGCACGTCCAGCCCGCCCGCCAGAAAGGCGTCGATATCGCCTTGTCCGAACAGGCTGGCATCGCCCGGCAGGGAATGTTTGAGGCAGGCGAGCGCAAGCCCCGATGCCACCGTCGCTTCAAGATCGCGATGGGTGAGGATGCCGTGCAGGATGCCGGCGGCAAAGGCATCGCCGCCACCGATCCGATCGACGATTCCGGCGACCACCACCTCATCGGTCTGATATCCGCGCTCCCGCGTATCGATCCGTCCGGCGATGCGGTGCCGATCGGCATCGTCGATATGGCGCGCGGTCGATGCGATCCGTTTGAGGTTGGGGAAGGCGGCGAACGCCGCTTCGGCGGCCTCGCGCCGGCGGTCGGGACCATCGCCCGAAAAGTCGCGGCCGAGCAGCAGCGAGACATCGCGATGGTTGCCGAACAGCGTGTCGGCCATGCCGACCAGCCGGGTCAGCACATCGCGCGGATCGCTGTCCCATGCCTCCCACAGTCGGGCGCGGTAGTTGCCGTCGAAGCTGATCGGCACGCCCAGGTCCCGCGCGGTCGTTGCTGCGGCGATTGCTGCGGCCGATGCTGCGGGGCCGAGTGCGGGGGTGATGCCCGACAGGTGCAGCATGCCCGCACCGGCGAGGATCGTGCGCCAGTCGAACGCGTCGGCCGGCGCGGTCGCGAAACTTGATCCGGCGCGGTCATAGACGATGTCGGATGCGCGCAGTCCGGCCCCGACCGAGAGGAAATAAAGGCCCATTCGTCCGTCGCGGCGCTGGATCGCGGCCGTATCGACGCCCTGACCCCGAACGAAGCGGACCGCCGCTTCGCCCAGCGGGTTGGCCGGCACCGCACTGACCATCGCCACCGGGTGATCGAGATTGGCGAGGCCGATGGCGACATTCGCCTCCGCCCCGCCGACATGCACGTCGAACGCGCCCGTCTGAAGCAGCAGCTCGCGCCCCGGTGCGGTCAGGCGGAGGAGGAGTTCGCCGAAACAGACGATGCGGCCGTCGGTCATCTTTTCCCTTTCGTGCCGGCTCAGCGCGCCAGCCATCCGCCATCGACGGCGAGGATATGGCCCTGCACATAGTTCGACGCGGACGAGGCGAGGAACACCGCCGCGCCGCCCAGATCCGCCGGATCGCCCCAGCGCGCCGCCGGAATGCGTTCGAGGATCTGGCGGTTGCGGGTCTCGTCGGCCTGCAATGCCTCGGTGTTGTTCGTCGCGATATAGCCCGGGGCGATCGCGTTGACGCAGATGCCCCTTGGCGCCCATTCGTTCGCCAGCAATTTGGTCAGGCCGCCGACGCCGGATTTGGAGGCGGTGTAGCTGGGTACGCGAATTCCGCCCTGGAACGTCAGCATCGAGGCGATGTTGATGATCTTGCCCCCGCCATGGGCGATCATGTGGCGGGCGGCGGCCTGGCTGAGGAAGAACACCGATTTCAGATTGGTGTCGATCACCGCGTCCCAGTCCGCCTCGGTGAAATCGACGCTGTCGGCGCGGCGGATGATCCCGGCATTGTTGACCAGGATATCGAGCCGACCGAGTTGCCCGACCGTTTCGTCAACGATCCGCCGGACCGGTTCGATGGTCGAAAGGTCGGCGGAGACGATCACCGCGCGGCGGCCCAGCGCATGGATTTTCTCCACCGTTTCGGTCGCCGGCGATCGGCCCACGGCGGCGATATCGGCGCCCGCCGCGGCGAGCGCCACGGCGATGCCCTGGCCGATCCCGGTATTCGCGCCGGTGACGATGGCGACCTTGCCGGAAAGATCGAAGGGATTGCCCATCGCGATCAGGCCAGCTGACAGATGTCGAGGACGTTCATGTCGGTATAGTCCTGGTTCTCGCCGGCCATCGCCCAGATAAACGCATAGGATTTGGTGCCGGCGCCCATGTGGATCGACCAGGGCGGGCTGATCACCGCTTCCTCGTTCTGCATCACGATATGGCGGGTCGCCTCGCCCTCGCCCATGAAGTGCATGACCCGGTCGGTGTCGAGATTGTCGAGTTCGAAATAGAAATAGATCTCGCTCCGGCGCTCGTGAATGTGCGGCGGCATGGTGTTCCACACGCTGCCTTCCTTCAACACCGTCAGCCCCATCACCAGCTGGGCGCTGTCGCAGATGCCGGGAATGACCAGCTGATAGATGGTGCGCGCGTTCGATTCGGCCAGGCTGCCGCGATCGAGCGCGTTGGCGTCGGCGATGCCGAGCTTGCGGGTGGTGAAGCCCTTATGCGCCGGGCAGGAGGCGAGGTAGAAGCGCGCGCCGTTGCCCGCGAATTCGACCTGCTGCGCGCCCATGGTGACATAGAGGCAATCCTTGTTGCCGAGCGTGAAGCTTTCGCCATCGACGGTGACGGTGCCATCGACGCTGCCGACATTGACCACCGCCATCTCGCGCCGTTCGAGGAACGGGTGTCCCTTCGCGCTGGCCGGTTCCTCCTGCGCCGGCAGCTGCACCGGCGCCGCGCCGACCGCGACCCCGCCGATCACGAACCGATCGGCATGGGTATAGTTCAGCACGCATTCGCCGTCCCGGAACAGGCCCTGGATCAGGTAGCGATCGCGCAGTTCGTCATTGGAGACGCACTCCATCATATCGGGGTGGGTGGCGTAATAGGTACGATCGAACATGATGTGCTCCAGTCAGGCCGCTGCGGCAGCCGGGGTGAACGGGTCCAGCTTGTACGCCTTGCGCACGAGCGTCGAAGTCAGGTCGAGCGCCAGCTCGGCCGCCTCCCAGTCCTGCATCCGCCCTTCGGCGACGAGGCGGGCGAGAAAGGCGCAATCGACGCGCCGCGCGACGTCGTGCCGCGCCGGGATCGACAGAAAGGCGCGGGTGTCGTCGTTGAACCCGACGCCGTTGTAGAATCCCGCGGTTTCGGTCGTCATCTCGCGGAACCGGCGCATGCCCTCGGGACTGTCGTGGAACCACCAGGCCGGGCCGAGGCGCAGGCAGGGATAATGGCCGGCGAGCGGCGCGAGTTCGCGCGCATAGGTGCTTTCGTCCAGCGTGAAGAGGATGACCGTCAGGTCGCGCGCGTTGCCGACGACATCGAGCATCGGCTTGAGCGCGTTGACATAATCGGTGCGCATGGGGATGTCCGCCCCCTTGTCGCGACCATGGCTCGCGAACAGCCGAGCATTGTGGTTGCGGCACGATCCGGGATGGATCTGCATCGTCATCCCGTCCTCGACGCTCATCTTGGCCATTTCGGTGAGCATCTGGGCGCGGAACAGCTCGGCATCGGCCGCGTCCCAGCTTCCCCCCACGATCCGCGCGAACAGCGCTTCGCATTCGGCGCCGGAGAGGTTCGCGGTCTGGGCGGTCGCGAAGCCGTGATCGGTCGCGGTGGCGCCGGCAGCGCGGAAATCGGCGCGGCGTGCGCGGTGCGCGTCGAGATAGCCCGGCCAGCTATGCACGTCCCGTCCGGTCAGGTCGGCAAAGGCCGCCATCGCGCCGGCGAACGCCTCATGCTCGACATCGATCACCGCGTCCGGGCGATAGGTGGTGACGACCCTGCCGCCCCACCCCGACTGGCGGATCGCGGCATGATGGTGCAGCGGATCGTCCGCTCCCTCCGTCGTCGCCAGGAAATCGATCCGGAACCGTTCGAACAGCGCCCGGGGGCGAAAGGCCGGTGTCGCCAGGGCTTCGTTGATCGCGTCGTAACAGGCGTCGGCGGTCGCCGCGCTCAGCAGGCGGTCGAGGCCGAACACGTCGGCGAAGACATGATCGAGCCACATCCGCGACGGCGTGCCGCGAAACAGGTGATAATGGCTGGCGAAGACCCGCCAGGCCGCGCGCGGATCGGTGGCCGGGACGCCGTCCCTGCGCGGAACCCGCAGCGCGTCGAGGTCGATGCCCTGGCTATAGAGCATGCGGAACACATAATGATCGGGCGCGAGCAGCAGCTCGGTCGCATCCTTCCAGGGATCGTTGGTGGCGAACCAGGCCGGATCGGTATGGCCGTGCGGACTGACGATCGGCAGGTCCGCGACCTGCGCGTAGAGCGCGCGCGCCACGTCGCGCGTGCCGGGATCGGCCGGAAACAGCCGGTCAGGATCGAGGTGCAGCGGATGCACGGGTTCAGGCTTCCTCTCCAAGAGCGCTAATGGTAACCGGTGTCAGATCGGGTTTCAACCGCTTCATTCGGCCGGCGGCGCGACGGACGCGCGCCGGATCAGGGTCGAAACGAACAGCGACTCCGCGCTTTCGTCCGCATCGTCATCCTCTCCATTGGCGATGAGCTTCAGCGCGGCGGCGCGCGCCATGGTGGCGATCGGCCAGCGCACCGTGGTGAGCGGCGGCCACAGATAGGAAGCGATCGCGGTATCGTCGAACCCGACGATCGACAGGTCGCGCGGCACGTCCAGCCCGCGTTGGCGCGCGGTGTGGAGCACGCCGGCCGCCATCGCATCGTTCGAACAGAAGACGGCGGTGGGGCGCGGCGACAGGTCGAGCAGGCGCTCGGCGGCGCGCATGCCCGATTCGAACGTATAGTCGCCCTGCGCGATCAGCGTCCGCTGCATCGCGACCCCGCCATCCTCCAACCCCGCTTCATAGCCCAGGCTGCGCTCCTGCGCCGAACGGAAGCCATGGGGTCCCTGGACCAGGCCGATGCGGCGATGGCCCAGTTCGATCAGATGGCCGATCGCGCCGCGCACCACCTCCCGGTCGTTCGACGCGACCATATGTTCGCCCGCGTCGAACAGCGCGGACCCCATGCGCACATAGCGCGCACCGATCTCTCCACACAGCGCGGCGAGCGAATCATTCTCCGAAATCGGTGGCAACAGCATCACCCCATAGGGCCGCTGGCGTTCGAGGAAGCGGGCAATGTCCTCAAGCATCGTCGGCGATCCGCGATCGACCGGGTGGACGATCAACTCGAATTCGGTGTCACGCAGCACTTCCAGCAGCCCCTGCTGCACGTTCAGGACCATGTGCGGATTGGGGTTGTCGTGGATGAGGCCGATCAGGAAATTGCGGCGCAGCGCCAGCGCGCGGGCCTGCGGATTGGGAACATAGCCGATCTCCGCGATCACCTTCTCGACCCGCTCGCGCGTTTCCTCGTTGAGCAGCGAGGATCGGTTGATGACGCGGCTGACGGTCTTTTTCGACACGCCCGCGAGCCGCGCCACGTCGTTGATCGTCGCCTGACCGGTCTTCTTCATGGCGGTTGCATAGCGCGCACTTGCCCCCTCGCCAAATCGGACGCGCGCGGGTAGATGACACCGGTAGTCATGACCAGCACGTCCGCGCTCCGCATCCACCCCGACGACAGCGTCGCGACGGCGCTGCGCGACCTTTCCGCAGGTGAAGCGGTGCTGGGTATCACGCTCGCCGATCCGGTCCCGCGCGGACACAAGCTGGCGCTCGTCGCGCACCGTGCCGGCGATGTCGTCCGTAAATTCGGCCACCCGATCGGGGTGGCGACGCGGGAAATCGTCGCGGGCGCCCATGTTCACACCCATAATCTCGCGACGGCGCTGGCGGGGGAGGCGGATTATGCCGGCGCGGCGGCGCAGCCCGCGCGGCGCGAAGACGCGGCACCGCTGCTCTGGCACGGCTATGCCCGCGCGGACGGGCAGGCGGGAACGCGGAACGAAATCTGGGTCCTGCCCACCGTCGGATGCGTGGCGCGGACCGCGCAGAAGATCGCCGCGCGCGCCGATGCCCGGCGACCTGACGGGATCGACGGCATCCACGCCTTCATCCACCCCTTTGGATGTTCGCAGCTGGGCGGCGATCTGGACGGGACGCGCGCGGTGCTGGCGGCGCTGGCGCAGCATCCCAATGCTGCGGGGGTCGTGCTGGTCGGGCTGGGCTGCGAATCGAACCAGCTTGCCGCGCTTGTCGAGCGCCTGCCTGTCGATGCGCGCGCGCGTGTGCGGAGCATCGGCGCACAGGCGGCGGCGGATGAGGTGGCGGATGGCGTCGCGGCGGCGCTCGACCTTGCCGGGCGGGCGGGCGGTGCGCGCCGCGAACCGATGGGTCTCGACCGGCTGGTCCTGGGCGTGAAATGCGGCGGATCGGACGGGCTGTCGGGCCTGACCGCCAATCCGCTCGTCGGAGCGATGACCGATCGCGTGACCGCCGCGGGCGGGAGCGCGATCCTGACCGAAATTCCCGAGATTTTCGGCGCGGAGCATCTGTTGATGGCGCGCGCCGCGGATCGCGAATGCTGTGCGGCGATCGGTGCGCTCGTGAACCGTTTCAAGCGCTATTTTCTCGACCATGGCGAGCCGGTTTCGGAAAATCCGTCGCCCGGCAACATCGCCGGCGGCATCACGACGCTGGAGGAAAAGAGCCTGGGCGCGGTGCAGAAGGGTGGGCAGGCGGTGGTTACCGACGTGATCGATTATGGCGCGCGCACGCGGCGGCGCGGACTGACGCTGCTGGAGGCGCCGGGCAATGACGCCGTCTCCTCCACCGCGCTCGCCGCGGCGGGAGCGAACCTGATCCTCTTTACCACCGGACGCGGGACCCCGCTCGGCTTTCCGGCGCCGACCGTGAAGATCGCGTCGAATACCGACCTCGCCGCGCGCAAGCCGGGATGGATCGATTTCGACGCGGGGTGCGTGCTCGACCAGGGCGTGGCGGCGGCGGGGGCGGCATTGCTCGCGCGGATCGTCGCGATCGCTTCGGGTGAGGCGACCGCCGCCGAACGCAATGACGAGCGGGAGATCGCCATCTGGAAACGTGGCGTGACGCTGTGAGCCGGCTGTCGCTCACGACGTTGCGGGATGTGGCCCCGGGCGTTTCGCGTCCCGGCTATGATCCCGCCGCGATCGCCACCGGCGTGGTCCATTTCGGCCCGGGCGCGTTTCACCGCGCGCACCAGGCGGCGGTGTTCGATCGGGTGCTGCATGACGATCCGCGATGGGGGATTGCTGCGGTTTCGCTGCGTTCGCCCGGCACCACCGACGCGCTCGCCGCGCAGGATGGGCTGTACACGCTGGCGATCCGCGACCGCGACCCGGCATGGCGCGTGATCGGTGCGCATCGCCGCTGGATCGGACCGGACGGCGGCGCCGAGGTTTCGGCCCTGCTCGCCGATCCCGCGACCCGGATCGTCACCTCGACCGTGACCGAAAAGGGCTATTGCCTGGCCGGGGACGGAACGCTGGACATGGCGCATCCCGACATTGTCGCCGATCTGAACGGTGGCGAGCCGCGCAGCCTGATCGGCTGGCTGGTTCAGGGGCTGGCGGCGCGACGCGCGTCGGGCGCGCGCGCGTTCCTGACCCTGTGCTGCGACAATCTGTCGGGCAATGGCGGCAAGCTGCGCGCGGCGGCAATCGCGTTCGCGGCGCGGCGCGATCCGGACCTCGCGCGGTGGATCGCGGACACCGCCGCCTTCCCCGACACGATGGTCGATTCGATCACGCCAGCCAGCGACCCGGACTTTCTGACAGCCGTCGCGGCCCGGCTGGGCATGGACGATGCGGCGGCGGTGCAGCGGGAGGCGTTTACCCAATGGGTGATCGGCCCCCATGACCTTGCCGATGGTCCCGATCTGGCCGCCGCCGGCGTGACGCTGACCGGTGATGTGCGCGGATATGAGCGGGCGAAGCTGCGCATTCTCAATGGCCTGCACTCCAGCCTCGCCTATCTCGGCCTCGCCCTGGGGTGCCAGAGTGTTGCCGATGCGATGGCGGTCCCCGCGCTGGCGGATTTTGTGGAGCGGCTGGCGCGCGAGGATATCGTGCCGGTGCTGGGACATGTCCCCGGCCTGGACGCGGACGCCTATACCCGTGCGGTTCTCGATCGGTTCCGCAATCCGGCGATCCGCCATCTTCTGGCGCAGATCGCATGGGATGGATCGCAGAAACTTCCCTATCGCCTGCTCGATACCGTTGCTGCGGCGGCGCGCGCGGGGCGTCCCGTCGCGCGGCTGGCGGTGCCGGTCGCAGCATGGATGGCGTTTCTCGACCGTGCAGCCCGCACGGGGACCGCGATCGTCGATCCGCTCGCCGCCCGGCTGATCGCCGCGAGCGTGGAGGGCGAAGCCGCGATCCGGGCCGGACGATTGCTGGCGATGGGGGCGGTGTTTCCCCCCGAGATCGCGGAAAATCAGGAATTTCGCACCGCGATCATCGGCGGGCTGCGCATGATGGAGGAAGGACGCCTGCACGATCTGCTCACGCGATCGTGATCCCGACTTGTCAATGACACCGGTTTCCGTTAGCTCTGGCGCAAAGAATGAAGTGAGGGGTGGATGAACAGTCTGAACGCGATCGCGGAAGCCTTCGTCGCGGCGCGGCGCTCGGCTTCGGGCCTTTCGCACTATCCCGGTGTGCCGCCCGCCTCGCTCGACGATGCCTATGCGATCCAGGACCATGCCCGCGCGCTGTTCGCCGGCGATGTCGTCGGGTGGAAGATCGGCCGGATCAACCCGCCGACCGACGCCGAACTGGGGACCAACCGGCTGGCGGGGCCGATCTTTGCCGGAAGCGTCCGGCGGTCGGGTGCGGCGATGCCGGTGTTCGCTGACGGGTTCGCGGCGGCGGAGGCCGAATTTCTGCTGCGCATCGGCCGCGCGCCCGATCCGGCGAAAACGCGTTACACGATCGAAGAGGCCACCGCCCTGATCGATGCGGTGCATGTGGGAATCGAGATCGCCAGCTCGCCCTTTGCCGGCATCAACGAGATGGGGCCGCTGGTCACGATTTCGGATTTCGGCAACAATTATGGGCTGGTGGTCGGCCCGGAGATCGCGGACTGGCGCGAAACCGGCCTGCTCGACCGGGCGGTGTCGCTGCGCATCGACGGGGCGCAGGCCGGTGCCGCGACCGCGCGCGCGATGCTCGACGGTCCGCTGGGCGCTGCCCGCTTCCTGTTCGAGGCGATGGCGGCGCGCGGCGTTCCGCTGCGTCCCGGGCAATGGATTTCGTCGGGCGCGGTAACCGGTGTACATCCGGTGCGGGTCGGCGCCGAGGTGACCGCGCGTTTCGATGATATTGAGGTGAGCTGCTCGATCGAAGCGGCCAGACCTGCGTGACAGGAGAGAGAAGATGAGCGCCACTCAGGCAGAGACCATCCGGTCCGGCGCGGTCGCGAATGCCGGCCGCTATCGCTGGGCGATCGTCGCGTTGCTGTTCGCGGCGACCGTGATCAACTATATCGATCGACAGATGATCGGCGTGCTCAAGCCCACGCTGATGCAGGATCTCGACTGGTCCGAACGCGATTTCGCCGGCGTCATCATCTGGTTCCAGATCGCCTATGCGGTCGGCTATATCGGCTTTGGCAAGTTCGTCGATATGGTCGGCGCGCGGCTTGGCTATGCGGTCGCGTTCGTGATCTGGCAGGTCGCGCACATCGCGCATGGCGGCGCCTATTCGATCACCCAGTTCGCGATGGCCCGTTTTGGCCTGGGCATCGGCGAATCGGGCAATTTCCCGGCGGGGATCAAGGCGGTGACCGAATGGTTCCCGGCCAAGGAGCGCGCGTTCGCGATCGGCGTGTTCAACGCCGGCGCGAATATCGGCGCGGTGGTCACGCCGCTCGTCGTGCCGCTGATCGTGGTCGCATGGGGCTGGCGGATGGCCTTCGTCATCACCGGCGTGGTCAGCCTGTTGTGGCTGGTCGCCTGGTGGACGATGTATCGCAGCCCGCGCGAGCACAGCAAGGTGAGCGCGGGCGAGCTCGCCTGGATCGAACAGGACCCCGCCGATCCGGTGACCAAGCTGGGCTATGGCGCGGTGCTGACGCGGCGCGAGACCTGGGCCTATGCGCTGGGCAAGTTCTTCATCGACCCGATCTGGTGGTTCTTTCTGTTCTGGCTGCCCGGCTATCTGTTCAAGCATTACGACCTCAATCTGCTGACCTTTGGCGTGCCGCTGGCGGTGATCTACCTCATTTCCGATATCGGGTCGGTGGCGGGCGGCTGGATGTCGTCGCGGATGATGAAGGCGGGCAAGTCGGCGAATTTCGCGCGCAAGGTGACGATGCTGATCTGCGCCTTTGCGGTGCTGCCGGTGGTGTTCGCCGAATCGATCGACAGCGTCTGGCTGGCGGTCGGGGTGATCGGCCTGGCGACGGCGGGGCATCAGGCGTTCTCGGCCAATCTCTACGCGCTCCCCTCTGACCTGTTTCCACGCGGGGCGGTGGGATCGGTGGTCGGGATCGGCGGCACGGTGGGCGCGATCGGCGGGACGTTGATGGCGTTCTATGCGGGGGAGATTCTCGACCGGCTGGGCGTGTACTGGCCGCTGTTCTGGGTCGCTGGCAGCGCCTATTTCCTGGCGCTGCTCGTCGTCCACCTGCTGTCGCCGCGGCTCGCTCCGGTACGGGTCGGCGACATCGGCTGAGGCATCGGCCGCTGATATTTTGTGTCTTGCAGGCCTCTTGTCGCGCAATGATGCGAGGTTGATGTTGCGCGGCATCGCAATTCACGGCAAGTGCCGGGCATGACCGAGACCCTGAAGCTAGACGCGTTCCTGCCCTATCGGCTCTCGGTGGCCTCCAACCGCGTGTCGGCGGCCATATCGGGAGTCTATCAGTCGCTGTTCGGCCTGCGCATTCCCGAATGGCGGCTGATCACGATCCTTGCCGAATATGGCGCGATGAGCCAGCAGGCGATGTGCGGCCGGACCCAGATGGACAAGGTCACCGTCAGCCGTGCGGCGATCGCGGTTCACGAGCGCGGACTGGTGACCCGCACGCCCAACCCCGACGACCAGCGTTCCCACCTTCTCGCGCTCAGCGCGGAGGGGTGGGCGCTCTATCGACAGGTCGCGCCAAAGGCGCTGGAGATGGAGCGGCGCATCTTCGCCAGCCTGTCCGACGAGGAGCAGGCGCAGCTGCGCACGATGCTCGAACGCGTCGAGAGCGCTGCGGCGATGATCGGCCCCGGGGGTTGATCGCTCCCCCGCGCTTCGCCTAATCAGGCGCCGCCTCCCCGGGCCAGGATCGCATCGCACTGAGGAGGATTTCGATGCCCGCTTATCACGACCGCGCCGGCCTGAAGGTCGCGGAGCCGTTGCTGCATTTCGTCGAGCAGCGCGTGCTGCCCGATATCGGTATCGATGCGGAGGGCTATTGGGCCGGGGTCGCGGCGATCCTTGCGCGCTTCGCCCCCGAAAATCGCGCGCTGCTGGAAACGCGCGACGCGTTGCAGGCGCGGATCGACGCCTGGTCCGCCGAGGATCCGGCGCGCGCCGCCGATCCGGCCGCCCAGGAAGCGTTCCTTCGCGATATCGGCTATCTGGTCGATGAACCGGGCGATTTCACCATCGGCACCCGCGATGTCGATGCGGAGATCGCGACGATGGCGGGGCCGCAGCTGGTGGTGCCGGCGCTCAATGCGCGCTTCGTCCTCAACGCCGCCAACGCGCGCTGGGGCAGCCTGTACGACGCGTTTTACGGCACCGACGCCTTGCCCGGCGCGGCGCGGCCCGGCGGTTATGATGCGGTGCGCGGCGTACAGGTGATCGCCGCCGCCAAGGCGTTTCTGGACGAGGCGGTGCCGCTCACCGGCATGCGCTGGGCCGATTTCGCCGGGGGCGATCTGCCCCTCGCCGATCCGGGCCAGCTGGCCGGCACGCGCGGCGAGTCGCTGCTGTTCGTCCACAACGGCCTGCATATCGAAGTGACGATCGATCGCGATCATCCGATCGGGCGGACCGATCCGGCGGGGATCGCGGACGTCATCCTTGAATCCGCGCTGACGACGATCGTCGACCTGGAGGATTCGATCGCGGCGGTCGATGCCGACGACAAGGTGGCGGCCTATGCCAACTGGCTGGGCCTGATGCGCGGCGACCTGACCGAAACCTTTGACAAGAGCGGCCGGGAAATGACCCGCCGCCTGGCGCCGGACCGCAGCTATCGCCGACCCCAGGCCAGCGATCTGCTATTGCCGGGACGCAGCCTGTTGTTCGTGCGCAATGTCGGCCATCTGATGACCACGCCGGCGCTGCTGATCGGGAATGTGGAGGCGCCGGAGGGCGTGCTGGACGCGATCATGACCAGCACGATCGCGCTGCACGACCTCAACGGGCTGGGCGCGTTTCGCAACAGCCGGACGGGCAGCATCTATATCGTCAAGCCAAAGATGCATGGCCCGGCGGAATGCGCGTTCACCGACCGGCTGTTCGACGCGGTGGAGGACCTGCTCGGCCTGGCGCGCCACACGATCAAGGTGGGGGTGATGGACGAGGAACGGCGGACCTCCGCCAATCTCGCCGCCTGCATCCATGCGGTGCGGAACCGGATCGCATTCATCAATACCGGTTTTCTCGACCGGACCGGGGACGAGATCCACACCAGCATGCGCGCGGGGCCGATGATCCCCAAGGCCGAGATGAAGGCGAGCGCCTGGATCAAGGCATATGAGGACCGCAATGTCCGCATCGGGCTGCGCCATGGCCTGTCGGGGCGGGCGCAGATCGGCAAGGGCATGTGGGCCGCACCCGACCGCATGGCCGAAATGCTGGAGGCAAAGATCGGCCACCCGATGAGCGGCGCGAATACCGCCTGGGTTCCCTCGCCCACCGCCGCGACGCTGCACGCGATCCACTATCACCGCGTCGATGTGTTCGCGCGCCAGCGCGAGATCGCGGGCGAGGCGGCGCCGGCGCTTCGCGGCCTGTTGACCGTGCCGCTCGCGTCCGGGCGCAACTGGACCCGCGAGGAAGTCGCGAGCGAGCTGGACAACAACGCCCAGGGCATTCTCGGCTATGTCGTGCGCTGGATCGATCAGGGGGTCGGCTGTTCGAAGGTGCCGGACATCCACGATGTCGGCCTGATGGAGGATCGCGCGACATTGCGGATCAGTTCGCAGCATATGGCGAACTGGCTGCTCCACGGTGTCGCGACCGCCGCCGATGTCGATGCGGCGCTGGCACGGATGGCGGCGAAGGTCGATGCCCAGAATGCCGGCGACCCGCTCTACCGGCCGATGGCGGGCCATGAAGCCGATAGCATCGCGTTCCAGGCCGCCCGCGCACTGGTGTTCGAGGGTGTGTCGCAGCCGAGCGGCTATACCGAACCGCTGCTCCATCGCTTTCGCGCGGAGGCCAAGGCGCGGGGGTGAAATGCGCGAAATCCGCCGATGAACCTTCCTCTCGCTCGCTCGTTCGATTAGCGAGCGGGTGCGCGCAGGGCGTGCCGCTTTTCGGGAGGCTGGGGGTATTCCGCGCGTGAGACTGCTGATCATTCTGTTGGCAGGCGCCGCACTCACCCCCGCTGCGCACGCGCAGATCGGTGGCAGCGCGGGCAAGCCGGGCCAGGGCGCGCCCTCCGACGATCCCAAGCCTGCGACGCCCGCAGCGCAGGAGCCGATGGCGGCGCCATCGACGGACGAAAAGCCGATCGTGTCGGATGAGGAGTTCGAGACGTCGCTGCCGCCGCTGTCCGACGACATGAGCGCGCCGCTGGAGCCGATGGCCCCGGGCGCGACGGGGCAGGCGCAGGCCGGGCCGGTCGCACCGATCGAACCGATCGAGGACGCGCCGCCGCTCGACCCGGCGGGGCAGGAGGCGGAGATCGCCGCGCCGCTGCCCCCGCTGAGCGCGTTCGACACCACCCCGATTGCCGATATCGCCGCGACCAATGACGAAAAGGCGGTCGAAATCCGCTATGCCACCCGCGTGACGGGGCTGGCCGAGGTGGGGCTGGAGGAGCGGTTCCGCGATCTTTCGGCGCTGGAGGACGGCGACGGTGTCGCCGCCAATGCCGCGATCATCGGCGCGCGGGCGCGGGAGGATGAGGGGCTGGCGGTGCGGTTGATGAAATCGCTCGGCTATTATGATGCGACCGCAGTCTCGACGATCACCCAGACCCCGACCGAATCGCGCCCGGTGACCGCGACGATCGCCGCGGTGCCGGGGCCGCTGTACAAGCTCGGCGCGATCACGATCGATGCCGATCCCACCGTGCCGCCCGACCTGATCCCCGACGCGCTGAAGCTCAGGAGTGGCGAGCCGATCGACGCCGTGCGCGTGCAGGCGGCGGAGGCGGCGGTCAGCCTGGCGCTGCCGCGCAACGGCTACCCCTTTGGCGAGGTGGGACAGCGCGACATCCTGCTCGACGGGGTGACGCATGTCGGGGATTATACCCTGCCGGTGAAGATCGGACCGCGCGGCAGCTTTGGCGGGATTCGCACGGCGGGCGATGCGGTGTTCGACGCGCGGCACATCGATGTGCTGACGCGCTTTGATCGCGGCCGGCTGTATGACAGCGCGATGGTGGACGACCTGCGCGACGCGCTGATCGCGACCAGCCTGTTCTCGACGGTATCGGTCGAGCCGGTGAGGACCGGCGAGGCGGGACCCGACGGCACCGAATATGTCGATCTGCTCGTCCGTCAGACGCGCGGGCCGGCGCGCACCCTCGCCGCACAGGCCGGGTACAGCACCGGCCAGGGGATTCGCGCCGAAGTCAGCTGGACCCATCGCAACCTGTTTCCGCCCGAAGGCGCGTTGATCCTGACCGGCGTCGCGGGAACCCAGGAACAGGGGGCGTCGGCAACCTTCCGACGCTCCAATGCCGGGCGGCGCGACCGGACGTTCCAGCTCATCGCCTCGGCGCTGCGGTCCGACCTCCAGGCCTATACCGGCCTCACCGGCACCTTGTCGGCGCGCATTTCCTATGATTCGACGCCGATCTGGCAAAAGGAATTCACCTATGCCTATGGCGCCGAATTCGTCGGCACCAGCGAGGATCGCTACGACTTCGCGAAGAGCGCGCGCGATCGCGGTGTCTATTTCATCGCGGCGGTGCCGCTCTTTGCCGGCTGGGACAAGTCGGACGATCTGCTGAACCCCACGCGCGGGTTCCGGGTGAAGCTGAACCTCAGCCCCGAAACCTCGGTCCGGGGCGCCGCGCGGCCCTATGTACGCGGGATGATCGAGGGGACGGCCTATTATCCGGTGAGCGACAGCATCGTGCTGGCCGGGCGGGCGCGGTTCGGATCGATCCAGGGGATCGAGCGGAACGACCTTGCCCCTTCGCGCCGCTATTATGCCGGCGGTGGCGGGTCGGTGCGCGGTTTTGGCTATCAGGAACTGGGTCCGCGCGCGCCCGACGGCAAGCCGATCGGGGGCCGCAGCTTCAACGAATTCGCGGTCGAGGCGCGCTATCGCTTCGGCAATTTCGGCATCGTGCCGTTCATCGATGCGGGGCAGGTATATGAAGGCACGCTGCCCCGCCTGACCGATCTGCGCTTCGGCGCGGGGATCGGCGGGCGCCTCTACACCAATTTCGGGCCGCTGCGCGTCGATGTGGCGACGCCGATCGCAAAGAAGCCCGGCGAATCGCGGATCGCACTGTATATTTCGATCGGGCAGGCGTTCTGATGGCGGAACCCGGGGCAACGACCGTGCCGCACGGCGATGACGCCGATATCGAAACGGTGATCGTGCGCACGCCGATCTGGCAGCGCGTCGCCAAATGGATCGCGGTCGCGCTGGCCGGGCTGGCCGGGGCGCTGTTGCTGCTGGTGCTCGGTCTCAATACCGATCCGGGCAAGCGGCTGGTGGTGGACCAGATCGGCAAGTTCACCACCGCCAGCGGCCTCAACATTCGCGTCGGCCGGATCGAAGGGTCGATCTATGGCGCGATGGTGCTGCGCGACGTGCGCGTCAGCGATCCCCGGGGCGTGTTCGCCACCTCGCCGTCGATCGCGGTGGATTGGCGGCCCTTCGCCTTCCTCAACAATCACGTCGATGTGCGTTCGGCGAGCACGCCGCTGGTGCGGGTGATGCGCCTGCCGGAGTTGAAGCCGGGAGACCCCAATGCGCCGATGCTGCCCGATCTGGACATCGATATCGGCCGGCTGTCGATCGACCGGCTGGTGCTCGATCCGCCGGTGGCGGGGCGGCGCTATGTCGCGACGCTGAACGGCGAAACCGCGATCGCGGATCGCCGCGCGCGGCTG
Organism: Sphingomonas sp.; assembly: GCF_019635455.1. GTDB lineage: Bacteria > Pseudomonadota > Alphaproteobacteria > Sphingomonadales > Sphingomonadaceae > Sphingomonas. The sequence goes on along the minus strand of NZ_JAHBZJ010000008.1, from coordinate 78,881 downwards.
ATCGTCAACGGGCGCACGCTGGGCAGTGACGGCGGCGACCGGCTGGCGCTGGTGCTGGACGCGGTGCCGGATGCCGACAAGCTCGACCTGCGCGCCGATCTCGTCGCGCCGGCGGGCGGGCTGATCGCCGGCCTTGCCGGGCTCGACGCGCCGCTGCGCGCGCGGCTGGCGGGCAAGGGCGGGTGGAGCGACTGGCGCGGCCGGCTGATGGCGACGCTGGGCGGGGGGCAGCTTGCCGACCTTGGCATCGCCGCGCGCAAGGGGACGATCCAGCTTCGTGGCGCCACCCAGCCGGGGCTGTATCTGAAGGGGCCGGTCGCGCGGCTCACCACCCCGAACCTTCAGGTGGCGCTTGACGCCGCGCTGGACCAGCGGCGCGCGGACACGCGCCTGCGGCTGCGCTCCGACGCGTTCGCGCTGACCACCACCGGCGTGCTCGACCTGGGCAAAAACGCCTTCGACCAGTTCCGGGTCGAGGCGATGCTGCTGAAACCCGGCACGATCGCGCCCAATCTGAAGGGCCGGTCGGTGATCGGCGCGGTCGCGCTCAATGGGCCGTTCGCGACGCCGACCGTCGATTACAAGGTTCAGGCCGCCGCGCTGGGCTTTGGCGAAACGATCGTCGAACGCCTCTATGCCGAAGGGCTGGCGACGGTGAACGCCGACCGGATCCTGATCCCGGTGCGGGCGCGGGCGGCGCGTGTGACCGGCCTGAACGCCGCGGCTGGCGGATTGCTGACAAACGTGTCGATCGCGGGCGACCTGGCGATCACGGGCGACCAGATCCTGTCGGAAAATCTGCGCATCCGGTCCGACCGGATCGACGCGACCGCGATCGTCGCCGCAGACATGAGCAGCGGCCGCTATACCGGCGCGCTGAAGGGGCGTGTCAACGACTATACGATCGACGGGGTCGGGATCGTCAACGTCACCACCGACGCCAACCTCTATGCCGCGCCGGGCGGCGGCTGGGGGATCAAGGGACGGATACTGGGCCGCAGTACCCGCCTGTTCAGCGACGGGGTCCGCAGCTTTCTGGGCGGCAATGCGGTGATGCGGGTCGATGTCGGGCTGAACCCCGATGGCATCGTCACCTTTTCGAACCTCAAGCTGGGCGCCCCCCGGTTCAAGGTGGTGCGCGGATCGGGCCGCTACGATCCCGCCGGGCCGCTGCTGCTCAACGCCGATGCCTATTCGACCGACTATGGCCCGCTGTTCGCGCGCGTCACCGGCACCATGGCCGCACCGCTGGTCGATCTGCGCGCGCCGCGCCCCGGGCTTGGCGTCGGTCTCGCCGATCTGCATGCGCGGGTTCGCGGGCAGGGCGCCGCCTATGCCGTCACCGCGACCGGGGGAACCGATTATGGCCCGTTCAGCGCCGACCTGATGGTGCGCACGGGCCGCCAGATGACGGTCGATATTCGCACCGCGCGGTTCGCCGGCACCGACATTCAGGGGACGTTGCGCCAGACGCCCGCCGGCCCGTTCGCCGGCGCCCTGACCTTTGCCGGGTCGGGCATCGACGGCAAGGTCGATCTCGCCGCAGCCGGGAAATACCAGCAGGCGGTAGTCCATGCGAGCGCCAGCAACGCGACCGTGCCGGGCGATATGGGACTGACGATCGGCCGCGCGGTGGTGGACGCGACGGCGACGCTCTATGATCGCGGCCCGGCGATCACCGGCGAGGCACAGGTCGCCAACCTGTCGCGCGGCGATTTCGTGCTGACCCGCGCGCGGGCGAAGATCGCCTATCGCGACGGCAGCGGCGCTGCCCAGGCGCTGGCCGAGGGATCGTCGGCGGTGCCGTTCCGCATTGCCGCCAATGCGCGGTTCGCGCCCGATGAATGGCGCGTCGCACTGGACGGAAAGGCGAACAATATCGGTTTTCGCACTGCCCAGCCGGCCCGGATCGCGATCGCGGGGCGGAGCTATCGCCTGTCGCCCACGCGGATCGATTTCGACAAGGGAAGCGCGCGGATCGCGGGCAGCTGGGGCGATGGGCTGGTGATGCAGGCACGGCTCGACAAGCTCGACCTGTCGATCGCCAATCTCTTCGCGCGCACCGCCGGGGTCGGCGGCAGCGCCAGCGGCTCGCTCGACTTCCGCCAGCCCGGCAGCGGCGCCTTTCCCCAGGCGATCGCGCGGTTGAACGTCGCCGGTTTCACCCGGTCGAGCATCGGTGGCGTATCGTCGCCGGTCGATATCGCCTTTGTCGGCCGGCTGCTCCCCGATGGCGGTGACGCGCGTGCGCTCATCAAGCGCGGTGCGACGACCATCGGCCGGATGGTGGCGACGCTGCAACCGCTGGGGCCGAATGCGGGAAGCTGGACGACGCGGCTGATGGCGGCCCCGCTTTCGGGCGGCATCCGCTACAACGGCCCCTCGGCGGTGCTGTTTTCCATGGCGGGCTTTCCCGATCAGCAATTGTCCGGGCCGGTCGCGATCGCCGCGGATTTCTCTGGCCAGGTGCGCGATCCGCGCATCGCCGGCCAGCTGCGCGCCGAAAAGCTGGCCTATGAGAACGAAACCTGGGGAACCCGCCTGTCGCAGATGAAGGTCGAGGGCAGGTTCGACATGAACCAGCTTGAGATCACGCAGATGGAGGCGGTCGCGGGCAATGGCCGGCTCACCGCGTCGGGAACGATCGGCCTGTCGGCGGACGAGGGGTTCCCGCTCGATATCACCACCCGCTTCCGCAACGCGCGGCTGGCGCGCAGCGATGCGCTGGGCGCAACCGCGACCGGACAGCTGCGCATCACCAACAGCAAGGCCGATGGCGGCAAGATCGCGGGACGGATCATCATCCCCGACGCGCGCTACCAGATCATCCGCCAGGGCGCGGCCGAGGTTCCCGAACTCACCGGCGTCTATCGCAAGAGCGATCTCGACCCGACCGGCGCCCGGCCAAAGCGTCAGGCGTCGTCGGGCATCTTCAAGCTCGACGTGCGCATCACCGCGGACAACCGGCTGTTCGTATCGGGGATGGGCCTCGAATCCGAATGGAGTGCCGACATGCGCGTCACCGGAACCTCCGCCGCGCCGATCGTGACCGGTGAAGCGCGGGTGGTGCGCGGCACCTACAGCTTTGCCAGCCGCCGGTTCGAACTGACGCGCGGCATCGTCAGTTTCGAGGGCGGTCCGCTCGCCGACCCGCAGATCAATATCGGCGCCAGCACCACGGCAGAGGGCGTGACCGCGATCATCAACATCACCGGCAGCGGGCAAAAACCGCGCATCGCCTTTACCTCGACCCCGACGCTGCCGCAGGACGAGGTGCTTTCGCGCCTGTTGTTCGGCAGTTCGGTCACCAACCTGTCGGCGACCGAGGCGATCCAGCTCGCCGCCGCGCTCAATTCGCTGCGCGGAAGCGGCGGCGGCCTCAATCCGCTCGGCAAGCTGCGGTCGGCGGCGGGGATCGACCGGCTGCGCATCCTGGGCGCCGACGACACCACCGGGCGCGGCACCGCGCTCGCCGCCGGCCAGTATCTGACCGACGACATCTATGTCGAAATCATCACCGATGCGCGCGGCTTCACCGCCGTCCAGCTGGAGATCGCGCTGACCCGGGCGCTCAGCCTGCTCTCCGCCACCGGATCGTTCGGCGGATCGAGCGCGGGAATCAAATATTCCAAGGATTATTGATTCGGCACGGGTCATCCTGACAGTGGACTCGGGCATTGCGGGAGCGTTAGGATCGGCCCACCTGCTTGGGGGAAGGTATGATGAAGCACCTCGCGCGCGTTGCGGCGATCCTGGCACTGGCGCTGACGCCGGTCCTGGCCTGGGGCGATGCCAGTCCCCAGGTGGTGCTGTCCACGCCGGGAATGGGCGATGGCGCGATCGAACGCTACACGCTGCGCTTCAGCCAGCAGATGGTGCCACTGGGCGATCCGCGCGCGGCCGCGCCGGTCAAGGTCAGCTGCGCGATCGGTGGCGAGGGGCGATGGGTCGATCAGCAGACCTATGTCTGGGAATTCGCCACGCCGCTGCCCGGAGGGACGAGCTGCAAGTTCGAGCTGGTCGATAATCTGAAGAGCCTGTCCGGCTATGCCGTCACCGGCAGCCGCGAATTCGCGGTGGAAGCAGGCGGACCGACGGTGAAGGGGTTGCTCCCCAGCCGTTATGGCGGCGAGATCGAGGAGGATCAGGTCTTCCTGGTCGGCACCAACATGCCGGCGACCCGCGAATCGATCGCCCAGGGCGCCTATTGCGCGGTCGAGGGGATCGGGGAGAAGATCCCGGTCAAGCTGCTGGATCCCGGCCTGCCCGCCAAGCTGTTGCCCGAAATGAACGCCGATCGGTGGGAGGTGCGCAGCTTCCTGCGCGATTCCGGCATCGCCGAGACCCTGCCCGAAAATGCCGATGCGCGGGCCAAGGCGCTCGCCAATGTCGTGGCGGTCCAGTGCGGGCGCCCGCTGCCCCCGGGCCGCGACGTGGCGCTGGTCTGGGGCGCGTCGATCGCCGGCGCGGGCGGCAAGACCGCGGGCGCGGACCAGCGGTTCGACTTCACGGTGCGCAAGCCGTTCACCGCGCGCTTCGAATGCGCGCGCATCAATCCCCAGGCCGGATGCAATCCGGTCAAGGAGGCGTGGGTCCGCTTTTCCGCGCGCATCCCGCGCGAACAGGCCGAGGCGATCCGGATCGAGACCGCCGATGGAAAGAAGCTGCTTCCCGTCCTGTCGGACGAGGACAAGCGCGCAAACACGGTCAGCGACGTCAAATTCGCCTCGCCGCTGCCCGCCGCGACCAATGCGCGGCTGATTTTGCCGGCGGGGATCAAGGACGAGAGCGGTCGCGCGCTGTCCAACGCCGAACGCTTCCCGCTGGACGTCCGCTTCGACGAGGCGCCGCCGCTGGTGAAGTTCGCCGCGCCGTTCGGCATCCTAGAGGCCAGGGAGGGCGGGGTGCTGCCCGTCACGGTTCGCAATGTCGAGCCGGCGTTGCAGGGCAAGGGCCTGTCGGTCGCGGGCCAGCATATGCGCGTCGATGCCTCTGACGGCGTGATCGCGCGGTGGCTGCGCACGATCGACGATGCCGACGACTATAAGGTCGATGAGGTCGAGCGTCGCGGCATGACCGTGCGGATCAACCAGACCGGCGCGAAGCCGATCCTGGGCGCGGGTCTGGGTGCGCCGCTCAACATCAACCTGCCGGGCAAGGGCAAGGAGATGGAGGTCGTAGGCATCCCGTTGGGCAAGCCGGGCTTCTATGTCGTTGAACTCGCCTCGCCCCAGCTGGGCAAGGCGCTGCTCGGGCGCGACGCACCGCGTTACGTCGCCGCCGGTGCGCTCGTCACCAACATGGCGGTGCATTTCAAATGGGGCCGGGAAAGCTCGCTCGCCTGGGTGACCGCGCTCGACAGCGGCAAGCCCGTCGGCGGCGCGGCGGTCAAGGTCACCGACAGCTGCACCGGAAAGATGCTGGCGAGCGGCACCACCGATCAATCTGGCCGGCTCGCGGTCGCCAAGGGACTGCCCGAGCCGCAGACCTGGGGCAGCTGTGACGAGGGATCGGAATCGCACACGCTGATGATCTCCGCGCGCAAGGGCGACGATATGAGCTTCACGCTCACCGCCTGGGGCGAGGGGATTCGGCCCTATGATTTCGATCTGCGCTTTGGCTATGACGCCGACCGTACGATCATCCACACCATCTTCGACCGCGCGCTCGTCCGGCAGGGGGAGACGGTGCATATGAAACATGTGCTGCGCCGCCCGGTCGCGGCCGGCTTCGCCTATCCCGACGGCTTTACCGGCACGCTAAAGCTCACCCATCGCGGCTCCGATACGCAGTTCGAGCTGCCGGTGACGATCGGCGCCACCGGCAATGGCGAGACGACGTGGAACGTCCCGCAGGGCGCGCCGATGGGCGATTACGACCTCCAGTTCGTGCGCGGCGAGGACACGATCTGGACCGATCAGTCGATCAAGGTGGACGAATATAAGCTGCCGACGATGAAGGCGTCGGTCGCCGGACCGAAAGAGGCGGCGGTGAAGCCAAAGACGCTGCCGCTCGACCTGTTCGTCGGATATCTGTCCGGCGGCGGGGCGGCGAACCTGCCGGTCGAGCTGCGCATCGGCTATTGGGACCGGTACAAGGCGCCTCAGGATTACGAGAGCTACAGCTTTGGCGGGCAGGCGATCGAAGAGGGGACGAAGCCGCTCAACGGCGACGGCGAAGAGATCGATTCGACGCAATTGCCGCCGATGCAGACGCTGCCGGTCACGCTGGGCCGCGACGGCACCGCGCGCACCACGATCGACGTGCCGGGGACGCTGGAAGGCAACACGCTGATGCGTGTCGAGATGGATTATCAGGACGCCAATGGCGAGGTGCTGACCGCCTCGCGCAGCGTTCCCATCTATGCATCGGCGGTGCAACTGGGCGTCAAGACCGATGGCTGGCTGATGAAGGAGGACGATCTGCGCCTGCGCCTCGTGGCGCTGGGTACGGACGGCAAGCCGGTCAAGGGCCAAAAGGTGCAGGTCGCGCTCTACAGCCGCGAAATCCTGACCGCGCGACGGCGCCTGATCGGCGGCTTCTACGCCTATGAAAACAACATGCGGACCAGGAAGCTGTCCGCATCCTGTTCGACGACCACCGATGCACAGGGCTTCGCCAAATGCGAACTCGATCCCGGCGTATCGGGTGAGGTCTATGCCGTCGCCACCACGACGGACGGCGCCGGCAACGTCGCGCGCGCGACCACGTCGGTATGGCTGGCGGGGGAGGACGATTGGTGGTTCGGCGGCGACAATGGCGACCGCATGGATCTGATCCCCGAAAAGCCGGAATATAAATCGACCGACACCGCCCGCTTTCAGGTGCGCATGCCCTTCCGCGGCGCGACCGCGCTGGTCACGGTCGAGCGCGAAGGGGTGATGTCGAGCTTCGTCACCGACCTGTCGGGTGAGAATCCGGTGGTCGAGGTGCCGTTAAAGGGCGTCTATGCGCCCGACGTCCATGTTTCGGTCATGGCGGTGCGCGGGCGCGTGGGTGGTTGGAAATTGTGGTGGGCGGACCTTGCCCGTCGCTGGAACCTTCCCTTCTTCTCGCGCGAGGGGGCGGCACCGACCGCGACGGTCGATCTCGCCAAGCCCAGCTATCGGATCGGCATGGCAAAGATCCGGGTCGGCTGGGAAGGCCACCGGATGGATGTGCGCGTGAAGGCGGACCGGGAACGCTATGCCGCGCGCGGCACGGCCAAGGTCGCGCTCCAGGTGAAGAATCCGGACGGCAGCGCCGCACCCAAGGCCGATGTCGCCTTCGTCGCGGTGGATGAGGCGCTGTTGCAGCTCGCGCCGAACGAAAGCTGGGACGTGCTGGCGGCGATGATGGGCGATCGCCCGCTGTCGGTGCTGACTTCGACCGCGCAGACCCAGGTGGTCGGCAAGCGCCATTACGGCCGCAAGGCGGTTGAGGCGGGCGGCGGTGGCGGCGGCGACCTGTCCGCGCTCAACCGAGAGAATTTCCAGCCGGTGTTGCTGTGGCGCGGCAGCGTCCCGCTCGATGCGCAGGGCGCGGCGAGCGTCGATGTGCCGCTGTCGGACTCGCTGTCCTCGTTCAAGCTGGTGGCGATCGCGCTGGGCGGCGACGGCCAGTATTTCGGCACCGGCAGCACCGATGTGCGGACCGCGCAGGACCTGTCGATCTTTGCCGGTATCCCGCCGCTGGTGCGCGATGGCGACTTCTATTCGGCGGGCTTCACGCTGCGCAACGGATCAGACAAGCCGATGACGGTGACCGCGCATGTCGAGCTCAGCCCGCGCGTCGCCACCGGTCGCGACCTGACGGTCGAGATTCCGGCGGGCGGCGCCGTGCCGATCGCGTGGAACCTCACCGCGCCCAAGGGCTTTGACCGGTTGCAGTGGAAGGTCACCGCCCGCGATGCCAGCGGCAAGGCGAGCGACGCGATCACGGTCGCGCAGGACATCGCCCCGGCGGTGCCGGTCGAAACCTGGGCCGCGACGCTGGTGCGCGTCGGCGAAGGCGGGCCGGTCGCGATCCAGCCGCCGGCGGGGGCGCTGTCCGGCGTCGGCAGCGTCTCGCTGCTGCTCACCGACAGCCTGGTGCCGCCATTGCAGGGGGTGCGCGATTACATGTCCGCCTATCCCTATGGCTGTTTCGAACAGCGCACGTCGAAGGCCGTGGCGCTGGGCGATACCGGCGCATGGAACAGCCTGGCGGGCGAGATGCCGGTCTATCTCGATAAGGACGGCCTGCTCCGCTACTTCCCGTCGGACGGCCTGCGCGGGTCGGAGGCGCTGACCAGCTATGTCCTGTCGATCACGGCCGAGGCGGGGCTGCCGATCCCCGAAGCATCGCGTTCGCGGATGGTTCAGGCGCTGACCGCGGTGCTCGACGGGCGGCTGCGGCATGACGAATATGGCGATGTACGGTTGCAGAAGGTCGCGGCGTTCGCGGCGCTCGCCCGGCAGGGCGCGGCGCGCGCGGACATGCTGGGCCAGCTGGGCATCACGCCACAGGATATGCCGACCTCGACGCTCGCCGACTATATCGCCGCGCTGGGCAAGGTGCCGGGCCTCGCAAATGGCGCACAGCTGCGCGCGGCGGCGGAGGGCGTGCTGAAGACCCGACTGGTCTATGAAGGGACCCGGATCGACCTGAGCGACAAGGGCAACAGCCCCTGGTGGCTGATGGCATCGGGCGACGAAGCGGTGCTGAAGGCGCTGGTCGCGACGCTGGGCCGGCCGACCTTTGCCGGCGAAGGGCCGAAGATGATGGTCGGCGCGGCGCTGCGGCAGGAACGCGGGCATTGGGACACCACCACCGCCAACGCCTGGGGCGTGATCGCGGCGCGCCGGTTCGAAGCCGCCTATCCGGCCGAACAGGTCGCCGGCGTGACGACGGCGAGCCTGGGCGGGCGCAGCCAGACGCGCAGTTGGCCGCTCGACCCGGCGCAGCGCAGCCTGCTCTTCGCGTTACCCACCGGCCAGGCGCCGCTGACCCTCTCGCAATCGGGCGGGGCGGGGCCGTGGGCGACCGTGCAGGTGAAGGCGGCGGTGCCGCTGACCCAGCCGTTGAATGCCGGGTACAAGCTCACCAAGAAGGTCGAGGCAGTTCAGGCCAAGACCAAGGGGCTGTGGACCCGCGGCGATGTCGTCCGTGTGACGCTGACGATCGAGGCGAGCGCCGATCGCAACTGGGTGGTGATCGCCGATCCGGTTCCGGCGGGCGCGACGGTGATCGGCACGCTGGGCGGCCAGTCGGAAATGCTGGCCGAGGGCGGCAGTGGCGATGCGCCCAGCTATGTCGAGCGGGGTCGCGACGCATGGCGCGGCTATTTCGCCTGGCTGCCGCGCGGCACGCGGACGGTGAGCTACACGATGCGGCTCAACGCCGCCGGCCGGCTTCAGCTGCCGCCAACCCGGGTGGAGGCAATGTATTCGCCGGAAATCCGCGCCGCGATCCCCAACCAGCCGATGGTGGTGGCGCAGCGGTGACGTGATCGAGCGGTTCCAGCGTCTCCTGCATCGTGTTGCCGGGCGCGGCCGGCTGGCGTGGCGCCGTGTCGAGGCGGCGACCCATCGCGTCTGGTGGACCGGGCCACGGATCGTCGTCGCGGCGGTGCTGGGGCTGGCCGCGCTGGTTGCGAGCGCCGACTATGCGACGCTGCCGCCGCATCTTCCCGGCTATCGCGCGACGGTGGCGGGGTGGAAGCCGTCCGAGGCGTGGCTTTACGACCGCAATGGCCGGCTGCTCGATTCGGCCCGGGTCGATTATCAGGCGCGGCGCCTGGCATGGACGCCGCTGGCGCACGTCGCGCCGGCCGCCGCCGATGCGCTGGTTTCGGCGGAGGACCGCCGGTTTCGCGATCATGCCGGGATCGACTGGCTGGCGATCCTGGGATCGGTGCGCGACCGGATCGAGGGAAAGCGCGCGCGCGGTGCATCCACCCTGTCGATGCAGGTCGCGGCCTATCTGTCCCCCGATCTGGCCGCGCCGGGATCGCGCGGGCTTCTCGACAAGCTGCGCCAGATGCGCGCGGGCGCCGCGCTCGAACGCAGCTGGAACAAGGACCAGATCCTTGAGGCATATCTGAACCTTGCCGGCTTTCGCGGCGAGGCACAGGGGATCGGTGCCGCCGCGCTTGGCCTGTTCGGCAAGACGCCCGATGCGCTGACCCGCGATGACGGGCTGTTGCTCGCCGCGTTGCTGCCCAATCCCGCGGCCGGAGCCGGCGAAGTGTCCCGTCGCGCCTGCGCGCTGTCGCACGATGCCGATTGCGCGCGATTTTCCGGGATGGCGGCGTCGATGCTCGGGCCGGCTCGCAGCCTGGCGCTCGACCCCGGTCTGGCGATGCACCTGTCCAACCGGCTGCTTACCCGGCCCGGGCTGAAGGTCGCGACGACGATCGATATCGACATCCAGCAAATGGCGATCCGCGCGCTGCGCCGGCAGTTGCAGGGGCTGGGCGGCACGCGTGCGCGCGACGGCGCGGTGATCGTCGCCGACACCGCGACCGGCGAAATCCTGGCATGGGTCGGCGGCATCGGCGGCGCATCGACGGCACCGTCGGTGGACGGGGCCGCCAGCTATCGTCAGGCCGGATCGACGCTCAAGCCGTTTCTGTATGCCGAGGCGATCGAGAAGGGGTATCTGACCCCCGCTTCGATCCTCGACGATTCGCCGGTGCAGCTCGATACCGCGTCGGGTCTGTACGTCCCCCAGAATTACGACCACGCGTTCAAGGGACCGGTCAGCGCGCGCGCCGCGCTGGCCGGGTCGCTCAACGTGCCGGCGGTCCGCACGCTGTTGCTGACCGGGGTCGAGGCGTTTCGCGACCGGCTATGGGATACCGGCTATCGCGGACTGACCGAAAGCGGCGACTATTATGGCTATAGCCTGGCGCTGGGCTCGGCGGAGGTCACGCTGCTCGAACAGGTCGCCGCCTATCGCAGCCTGGCCCAGGGCGGGATGTGGGCGCCGCTGCGGGTCCGGCAGGACGATCCGCGCCAGCCGCCGCGCCGCACCACCACGCCCCAGGCGGCGTGGCTGGTCGCCGACATGCTTGCCGATCCCAATGCCCGCGCCGGCACGTTCGGCATGGATTCGGCGCTCCGCCTGCCGTTCTGGGCGGCGGTCAAGACCGGTACGTCAAAGGCGATGCGCGACAATTGGTGCGTCGGCTTCACCGATCGCTACACGGTCGGCGTCTGGGTCGGAAACCTGGAAGGCGATCCGATGCGCGCGGTATCCGGCACCAGCGGCGCGGCGCCGGTGTGGCGCGACGTGATGATGGCGCTGCACGCGGATCGACCCGGGAAGGCGCCGCCCCGGCCCGACGGGATCGAGGCGCGCGACATCCGCTTCGCCGGCAATATCGAACAGCCGCGCCGCGAATATTTCCTGGCCGGCACCGCGATGACACGGATCGCCACCGCGCCCGCCTCTGCCCGCCGGCCACGGATCGTCAGCCCGGTGTCGGGCAGCGTCTATGCGGTCGATCCCGACATTCCGATCGAGCGGCAACGGATGGCGCTCAGCGTGTCGGGCGAAGTGATCGGCCATCGGCTCCAGCTCGACGGGCGCGACGCCGGGGCGGCGGATTCGCGGCCGATGGTACTGGCCGGGCCGGGCCGTCACCGGCTGCGCCTGATCGCGCCGGGGGGGCGCGTCGTCGATCAGGTGATGTTCACCGTGCGCTGAACGCGCAGGATCGGGGTGGCGCCGGGCGCCTTCCGCATCGACCATGCCCCACCAGAAGTTGCCACAGGGACACAGGCTTTACGGAAAACGGCCCGGCGCCGGCCGCATCGTACGGGGAAACGAACCAAAGCGATTCCCGCGCGTTGCGGCAATGTCGGTCCTATCCCTTTCGGGACCGGAACACGTATCGGCCGCGCCGGCAGCGTATCCGCCGGCGCGGCCTTTTGTCGCTTACCAGAAGAAATTCCGGATCACGCGGAGCACCACGCCCCGCCGCACGTCGATCAGCAGGACGTCGTCATAGTGACGCACCCAGCGCTGATAGCGGCCGGCCGGCGGCAGGCGATAGCGCCACGGATCGCTGATGAAATAGCGGCTGGTGTAATAGCGCGACGAAATCCGCATGCCGGTCCGGAAGCCGTAATAGCGGAACGGCGCACGCCAGCTGCCACGCGCATAGACGCCGCGATTGGAGCTGCGATAGCGGCGCCAGTCGTCGCGGCCCCAGCGGCGGTCGCGCTCGCTTGTCCGCTGTTGCACCTGGCGGCGGTCCTGGCGATATTCGCGCTGTGCCTGGCGCAGGTCGCCGCGCTCGCGGCGCACGTCACGCTGTGTACCCCGGCGTTCCGCACGGCGCACGTCCCGACGCTGTTCGCGAACTTCCTGGCGGTCGCGGCGCAGTTCGGCCCGCGATTGCGCGCTTGCAGACGCGGGCGCCATCACCGGCATCGCGACGGCGGCGATCAGCGCGCTCAGAAGAATCTTCCTTCGCATTGTCATTCCCTCCTTCGGTTGCACGGGCATCAGCCCGATATGAAGGGGGTATAGACGGGCGCGACTGAACGGCCCGGGAATGCCATTGTCAGCGAAATGAAAGATGCCAGCGAAATGACAGGTCGCCGGCCGGGGCCGGTCGGGCCGCGATCAGGGGCCGTCGCCGGCTCCACCGCCCACGCCGGGGGCGCCCACCGTGCCGATATTGCCGAACAGATCCTCAAAGAAACCGCGCTTGCGGCCCAGCGTCGGCGTCTTCTTGTTCGACGGATTGATCGATACGATCTGCTCCGCGCCGGTACGGGTCACCTCGCGCACGGTCCCCTTGTCATCGAAGGTGATGCGCAGCGTCGTCTGATCGATCGCCTTGGGATCGTTGAACGCGTAATTGCGCGTCGCGCGGCCGACATAATACCATTCGCCCTGGTTGAACTGGCTGGTCAGCGTCGGCTTGCCCAGCGTCGCCAGCACCGATTCGCGATTATCGACACCGGGCTGAACCGAATTCACCAGGTCGGGGTCGATGACATAGCCCTGATAGCCGCGCAGCGGCGCGCACGCGCCTGCGCCCAGCAGGCAAAGGCCGGACATGGCGGCAAGAAGGACACGGGCGGACTTCATCGATACACTCTCCCCACGGGGCAACAGGCCCGCGCATTGCATCGCGCGCCGATCCCCTCAATATGCGGGCGCGTGCCTGCAAACAAGCATGCACTGGATTTGACGCCCCCTGACGGGCGATGGAGCGATCGAAATGGGGTTGTGGCAGCGACTGACCGGACGCGGGGCGGAAAATCCCGCCGCGTCGCTCTATGCCGCCGTGGTGGCGCGGGGCCGGTCGCCCCACTGGTATGAGGCGGGGGAGGTTCCCGATACGGTCGAGGGACGATTCGACATGATCGCCAGCATCCTGGCGATCGTGCTGCTGCGGCTGGAGCGTGACGCGGCGGCGGCGCCGCTGTCGGCGCGGCTGATCGAATGTTTCGTGGATGATATGGACGGCCAGTTGCGCCAGATCGGGATCGGCGACGTCGTGGTCGGCAAACATATGGGCCGGATGATGGGGCTGGTCGGTGGCCGGCTGGGCGCATTTCGCGACGCGTTGGCCGACGATGCGGATCCCGCGGCATTCGCCGACGCGCTGGCACGCAATCTGTATCGCGGTGCGCCGCCCGTGCGGCCTGCGCGCGATCATGTGGAGGCCGGGTTGCGCGCGATGTATGCGGCGCTCGCGCCGGTCTCGCTCGATCGGCTGGCGGCGGGGGACCTTCCGGAATGACGCCCGAATTTTCGCGCCCGGTGCGGCTCGACACGATCGGCGCGGGGGACCGGCACAGCGAGATCAGCGCCGACGTGGACGAGCGCCGGGCGCTGGCTCGCCGCTTTGGCCTGATCGCGATCGACCGGCTCGATGCGCGCTTCGACGTGCATCGCGCGGCGGCCGGGATCGTCGCCCAGGGGCGCCTGTCGGCGGCGGTGGTTCAGCCATGCAGCGTCACCGGCGAACCCGTCCCCGCGACGATCGACGAAGATGTCCGGCTCCGCTTCGTTGCCGAGGGCAGCCAGACCGGCGACGAGATCGAATTGAGCGAGGACGATTGCGACACCGTCTTTTATTCGGGCGGCGCGATCGACCTGGGCGAGGCGGCGGCCGAAACGCTGGCGCTGGCGCTCGATCCCTTCCCGCGCGGTCCGGGTGCGGAAGCGGCACTGCGGGCGGCGGGCGTCCTCAGCGAGGAAGAGGCGGGGCCGTTCGCCGCGCTGGCAAAGCTCAAAAAGACCGATTGATCAGCCGATCGGCGTCCATGGGGGGCGTTCGTCGAGATAGGCGGAGGCGGGATCGTCAAAGGGGAAGCCCTGCGCGGCGACGGTGTTGAGAAGCCGGCGAACATTTTCCAGGCTGTGGGCAGTCACGGCACGGGCATCGGGATGGGACAGCCATGCCGGATTTACGCGGTAGCCTGACCCTGCCCGTATCAGCTGGCTGCTCCGCACCATCGCCGAAAGGCGGCGCGCGGTGGTGGTCGGGGAAAAGGCGAGCGCGCGGGTGATCGCGGCCGCGCTCACCGGCATCTGTGCGACATCGGGTTCGTCGTCGATCGGGTCCGGCCGGCAGTTCGCCGCGACGACGGTCGAAAACAGCACCAGGTCGATCCATCCGTCATGCGTCCCACGATTGGTCTGCGTGATCGCCAGCAGGATATCCACGGCGGCCCGCGCCCCGGTCGTGAAATGATAGGGGACGCCGTGGCGCCGCAGCGGCAGGGTTTCGCCGGTGCTGGCCAGGTCCTCGATGAAGCGGACGAAGCTGTCATGGGTCAATCGCAGCAGGTCCGCGAGCGTCCCGTGCGCCAGCTTCGATCTGCGTACCCGCAGCCCCCGGCCCTGTCGCGCGATCAGCCCCTGCTCGATCATCACATGAACGTGGCGGCGGACGCTCTCATAGGGTTTGCCAAGCGATTCGGCGGCGGCGTGGATCGATATCGACGCTTCGACGGGAGCCGACACAAGCCCGTTCACCCGCGCGAGCAGCGTGTAGATGATGAACCGGTCCAGCCACCCGTCGAACGCGCGAATGCCGGCGCTGACGATGCTGGTCTGCATCTCCGCGAGGCAGCGGGTGATCGGCTGAACCTGCGCGAGTGGCGGGGCGGTCCTGCGCATCTGCGGCTCTGCCTGTTCTGCCGAAGCCTTGGTCAGGGGCAGGGGGGTGGGCAGGTTGGGCAATCCGCGGCTTCGTCGCGCTGCGTGGTGCTGCCGGCGGGGCGGGCGACGCCGCTGGAGGGACTCGCTGTCCTGGGCCGGCAGCTTTGCTCCGGTCGCGACGGCGCGGGTTCGGCCATGGGGGGCGGCATCGCCATGGGCGGCGGGGGCGGCGGCGGCGGAAGGGGCAGGGGCTTCTTTTTGGGACGCGCCGTCGGGGTGGGATCGGGCGACGGGGACGATGTCGCGGTTGGCGTTGGCGTTGGCGTCGATGCGGGGGGCGGGGCGGCGCGGGCCGGCGCGTCGCCGGGCGACTGGATCGGTGCCGCTGGCGCCTTCAGCCCGATGCCGGCATAGGCCGCGCCGGCCGCCACAATGAAGATCAGGGTCCGCATCACCTTCCTCTTCGGCGCAGATTAATGCGATGCGACAACGGCGGCAAATCTGGTTGCATCTGTAACCAGACCGGCCCGACCGGCTTTTACAACGACATCGACGCCCGTCGCAGGTCGGCGACGAAGGCATCATATTCACGGCCCCGCGCGGCTTCGTCGGGCAGGCGCAGCAAATAGCTTGGATGGACGGTGATCCAGCCTGTCGCGCCATCGGCCAGGGCGATCGCCTGACCGCGTTCGCGCGCGATGGTCACATTCCGGCCCAGCAGCGATCGCGCCGCGCTCGCCCCCAGCGCGACGACGACACGGGGGCGGACGAGCAGCATTTCCTGTTCGATCCACCAGCGGCATGCGGTGATCTCGCCCGCATCGGGCCGCGAATGGATGCGCCGCTTCCCGCGCGGCTCGAACTTGAAATGCTTGACCGCATTGGTAAGATAGGCCCGGCCGCGGTCGATCCCTGCGGCGTCCAGCGCCCGGTCGAGTACCTGTCCCGCGGGTCCCACGAACGGGCGCCCGGCCAGGTCCTCCTGATCGCCTGGCTGTTCGCCGATCAGCATCAGCGGCGCATCGACCGGGCCTTCGCCGAACACCGTCCGCGTCGCATGCGCGAATAGATCGCATCGGGTGCAGGTGGCGGCTTCGTGGCGCAGCGCCTCCCACGCCTGTTCGCTGTTTCCGCCCGGTGCGGCGCGTGCGGTTTCCATCATCCGGATCTCCTTCGCCCGCGCGCCGGCAATCAACTCCGGGACCAGCGCGGTCTCGGGCAGGTTCTTCCAGTATTTGCGCGGCATTTCCTTCAGCATCGCGCCGGTCTTCAGCCGGGCGGGGTTGAAAATCGCGGCATAATAGGTCCGCCAGATCGCCTCGGCCGGATCATCCTGTGGCGCATCGCCGCGCGTGGCCCCCGGCCCCTCGCTCAGCGTCCGGCCATCCCAGTGCAGCGAGAGTTCGGGGGTCAGGATCGACCAGCGCATTGTGTGAAAGCGATCGACGAAGAACCGTGCGTTCGCGCGCACGATATGATGCTCCGGTTCGAACCAGGCGACGAACCGGTTTCCGCCCTCATCCGCAACCTCGCGAAAGCGGACGAATGCGCGCATCTTGTGGATGTCGCGCCGTACCGCCTTCGCCATCCGTTCGAGGCGCTGGAGCAGGGGATCGGCGCCATCGTCCATCGCGTGCGGATGGTCGCCAAGGCGCAGCAGGAGCGTATAAAGCAGCGCGAACCGTTCGGGATCGCGGTGCAGAACGGCTTCCCGGGCCAGTTCGACGAACCGGCCCGGTACGCGCAGCGCGCCGCCGCCATCGCCGGCCGGCACCGCCTGGTCGGCGAACAGGTCACCGGGTGCGTCGCCGACCCGCCACACCACGTCGCCGGCCGGCACGCCCGCCGCCGCGAGGGTCCGCGCCGCCGCGCGCCAGCCGTCGAAATCATCCGCTGCGGTCAGGCTCGCGACGCGCACGCCTATCTATTCGCGCGCGTCGCCCGGCATTTCGTCGCCCGCGCGTTCCAGTTCCTTCGGCTTGCGCTTCTCGAACACCGCGGCGATCTTTGCCTTGGTCGCGTCGTCCAGATCCTGTGCGGCCGCGGGGAACATCTCCTCCTCTTCCTCATCGATATGGTGGAGGTAGCGATGCCGCATCGTCTTGAAGCGGGTCAGCCACCCGCTCGACGCCATGTCCATCTCGACCAGTTCGCCCAGCATGTCGTCCACTTCCTTGTGCTCCGACACCGAATGGCGCGCATCGTCGCGCAGATCGGGATCGCCCAGCATCGTGGCGTAGAGCGATTCCTCCTCGGCGGCGGCATGCGCCTGCAATTCCTGGCGCAACGTCTCGAACAGCGTGCGTCGCTCCTCGCTGTCGCCGCTCGTCTCGCCGATCCGGTCGAGCAGGTCGCGTTGCCGGTCGTGATCGCGCTTCAGGTCCTCGAAGATGCGGTCGTCTGCCATCGGTCTGTCTCCTTTGTCCGTCCAACCGCCGAACCGGGAGCTGGTTTCACCCGCGATCGATTCTCACGCGGCGAACAGTTCCAGCTGTTCGCGACGCGGCGCGACGATCGGGCGCAGGTCGGCGCGGTCGGCCAGCATCAGCGGGCGCCAGTCGCTCGCGATCAGGAACGGCTTCATCCGCGCCAGCGACCGCGTCAGCCGGCCGATATCGGCGAGCGCGAGGCGGCGCCAGCGCCGCGTGGCGACGATCCGCTCCACCGCCTTCACGCCCAGCCCCGGCACCCGCAGCAACGCTTCGCGCGGCGCCCGATTGACGTCCACCGGAAACCGGTCGCGATGGCGCAGCGCCCAGGCGAGTTTCGGATCGATGTCGAGCGGCATCATGCCGGTCGCGGGATCGGCGGCGTCCGCCACCTCGCGCGGGGAATAATCGTAGAACCGCATCAGCCAGTCCGACTGGTACAGCCGATGTTCGCGCATCAGCGGCGGTCGCTGGAGTGGCAGCACCGCGCTCGCGTCTGGAATGGGGCTGAACGCGGAATAATAAACGCGGCGCAGCTGATATTTGCCATACAGCCCGGCCGCGCGGCCGACGATGTCGCGATCGGTCGCCGCATCGGCCCCGACGATCATCTGGGTCGATTGTCCCGCCGGCGCGAACCTGGGCGCGGCGCGATAGCGCGATGCGGCGTCGCTGCCATCCTCGATATCGCGCTTCAGGTGGAGCATCGCCCCCTCGATCCGCGGCGCCGACTTTTCGGGTGCGAGGCGGGACAGGCCGGCGACGGTCGGCAATTCGACATTGATCGACAGCCGGTCGGCATGCAGCCCGGCCTGGTGGATCAACCCCGGATCGGCGTCGGGGATCGTCTTGAGATGGATATAGCCGCGAAAATCATGATCCTCGCGCAGGCTGCGGGCGACCTCGACGATCTGCTCCATCGTATAGTCGGACGACCGGATGATGCCGGAGCTGAGAAACAGGCCCTCGATATAGTTGCGCCGATAGAAATCGAGCGTCAGCTGCACCACCTCGGCCGCGGTGAAGCGCGCGCGGCGCACGTTCGAACTCTTGCGGTTGATGCAATAGTGACAATCGAAGACGCAGCTGTTGGTCAACAGGATCTTGAGCAGGCTGATGCACCGCCCGTCGGGCGCATAGGCGTGACAGATGCCCATGCCCTCGGTCGAGCCAAGCCCCTTGCCGCCGGACGAAGTTCGCCGGGTCGTGCCGGACGATGCGCACGACGCATCATATTTCGCCGCATCGGCAAGGATTTGGAGCTTTTCGCGCAGATCGAGCTGGGCCATATGTTCATTATATGTTCCAGATAATCGCCTGTCGAGTCAGCGATCTTCCGATTCATCGCGGATCGCCCATGCGAGGCCGCCGGCGAGCATCGCGGCGATCGCCAGGTAGAGCCACAGCCCGCTCGCCGTCGACCAGCCCCAGAATTCGCTCGGCACGGTACGGATATTGCCGATCAGGAACTGGGGGATGATCTGTTCGGTCAGCGGCGCCTTCAGGAAATCGGGGGCGAGGATTTCCGCCGCCGCGATGGTGAGGTTGATCGCGATGCTGGCGGTCAGGAACACGCCGCCCAGCCATTTTTCGACGCGGTTCGCGTCCTGCCAGAAGGCGGCGAGCGCGACCGCGAGATAGGCGATCGCCGGCACCGCATGGCGCGGGCCGGTCGCATAGCCACCCTCCCAATAGACATAGGCGGCGTTGTAGAGCAGCGCGGCGAGGGCGCCCGCCACCAGCATGACCCCCAAGTCACGCCTCGCCCGGTCACGCAGCAAAATCCACAATCCATAGGGGGCGAGCGCGAGCACCGGCGCCACCCAGATCAGCCCGCGCCGCTGGCCCAGCGTGATTTCATAGAGGATTTCGGGCTTGGGATAGGTCAGGCCGAAAAACCCCTGCTTCATCCCATCAAACCCGACCACATTCGAATAGCCGACCGCCAGCGGATGTCCGAACGCCAGTATGTTATAGGCGAAGAGGGGGATGAGCGCGGCCAGTCCGGCGGCGGCGGCGATGCCGATCGTGCGCCACCGCGCCGGCCGCTCCCAGCGCCGGACGCGCCACAGCGCCCAAAGCGCGATCGGTGCGCCGGTCATCGCGGCGGGATGCTCGACCACCACCGCCCAGCCCAGCGCCAGTCCGGCCAGCGCGGCGAAGCGGCCGGGCGGCCCGCCACCGGTCGCGCGCCACGTTGCCCAGATCGCGATGACGAACAGCGCCGCCACCGGCGCGTGTCCAAAGATCGTGGTGCTCCATCCCCAGGCGATCGTCCCCAGCCCGTAGGACAGGGCGGCGAACAGCCCCGCCCCCCGGCTGCCCGTCATCCGCGTTCCCAGATCGAGCAGCGCGGTCGCGGCAAATGCGGTCAGCACTGCGACGGTGAAGGCGATCACAATCCGCATCCGCAGGCGGAGGAACGCCTCCATCTGCCGGTCGTAAAAGACGTGCGGCTGTTCGGCGGAGGTTTCGCCGGTCAGCGCATTGGTCGCGGCGACGAACGGGATCGCCATCAGCGTGATGCCCGGCGCCTTGTCCATCAGGAAATGGCCATCGACCTCGGCGCGGTCGATCGTCATCCCGGCATATTCGTCGATCCGCGCGGTCCCCCTTTCGACGATGGCGAGCGCGGCGAACAGGCGGGTGGCATTGTTGGGATTGAATGCCCAGGAGCCGAACCAGGTGCAGGACAGCCAGACGATCGCGAACAGCAGCAGCGGCGCCCGCCAGCGCCGGCGCGTTTCAGCAGACATGATATCCATTCCCCGCCAGCGACGTCAGCGGCGCCGATTTAGCGATGGGGCAGCGGGCGCACAATCCACCCGGGACATTCTTGCCGGTTAGTCGGGCAGCACCTTTTCGGCGCGCTTGCGGGCGTCGGCTTCGGCCTTGCCTGCCTGAATCTCGCGGGTCGAACAGCCGATGCCGCCGCCCGGTCCCACGGTGGTGCAGCTGCCGATGCCGGTGTCGCCGGCGGTGAGCGCCGAACGCTGCCGCACCGCCCAGCTCTGCTGCTGCGGGGTCACCGGCCCGTCGCGCAGATCCTTGGGAATGCGGTAACGCTCCTCGGCGGGGCGGCGCACGCACACCACAATCTCCTCGCCATCGGCGTTGGTGGGGCATTTGTCGTCGCCATAGATGATCAGCGTGCCGTTCTGCGCCGCCGCCGGCAGCGGCAGGGCGGCAGGGACCGCCACGATGGCGGTTGCGGCCAGGGCAAACAGGATCCTCGTCATCTTCATCGTCTCCTTCCCCCCGTCATATCCGTTTCGACAGCGATATGGCAGCCCGGCACGCCAGCCGGATCGCCCCGGCGAGCACCGGATAGGCCGGCGCCGTCTCTGCCCCCGCGGCCAGTGCCGACTCGCGATGCTCCACCTCTTCCGCCCGAAACTCCGCCACCGCATCGGACAGGATCGGATCGTCGCTGCCCAGCGCGTCCAGCTGCTCGCCGTAATGGCGATCGATTTCGGTCTCGACCGCCACCGTGCATGCCATCGCCGCCGCCGGCCCCATCGCCGCCGTCGCGGCGCCAAGGGCAAAGCCCGCGACGTTCCACACCGGTTGCAGCGCGGTCGGCCGAACCCCGCGCTCCGCCATCAACGCATCAAAGAAGCGACGGTGCCGTTCCTCCTGATTGGCCATGCCCGAAATCGCGCGCGCGGTGTCGCTGCGATCCCCCATCACCGCCAGCTGGCCGGCATAGATGCGCGTCGCGCCATATTCCCCGGCCTGGTCCACCCGCACCATCGATCGCGGATCGGGTCGCGGATCTCCCGGCTTCCACCTCATGCCCGCCGGCTCCGCAGCATCAGCGCGGCGATCGCGATCGCCCCGCCCAACGAGATGAGCGCATTCCAGCCGGCGAGCGAAATTCCCACCAGCGTCCATTGCGGAACGTCGCACCGGATCAACGGCGCGTTCATGATCGCCGCCAGCGGATCGCCACTGCCGGCGATGGTGGTCGAACAGCGCGTCAGCCCCTCCCACCAGCCATATTCGACGCCGGCATGGAACACGCCGATGCCGCCGCTGATCGCAATCGCCAGCGCCGCGAGCCAGATCAGCGGGCCGCGCGCCGGCCTGACCACGATGGCGAGCAGCGCGATGACGATCGCCGCATAATGGGGCCATCGCTGCCACATGCACATTTCGCACGGGAACAGCCCGCCGACATATTGGCTCAGCAACGCGCCGCTCATCAGCGCGAGCGGCACGCCGAGCGCAAGCGCGAGGGCAAGAACGCGGTCGCGCATCGCGGTCAGCGCCCGCCGCGCTTGCCCGCCGCGCCATCGGCGACGCGCGCGGGCGCGGCGGCGGTGCGGGCGATGGTCTGCAACGCATAATGAAGCTGGAAGTCGTCGATCCCCTTCTTCTTCAGCTCCTCGGGCGTCGCCGCGAACCGCGGATCGGTCTTCGTATCCTCTTCCAGGATCGAATTATCGACCTTGATCTCGTTGATCAGGTGCCGGCGCAGATCCGCCTCGCGAAACACCGGCCGGCTCTTGTAATCGGGGTCCGAAATCTGCGGCACCAGCAGGTCGGGCTGGATGCCCCCTTCCTGCACCGACCGGCCCGACGGGGTGTAATAGCGGGCGGTGGTCAGGCGGAGCAGCGAGCGCGGCCCGAGCTGGAGCAAGGTCTGCACCGATCCCTTGCCGAACGTCTTTTCGCCCAGCACCAGCGCGCGGTGATGATCCTGCAACGCGCCGGCGACGATTTCCGACGCCGATGCGGTGCCGGCATCGACCAGTACGACCAGCGGCAGGCCACGGGCCAGATCGTCCGCCTTTGCGTACCAGCGTTCGATGTCGCTCTTTTCCCGGCCGCGCTGCGACACGATCTCGCCATGCGACAGGAACGCGTCGCTCACCTGGATCGCCTGATCGAGCAGGCCGCCGCCATTGCCGCGCAGGTCGATGACATAGCCCCTGGGCTTGCCGCCCAGCTGTTTTTCGATCGCGGCGATGCCCGCGCGCATTTCCGGCGCCGTGTTGGCGGAGAAGGTGTTGATGTTCAGGACGCCGACGCCGTCCTTCACCTCCCACTTCACCGCCTTCTGGATGATGGTGGCGCGGGTGATGTCCAGATCGATCGGCTTGTCGCGTCCGGGGCGGACGATGCGCACGGTGATCTTCGTACCCGGCGGGCCGCGCATCTGGCTGATCGCCTCGTCCAGCGTGCCGCCATAGATCAGCTTGCCGTCGAGATGGGTGATATAGTCGCCCGGCTTGATCCCGGCGCGCCATGCGGGGGTGTCCTCGGTCGCGGTGATGACCTTGACCGCGCCGTCCTCCATCGTGACCGACAGGCCCAGGCCGCCATAATTGCCGTCGGTCTGGAGCCGCATATTGTCGAATTCCAGATCGTCGGCGAACGAGCTGTGCGGATCGAGCGACGCGAGCATGCCGTCGATCGCGCCCTTGATCAGCGTCTTGTCATCGACCTTTTCGACATAATCGGCCTTCACCCGGTTATAGATGTCCATGAAGACATCCAGCTCGCGATAGCTCGACGTGTCCACCGCCGCCATCGCACCCGTGGTGACGGGAACCAGCGCCAGCGCGCCGACCGCGGCGGTGACCTGAAGAAGGGGGCGGATCATCTTACGCATGTTTTCCTCACTCACCGGCACCGATAGACCGGAATGACGTGACCGCAAAGCGGCGATGGTGCGGCATCAATCGAGCAGCTGGGCCAGATCGACCGGGCGGCCCCGCCGGCGCAGTTCGACGGTGATGCGCGGGTTCGCCGTGTCCGGTACGCGGCCGAGCGGGCTGCCCTGGATCAGCTGATCGCCGACGCGCACCATCACCCGGTCCAGCCCAGCGACCAGCGACGTCCAGCCATCGCCATGATCCAGGATGACGATATTGCCATAGCGCCGGAATCGCCCGGCATAGGTGACGCGCCCGCCGGTCGGGGCGACCACCTGGGCGCCGGGCCAGGTGGCGAGCGTCACGCCACGCGATCGCACGCCTTCATCCGATACCTCCCCCAGCCCGGTCACGATCGTTCCGGCGACGGGCAGGCGATAGGGGGCGGCGCGCGCGGATCGGCCCGCCATGGCCGGCTTTGCGTCGTCATCGGCATCACCGGTGCCGGGGCGGGGCAACGGGCCGGGCAGCGCCTCCAGCGCCTCGCGCGTTTCCGCCGCCGCGCCCATCGTGTCCATCAGATCGACCAGATCGCGGGCCTGTTCGCCCAGCGCCAGCGCCCGGTCCGATTCGAACATCGCCTCACGCGTGTAGCCGACGGAGCGCAATCGATGATCGGCCTGCATCTGCACCAGCGCCAGCCGCTCATTCTCAAGCCGCGCACGGCCGTCGCGCAGGCTGCGCACCGCCAGCTGCGCGCCCTCGCGCAGGCGACGGGTGCGTTCGACTTCGGCGCGAATGTCGGCGGTGCGCGCCCGCACCACCGGGGTCACGGTCGCCAGCACGGCACGGACATGGACGATGTCGCGGGTCGATCCGGGTTGAACCAGCCCCAGCACCGCCGGGCGCCGCGCCAGCGATTGCAGCGCCGCGATGAGCCGCGCGATCGGCCCCTGTTTTTCGGCCAGGCGCACGCGCTGGGTCGCCAGCATCCGATCGACGATCGCGATCCGCGCGCGCGCCGCCGCGATCTGCGCCTCGGCCGCCTGAATGCTCGCCGCGACCGCCGCCTCGCGCGTCTTCGCCCGCCGCGCCTCGTCGCGCTCGTTCGATGCGGCCTGTTGCAGCGACCGCGCGCGTGCTTCGGCGTCCTTCGCGGCCTTGTTCGCGGTCTTCAGCTCGTCCTGCTGCTGCGACAGGCTCGGCGTCTGCGCCCACAGCGCGCTGCCGCCCAGGCCCGCAAGCGACAGGATGACAAGCAGGGCAAGAGCGCGGCGCATCGCGTCAGCCTTCGCGATGATAGGGGTGGTTGGCAAGGATGCTCGTCGCCCGCCACAATTGCTCGGCCAGCATCGCGCGCGCCATCAGATGCGGCCAGGTCGCCTGTCCAAAAGCGATCAGCAGGTCCGCCGCGTCGCGCTCGGCATCGCCGAAGCCGTCGGCGGCGCCGATCAGGAACCGCGTTTCGCGCACCCCATCCTCGCGCCACGCCTGCAACCGCTCCGCCAGTACGCGGGAGGGCAGATTGTCTCCCTTTTCGTCGAGCAGCACCCGGCGCGTGCCGGGGGGCAGGTCGGGCATCCTGCCGCCGGTGTCCGGGAGTTCGGTCACTCGCGTCGGCCAGGACACCCGCTTCAGATAGCGATCGACCAGCTCGCTCTCCGGGCCACGGCCGATCCGCCCCCGCGCGACGATATGCAGCAGCATCGATCGGTCAGCCGTCGTTCCCGCCCGTCATCGGGTCAGGCGGTGCCTGACGGCCCGTCGCCGAACGCCCACATGCGTTCGAGATTGTAGAAGGTGCGCACTTCCGGGCGGAACAGATGGACGATCACGTCGCCCGCGTCGATCAACACCCAGTCGGCGGTCGGCAGCCCTTCCACCCGTGGCGTCTGGCCATATTCCGCCTTGATCTTCTCGGCGAGCTTGTTGGCCATCGACGCGACCTGGCGGGTCGATCGGCCGCTCGCCACCACCATGTAATCGGCGATGCTGCTCTTGCCCGCCAGCGGGATCGAGACGGTCTCGACCGCCTGATCGTCGTCCAGCGAGGCGAGGACGAGCCGGTGCAGCCCTTCGCCGGCTGGGGCGTCGGACGCGGAAGCGAGTTGGGTCGAAGCGGGCAAGTGGGTTCCTTTACGGTGCGGATGATCTGGCGGCGGTGCGGGCGCCGGTATAACGCCGGTGCCAGCCGGGGTCGGCGGCGCGCAGGCGTGTCGCCGAAGTCGGATCGGGTCGGAAGCGCAACAGCACCAGGGCCGGCAAACTCCACTTCGTCCAGTTCTTCGCCTGGCGTGCGGGCCGCACGAAGCGCCGCAGCCAACCCATGGCAGGACTTGCATGGGCATCGCGATCATAGCCCGGACGCGCGATGACCGCAATCGGAACCTGCCGGGCGATGTGGCGCCACCCCTTCCACCGATCGAACTGGGCCAGGTTGTCCGCGCCCATCAGCCAGATGAAGCGATGCCGGGGATAAAGGCGCGGCAGCTTCGTCAGCGTATCGACCGTATAT
Organism: Sphingomonas sp.; assembly: GCF_019635455.1. Classification (GTDB taxonomy): domain Bacteria; phylum Pseudomonadota; class Alphaproteobacteria; order Sphingomonadales; family Sphingomonadaceae; genus Sphingomonas. The sequence goes on along the minus strand of NZ_JAHBZJ010000008.1, from coordinate 53,247 downwards.
CGTGTCTTCAGCCGCCGCTCGACCGCGGTCGGGCGGATCGGGGCGTGTCGCGCCATCGCCCGGGCCGATGCCATCCGCGCGGCGAACGGCGCCATCCCCTTCGCCTCTTTCAGCGGATTGCCGGGGGAGACCATCCACCAGACCTCGTCCAGCGCCAGCGCACGCAGGGCGTGGAGCGAAATCGCCCGATGGCCCCGGTGCGCCGGATTGAACGACCCGCCAAGAAGCCCGATGCGTTTCAGCGCGCCGCCTCCCGTGGCGATTCGCCGGCCATCGCGCCGGCGCGATATTCGGCCTGGCGTTCGATCATCCACCCGGGATATTCCGCCGGCAGCGCGCTCGCCGCATCCAGCGCCGCGATCTCGTCGGCGCTCAGCGTCAGCGTCGCTGCGGCCAGATTGTCGGCCAGCTGATCGACCCGCTTGGCACCGGCGATCACGCTGGTCACCTCGGGCCGCTGCAACAGCCAGGCGAGTGCCACCCGCGCCATCGACGCGTCATGGGCCTGCGCGATCGGCTCCAGCGTGTCGAGCACCTTGTCGCCGCGCGTCATGTCCACCGGGGGAAAGTTGAAATTCGCACGCCGCCCCTCGCCATCGCCGCCGCGATATTTGCCCGAGAGATAGCCGCCGGCAAGCGGGCTCCATACCATCAGGCCCAGCCCCTCCGACGCGATCATCGGCCCGATTTCGCGCTCCAGATCGCGGCCGGCAAGCGTGTAATAGGCCTGAACGCTCTGAAACCGTGCCGCCTGCCGCCGTTCGGCGATGCCCAGCGCCTTGGCGATCTGCCAGGCCGCCCAGTTCGAAACGCCGACATGGCGCACATCGCCCGCGCGAACGAGGCTGTCCAGGGCGTCGATCGTCTCCTCGACCGGGGTCGCCGCATCCCAGCCATGGATCTGGTAAAGGTCGATATAGTCGGTGCCGAGCCGCTTCAGGCTCGCCCGGGCCTGCGCCATGATATGCTTGCGCGAGGCGCCGCGATTGTTGACGCCCGGCCCCATCGGCCCGAGCACCTTCGTCGCGAGCACCAGTTCGTCGCGATCGATGCCCAGATTGCGGATCGCCTGTCCGGTGATCTCTTCCGACAGTCCTTCCGAATAGACGTTCGCGGTGTCGATGAAATTTACCCCGGCATCGAGCGCCGTCCTGACCAGCGCATCGGCGTCCGCCTGTCCGACCTTGCCCACCTGCGCGAACATGCCCTTGCCGCCAAACGTCATCGTGCCGAGGCAGATTTCGGAAACGAACAGGCCGGTTCGGCCGAGCGGCTTCATGCGCATGGGGATTCTCCTGCGGGCGGGGACGGGGCGCGAGATAGGAAGCGCGAACCCCGCTTCCTAGGGGCGGCAGGTTCAGGGCCGGCTCTGGCCGGTCCCGCGCACCACCCATTTATAGGTGGTCAGTCCCTCCAGCGCGACCGGGCCGCGCGCATGCAGCCGGCCGGTGGCGATGCCGATCTCCGCGCCCAGCCCGAATTCACCGCCATCGGCGAACTGGGTCGATGCGTTCCACATCACGATCGCGCTGTCGACGCCGGCCAGGAAGCGTTCGGCGACCGCCGCATCGTCGGTGACGATCGCGTCGGTATGATGGCTCGAATGCGCGGCGATATGCGCCATTGCGCCGGCAACCCCATCGACGAAGCCGGCGGTGACCACCGCGTCGAGATATTCGGTGTCCCAGTCCGCGTCGGTGGCGGGATTCGCACGCGGCTCGATCGCGATCACGCGCGCATCGCCGCGAATCTCGCACCCCGCATCGGCCAGCGCCGCCAGGATCGGCGCCGGATCGGCAAAGGCGCGGTCGATCAACAGCGTTTCGGTCGCGCCGCAAATGCCGGTGCGCCGCATCTTTGCATTGACCGCCAGCGCGCGTGCCATCTGCGGATCGGCGGCGCCGTCGATATAGGTGTGGCAGATGCCGTCCAGATGCGCGAGCACCGGCACCCGCGCTTCCGCCTGTACCCGCGCGACCAGGCTCTTGCCGCCGCGCGGGACGATCAGGTCGATCATCCCGTCCGCGCGCAGCATCGCGCCCACCGCCGCGCGATCGGTGGTCGGCACCAGCTGCACCGCTTCGGCGGGCAGCCCGGCGTCGGCCAGCCCCCGCGCGAAGGCGGCGTGGATCGCGCGGTTGCTGTGCGCCGCCTCCGATCCGCCGCGCAGGATCGCGGCATTGCCGCTCATCACGCACAGTGCGGCCGCGTCGGCGGTCACATTGGGCCGGCTTTCATAGATGATGCCGATCACCCCGATCGGCACGCGAACACGGCTGAGCGACAGGCCGTTGGGTCGCGCGCGGTGGTCGATCACCGCGCCCACCGGATCCGCAAGCGCCGCCACCGCCTCCACCCCCGTCGCGACGCCGGCGAGCCGGTCCGGCGTCAGCCGCAGCCGGTCGAGCATCGCGCCGGTCAGGCCGTTCGCCGCGCCGGCATCGATATCGCGCGCGTTGGCGGCCAGGATCGCATCGGCATCGGTGCGGATCGCCGCCGCCGCCGCGCGCAGTCCCGCCGCCTTGTCCACGCTGGGCAGGGCGGCCAGTGCGCGCGCCGCGCCGCGCGCCCGCGCGCCCATCTCCGCGACCAGTTGTTCGGGTGCCTGTTCCATCCCGCGCCCGCTATCACGCCCCGCGCGCAAAGTCCCTATCGCCTATCCTTGCCGGCGCTGATAGTCGGGCTTGCATGGGCGAATTCGACGCGGCGGGGGACATCGTGACGGGCGGGCTGGTCGCCCGCGCGATCGATGGCGGGCATGGTGCGGGTCATGACGGGGGCGGGCCGGGTGCGCTCTGCCTCAATTGCGGGACCGTGCTGGTCGGCCCGCACTGCCACCGCTGCGGCCAGCCGGCGCATGTCCACCGCACGATCGGTGCGATCTGGCACGAAATCCTGCACGGCGTCGTCCATTTCGAGGGGCGGTTGTGGAACACGCTGCCGCTGCTGGTCTTTCGTCCAGGCGAGCTTACCCGCCGCTACATTCATGGTGAGCGCGCCCATTTCGTGTCGCCGATGGCGATGTTCCTGTTCGCCGTCTTCACGATGTTCGCGGTGCTTCAGATCGGCGGCATCTCTCCGCCTGCGGAGATCGGGACGCAGGCCCAGTTCCGTCAGGGGATGGAACTGGCGATCAAACAGTCCGAAACCGCGCTCGCGGAGGCCCGTCAGGCACGGTCGGCCGCGCCGCCCGAAAGCGACAAGGCGCGCAAGCTGGACGCGCGGATCGGCGAACTCGAACGCAGTCTTGCCGGGCTGCGCAACGTGCCGGCGACGGCGATGCGTCCCCAGGGCAGCATGTTCGGGTTCAAGACCGGTTGGAACCGGCTGGATCACGGTATCGAAAAGGCGGAGAAGAATCCGGGCCTCGCGCTCTACAAGCTCCAGACGAACAGCTATAAATTCAGCTGGGCGCTGATCCCGTTGTCGATCCCCTTCATATGGCTGTTGTTCGCGTGGAAGCGGCAATATCGCGGCTATGACCATGCGGTGTTCGTCACCTATTCGCTCGCCTTTGTGTCGTTGCTGTTCATCGCGATCACGATCGCCGGTGGGCTTGGAGTGGGGTCGGACTGGCTCGGCCTCGCCGCGATGCTGGTTCCCCCGGTCCACATCTTCTTTCAGATGAAGGGCGCCTATCGCCTGCGCTGGTGGAGCGCGCTGCTGCGCACGCTCGTCCTGCTGTGGTTCATCACCATCATCGCCGTGCTGTTCGCACTGCTGCTGCTGGGGCTGGGATTGCTCGGCTGAGGCTTCACAGACAGGGGAAGATCGCGTCGAGCACCCCGAACATCGCCTGATCGAACGGTTGGTCGCGGCGCTCGGGCGGCAATGTTCTCAGGCGGGGCATGAATTCATCCGAATCGAGCTGCGCCTGGCCCGGTGGCGGCGGGCAGCCGGGGGCCGGCTGCCCCGCCGCGACGGCATCGGCGATCCGCTGGCGATACGCCTTCGCCGCGCTGGACACGAGTTCCCACAGCGCGAGGCGTTCCGGGTCGTCCTCGGCGACATCGCCCGGCCGCGCCTCAAGTGCGTCCCACCGGGCGAGGAACTGGCCCAGCGTGGTCCGCTCCGCCGCCGCGACCGGCTGCGCGCCGAACGCCAGCGCGATCGCGATCATCACCGGCTTCAGCACGGGAAGCGCTTCTTCATCATGGCGTAGAACGCGGCCTTGACGCTCATCCCCCGCTGCGCGGCCGGGATCGCCTCGAATTCGGCGAGCAGTTCCTTTGCCCCGATCCTGGCCTTGCCGACCGGTGGCGGACAGCTGTGCGGGGTGCGCCCCGCCTGCTGCGCGGCGGTCAGATCGGCGCGATACGCATCGGACACGCCCTTCATCTCGCTCTGCAACAGCTTGATGTCGGGCGAACCCATGGCGAAGATGCCTTTCGCTTTCAGCGCATTCGCCTTGTTCAGAAACTCGCCGACGCTCATCGCCTGCGCCCCGGCCGGCGCGCAGATCAGCGCCACCGCAACCACCCATCCCGTACGCATTCCGCCCTCCCGCGAATCGGGCGGAAGTAAGCACGACCGGACGCCCGTGCGCCATATGAATTCGTCAGCTTCACAGTCGCTTCGTCGTCGCTAAAGTCGCGGCGCGAATCCATCTGTTCGGGGGCATTGATGATTATCGGAATCGACCTCGGCACGACCAACAGTGCCGCGGCGGTCTGGCGCGGGGGGCGGGCGGAGCTGATTCCCAACCGCCTGGGGCATGTGCTTACCCCCAGCGCGGTGAGCATCGGTGCGGACGGAGAGGTCATCACCGGGCTTGCCGCGCGCGAGCGGATGGCCAGCCACCCCGACGTGACCGCGACCGCGTTCAAACGCTATATGGGGACGCGCCGCTCGGTCCGGCTCGGCAATCGCAGCTTCTCACCGGAGGAACTCTCCGCGCTGGTGCTTCAGGGGCTGAAGGCGGATGCCGAGGCGTTTCTGGGCGAACCGGTGACCGAGGCGGTGATCACCGTCCCCGCCTATTTCAATGACAAGCAGCGCAAGGCGACGCACCGTGCCGGGGAACTGGCCGGGCTGAAGGTCGAACGGCTGGTCAACGAACCGACCGCCGCGGCGCTGGCCTATGGCATCCATCAGCTCGACGACGAATCGCGCTTTCTCGTCTTCGATCTGGGCGGCGGGACGTTCGACGTTTCCATCGTCGAGATTTTCGAAGGCATTATCGAGGTGCGCGCCTCGACCGGCGACAATCATCTGGGCGGGGAGGATTTCAACGAACTGCTCGTCGCGATGATGCGCGATGCGCATGCCGATGCGTTCGGCAATGCCGGGCGCGGCGACGATGCGCTGCATCAGAAACTGCGCGAAGCGGCGGAGCGCGCGCGCCGTTCGCTGTCGACGGCGGGCGAGGCGGAGATGCGGATCGTGTGGGCCGATACCGAATATCGCCACACCGTCACCGCCGCCGCGTTCGAGGAGGCGGCCAAGCCGTTGATCGACCGGCTGCGCGAACCGGTGCTGCGATCGATGCGCGATTCGGGTCTCAAGAGCGCGGACCTGTCGGAAATCATCCTGATCGGCGGATCGACGCGCATGCCGCTGGTTCGCGCCGCGGTGACGCGCATGTTCGGCCGCTTCCCCAATGCGACGGTCAACCCGGACGAGGCGGTGGCGCTGGGCGCGGCGGTGCAGGCCGGGCTGAAATCGCGCGATGCGGCGCTGAGCGAAGTGGTGGTGACCGATGTCTGTCCCTATTCGCTGGGCGTGGCGATTGCACGCCGGCTGCCGGGCGGCGGGATCGAGGACGGGCTGTTCGCGCCGATCATCGAACGCGGCACGGTGATCCCGGCCAGCCGGGTCCACAGCTTCGGCACGATGCACGACAACCAGACCAAGGTCGAATTCGGGATTTTTCAGGGAGAGGCCCGGCTGGTCCGCGACAATGTCGAAATCGGCCGGACCGAGGTGCGCATCCCGCGTGGCCCGGCGGGGCAAGCGGTGGACGTGCGCTTTTCCTATGACGTGTCGGGCCTGCTGGAAGTCGATATCGAGGTGGCCGAAAGCGGCGAGAAGGTGAGCCTGACCATCAATGACGGCATGGCGGGCGACGAGAAATCGCTCGCGAAGGCCCGCGCAGCGCTCGCCGCGCTGAAGACGCATCCGCGCGAGGAGGCGGAGAACAAGGCGGCGCTCGCGCGGGGCGAAAAATGCTTCGAGAACTTCCTGGGGGAGCAGCGCTATTGGGTCGGCGAGTTGATCTCGCGCTTCGTCGCGGCGCTCGACACCCAGGATCCGCGCACGATCGATGCGGCACGAAGGGAACTGCATCAGGCGCTCGACAGCCTGGAAGGCGAAACCTTCCTGTGACGATATGCCGGTGAGGGCCTGGTGGCAGGTACTCGGCGTCGCGCGCGATGCCGACCGCACGACGATCCGCCGCGCCTATGCGAAGCGGTTGAAGGTCACCAACCCTGAGGACGATCCGCAGGGATTCATGGCGCTGCGTGAGGCGTATGAGGCGGCGCTGCGCTGGTCGGACTTCGCCGTCGTCCACGATGACGATGACGATGACGATGACGATGAGGAGGAGGCACGCGCGGCACCCGACGGTCCCGACGCCGTTCCGGACGGCGATCCGGTCGCTGTCACGCCCGTCGCCCCGCAAGTCATCCCGCACGTCGCGCAGGCCCGCCCCGCCGATCCGGCCCCCGCATCTGCCGCCGATGATCCGGCCATGGCCGACGCCACGCACTCGGACGTGGATTGGCAGCCGGAGGCGGCCGCCCATGACGCCGAACGGGCCGATCTGCGCGCGCTCACCGACGCGCTTGAGGCTGGCCTGCGCGGCCCGTGGTTCGCCGATGCCGATCGCCTTCGATTCACCCTTGCCCGCATGCTCGACGCGCCGGCGATGATCGAACTCGAAACGCGTGACCGGATCGAACACTGGCTCGCCGGGTTGCTGGCCGACACGATCCCGCGCAGCGACGTCCTGCTGGTCCCCGCGATCGAGGCCTTTGGATGGGAGGCGGAGGGCAATCGTCCGCACGCCGTCTGGGATATCCTGAGCCGCCTCGACGAATGGCGGCTGATCGGCGATTTCGATCGCGGCGAGCATCGCCTGTCGCCGGCATGGCGGGCATTGACGCGCGGGACGGGGACGCGTTGGCCGCGACGGCTCACCGCGCTGCGCCCGGGGTTCCAGGCAAAGATGCGCGAGTTGCTCGATCTTGTCGATTATCAGCTGCCCGGGCTGGCCCATTCGATCGATGCGTCCGCGCGCGACTGGTGGCGGGCGTTTGTCGAGCGCCCGCGATTCGCATTTACCGACGCGATCGTGATCTTTCTGTGCGCCTGGTTCGCGATCTCGGCCGCGCTCAGCGACGCGCCTTCGGGTCTGCGCCTCGCGATCCTGACCGCCAGCGTGCTGGTCGCGACCGGTTTTCCGCTGGTGCGGCTGCACCTGATCGCGCCCTGGCGATCGCGGCGACAGGAACGTGGCGCGCTGCCCGATTGGCGGTCGCATGGCTGGATCGCGCTCTGGCTGGCATCGGCGATGGTTTTCATCTTCGCGCCGGACCGGATGGCGGTGATGGTCGCCGTGGCGGCGGCCGGCGCGATCGCGGCCTTGTGGATGCTCGTCGCCGCCGCGAGTGCGCCGCGCCTGGGCAATTGGATGTGGCGCGCCTTTTCCTATGGCGCGCTGCTGGCGCTCGGCGGTTCCGCGCTCGAGGCTGCGTCGCCCTCGCATCAAATCGCGCTTGCGGGCGTCGCACTGGCGTCGCTGGCCATCACCGTGTGGGGAGGACCCGCGCTGGTGGCTGCCGGATGGCGGCTTGGCCGCTGGCCCGTGGCGATCGCGACCGGGACCGCGCTCGCCTTTGTCGCCGCGGGACTGGTGCGGGTCGCGATGTCCGCCAGCCCGTTCCCGATGGCGCAGTCCGTCGGGGCGGGGCTGGTCGCCACCGTCCTGCTCGGCGCGGTGCGCGACGTGGCCGATGGCAGCGTCTTCGTGCGCTTCGTGCCGGCATTGCGGTTCGGCATCTGGTTCGTGCTGGTGATTGCGATCATCGCCGGCGCGCCGGATCGACGGAGACAGGACGGCCCTCCGCCGGTCCAGACCGTGTCGGCCGATGCCATGAAATCGATGGAGGCGGTGCAGCCCGGCTATCGCGCGCTCCGGACGGGCAACCCCACGCTCTATGCCTCGATCCGCGATATCGCGGCACAGATCGCCAGCGGGAGCCGCACGCGTGACGATGGCGCGCGCGCGATCGACCGGCTGGTGAACATCGCCTATCGCGAGCGGCTGCCAGAGGCTTCGGCGGCGCTGATCGCGGCGGAATTCGAGATTCAGCTGGCGACGCGGCGCGAATTGCGGAGCCGGGACCCGCGCGCCTGTGCCGACGGGCTGCGCGAGGGGCAGAAGCACGATCTGAGCGCCCAGCTCGAACGGCGCCACTATGCTCATGCGCTCGCCGTCGCCGCGAGCATGCCTGCGTCCGTCGCCGATCGTGCCGCCGGCACGCCGGCGTCCCTCGCCGATCTCCTGCGCGATGCGGCGAATGGCAAGCCGGACCGCGAACAGGCGCTATCCCGCGCGTTGCAGGGAAGCGACGCGGCCGCGAAATGCGCCGCGCGGATCGCCGTGCTGGAGGCGCTGGTGGCGCGTCCCGACGCCGATATCGCCAAAACGATGCGGCCCGCGCTCGTCACGCAGGCCGCAGAGGATTCAGCAAAGGCGAAAGGGCGTCAGGCCCCCTGAGGGGCAGGGTTGCCGAACGGCCCCTTTGGCCGCCGCGTCTTGGGGATCGATGTCCCCGCAACCGCGACCGGTTTCGTGCCGGCGCCCGGATCGGGGCGGCCGATATCGCCATCGGCGAGCAGCTTCTTGATCTCGTCGCCCGACAGCGTCTCATATTCGAGCAGCGCGCCGGCCAGCGTGTGAAGCTGGTCGATATGCTCGGTCAGCACGTCGCGCGCGCGCTTCAGGCCACCCTCGACCGTCGCCTTGATCTCGGCATCGATCAGCTGCGCGGTCTCGTTCGACATGTGGCGCGGCTGTGCGGCGGAGTAGCCGAGGAAGCTCTCGCCCTCGGGCTGCGCATATTCGACCGGGCCGACCGCATCGGACATGCCCCATTTGGTGACCATGTCGCGGGCAAGGCCCGTGGCGTACTGGATATCGCCGCTGGCGCCCGACGACACCTTGTCATAGCCGAAGATGATTTCTTCGGCGACGCGACCGCCCATGCTCACCGCCAGGTTCGCGTACATCTTGTCGCGATGGTAGGAATAGCTGTCACGCTCGGGCAGGCGCATCACCATGCCCAGCGCGCGACCGCGCGGGATGATCGTCGCCTTGTGGATCGGATCGCTGGCCGGCTCGTGCAGCGACACGATCGCATGTCCGGCCTCATGATAGGCGGTCATCCGCTTCTCGTCGTCGGTCATGACCATCGATCGGCGTTCGCTGCCCATCATGACCTTGTCCTTGGCCTCTTCGAACTCCTGCATCGCGACCAGCCGCTTCGACTTGCGCGCGGCCATCAGCGCCGCCTCGTTGACGAGATTGGCGAGATCGGCGCCCGAGAAACCCGGCGTGCCGCGCGCGATCACCCGCGCATCGACGTCGGGCGCCAGCGGCACCTTCTTCATATGGACTTCGAGGATCTTCACGCGCCCTTCGATGTCCGGGCGCGGCACCACGACCTGGCGGTCGAACCGGCCCGGCCGCAGCAGCGCGGGGTCGAGCACGTCGGGGCGGTTGGTCGCGGCGACGATGATGATCCCCTCATTCGCCTCGAACCCGTCCATCTCGACCAGCAGCTGGTTCAGCGTCTGTTCGCGCTCGTCATTGCCATTGCCCAGGCCGGCGCCGCGATGGCGGCCGACCGCGTCGATCTCGTCGATGAAGACGATGCACGGCGCGCTCTTCTTGGCCTGTTCGAACATGTCGCGCACCCGGCTGGCGCCGACGCCCACGAACATCTCGACGAAATCGGAGCCGGAAATGGTGAAGAACGGCACGCCCGCCTCTCCCGCGATCGCACGGGCGAGGAGCGTCTTGCCGGTGCCGGGCGAACCGACCAGCAGCGCGCCCTTGGGAATCTTGCCGCCCAGCCGGGCGAACTTGGTCGGGTCCTTGAGGAACTCGACGACCTCCTCCAGCTCCTCGCGCGCCTCGTCGATGCCGGCGACATCGTCGAACGTGACCTTGCCCTCTTTCTGGGTCAGCAGCTTCGCGCGCGACTTGCCAAAGCCCATCGCGCCCGATCCGCTGTTCTTCTGCATCTGGCGCAGCACGAAAAAGGCGATGCCCAGGAACAGCAGGAACGGCAGCGACTGATACAGCAGATACAGCCACACCGACGGCTGCTCTTCCGGCCGCGCGCTGATCGTCACGCCCTTCCCGCGCAGCGTCGGGATCAGCTGCGGGTCCGGCACCGTATTGGTGCGGAATTTCGAATTGTCGTCGAACGTGCCGGTGATGACGCTGGGCGAGACGTTGACGTCCTTCACCGCGCCCTGCTGCACCTTGTCGAGGAAGGTGGAATAGGGGATCGTCGTCCCCGCGGACTGGGTCCCGCGGCTGTCGAACATCGTGACGAACAGCGCGAGCGCCGCCAGGATGCCCACCCAGATGAGCAGGCTCTTCATCCACGGGTTGCCGTTGTTTTCGGGCCCTTGCTGCTTGTCGTTGTCGTTCATGCGGTTCCGGCACTCTTGCGATAGGCTGCCAAGATAGGCGTTGTCAGGTTAATGGCAATGGAACGGCCCGCGCATTGAGCCGATCAGTGTGATCGACGCGGCGGGGCCGGCGCGAACAGCCACAGATCGCCCTTCGGCGTCGCCATGACGCCGGCATGCGTCGCCTTGCGCCCGCTCTCCAGCGCGTCGAGCAGCGCCTCGATGTTCGCTCCCTCGGACCATTGCCCCTCGCCGATCGCCGAAATCATGCGAACATAGGCGATGGCGTCGCGCGCGAGCCGCCGCCGCAGTTCGCGAGGCAGCCCGCTCATATCATAGTGTCGGGAATCGACGTCGCTCGCGCGCAACCGGTCGCGGCTCAGCCATTCGAACATGGCGGTAAGGTCGCGGTCGGCATCCGCGCAGATGCTGGCGGATTTCGACAAGGCGACAGCGTCCAGCCAGGGGTTTTCCGCCAGCAGCCGGCGCATGCGCACGCGTTCGAAACGTGGATCGACGTTGCTCGGGTCATCGATGAACGGTGCCGCGATCGCCTCGGCAAACCGACGCAAGTCCGACCGCCGCCAGTTCAGCAAGGGGCGGATCACCGCGACGCGATCCACGTCCGCAACGGCCACGACGCCATCCTTGGGATAGCCCCGATGCCAGCGATGCCTGTCCCAGTTCCAGCGCGGGCGGATTCCCGACAACCCCGACGGCCCGGTGCCGCGGCGCGCGCGAAGCAAAAATGTCTCGGCCTGATCGTCGGCATGATGCGCGGTGGCGACCGCCATCGCCCCCGTCTGGACCGCCCAATCCCCCAGCAACGCATAGCGAGCGGTGCGGGCCACCGCCTGGATACTCGCACCCGAGAGCTTTCGCCGGGGCTTGAGGATCTGATGCGGGACCGCGATTCGATCGCACAGCTCCGCGACGAGCGCGGCCTCGTTCCCCGACTCGCGTCGCAAGCCATGATCGACGGTGGCGGCACGCACGGCACCGGGATGCGCTTGGGCGGCCAGCATGAGCATCGCCACACTGTCGGGGCCACCCGATACCGCGAGCGCAAGCATCCTTTCCGATGACGGCGTTTCGCCGGTCAGCGCCTCCACGTCGCCCCGGAACCGTTCGACCCATCGCGGGTCGGGCGGGGTCAGCGCGTCACTTGCACTTGCTGGCGGATCGGCCGGTCGCGACATCCATCTTCATCGCTTCGCTGATCCGGTCGCCATAGACCTGGGTCAGTTCGTCATAGACCTTGCACACCTCGCTCGCCGGCTTCTTCATCTTCACCAGCGCCTGTGCGAGATAATAGAGCGAATCCGGCGCGCGCTCGCCATTCGGCATCTTCTGGTAGTTCTCGAAAAAGGCGGTGGCGGCCAGCGCCGGCTTGCCCTGGTCGAGCAGCGCGCGGCCCAGCAGGTTCTGGGCATAGCTGGCGCGGCGATGCTTGGGATATTTCTGGACGACCTGGCGCAGTTCGACCACCGCCTTGTCATATTCCTTCGCCGACCACAGGCGGAAGCCATAGATATAGCCATCCTCGGCCGGGTCGTCGGTCTTTGGCCGTTCGATCCCCGCGACCGTGGTGGACGCGGCGGGGGCCGGGGTCGGCGTGCTCGCGGCGGCGCCTCCGCCGGTGGACGGGCGCGATGCCGGCGGGCGGGTGGCGCCCGACGATGACGGCGGCGCGTCGCCGGTCCCGACCGACGAGGCGGTTTCCTCCAGCGCCTTCAGCCGCGCGTCGGTCGACCGCTTATAGGCGGTGAACGCGTCCTCCAGCTGACGCAATTTATAGGAGGTCTGTTCGATCTGCCCCGTCATCGACGACATCTGCGATTCCAGCGCGTTGACGCGCGCGGTCAGGTCGGTGACGACGCCGGTCGCCGGCACGCCGGGAGCGCCCTGGCTCTGTTGCGGCGGGGTGATCTGCGGCTCGACGGTCTGGCCGGCGCCGCCCGGAAACACCTTGCGCTGCACCGCGCGCATCTCGCGCTCCAGCCGGTCGACCCGGCCCTCGATCCCGTCGCGGCCCGCCTGGGCGCCCGCCGGCATCGCCGCGATCGTCAGCATCGACGCGGCGCTGCCGAGCGCCGCCAGTTTCAACACGTTACGCATTCACACACCCCCCACAGGCGTCAGATATCGGTACCCTATACATCACATGGCGAATCTGTCGCCACGCTTTACGGCGGCGGCGTCAGGGCGCGGTCGAATTCCCGACCGGCGCCGCGTCCGCGCCCCGCGCCATCAGCGCCTCCGCGCTCACGGGTATGTCCTTCACGGCGACCCCGGCCTTGCCCAGCGGCGCGACGTTCGATCCGTTGATCGTCACCTGAATCGCCTCGGGCCGGCCCAGATTGATCATCGGCCCCCTGGCGTCGCGTGGCACGTCATACCGCTCCCCGGCGGCCATTTCCTTTTCGAACAATCGCTTCCCGTCGGCATCATAGATGCGCAGCCATACTGGCTGGGTCGCGGTCAGCGTCACCTGGCCGCCGCTGGACGGCGTCGGCGTCGCGCTCGGCGCGGGTTCGGGGGTCGCGCTGGCGACGGGGGTCGGTTCGGGCGCCGCGGCGTGGCCGCCCCGGAACAGGTCGGTGCCGTACCACAGGCCGACCGCCGCGAGCAGCAGCACCGCGATCGCCGCGCCCGCCCAGACCAGGCCGCTCGACGGCTCGCGGATCGGGTCCTCCGGGTCGTAGCTTTCATACACCTCGCGCTGGGCGAACATGTCCGCCGTCTCGCCGCGAAGTTCCCTGGCCAGCGCGACCTCGTCCAGCCCCAGCGTGCGCGCATAAGCCTTGACGAAGCCGATCGCATAGGTGGGGGAGGGCAGGCCCGAATAATCCGACGCCTCGATCGCCTCCAGATGGCGCAGCGGCACCCGCGTCCGCGCCGCGATGTCGGCCAGCTCCAATCCCTGCGCAAGCCGCGCGTCGCGCAGCTTCTCGCCGACCTTCTCGGGGAAGAGGCTGGGGCTGTTGCCGGTTTCTTCGTCCATTCGCTCGGCTCCGGTCGTGCGCGGGGTGGTGCGTCGTCCTGTGGTGACCCGCGCCCGGGGGTGATGTCAACGCTGGCAGGCGAGAAAAACCCGGAAAACCGCAGATCGATCAGGCCAGTTCGACCCCGTTCGCGCTCGCCCATGCGGCCAGCGCACCCCGCATGTCGCGGGGGGGCGCGGCCAGCAGTGCCGGCATCGCCGCCATCAGCGCGGCGCGGTCGAGCGACCGGACCATCGCTTTCAACGGGCCGACCGCCGCCGGGGTGATCGACAGCCGATCGATGCCCAGCCCGATCAGCGCCATCGCCTCCAGCGGCCGACCGCCCATCTCACCGCACACCGCCAGCGGCTTGCCGGCGTCGCGCGCCTGGTCCGACACGCGTTTCAGAAAGCGCAGGATCGACGGGCTGAGCCAGTCGTAGCGGACCGCCAGCTTGGGATGCGCGCGGTCGGCGGCGAACAGGAACTGGGTCAGGTCGTTGGTGCCGACCGACAGGAAATCGAGCCGTTCGAACAGGATGTCGAGCACTTCGGCAAGCGCCGGCACCTCCAGCATCGCGCCATAGCGGATCTGGAGCGGCAGTTTGTGGCCGCGCGACTCCAGCCACGCGCGCTGGCTTTCGAACAGGGCGCGTGCCTCGTCGAACTCCCACGGTTCGCTCACCATGGGGAACATGACGTTCAGCGTGCGCCCGGCCGCCGCCTCCAGCAGCGCGCGGGCCTGCACCTTCATCAGGCCTTCGCGGTCGAGCGCCAGGCGCAGCGCGCGCCAGCCCATCGCCGGATTCTCCTCCTCGCCATTTTCGTCATGGTCGAGATAGGGAAGCGCCTTGTCGCCGCCGATATCGACGGTGCGGAACGTCACCGGGCGGTCGCCCGCCGCGTCCAGCACATCCTTGTACAGCCGTTTCTGCCCCTCGCGCTGGGGCAGGGTGGCGGACACCAGAAACTGAAATTCGGTGCGGAACAGGCCGATCCCGTCGGCGCCGGTGATGTCGAGCGCGGCGACGTCGTCACGCAATCCGGCATTGACCATCACCGTCACGCGATGCCCATCCTTCGTCACCGGCGGTTCGCTCTTCAGCGCGGCGAACGCGGCCCGGCGTTTCTGCGTGATCAACAGCTTGGCGTCGAACGCCTCTTCCATCGCCAGCGTCGGGCGGATGACCAGCGTTTCCTCGTTCACGTCGAGCAACAGCCGGTCGCCCTCCGCGATCAGGCGGCGGATATCCTTGACGCGCCCCAGCACCGGCACGCCCATGGCGCGCGCGACGATGGTGACGTGCGCGGTCAGCGACCCTTCCTCCAGGATCACGCCCTTCAGCCGGCGGCGATCATATTCCAGCAGTTCGGCCGGACCCAGGTTGCGCGCGATCAGGATCGAATCCTGTCGCAGGCCCAGTTGCGCGGCGGTGCCGAGCTGGCCCGACACGATCCGCAACAGCCGGTTGGACAGATCCTCCAGGTCGTGCATCCGGTCGCGCAGCAACGGATCGTCGATCTCGCGCATGCGCATGCGGGTGCGCTGCTGGACGCGCTCGATCGCCGCCTCGGCGGTCAGGCCGCTGTCGATCGCCTCGTTGATGCGCCGGCCCCAGCCCTCGTCATAGGCGAACATCTTGTAGGTCTCGAGCACCTCCTCATGCTCGCCGCCGACGCCGAACTCGGCCTGGCTCGTCATCCGGTCGATCTGCTCGCGCATCTTGTCGAACGCGGCATAGACCCGGTGGCGCTCGGCCTCGGTATCCTCGGCGACGGTGTGCTCGATCGAAATGCGCGGCTGGTGGAACACCGCCGCGCCCGCGGCCATGCCATCGACCAGCTTGAACCCGCCGACGCGCGCGGTGGCAGTCGAATGCGCCCGGGTCGTCCCGGCGCCCACCCCCGCCTCGTCGATCAGGCCGGCGTTGGAGATCAGCTCGCTCAGCACCATCGCCACGGTTTGCAGCGCCTCGATCTCCACCTCTTCATATCGGCGCGGATCGGCATGCTGTACCGCGAGCACGCCGACCGCGCGCTCCCTGCGGATGATCGGTACGCCGGCGAAGCTGTGGAACGCCTCTTCCCCGGTTTCGGGGCGATAGGCGAAGTCGGGATGCGCGGCCGCCTCGTCCAGGTTCAGCGTCTCGACATTCTTGGCGATCGTGCCGACTAGTCCCTCGCCCGGGGCCAGGCGCGTGACATGCACCGCCTCCTGCGACAGGCCGCGCGTCGCGAACAGCTCGAGCACGCCCTCACGCAGCAGATAGATCGAACAGACCTCGCTTTGCAGCGCCTCGCCGATGATCTCGACCACCGCGTTCAGCTTGCCCTGCGCGCCGGTGCGCGACGCCATGACATCGTGAAGACGCGTCAGAATCTCGCGGGCGGATGCGGCGGCGGTCGGCATGGCGTCGGCGCTATCAGATCGGCGCGGGCGCGCCAAGCGAGCGTCAGCGCGCGGCGGTCACCTCACGCCCTCCGGTGACGACCGCATCGGCGACGAAGACGGCGGTATCATAGGCGAGTTGCGGAGGGCCGGATTCGCCGCGCCGCCATGCCGCCACCGCGATCCGCCAGTCGTCATAGCGCGCGTAAAAAGCGGTAAAGGGCCGGTCGATCGCGGCGATCGCGGTCGGCGCGAACGCGGCGAACTGACCGGCGGGCAGGCTTGCCGCCTCGCGCAACAGCGGCGCCGCGACCGCGCAGAAGCCGGCGGCGGCGGGCGGCTGGGCGAAATAATTATAGAGGCGCGTCATCGCCGGATCGAACCGGTCGGCGCCGCCATATTCCGCCGCGAGGCGGCGATGCGCCGTCGCCAGCGTCTCGCGATGCGCGGTGAGCAGGCGGTTATAGGCCTGCGCCAGCATGGGGTCGGGACAGTTCAGCGCGGCGACGTTGAACGCCGCACGCAGGTGCCACACCGCCCCTGCCGGCGACAGGTCGCGGTTCGGCGTCGCATAGCCGCCATCGGCCAGTCGCGCCGGGATCGACAGGTTGGGCGCCGCGCCGTCGGGCGGCGCCGGGGGTCCCGCGCGCATGGGGACCGGCGGGGTCGCAGGCGCGGGTGCGGTGGCGACGCGCGGAGTGGCGGCACAGGCGGACAGCAGCGCCAGGGCGGCGAGGACGGGAACGCGATACATGCCGCCGACCTGATCATGGCCGCGTCAATTTCGCGTTAAGGCGCGCCGCCCCCGCGCGTCAGGCGGCGCGTTTTTCCAGAGCGGCGGCGGCCTCGGCCATCAGCTGTGCGATGATCTCGGCGACCGGCTCTTCCTTCGAAACCATGCCGACCGACTGGCCAGCCATCAGCGATCCGCTGTCGATGTCGCCGTCGATCACCGCGCGACGCAGCGCCCCGGCCCAGTAATGTTCGATCTGCAACTGCGCCTCGGCCATCGCGACCCGGCCCTCGTCCAGCGCCTGCGCGACCTCGCGCTGCTTGGCGGTAAACAGCTCGCTGCCCGCATTTTTGAGCGCGCGAACCGGGATCACCGGCAAGCGCGGATCGATCTGTACGCTCGCCACCGCGTCGCGCGCGCTGGCGCGGAAGAACGCCTTTTTGAAGTTGGGGTGCGCGATGCTCTCGCTCGCGCAGGCGAAGCGGGTGCCGAGCTGCACGCCCGCCGCCCCCATGTCGAGATAGCCGGCGATCGCCTCCCCCCGGCCGATCCCGCCGGCAACGAACACCGGCACCTGATCGGCGACTTCGGGCAGGATTTCCTGCGCCAGCACGCTGGTCGAAACCGGGCCGATATGGCCGCCGGCCTCCATCCCCTCGACCACCAGTGCATCGACGCCCGAGCGGATCAGCTTTTTCGCGAGCGAAAGGGCCGGCGCGAAACAGATCAGCCGGGCGCCATTTCCCTTGATCGCGTCGAGCGATCCGGCCGGGGGCAGCCCGCCCGCCAGCACGATGTGCGTCACCTCATGCTTTGCGCATATCGCGATCAGATCGAACAGCTGCGGGTGCATGGTGATCAGGTTCACGCCGAACGGCTTGTCGGTCAGCGCCTTCGTCCCCGCAATTTCCGCGTCCAGCAATTCGGGGGTCATCGCGCCGCATGCGATCAGCCCGAACCCGCCGGCGTTGGAAATCGCGGACACCAGGTTGCGCTCGCTCACCCACGACATCGCGCCGCACAGGATCGCCGTTTCACTGCCAAGGAACTCGCGGCCGCGCGCCATCCGGCGCTGCAAGCGTTCTTCACCGATGCTCATCGCCCGGCCCTAGCGCCGGGATCGGCGGATGTGCAAGCGTCGGCGCGATCAGGGACCGCATTCCCAGATGCCGTCGATGGCGGCCGGCGCCATGCCCGCGCCCTCGATCGACAGCGTCGCCGCGTGGCTCGATCCCTCATGGCCCGTCGCCCGGTCGGCGCCGCGCGTCAGCGAAATGCGCAGGCCGCCCCCGGCAAAGCCGCCGCCCTGGCGCATCGCATCGAACCCGCCGGTCGCATCGGCGCGCAGCGCGACCGGCGTGCCGGCGCGCGCCACCACCGCCGTCGCATGGCTCGCGGGATCGGCGTCGCCCGCTGCGGCGAACAGCAGCACGCCCTGCTCGCTCAGGAATGCGCAGCGCAGTTCACCCTTCAGCACGCCGGTCGCGGCCTCGCCGACCGGATCGAGCGTGATCGTGCCGAGTGTGGGGCGGGGCGCCGGGATCACCGGCGCCGGCGTGCCGGCCGGAGTCGCTTCATTGGCGGTTGGCGCCTGCGGTGCGGGCGAACAGGCGGCCAGCGTCGCGGCGAGCAGGGCGGAGCAAAGGTTGCGCATGTCGTCCCAACGCGTATCCGTCGATGCGGTGCCGGTCCAGCCGGTGAAAGGAGCGACGATGCGCCAGCATGCCGGCGAACTCACCATCGCCACGCCCGGCCCGGGGCTGCACGACGTCACGCACCCGGTGCGCGCGTGGGTGACGGGGACGGGCCTCGCCACCGGTCTGCTCACCCTGTTCGTGCGCCACACCAGCTGCTCGCTGCTGATCCAGGAAAATGCGGCGCCCGCCGCCCGCCGCGATCTCGAACGCTGGTTCGCGGCCCTGGCGCCGGAACGCGCCGGCTATGAACATGACGATGAGGGCGCCGACGACATGCCGGCGCACCTGCGCGCCGCGATCACCGCCGTTTCGCTTTCGATTCCGGTCGCGAACGGCGCGCCGGTGCTCGGTACGTGGCAGGGCATCTATCTGTTCGAACATCGCCGGATGCCGCATCGCCGGCAGATCGCGCTGCACCTGATCGGCGAGGCCTGGCGGGCGCTTGGCGACCATGACCGGGGCGGTTAGGGATCGGGGATGATCGATCGCCGTTCCCTGCTCGCCGTCGCCGGCATGGCGCCGCTGGCCGCCTGTGCGCCGCGTCCCGCCGCACCCCGCGCGCTGCTGCGTCTCGCCACGTTCAACATCTGGCACGATGCCGGCGACTGGGCGGCGCGCCTGCCGCTGCTGGTCGCCGCGTTGCGCGCTGCCGACGCAGATGTGATCGGGCTTCAGGAAGTGTTGCAGGACGGTCGCAAGCGCTTGCCCAACCAGGCCGAAACGATCGCGGCGGCGCTGGGCGGCTATCGCGTGACCTTCATGTCCACCTCGCCGCCGGATGCGGCGAACCGCTATGGCAATGCGGTGCTGACCCGTTTGCCGGTCCTGTCGGCGGATACGCGAAAGCTGGCGCCACTGTCCGATTATCGCACCGCGATCCGGGTCCGCGTCGCGCGTGCCGGGACGCCCGTCGATATCGTCGTTACCCATCTGGCGTGGCAGCCCGATGCCGCGGCGGTCCGCGCGCAGCAGGTGCGCGATCTGCTCGCCTGGCTGCCCGCCGACGGTACGCCGCTGGTGGTAATGGGCGATTTCAATGCGCCGCTCGCCGATCCGGGGCTGGCCCCCCTGCGCCAGCGCGGCCTGGTGCCGGCCCCGCTTCCGCCCTCGGTGCGCACGACGCTGGTCGAGGCGCGGGGCCATGCGCCGCGCATCATCGACCATATCCTTGCCGATCCGGGGCGTTTCGCGATCGGTCCGGCGCACCGCATCGGCGACGTGCCGACAGATGGCGAATATCCGTCCGATCATTTCGGCGTGGCGGCCGCGCTCAGGCTGAGCTGACCGGCGCGCCGACCGCCGGTTCAGGCCGCCGCTTCCTCCGGCGCGTCCAGGCCATAGGCGGTGTGCAGCACGCGCACCGCCAGTTCGGTCTCGTCCTCATGGATCAGCACGCTGACCTTGATCTCGCTCGTGGTGATGGCGAGGATGTTGATGCGCCGTTCGGCCAGCGTGTCGAACATCGTCGCGGCGACACCGGCATGGCTGCGCATGCCGACGCCGACGACGCTGATCTTCGCCACTTTCGCGTCGTGGATCAGCCGGTCGAAGCCGATCGGTCCCTTCTGCTTTTCCAGGACGTCCAGCGCGCGGGCCAGTTCGGCGCGCGGAACCGTGAAGGTCACGTCGGTCGATCCGGTCGCATGGGCGATATTCTGGACGATCATATCGACGTTGATCCCCGCCTCGGCCAGCGGGCCAAAGATGTGCGCGACCGCGCCCGGACGGTCCGGCACGTCGGTCAGCGTCACCTTGGCCTCGTTCCGGTCGTGCGCGATTCCCGTGATCAGCTGGCGTTCCACGTCCTCAATCTCCTCTTCGCCGACGATCAGCGTGCCGCGATGCCCGGCGTCGTCGCGCCTGTCGTCTTCCTGATGCTCCTCGAACGAGGACAGCACGCGCACGCGCACCCCCTCCTTCATCGCCAGTCCGACCGAGCGGGTCTGAAGCACCTTCGCCCCCACGCTCGCCAGCTCGAGCATCTCCTCATAGGTGACCTTGCCCAGCTTGCGCGCGCGCGGAACGATACGGGGATCGGTCGTGTAGACGCCGTCCACATCGGTATAGATGTCGCACCGGTCCGCCTTCATCGCCGCCGCCACCGCGACCGCACTGGTATCCGATCCGCCCCGACCCAGCGTGGTGACGCGATTGTCGTCGGCCAGCCCCTGAAATCCCGGCACCACCGCGACTTTGCCGTCGGCCAGGCTGGCGTTCAGCGCGTCGGTGTCGATCGATCCGATCCGCGCGCTGGCATGCGCGCTGCTGGTGTGGACCGGCAGCTGCCAGCCGAGCCAGCTGCGCGCCGGCACGCCGATCGCCTGGAGCGTGATCGCCAGCAATCCGCTGGTCACCTGTTCCCCGGCGGAAACCACGACGTCATATTCGCGCAGGTCGTAGAGCGGCGAGGCTTCCTTGCAAAAGCCGACCAGCCGGTCGGTTTCGCCCGCCATCGCGGACACCACCACCGCCACCTGGTGGCCCGCCTCCCATTCGCGCTTCACGCGTTCGGCGACGTTGCGAATCCGCTCGATGCCCGCCATCGACGTGCCACCGAACTTCATCACAATCCGCGCCATTGATTCCGCCCCTTGGGTCGTTGCGGGGGCGCTGATAGGAGGGGGGGATGGCAATGACAAGCAAAGCTACGATTGACCCCCGCGAAGCTGAGCATTTCGGGCGGCTGGCGGCGGACTGGTGGGACCCGAAGGGGGCGTCGGCGATGCTGCACCGGCTGAACCCGCCCCGGCTGCGCTATATCCGGGAGGCGATCGATGCGCATTGGGGCGGCGATCCGGCCGGTTTCGCGCCGCTGGCGGGCCGGTCCGCGCTCGATGTCGGCTGTGGCGCGGGATTGTTGTGCGAACCGCTCGCCCGGCTCGGCGCCCGCGTCACCGGAGTCGATGCGGCGCCCGAGAATATCGGCGCGGCGCGCGCGCATGCCGCCGCTGCCGGTCTCGACATCGACTATCTGGCCGGAGAGTTCGAGACGCTGACCGCCGGCCGCCGGTTCGATCTCGTCACGTCGATGGAGGTGATCGAGCATGTCGCCGATCCGGCGGCCTTCGTTACGGGGCTGGCCGCCGCGCTGGCCTCTGACGGCCTGATGATCCTCTCCACCCCCAACCGCACCCCGCTCTCGCGCCTCGCGATGATCACGGTCGGGGAGGGGCTGGGGATGATCCCGCGCGGCACCCATGACCATGATCGCTTCCTCACGCCCGATGAGCTGGAGGAGATGCTGGTCGCGGCCGGGCTTCGGGTGACCGACCGGCGCGGGCTGTCCTTCTCTCCGGGCGCGGGCTTCCACCTCTCGGCCGACGACAGCCTCAATTATCTGCTCACCGTCCGCCACGCGGCATAGCGATCGGGGATGCGCGGGGAGCGGTGGATCCGGTCGAACAGGGTGTTGGCCGCGTCCGGGTCGGGCTGTGCGCGCGCATCTCTCGGCGGCGGCGTGGGGGCGCTCATGCCCGTCGTCCGGCGGTACGGAACGCCAGCGCGGCGATCAGCCAGCATGCGGTGAACATGCCGGTCAGCGCGATCACATCGTCCGGCCAGCCCGCGCCCTCGCGCCCCATCCCGCCGGCCAGCGCCACGATGCCGAGCGTCAGCTGAACGCCCGCCGCCGCGATCAGCGTATGCGTCATCCCCGTCATCGAGCCGCGCAGGGCGATCGCGCCGCCGACGATGGTTGCGACCACCAGCGCGAACATCAGGTTGGCGGCGTTGCCCGCGTCCCCGACGATGCCGACCGCCATGGCGATCCAGACCAGCAGGAACAGGCCGGTGGCGGTGATCGCAGCGCCGGCGCGGTACAGGCCGTCCGCGCCGCTTCGGATCAACAGCTCATATCCGCCCATCGCCCCGGCGAGCGGCAGCGCCATGACCGCGAAGTCGGCGGCGCTCCAGCGCACCTCGACGGTAAAGCGCATGGCGACCGCCGGGATCAGCAACAGGCCGGCCGTGGCCGTCCAGCGCATGATGCGCCAGCCACGTCCGCTCTCAATTCGATCGATCATCGTCCTTCCTCCGTCAGGGATGACGAAGGAGCTACGCGCCGGCCCCGCCGCGCGTCATGAGCGCGACCTGAGCAACATATGAGCAATCGGCGCGGCGCCGCATGCGCCGGGACCGGGCCGCTATTTCTTCTTGGTGAACTTGAATCCGCTCAGCCGCACCGCCTTCAGCTCGACCTGATAATCGGTGCTCGACGTCTGCCGGTCCTTGACCGACGCTTCGCCCGCGGCCGCCCATTTGCCGGCGCCGCTGGGATCGCCCTCGATCGTATAGTCGAACGTGCCGCCGCTCGCATTGGCGACCTTCAGCGTGCTGGTCGATCCCTTCACCGTCAGCGTCGCCGTGATGATCGCCGTCCGCTTCATCGGGCCGTCCGCCAGATGAACCATCGTCGCGCCATCGTCGCCGGCCATCGCCAGCAGCACCTTTTTCTCGCCCGCCTTGATCTCCACCGACTGGATCGCCGCGCCGGTCGGCTCGGATTCCGGCGTCCCCTCTGCCTTGGGCTTGGCGGGTTCGTCGCGGTCGGGATTGTTCATCGAATGGGTCGGCGTGCCGAGCCGCTGGGCGAATGCCGGCGCCGACATCGCCGTCGCGGTGAGCGCGAGCGCGCCGATGAAAGTCGTGGAGCGAAGCAAGCGTGCCTCCTGAAAAGCGGTGCGTGGATGGCACGAGATTTGCCTAGTGCGCCGGCAATGGCAAGGGCGGGCGCGCGCATTTGCGACGAATCAGAACAGCCGGCCGCCGTTCGGTACCGGTTCGCTCGGTCCCATCAGCACCACCTTTCCATCCGCATCGGGAAAGCCCAGCGTCAGCACTTCGGACATCATCGGCCCGATCTGGCGCGGCGGAAAATTGACCACCGCCGCCACCTGCCGTCCGGGCAGGTCGTCGCACGCATAATGTTCGGTGATCTGTGCCGATGAACGCTTGACGCCGATCGCCGGGCCGAAATCGATCGTCAGGATGAACGCCGGCTTGCGCGCCTGTGGAAAGGGATCGGCGGCGATGATCGTGCCGATGCGGATATCGACCGCCAGAAACTGGTCGAACCTGATTTCGGGCGCGGCGGGCGCGGTGCTGTCATGGGCCATGTGCATCGGCGCGCATTGACAGGTCCGCCCGCCATCGCCCAGTCCCCAAACGATGACGGTCCATCTGCACCCCGAATGGCTCGAACCGCTTCGCGGGCAGTTCGACGCGCCCTACATGGCGGATTTGCGCGCATTTCTGGTCGCGGAAAAGGCGGCGGGCAAGCGCATCTTCCCGCGTGGCCGCAACTGGTTCCGCGCGCTCGACCTTACCCCGCCCGGCGACGTGCGCGTCGTGATCCTGGGACAGGACCCCTATCATGGCGAAGGGCAGGCGCATGGCCTGTGCTTCTCCGTCCAGCCGGGCGTGCGCGTGCCGCCCAGCCTGGTCAACATCTACAAGGAGATGCAGAGCGATCTCGGCATCCCGCCGGCGCGGCACGGGTTCCTCGAACATTGGGCGCGGCAGGGAGTGCTGTTGCTCAACAACGTGCTGACGGTGGAGATGGGACAGGCCGCCTCGCATCAGGGGCGGGGCTGGGAACGGTTCACCGACGCGATCGTCGCGCATGTCAACGCGCTGCCCGACCCGGTGGTGTTCCTGCTCTGGGGCAGCCATGCGCGCCGCAAGGCACAGGCGGTGGACGATCGCCACCTCGTTCTCACCGCGCCGCATCCCTCGCCGCTGTCGGCGCATGGCGGGTTTTTCGGCTGCCGCCATTTCTCGAAAGCGAACGCGTTCCTCGCGGCGAACGGGCGCGGCACGATCGACTGGGCGCTGCCGCCACTGTAGATCAGGGCTGTCCGGCGATCCGATCTCTGACGACGGTCTCAAACCGGCTGCCGTTCCACAGTTCGGCGTCGAACACGCGTGCGCCATTCGCCGCCACGGTCCAGCCCCAGCGCAGCGTCCCGTCCCTCGATGCGCCGCGGCCGATTGCGTAATAGGGGGAAATTTCCGTCGTGCCGGGCTTGCCGCTACAGGATGCGCGGCGCACGCGCGGCGTTTCGGGCAACGCGCGCGGCGTGGTCAGCGTATCGCCGCCGTCATAGACCCACTTCCAGCCGCCATCGTCCTGCCGCTTCCACACGGTGGTGAAATAGCCGCTTGCGCCCGGCCGCACCCACGGCCCGGTGTTCACCGCAAAGCTGCCGTCGCACGACACGAAGCTGTCGGCCGGCCACCATTGTACCGCAATGGGGGGATCCTTGAGCGGCTCCAGAAAAGCCCGCGCATCCTTCTGCTCGGGTACGAACATCACCGCGTTGTCATCGGCGTAGCGGCGGAACGCGGTCCACTGCCCCTCGATCTGCGCGGCACGATTGAACGCGCGCTCGGCATCGACGGCGGTCATGGCCTGGGCCAGCACAAGCACGCTCAACATCAGATCGCGTCCTTCGCCAGGTCAATCCCGGCATTACGGTACGCGGCGACGATCGTGTTGCGCAACAGGCATGCGATCGTCATCGGTCCGACCCCGCCCGGCACCGGGGTGATCGCGCCGGCCACCGATGCCGCGCTGTCGAAATCGACATCGCCGGTCAGCGCGCCATCGACGCGATTGATGCCGACATCGATCACCGTCGCCCCCGGTTTCAGCCATTCGCCCTTGACGAAGCCGGCGCGCCCCACCGCCGCGACGACGATATCGGCGCGCGCGACATGGCCGGGCAGGTCCTTTGTCCGCGAATGCGCCAGCGTCACGGTGCAGCTCGCCCGGGTCAGCAGCGCCGCCATCGGCTTGCCGACGATATTCGATCGCCCGATCACCACCGCGTCCTTGCCCGCCAGGTCGCCAAGCTGATCTTCGAGCAGCATCAGGCAACCCAGCGGGGTACAGGGAACGAATCCCTCCAGCCCGGTCGCCAGCCGCCCGGCATTGACCGGGTGAAAGCCATCGACATCCTTGGCCGGGTCGATCCGTGTCAGTACCGCCTGTTCATCGATCTGTCCGGGCAGCGGCAGCTGGACCAGGATGCCGTCCACCGCCGGATCGGCGTTCAGCCGATCGACCAGCGCGATCAGTTCGGCCTGGTCGGTCCCGGCCGGCAGGCGATGTTCGAAACTCGCCATGTTGGCGGCGACTGTCGCCTTGCCCTTGCTGCGGACGTAAACCGACGATGCCGGATCCTCGCCCACCAGCACCACCGCCAGCCCGGCCTTGCGCCCCGCCGCCGCCTCGAACGCGGCCGCGTGTTCGCCGACCCGCGCGCGCAGCCCCGCCGCGAATGCCTTTCCGTCGATCAGTTCAGCCGTCATGTCCCGCCCCATAAAGTCTTGCCGCGATCCCCGCCAGCACCTCCGGATCGCCGCGCACGAAAAGCCGTTTCACCCGCGCCGTGTCCCCGGCGATCAGCGTCACCTCGCGCTTCGCCACGCCGAACGTCTTGCCCAGCAGCGCGATCAGCGCGGCGTTGGCCGCCCCCTCGACCGGCGGCGCGGTCAGCCGTGCGGCGAAATGCTCGGCCGTGCCGGGCAACACCACATTCTTTGACGCACGCGGCGTCACCCGCACCGCGATGCGGATGCCGTCCGGTTCGACGCGCCAGGGGGTCACATCGGCGGGCTGGCGAGCGCGGCGTCGAGATTGGGAATGACCGCGTAATTGATGATCGCGATCAGGATCAGCACGACGAACGGCGCGAAATCCATCGGCCCGGTATCGGGCAGGACGCGGCGGATCGGGCGGTAGATCGGCTCGGTCAGCGTGTTGAGGCCACGCCACAGCGCGCTCACGAAATCATTATAGGTGTTGATCACGTTGAACGCGATCAGGATCGACAGGATCGCCTGGACGACGATGATCCACCACAACACGTTCAACAGGATCTGGACGATGTCGAAGGTGATCGCGAGTAAGGTTTCCAACAGGGTCCTCCGGTGCTTTCGCCGCTTCTACCCGCAAGCCGGGGGCCGCGGCAACCGTATTACTAATATAGAACGCCTCAGCGGTGAACCAAGGTACCCGCGCCCTGGGTGGTAAAGATTTCGAGCAGCATCGAATGCGGAATCCGCCCGTCCAGGATGACCGCCGCATCCACCCCGGCATCGACCGCCGCGACACAGGTTTCGACCTTGGGGATCATGCCGCCGCTGATCGTCCCGTCGGCCTTCAGCGCCAGGATCCGGCCGGGATCGAGGTCGGTGAGCAGATCCTTGTCCTTGCCCAGCACGCCCGGCACGTCGGTCAGCAGGAAAAAGCGCGCGGCGCCCATCGCGCCGGCGATCGCCCCGGCCATCGTATCGGCGTTGATGTTATAGGTGTGGCCATCCGCACCCATCGCGATCGGTGCGACCACCGGGATGAAGCCCTGGTCGCACAAGGTCCGCAGCACGCCGGCATCCACCGCCACCGGCTCGCCGACAAAGCCCAGATCGACATGCCGTTCGATTCCCTGCAACGGATCGGCTTCGCTGCGTTCGATCTTGCGCGCGGTGACCAGCCCCGAATCCTTCCCCGAAATGCCGATCGCCCGGCCGCCGGCCGCGCTGATCCAGCTGACGATTTCCTTGTTGATCGATCCGGCCAGGACCATTTCCGCGATCCGCGCGGTTTCGGCGTCGGTCACGCGCAGCCCGCCCACGAACTGCGATTCGACGCCCAGCCGCTTCAGCATCGAACCGATCTGCGGGCCGCCGCCATGGACCACCACCGGATTGATGCCCACCGCCTTCAACAGCACGACATCCTCGGCGAAATCGCGCGCCAGTTCAGGGTCGCCCATCGCATGGCCGCCATATTTCACGACGAACGTCTTGCCCTTGTAGCGCTGCATATAGGGCAGCGCGTCGGTCAGTGTTTCCGCCTTGGCCAGCATCGCGGGGTCGGGTGCATGATCGGTCATGCCGCGCCCTTAGCGGGAGATGGGGGGCGGGGGAAGCGGCGCATGGCGCAAGGGTGCTTGACTCAATTCGATAATTAGCTAATTAACAAATCATGAGCCAGGTGTTCAAGGCATTGTCCGATCCGACGCGGCGGCGCGTGCTGCAATTGCTGCGCAAGGGGCCGCTGAGTGCAGGTGAGTTGAGCGCCCGGTTCGACGTGTCGAAGCCGACCATGTCGGCGCACTTCGCGGTGCTGAAGGAGGCCGACCTGGTCCATGCGGAAAAGGCGGGGAAGTCGGTGATCTATCACCTGAAGCTTTCGGTGCTGGAGGAAGCGCTGCTCGGCTTTGTCGATTCATTCGGTGTCGGCGCGAAAGCCCCGACCGCCAAGGAGGAGGGTACAACGTGAACAAGGAAGTGGTGGGGAGCCTGGCCATCGCCGGCGGCATTCTCGTGCTGGCGCTCGCCGGACTGGCCGCGCGCAAGCTTGGCTATGCGGATGGGGAGACGGTGAAGCGGATGGTGATCGGCGCCAACGGGCTGCTGATCGCATGGCTCGGAAACATGATGCCGAAGCGCTTCGTCCCGGGTGCCGGCGCGCGCAAGGTGCAGCGCGTGGGCGGGTGGTCCCTGTTGCTCAGCGGGCTGGTCTATGCCGGTGCCTATGCCTTCGCGCCAATCGAATGGACGACCTTGATCGCATGCAGCGCGGTCGCGATCGGGATGGCGATCACCATCGGCTATTGCCTCACCCTGCGCGCGCAGGCTCGCGCGTCCTAGGACGTCGTCGTGCTCCGATCCAGCCAGCGGCCCAGCGCGACGAACGCGTAGATCAGCACCGGCACCAGCACCGCCGACAACACCACCTTTGCCAGCATCTGGCCGATCAGCAATTCGGTGATGGGGAAGACGCCATAGAAGGCGACGCTGATAAAGATCAGCGTATCGACGATCTGGCTCAGCACCCCGGCGATCGCGGCGCGCAGCCACAACAGCTTGCCCTCCTCGCGCTTCAGCCAGGAAAAAATCGTGACGTTCAGCGTTTGCGAGACGCCATAGGCGATGATGCCGCCCGCCCAGATGCGCGGGGTGCCGCTCATCATCAGCGTGAAGGCGTCGATCCGCTCCGGCGCCATTTCGGGCGAGGCGGGAAGCGCCAGGACGATCAGCGACAGCAGGATCGACACGATCAGCGGGACGAAGCCGATCTGAACCAGCCGGTTGGCGGCCGCGCGTCCGTGCAGTTCGGCCACCGCGCTCGACACCGCGACCAGCAGCAGAAAGGCGAAGATGCCCGCCTCTACCGCCAGTGGCCCCAGCGCCACCTGCTTGTTGCCCAGCACGCCGGCGATGCAGACCATGCCGCCGTAAAAGATCGAGAGGAAGAAGAGCGAGCGCGACAGCGGAGCCGAAGAAGTCATGTCATCTGCTAGCGCGCTTTTTTCCCGGGCGAAAGATGGCGCGAGGGGTGGCGGCGCGCCGCGCGCAAGCGTGAACCCTGTTTGCCTGGCCTGCCGCCATGGTCGCCCTGCTGCTCCCGCCGTTCAATCTTCGCTGGCGGTCGGCGCACACGGCATTATTGTCCGGTGGATTCGGCCGCGTCGTTCGCGGGAATTGGGGGGCGTTTTCACTTGAGCAATTTTCCGATCGGCATCTTCGGCATCGTCGCCATTCTGGCGATCGCGTTCCTGCTGTCGTCCAACAAGCGCGCGATCCGGCTGCGTGTCGTCGCCGCCGCCTTCGCGCTTCAGGCGGGGATCGCCACGCTGGTCCTCTACGTCCCTGCCGGTCGCCATGCGATCGAGGGGATGGCGACGGGCGTGTCGGCGCTGCTCGGCTATGCGCAGGCCGGCACCAACTTCATCTTCGGTCCGCTCGCCAAGCCGGAAGTCGGCGGCCAGTCCTTCGCGATCGCGGCGCTGCCGGTCATCATCTTCTTCGCGGCGCTCGTCTCGATCCTCTATCATATCCGCGTCATGCAGTTCGTCGTGCGCTGGATCGGCGGCGCGATCGAAAAGGTGATCGGGGTCAGCAAGGTCGAATCGCTGTGTTCGGCGGCGAACATCTTCGTCGGGCAGAGCGAATCGCCGCTCGTCATCCGCCCCTATCTCGCCGGGCTCGCGC
Source organism: Sphingomonas sp. (assembly GCF_019635455.1). Lineage (GTDB taxonomy): Bacteria > Pseudomonadota > Alphaproteobacteria > Sphingomonadales > Sphingomonadaceae > Sphingomonas. The sequence goes on along the minus strand of NZ_JAHBZJ010000008.1, from coordinate 23,797 downwards.
CGTCGCAGCTGTTCGCGATCATGAGCGTCGGCATGGCGGGAGTCGCCGGCACCATCCTGGCCGCCTATGCGTCGATGGGGATCAACATCCAGTATCTGCTCGCCGCCAGCTTCATGGCCGCGCCCGGCGGCCTGCTGATGGCAAAGATCATCATGCCCGACGATCCCGCCCCCAAGCAGGACGAGCTTCCGCTGGAAGGGGATGCGGTCGCCGAGGAGGATAGCGCGATCCGCGCCGTCGAGCATGAGATTGACGAGGAGCGCGCGGCCAACATCATCATGGCCGCGGCGATGGGCGCGCAGACCGGCGTGAAGATCGCTGTCGCGGTCGGCGCGATGGTGCTCGCCTTCGTCGCGCTGGTCGCGCTCGCCAACGGCCTGCTGGGCGTGGTCGGCGGCCTGTTCGGCTATCCCGACCTCACCTTTCAGGGGATCATCGGCACCGTCTTCGCGCCGGTGATGTACCTTCTCGGCATTCCCTGGGACGAGGCGCTGCGGGCCGGCAGCCTGTTCGGGACGAAGGTGGTGCTCAACGAATTCGTCGCCTTTATCGATCTTGGCGCGATGAAGGACCTTGCCCCGCGCACCACCGCGATCGTCACCTTCGCGCTGTGCGGCTTCGCCAATTTCAGTTCGATCGCGATCCAGATGGCCGCGACCGGCAGCCTTGCCCCCAATCAGCGGCCGATGATCGCTAAACTGGGGATCAAGGCGCTGCTTGCCGGCAGCCTCGCCAATCTGATGAGCGCGGCGCTGGCGGGATTGTTGCTGCCTTGACCGACCGCTTCGTCGCGCGGGTTTCGCGCGCGGACATGGGCGTTTTGCTGGCGGTCGTCGCAGGCGTCGCGGCGCTGGGCGGCTGGCTGGCGCTCGACCGGGTTGAGGGATCGCAGGGCGGGGTGGCCGATCCGGCGACCTGGCTGCACGCCATGGGATGGCTGATCCTGCTCTGCGCCGGCGCCGGGCTCGCGGTGATCGTGCGACAGATGCTGCGCACCGGCCCGGTGGTCGAGGTCGATGCGCGCGGCATTCGCTGGTCGCGCTGGTCGGACGAGGTGATTCCCTGGGCCGCAATCACCCGGATCGAACCCCAGGTGATGGGGCGCCAGCTGTTCCTCTGCCTCTGGCTCGACCAGCCCGACCGCTATCCCTGCCGGTCGCTGCTCGGCAGGCTCGCCTGGGCCAACCGCCGGATGGGATTTGGCGATATCGCGCTGAACATGCAGGGGCTGGACCGCAGCTTCGACGATCTGCTCGCCGCGGTCGAACCCCATTGGCTTCAGCGCGTCGGCACCGGTTCCGCGCCCGAATAATCGTAAAAGCCGCGCCCGGTCTTGCGCCCGTACCAGCCGGCCTCGACATATTTGACCAGCAACGGCGCGGGGCGGAATTTGGGGTCGCCGGTCCCTTCGAACAGCACCCGGGTGATCTCCAGACAGGTGTCGAGGCCGATAAAGTCGGCAAGCGTGAACGGTCCCATCGGATGGTTGAGGCCCAGCTGGATCGCGGCGTCGATGTCCGGGATCGTCGCGACCCCTTCGCCGAGCGCGAAGCAGGCCTCGTTGAGGAACGGCATCAGCACGCGGTTGACGATGAACCCCGGCGCGTCGTTGGCGTGGACGATCCGCTTGTTCAGCGTCCTGCCATAGGCCTCGACCGCCGCGACCGTCGCGTCGCTGGTGGCAAGGCCGCGGATCAGTTCGATCAGGCCCATGACCGGAACCGGGTTGAAGAAGTGGACGCCCATGAACCGCGCCGGATCGTGCGATGCCTGTGCCAGCCGCGTGATCGGGATCGATGAGGTGTTGCTGGCCAGGATCGCACTGTCCGACAGCACCTTCGCGACATTGGCGAAGATCGTCCGCTTGATCTCCTCCCGCTCGGTCGCGGCTTCGATGACCAGATCGCAGGGGGCGAAGGCGTCGGTGCCGGCGACACACTCGATATTGGCGAGTGCCGCGTCCATCGCCTCGGTCGAAATCTTCTCCTTCTCGACTGCGCGGGCAAGCTGTTTGGCGATGCCGGCCTTGCCCTTTTCGGCGCGCGCCTGATCGACGTCGGACAGCAGTACGCGATAGCCCGCCTGCGCCGAAACCTGGGCGATTCCCGCGCCCATCTGTCCCGCCCCGATCACGCCAACCGTCTTCATCTCCGCCTCCTTTTTCCGCGTGCGCCGGCCCTAGCGGGGGAGGGGCAGGCTCGCCAGCGATTTGTCTCTTGACGATCCCCGGGGCCGGGCGCAGCCTCGCTGAAAAGGGAGGATAAATCATGGACATGCAGGTGTTGCTGTGGTGCTGGCTGGCGGCGTTTGGCGCGTTCGCGCTCGGCTTTTGGACGCGGTCCCGGATCAAACGGGAAAGGGCCGCGGCAAGCGGGAGCGGCAACTGGCAGACGGTCGAGGGCGTGATCGAGGAGTCTCACCTGGAAGCCGAGGACAACAGCGAATCCTGGGGGACCAAGGTGCAACCGCGCGTCCGCTACGCCTATCAGGTGAACGGCACCGCCCATACCGGCACCAACCCGACCCGCTATCCCGAATTCGCCATCTGGGAAGAGGCGGGCAAGAAGTGGCTGGACGCGCATCCGGTCGGCGCGCGCGTGCCGGTTCATTATGATGCCGCCGACCCCGCGCAATCGGCGCTGGTGCTCAACAAGTCCCAGGCGTCGGCCGGCTATATGATGGGCGAGTGGATGATGTACGCGATCGGCGCGTTCCTGCTGGTGATCCCGTTCATCGTGTAAACCGCTTCGCCGCCACAGCGCCCCATCACAGGACCGCACGATGACGATGATCTTCCTCCTCCTTGCCCAGGCCGCCGCGCCCGCGGTGGGCGAGGTCCGCGTCTTTGGCGACTGGGCGGTCGCCTGCGACAATGTAAGGCGCTGCGAAATGACCTCGCTTCAGCCCGAACGGGCAGAGGACACCGATGGCTGGCAGCTGTCGGCGACGCGCGACGCCGGGCCGGCGGGCGGCTGGACCGTCCGGCTGATCGGCCAAGACGCGACCGCCGGCACCGGCGTGCGGATCGAGGGCGCACGCGGGGCCGCCGCTGCGAAATTCTGGAAGGGCGATCGGTTCGACGGCGACGATGCCGCCGCGATCGCTGCGGCCCTTGTCGATGGCAGGGCGGCGATCATTTCCCGCTCGACCGCCACCCCCGCCGGCCGGGTGTCGCTGGCCGGCAGCGCGGCGGCGTTGCGGTACATCGATGCGCAGCAGGGCAGGGCGGGGACCGTGACCGCCATCGTGGCCCGGGGCGACGGGCCGGCGACGGACGTCCCGTCGCGCCAGCCATGGCCGCGCGTTCCGGCGATCGCACCCGCCGGCAATGCCGGCCTGCCTCCCGCCATTACGGCGGTGTTGTGGAAGCGATCGGCCTGCGGCGAAAATTATCCCGACGGGCAGCGGCCGGCGATCCAATCCCATGCCGTCGGCGGCGGCGCGGTGCTCGCGCTCGTCCCGTGCGGCGCCGGGGCCTATAATCTGTTGTCGGAAGCCTTTATCGTGCGCGCTGGACAGGCGGCCGCCGCCGCGTTCGACAGTCCGCCCGGCTTTGGTGAAGAGGGCGACGACATGCCGGTCAACGCCGATTTCGACGCGAAAACCGGACGGCTGACCAGCTATGCGAAGGGGCGCGGCCTTGGCGATTGCGGCACGTCGCAAAGCTATGTCTGGGACGGAAGCCGCTTTCGCCTGGTAGAGGCGCGGGTGATGAGCGAATGTCGCGGATCGGTGAACTGGCTCATCGTCTGGAAAGCGCAGCCGGTGCGCGAATAGCGCGCGCCACCTTGTCTAGGGGGCCGGCGGCAAGGCCCGCGCATCTGCCAGATACAGCGCGAACAGGTCGTCCGGGTCGGTCCATTCCCGCGTGACGGTCCAGCCGCCCGCCGAAAGCAGCAGCCGTGCGTCGCGCGGGCCGTATTTGTGGCTGTTTTCGGTATGGATGGTTTCGCCCGCGCCGATCGCGAAGCTGCGTCCCTCCACCTCGAACGCGGTTGGGCGCGTCGCCTCCAGATGCATCTCGATGCGCGCCTTCCCGTCATTCCATCGCGCCACATGCCGAAACGCATCGACCGGGATATCGGCGGACAATTCCCGGTTGATTCGATCGAGCAGGTTCAGGTTGAACGCAGCGGTCACCCCCTGCGCGTCGTCATAGGCGCGAACGAGAATGTCGGGCGACTTGATCCGGTCGATGCCGATCAGCAGCGACGCGCCCTCCCCCAGCGACTGGCGCATCGCCCGCAACAGATCGACGGCGGCGGGTGCCGACATGTTGCCGATCGTCGAGCCGGGAAAAAAGCCCAGCCGTGGCAGCCCGCCGATCCCCGCCGGCATGCGAAGCGGCTTCAGGAAATCGCCCTCCACCGGATGAACCGCGATGTCGGGGAAATCGGCGGCGATCGTGCGGGCGGACTCGCGCAGGAACGCGCCCGAGATATCGATCGGGACATAGGCGGAAGGGCGAACGCGTCGCAGCAATATCGGCGTCTTGACCGACGAACCCGAGCCGAATTCGATCACCGCGCCGCCGGTGCCGAACGCGTCGGCCACCTGGGGGCAGGCGTCGCGCAGGAGCGCCGTTTCGATGCGGGTTGGGTAGTATTCGGGGAGTTGCGTGATCTCCTCGAACAATTCCGATCCGCGCCGGTCATAGAACCAGCGTGCGGGAATCGCGCGGGGTCGCGCGGCAAGACCGGTCAGCACGTCGGCGCGAAAGGCGGGGTCGGCAAGGCTTGCCTGACCGTCTTCGATTTCCTGCTTGAGCATCGGTCAGAGGTCCTTTGCGAGGCGCACGCCGGTGAACTGCCAGCGCTGATGGGGGTAAAAGAAATTGCGGTAGCTGGCGCGGACATGGCCGCGCGGCGTCGCGCAGCTTCCGCCCCGCAGCACGAACTGTCCGCTCATGAACTTGCCGTTATATTCGCCGACCGCCCCTTCGGCGGCGCGGAAGCCGGGATATGGGCGATACGCACTGCCGGTCCATTCCCACACATCCCCGAAAAAGCCGGGGCCGCCGGGCGACGGGCGCGGTTCGACCGGTCCCGCCGCATCGAGTTGATTGCCCGACAGTGGATCATGGGTGGCGGCCGCTGTTTCCCATTCGGCCTCGGTCGGCAGGCGCGCGCCGGCCCAGCTGGCATAGGCGTCGGCCTCGTACAAACTCACATGCGTGACCGGGGCGGCAGGGTCGATCGCGCGGCGACCGTCCAGGCCGAAGCGGGTCCAGCCGCCGTCGCCGCGTTCCCAATAGAGGGGCGCGTCGATCCCCTCCGCCTGGACCCAGGCCCAGCCGTCGGACAGCCAGTGGCGCGGATCGCGATAGCCGCCGCTGTCGATGAAATCGAACCACTCGCCATTGGTCACGGTGCGCGTCGCGATCGCATGGGGTGAGAGCAGCGTGGGGTGGCGCGGCCCTTCACAGTCGAAGGCGAAATCGGGATCGGCGTCGCCCCCGTTCGATCGCGCGGCGAAACCGATTTCGACCTGTCCCGCGGCGCCCGGCGCGAATTCCATCGCGCCCGGCATCGCGACCGGGACCTTGCGCTCGCCCGTCCACAGTGCGGGCTGGACCGGGTTGCACGAAAAGAGGTGGAGAATGTCGGTGAGCAGCAGTTCCTGATGCTGCTCTTCATGATGGCAGCCGAGCCGGATCAGGTCGAGCGCGGCGGGGGAGAGGTGGGGGAGCGCGGCGATCAGCGCCTCCTCGACCGCGCGGCGATAGTCCATCACCTCGGCAAGGGTCGGCCGCGTGATCATGCCACGGCGCGGCCGGGCATGACGCTTTCCCTCCGCCTCGTAATAGCTGTTGAACAGAAAGGGGAAGCGCGCGTCGTGCAGCGTATGGCCCGGCACGTGATCGCGCAGGACGAAGGTTTCGAAAAACCAGCTCGTATGGGCGAGGTGCCATTTGGCGGGCGACGCATCGTCCATCGACTGGACGGTCGCGTCGGCGTCGGAGAGCGGGGAAGCCAGATCGGCGGACAGCGCGCGGACCTTTCGGAACCGGGCCTCCAGCGTTGAGCTACACGCGGCGGGCGACGCCTTCGTTCGCATTTCGTTCTCCTAGACCGGGATGCGACGAAGGTCAATGTGCGACGCTAGCGATTGGCCCCGGGTCTCCACAAAACGTCCCCGCCGCCCGAAAGGTTCATTTCGCGGGCAAGCACAAAAAGCAGGTCCGACAGGCGGTTAAGATAGGCGATCGCATACGGGTTGACCGGCGTGGCGTGTGCGGCGGCAACCGCGCTGCGCTCTGCCCGCCGCACGATCGCGCGGGCGAGGTGGATCGCCGCGGCGGCCGGGTTGCCGCCCGGCAGGATGAAGCTGGTCAGCGGGGTCAGGCGCGCGTTGGCCGCATCGATCGCGGCCTCGATCCGCGTCACCTGCGCGGCGACGATGCGCAACGTCATTTCCGACGGGGTGAAATCGTCGCCCGGAGTGGCAAGGTCCGCGCCAAGGTCGAACAGGTCGTTCTGGATGGCTTCGAGCAGGTCGGCGGGCGCGGCACCGGAAAGCGCGGCGATCGCGACGCCGATCGCGCTGTTCGCCTCATCGACATCGCCGATCGCGGCCATGCGCGCGTCCGATTTGGCGATGCGCGATCCATCGACCAGGCCGGTGGTGCCGTCATCGCCGGTGCGGGTGTAGATCTTGGTGAGTTTGACCATTTCCTGTCGTCACTCGCGGCTTGTTCCGGGGTCACGACACCACGGCGACGCGGGTCGGGCCTCGAAATGGTTCGTCGGCCGCCCGGCGGCGTACCGAACAAGGTTCGGGACTGAGGGGCTTCTCTAGCCCTGGCTCGCCATCAGCAGCAGGAGCGCGACGATCGCGATCGCGATGCCCTGAAACAGGATGCGCTGCTGCATCATCTTGTTCGACTTGAGCGACGACGCGCTCGGCCCGTTGCCGGATTTCACATCCTCCGCACTCGATTGCAGGAACGCGACGATGCCACGGATCAGCGCCACGACGGTCGCGATCATCGCGGCGATGAGCAGGAGGACGAGGAAGAGCTTCATGAGGTGTTGCCTTTAGGTTGCCGCTCGGCACTGCTGAACCCCAGACCTAGTCCCTTGCGGCCGCGAATCCAACCGGGAGTTCGCCACGGCGGAGCGCGTCGGCAAGCGCATGGCCGTCCGCGCCGGCTTCGCGCAGGGCGGCAAGGGTGGGCGCGCCGTGCCGTTTGGCGAGCCGTTCGCCGTCCGGCCCGGTCAGCAGTTCATGGTGGTGATAGCGCGGGGTGGGAAGGCCGAGCAGCGCCTGGAGCAGGCGGTGGACATGCGTCGCGGGGAGCAGGTCGGCGCCGCGCACGACATCGGTAACCCCCTGCGCCGCATCGTCGAGCGTGACGGCGAGGTGGTAGGAGGCCGGGGCATCCTTGCGCGCAAGGACGACATCGCCGTGCTGCGCGGGATCGGCGGCCGTCACGCCGTGGCGCGTGTCGGTGAAGGTGAGCCCGCCGCGTGCCGCCGTCGCCATGTCCAGTCGCCAGCAATGGGGGCGTGACAGATCGGGCCGCGCCAGGCCCCGGCATGTCCCCGGATATAGCGGCCCCTCCGGTCCGTGCGGCGCGCTGGTGCTGGCGGCGATGTCGGCACGCGTACAGAAACACGGATAGATCAGGCCGCGCGCGCGCAGTTCCTGAAGCGCGGCGTGGTAATAAGCGAGGCGGCGCGACTGGAAGCTCACCGCCCCGTCCCAGCCGATGCCCAGCCAGTCGAGATCGCGCAGGATCGTGTCGATATGATCGCGGCGGCTGCGCGTGCCGTCGATATCCTCGATCCGCAGCAGGAAGCGGCCGCCGGCGCCGCGGGCAAAGTCATGCGCCTTCAACGCGGAAAAGGCGTGGCCAAGATGCAACCGGCCGGTGGGGCTGGGCGCGAAACGCGTGACGATCATGCCATGAACCCTTGACCGCGAGTCGGCGGGTATGGTGTCATGACGACGTAACGCTTCGTGGCGAGGAGCGGTGCAAGACGTCGGGCATCACTGGGGGGAACATGTACCATCCCGATCTGATCCGCCATCCCGAGGGGTGTCCTGCCCTCGTCCTCAACGCGGATTATACGCCGCTTTCCTATTATCCGCTCAGCGTGTGGCCGTGGCAGACCGCGATCAAGGCGGTGTTCCTCGACCGGGTCGATATCGTCAGCCATTACGAACGCGAGGTGAGGAGCCCCACCGCCGCGATCAAGCTGCCAAGCGTCATCGCGCTCAAACAATATGTGAAGCCGAGCCAGTTTCCGGCCTTCACCCGGTTCAACCTGTTTCTGCGCGACAAGTTCGAATGCCAATATTGCGGCAGCGGGCGCGACCTGACGTTCGACCATGTGGTGCCGCGCGCGCAGGGCGGGCGCACGACATGGGAAAATGTCGCCACCGCCTGCGCGCCGTGCAACCTCAAAAAGGGCGGGCGGACGCCGAAACAGGCGGCGATGCCGCTGTTCATGCCACCGATCCGGCCGACCAGCTGGCAGTTGCAGGAGCATGGCCGGCGGTTCCCGCCGAACCACCTGCATGAGACGTGGCACGACTGGCTCTATTGGGACGTCGAACTGGAAGCGTAAGAGGGCGGCCCGCCAGCCGGGCTTGTTTGCACAGGCCGCCTGTGGCTAGCGTCGCACAAACCGTTCGAACGACCGCTTTCGCGGCATCGGGGACCTGGAAACGGTTTCGGAACGGGCTTGCGCGGGAGTAGCAGATGAGCGGATTCACGATCGACCGGCGCGGCGTGCTGGCGCTGGGTGCCGGCGGGGCGGTTGGCCTGGCGCTGCCCGCCTTCGCACAGGATGCGGCGACCGGCGGCGATCTGGACGGTGCGATCGACGCGATCGTCCGCAATTTCATGCGCGCGTTCGAAACGCCGGGCATCGCGGTCGGCATCGTGCGCGCGGGGCAGGCGCCGTGGCTGCGGGGCTATGGCGTGCGGACGATGGGCCAGGCGGCACCGGTCGATGTCCACACCAGGTTCGGCATCGCCTCCAACACCAAGGCGTTTACCGCCGCCGCGATCGCGATGCTGGTCGAGGAGAAGAAGCTGGGCTGGGATGACCGGCTCACCACCCATATCCCCGAATTCAAGATGGCCGATCCTGCGGTGACGCAGCTGTTCACCGTGCGTGACCTGCTGGTCCACCGCTCGGGCCTGCCGCTCGGCGCCGGGGACCTGCTCTATTTCCCCAAATCGAACCGCAGCGCCCAGGACGCGCTGCGCGCGCTGCAATTCCTTCAGCCGGTGCGGCCGTTTCGCGGCGGCTATGATTACGACAACATCCTCTATGTCGTCGCGGGCGTGCTGATCGCGCGCGTTTCGGGGATGAGCTGGCGCGATTTCGTGCGGACGCGGCTGGTCGAACCGATCGGAATGGACGACGCGGTGGTGTCGCTCGATCTGCTGCGCACCGACAATGTTGCGGCGCGCCACGCGCGATTGGGGCCGCCGGTGCGCGGGGTCGGCCCGATGCAGGTGATCCGGCCCGACGAAAGCGCGGTGATCGATCCCGGCGCCGGGATCAATGCCAGCGTCACCGATGTCGCCAAATGGCTCACCGCCCAGCTTGCCGGGGGCGAACTGCCCGGCGGAAAGCGGCTGTGGACCCGCGCGAGCGCGGCGGAAATGTGGTCGCCCCAGGTGGTCGTGTCGTCGAGCGACGGCGCGACCGATCTCAATCCCGCGCGGCCGGTCATGTCGGGCTATGCGCTCGGCTGGTTCGTCCAGGATTATCGCGGGCGGCGGCTGATCAGCCATTCCGGCGGCCTGTCGGGACAGGTCACGCAGACCGCGATGATCCCGTCCGCCGGGATCGGCGTCGTCGTGCTGAGCAATACCGAGGACAGCGTATCGGGCGGAATCCGCAACGCGATCCTCGATCGCCTGCTCGATGTGTCACCCGCCTATGATTGGGTCGGCAGCTATGTCGCGCGCAACAAGCTCGCGCGGGAAAATGCCGTCGCGGCGATGGGGGAAGGGGGCGAGAAGCGGCCGGATGGCGGGCCGAGCGTGCCGCTGGCCGGCTATGCCGGACGGTATCGCGACCCATGGTATGGCGACATCGTGGTGAGCGTTCGCGGCCGCGGCAGGAAGGCCGCGCTGTTCATCGATTTCGTGCCGACGCCGCAATTCGCCAGCGTGCTTGAGCCCTGGGGGACGGACGCGTTCCGCACGCGCATCGCCCCGGGACTGGGCGAGGATGCGGTGGTGACCTTCACGGTCGCGGACGGAAGGGCGACGGCAGTCAGGATGAAGGCGCTCTCGCCGCTTGCCGATTTCAGCTATGATTTCCACCATCTCGCCTTTGTCCGGGTGGATTGACGCGCGATGCGTGCTTGAGCCGGCTGTAATATCAGGGTAATACGGTCGCCGGTTCGATGCGCTACGACACCCTGTATCCAGAGATTGGCGACCCGCGAGCGGCGTCCGCGTCCCGACCGCTTGGCGGTGGCGCGCCTGGCGGCATGGGCGGCGGGGAGCCGCCCGACGACTATACGACGAACCTGCCGGTCGCGTATCGCCGCCGGAACTGGAAGTGGCTGTGGCGCGGCATCGCCGCCGCGTTGCTGTTGTTCTTTGCCGCGGTCGCCTGGCTCGTGTTCACCGCGCCGCTCAGCAAATCGCTCGAGCCGCCGGTTCCGCCATCGATCACGCTGCTGTCCGCAGAAGGGACGCCGATCGCGCGGTCGGGGGCGATCGTCGGCGCCCCGGTGGACGCGACGAAACTGCCCGACCATGTGACCCAGGCGTTCATCGCGGTCGAGGATCGCCGCTTCCGGTCGCACTGGGGCGTCGATCCGCGCGGGATCCTGCGCGCCTTCGTCAACAACGTCTTCACGTCGAACGGCGCGCAGGGTGGCAGCACGATCACCCAGCAGCTGGCGAAGAACGCGTTCCTCAATTCACGGCGCACGTTCGGGCGGAAGTTTCAGGAGGTGCTGATCGCCTTTTGGCTCGAGGCGTGGCTGACCAAGGACGAGATTCTCTCGCGCTATCTCTCGAACGTCTATTTCGGCGACAATGTCTATGGCCTGGACGCCGCCGCCCGACATTATTTCAGCCGTCCCGCGACCGAGTTGACGGTGGGACAGGCGGCGATGCTCGCGGGACTGGTCAAGGCGCCGTCGCGGCTGGCTCCGTCGGGCAATCTGAAGGGCGCACAGGCGCGCGAGGCCGTGGTGGTCGGAACGATGGTCGATGCCGGCTTCCTGACGGCGGCGGAGGGCAAGGCGGTTGCCCCGGCGCGGCTGCGGCTGGCGCGGACGAAGCAGCTGCCCAACGGAACCTATTTCGCCGACTGGGTGCTGCCCGATGCGCGCGAACTCAACGAATCGGGTGACGGCGACGACGAAATCCGCACCACGCTTGAGATGAAGGCGCAGAGGGCGGCCGAACGCGCGGTGCGCAATGCGGGCCTTCGCAAATCACAGATCGCGATCGTCGCGATGCGGCCCGACGGGCGGGTGATCGCGATGGTCGGCGGCAAGAGCTATGCCGAATCGCCGTTCAACCGCGCGACCCAGGCGCAGCGCCAGCCGGGATCGACGTTCAAGCTGTTCGTCTATCTCGCTGCCCTGCGATCCGGCATGACTCCCGATTCGACCGTGCTGGACGAGCCGGTGACGATCGGCAACTGGTCGCCCAAGAACAGTGGCGGCCGCTATGAGGGCGAGATCACGCTGCGCCATGCCTTCGCCAAATCTAGCAATGTGGCCGCCGCCCGCCTGATCCAGAAGGTGGGGCCGGCCGCAGTGATCCGGGCCGCGCGTGACCTGGGCATCACCAGCCCGATCCCCAGCGAGGCGTCGATCGCGCTCGGCACGTCGAGCGTGTCGCTGATCGAGCTGACCGCCGCCTATGCCGCGATCGCCAGCGGCCAGGCGCCGGTCCGGCCGCGCGGGCTGGGGGCGGAGGCGGATCGCGGCTGGCTCGCGCGCTTTTCGGGGATGACCCGGCCCCTCGGCCAGCGCGAGCTGGCGGGGATGCGCGAGCTGCTCGCGGCGGCGGCGACGGAGGGAACCGGTCACGCCGCCGCCCTCTCGGTCGATACGTTCGGCAAGACCGGGACGACGCAGGACAATCGCGATGCGCTGTTCATGGGCTATGCCGATGGTATCGTGACCGGCGTCTGGATGGGCAATGACGACAATACGCCCAATCCCGGCCTGGCGGGCGGCGGCCTGCCGGCGCGGGTGTGGCGCGATTTCATGACCCAGGCCCTGGGCGTGACCGCGCGACCCAAGGCCGAGCCGGTGGTCGCAGACAATATCGGCGATGTGATCGATGGCGACGAGGGGGGCGATGAAAACGCCCTCGACGCGCCGATCGAGTTCGAAGGGCGGTTCGGCGGGCAGGGAATGGGCGTGCGGGTCAATCCGGACGGCAGCATCGACGTAGTCCGCCCGCGTGACCGGATGCCGCCGCCCGGCGATGAGGGATTGGACGAGCCTCCGCCGGTGCGCGACCGCGGCCCGGCGGGGCGGCGCGACGAACGGCGCCCCGAGGGTGGGGACCCGCAATTTGATGGCGCGCCGGGCGACGGGTTCTAGCGATCCCCGTCGATCGAACGCGCGGCCACCCCGAAACAGGCGCCTGCCGCCAGCCACAGCGCCGCCAATACGACGCCGGTCACCAGATAGCGGCCGGTCGCGTCCGGCGTCGCCGCGGTCACCGGCGCGGTGACGATCAACGCGGTAAGGGCGACCTGCATCGCCGCGACCCCGATCATCGCGCGTGCCGTTCCGCCGGGGCGTGCGTGCGCCGCGAAGGTCCCGGTGGCGGCGGCCAGAATGAGCATGAAGAATCCCGCCCCGTTGCCGTCGTCGCGAACGATGGTCGTCCAGACCGTGAGCGCCGCCGTGACGATCGCGACGACGACCCCCGTCCGAAACCAGCGGTTCGTGGAAACATTCATGGCATCCCTCCTTCCATTGCGGATGCCCGGTCGTGCGCCATGCGGAGGGTGCGCGTCATGAGGCAAAGCTGAGCAATGCGTGGTCTGGCGGTCCGTGCTGGCGGATCAGGCGGGAATCTCGGTCCCGTCCCAGGCGAAGCATTTGCCCGAGTCGGCCGGCTTGAGGCCCTCGATCACGTCGAGCAGCTGGAGCACGGCGCGATCGGGCGCGAACAGCTTGCCGGGGGCGAGCGTTCCGCGAAACGGTTCGGACAGCTTCGTATCGACGGTGCCGGGGTGGAGGCCGATCACGATGCTGCGATCATTGTGGCGCGACGCGTCGATCGCGAAATTGCGGATCAGCATGTTGAGCGCGGCCTTGGACGCGCGATAGCCGTGCCAGCCGCCAAGGTGATTGTCGGAGATGCTGCCGACACGGGCGGAGAGCGCGGCGAACACCGGGGTTCCGTTGCGCGGCAGCAGTGGCAGGAAGTGCTTGGCGACGAGCGCAGGACCGATCGTGTTGATCGCGAACATCCGCGCGAGCCAGTCGGGGTCGAGGTCGCGCAGCGCCTTTTCGGGACCGCGCGCCCCCTCCCCCAGAATGCCGGTGGCGATCAGGATCAATGACGGCGGCGGACCGGAGGCGACGTGCGCTGCCGCCGCCGCGATGCTGGCTTCGTCGGCAAGGTCGAGATGCGCCTCCCCGGTTAGCGAGCGGCCAAACCGCCACACCTTGCGATGCCCCTCTTCCTCGTCGAGCAGGTCCGCGAACGCCGCGCCGATACCGCCGGTCGCGCCGATGACGACCGCGCTCGATCCGGTCACAGGTCGAGCTTCTCGTAATCCGCGGGCGGGTTGATCCCCTCCATCCGCTCGGCCAGCAGCGGGCGGAAGCTCGGGCGGCTCTTCATGCCGATATACCAGCGCTTGGCCTGTTCGTGGCTCTTCCAGTCGATCCCGCCCAGATAATCGGCCACGCTGATCTGTGCCGCCGCCGACAGATCGGCAAGGCTCATCGTCGCGCCGCCGATCCAGGTGCGGTGGTCGAGCAGGTAATCGATATAGTCGAGGTGCGCGACCGCGGCCTTCATCGCCTCGCGCAGCGCACCCGAATCCGGCGTCGCGCGCTGGACGATCCGCTTGATCATCCGCTCGTTCAGCAACGGCCCGGTAATGTCGCGAAAGAACTGGTTGTCGAACCAGCTGACGAGGCGGCGGATTTCCGCGCGGTCGGCGGCGGTGCCGTTGAGCAGGGCCGCCTTGCTCACCGTCTCCTCGAAAAACTCGCAGATCGCCACCGAATCGATCAGCACCACCCCGCGATCATCGGCCATCACCGGCACCTGGCCGGCGGGATTCATGTCGAGAAATTCGTCGCGCCGCTGCCACGGCGATTCGCGAACCGGTTCGTACCCGACGCCCTTTTCCCCAAGAACGAGGCGGACTTTCCGCGAGAAGGGACACAGCGGGAATTGGTAAAGCTGCCACATGGGGAGAGGCTTTACGCGCGCGCAGGCACGCGCGGCAAGCGGGGGCAGGGGGTTGTTGTGGATTATGGCGTACCTTCGTCACCCCGGACCTGTTCCGGAGTCCGCCTGGCGGCTTGCGCTTCGGTCTATTGGCTCGCGGCGTGGCTGGCCGCGCGATGGACCCCGGCACGGGGCCGGGGTGACGGGACCGCGTGTTACTCCGCCGCGACCATCTCCACGCTGTCATCCAGCGGATGTGCGAGCCGCGTCAGCATCTCCTTCGGCACCACCTGCCAGAAATGGCCACGCGCGCGCGCCCAGTCCTCCAGCAGTTCGCCCGACCATCTGCTGTCGGTGGCGGCGTGGTGGTCCTCGACCAGGTTCTTGAGCACCGCCTCCCAATGCATGGAGGACAGCCGCTGCCAGACGATGCTGTCGCCATTGGCGCGGCGCTCGAAGCTGCCGGCCTCGTCATAGATGAACGCCATGCCGCCGGTCATGCCCGCGCCGAAATTCGCGCCGACCTGGCCCAGCACGACGGCGACGCCGCCGGTCATATATTCGCAGCCATTGGCTCCGCACCCCTCGACCACCACCTGCGCGCCCGAATTGCGGACGGCGAAGCGCTCGCCCGCCTGGCCCGCCGCGAACAGCCGGCCCGATGTCGCGCCGTAGAGCACGGTGTTGCCGACGATCGTGTTGTCCTGGCTGGCGAGCGGTGAGCTGACCAGCGGGCGGACGACGATCGTGCCGCCCGACAGCCCCTTGCCGACATAGTCATTGGCGTCGCCGAACACTTCCAGCCGCACGCCCTTGCACAGGAACGCGCCGAGCGACTGGCCCGCCGATCCGCGCAGGCGAATCTGGACATGGCCGTCATTGAGCTTGCTCATGCCGAAGGTGCGGGTGATCTCGCTCGACAGGCGGGTGCCGACCGCGCGGTGAGTGTTGCGGACATTATAGGCGAGCTGCATCTTCTCGCCGCGCTCGAACACCGCCTTCGCGTCGGCGATGATCTGCGCGTCGAGGCTGTCGGGAACCGCGTTGCGGAACGTGCCGAGGCTAAAGCGCCGCTCGCTTTCATCCGCATCCACCTTGGCGAGGATCGGGTTGAGATCCAGATCGTCGAGATGCTCGGCGCCGCGGCTGACCTGGCGCAACAGCTCGGTGCGGCCGATCACCTCGTCCAGGCTCTTGCAGCCGAGGCGGGCGAGGATCTCGCGCACCTCTTCCGCGATGAAGGTCATCAGGTTGATGACCTTTTCGGGCGATCCGGTGAACTTGGCGCGCAGCCGCTCGTCCTGGGTGCAGACGCCGACCGGGCAGGTGTTCGAATGGCACTGGCGCACCATGATGCAGCCCATCGCGACGAGGCTCAGCGTGCCAATGCCGAACTCCTCCGCGCCCAGGATCGCGGCGATCACGATGTCGCGCCCGGTCTTCAGCCCGCCATCGGTGCGCAGCTTCACCCGGCCGCGCAGGCCGTTGAGGGTGAGCGTCTGATTCACCTCCGACAATCCCATTTCCCACGGGGTTCCGGCATATTTGACGCTGGTCTGGGGGGAGGCGCCGGTGCCGCCGACATGGCCGGCGACCAGGATGACGTCGGCATGCGCCTTCGCGACGCCCGCCGCGACGGTGCCGATGCCCGCCGAACTGACCAGCTTCACGCAGACCCGCGCGCGCGGGTTGATCTGCTTGAGGTCGTAGATCAGCTGGGCAAGATCCTCGATCGAATAGATGTCGTGATGCGGCGGCGGCGAGATAAGGGTGACGCCGGGGGTCGAGTGGCGCAGCCGGGCGATGAATTCGGTGACCTTGAAACCGGGCAGCTGGCCGCCCTCGCCGGGCTTGGCGCCCTGCGCCACCTTGATCTCGACCTCTTCGCACGCGCCCAGATATTCGGCGGTCACGCCGAACCGGCCGCTCGCGATCTGCTTGATCGTCGAATTGGCGTTGTCGCCATTGTCATAGGGCGTGTAGCGGATCGAATCCTCGCCGCCCTCGCCCGACACCGCCTTGGCGCCGATCCGGTTCATCGCGATGGCGAGCGTCTCGTGCGCCTCGGGGCTGAGCGCGCCCAGCGACATGCCGGGCGTGACGAAGCGCTTGCGGATTTCGGTGATCGCCTCGACCTGGTCGATGGCGACACCCTCGCCCGGGAAGTTGAATTCGAGCAGGTCGCGCAGATAGACGGGCGGCAGGTCGCGAACCCCGCGTGAGAATTGCAGATAGGTCGAATAACTGTCGGTCGCGACCGCGGTTTGCAGCGTGTGCATCAGCTGTGCCGAATAGGCATGCGTCTCACCGCCATGCCGCTGGCGATAGAAGCCGCCGATCGGCAGCGTCGCGACGCCGGTGTCAAAGGCGGCCTCGTGGCGCAGCTTCGCGTTGAGATGCAGCGAGGCATAGCCCTCGCCCGAAATCTTGGCCGGCATGCCGGGAAAGAAATCGTTGACCAGCGCGCGGGACAGGCCGACCGCCTCGAAATTATAGCCGCCACGATAGCTGGAGATCACCGCGATCCCCATTTTCGAGATGATCTTGAGCAGCCCCTCGTCAATCGCCTTGCGGTGGTTGGCGAGGCACTGGTCGAGCGACAGGTCTCCGAACAGGCCGCGCGCATGCCGGTCCGCGATCGATGCCTGGGCAAGATAGGCGTTCACCGTGGTCGCGCCGACGCCGATCAGCACCGCATAATAATGGGTGTCGAGGCATTCGGCGGTCCGCACATTGACGCTGGCATAGCTGCGCAGCCCCTTGCGGACGAGGTGGGTGTGGACGGCGGCGGCGGCCAGCACCCCCGGAATCGCGATCCGATCGGCATCGACGCCTTCGTCGGTCAGGAAGATTTCGGTCTTGCCGGCACGCACCGCCTGTTCCGCCTGAAGACGGATGTCCGCGATCGCGGCGCGCAGCGTTTCCGGCCCGCCGGCCGCGTCGAACGTGCAGTCGATTTCGGCGGCGACATCCGCGAAATGGCCCTTGAGACGCGCCCAGTCGGCATTGGTGAGCACCGGGCTTTCCAGCACCAGCACGCGATTGGCCGTCTGCGCCGTGTCGAGGATATTGGCGAGATTGCCGAACCGCGTCTTGAGCGACATCACATGGCGCTCGCGCAGGCTGTCGATCGGCGGGTTCGTCACCTGGCTGAAATTCTGGCGAAAGAACTGGCTGATCAGGCGCGGCTTGTCGCTGATGACGGCGAGCGGGGTGTCGTCGCCCATCGAACCGATCGCCTCCTTGGCGTCGGTGACCATCGGCGAAAGGATCAGCTCCATATCCTCCAGCGTCTGGCCGGCGGCGACCTGGCGCCGGGTGAGCTCGGCGCGATCATATCCGGACGCGGCATCGTCCGGTGCATTCAGATCGTCGATGCCGATGAACTCGCCGATCATCGCGGCATAATCATATTCGCCGGCAATCCGGTCCTTTACCTCGCGGTCGGTGTAGAACCGGCCCTCGCCCAGATCGACGGCGATCATCTGGCCCGGTCCCAGCCGGCCCTTGGCGACCACCGTCGCTTCGGGCAGCTGCACCATCCCCGCTTCGGACCCCACGACCAGCAGGCCGTCGGACGTGCGGGTATAGCGCAGCGGACGCAGCGCGTTGCGATCGACCCCCGCGACCGCCCAGCGGCCGTCGGTCATCGCCAGCGCGGCGGGGCCGTCCCACGGCTCCATCACGCTCGCCAGATATTTGTACATGTCGAGATGCTGTTGCGGCATCTCGTCCACCAGCTGCCACGCCTCCGGCACCAGCATCAGCTTGGCGGTCGGCGCGTCGCGGCCCGACCGGCAGATCGCCTCGAACACCGCGTCGAGCGCGGCGGTGTCCGACGCGCCGGCCGGGATCACCGGCTTGATATCCTCCGAATGCTCGCCGAACGCGGTCGCGGCCATCTTGATCTCGTGGCTCAGCATCCAGTTCTTGTTGCCGCGGATCGTGTTGATCTCGCCATTGTGGGCGAGGCAGCGGAACGGCTGCGCCAGCCACCATTGCGGGAAGGTGTTGGTCGAATAGCGCTGATGAAAGATCGCGATCCGGCTGACGAACCGGTCGTCGCGCAGATCGGGATAGAATTCGCTCAGCGACTCCGCGAGGAACAGCCCCTTGTAGATGATCGAGCGGCAGCTGAGCGAGCAGACGTAGAAGCCGCTGATCTGTGCGGCGATCACCCGCTTTTCGATGCGGCGGCGGACGAGGTAGAGATTCTTCTCGAACTCGGCTTCCGATTGCACGCCCGGAAGCGGGCCGGCGATCATGATCTGCTCGATCTCCGGCCGGGTGGCCTGCGCCTTCATGCCGATCACCGACACATCGACCGGCACCTGCCGCCAGCCATAGATGGTGTAGCCCGCCTCGATGATCGCGCTTTCGACGATCGTCCGGCACGCTTCCTGCGCGCCCAGATCGACGCGCGGCATGAAGATCATGCCGACCGCGAGCCGGTTGGGCAGCACCCGGTGGCCGCTCGCCAGCACCGCATCGTCGAAGAAGCGCAGTGGCAGGTCGACATGCAGCCCGGCGCCGTCGCCGGTCTTGCCGTCGGCATCGACCGCGCCGCGGTGCCATACCGCCTTCAGCGCGTCGATCGCGCCCTGGACGACGCGGCGCGACGCCTGACCATCGACCGCAGCGACCATGCCGACGCCACAGGCGTCGCCCTCGAACTCGGGGCGATACATGCCCTCCCGGGCGAGGCGTTCGCGCTGGGATTCAGGATTTGGCAGGTGCGGCATCGGCGTCTTTCAGAACGGGCTTGAGGTCGGTGAGGAGGCGGTTGATCTCGGCCGGCATGCGTGCCTGCGCCTTTTCGGCGATGCCGCGTTGCCAGGCGGCGATGGCGGGATCGCTGAACAGCGTCGGGCCGGCCTGTACGAACCGGGCGCCGGCATCGGTGCGCACGAACGCCTCGATCTGCGTCAGTTCGGCGAGCGTGAAGCGGCGGGCATAGGCCTGCGCGATCGCTTCGATCATTTCGGGCGTGGTCTGTTTGAGGTCGGCGAGCGAAAGCTGTTTCTGCCGCGCGACAAAGGCGGCAAAGACGCGCGCCGCCTCCGGATTCTCGCGCAACGTCGCGGCCAGTTTCGGATCGCCCTTCATCATGCCGCCCAGCATGTTCGCCATCATGGCGTCCATCATCTGTCCGAACATCGCGTCGCGCTGCGATTCCGGCATCGACAGCTCGACGATGGCGCGCGCCGTGGTCAGACGGGCGGCCGCGTCGGCGTCGGCCGCGGTCGCAGCCGGCACACCCGGTGCCGCCTGCGCCATGGGGGCGAGCGGCACCAGCATCAGCGCCGCAAGGACGGGTGCCGTCACCTTCATTTCGGTGCCGCTCCCGCGATTTCCGCCCGCCCGCGTTCGATCGCCTTCGGCACCGCGACCATGCCGACTTCCATGCCGATGCGCTGGCCGATGCCGGTCAGCCTGGTCTGCAATGCGGGGCTCGCCGCGACATATTTCGCGCCGATCCCGCTTGCGAAAAAGGCGGTGAGGCCGTCGAGTTCGGTTTTTGAAAAGGTCGCCGCATATTCGCGGGCATATTCGCTCAGCATGCGCGGGATCTGCGCACGCGTCGCCTTCAGATACTCCTCGGCGAAAATCGCCTCCAGCTTCTGCTTGCGGGCATAATCGCCACCGGTCAGTTCGGTGAACAGCGCACGGCTCTGCTCGCCTGCCTCAAGCTGTGCCATCGCCGATTTCGCCATCATCGGCGCGAGCGCGGCGAATTGCTGGTCGAGCTGCTGCTCGGTTCCCATCTGGGCCAGCAGCTTCTGCGCCGACGCGATCGTCGCCGGGTCGGCACTCTGGCACAGCGCGGGGGCGGCGAGCGCGAGTGCGGTCGCGGTGAGTATCGTGCGGATCATGCGCTTTCCCTCTCCCTGGCCACCGGCGCGGCGGCCCGCTGCGCGGCCAGCCATGCGTGCATCCGCTCGCTGACGTCGCGTCCGTCGCGGATCGCCTGGACGACCAGGCTGGCGCCCTTGACGATGTCGCCGGCGGCAAAGACGCCGTCGAGGTTCGACATCATCGTGCGCGCATCGGTGCGCACCGTTCCCCAGCGGGTCACGCCCAGATCGGGCGCGTCGAACAGTACCGGCAGATCCTCTGCGTCGAAACCCAGCGCCTTGATGACCATATCGGCGGGGATGCCGAACTTCGCGTCGGGATCGACCTCGGGCGCGCGACGCCCGCTGGCGTCTGGCGCGCCCAGGCGCATCCCCACCACCTTCACCGCCGTGACATGCCCGCTGCCGTCAAACGCCTCCGGCGCAGAGAGCCAGACGAATTCGACGCCCTCTTCCTCGGCATTGGCGACCTCTCGCTGGCTGCCCGGCATATTGGCACGGTCGCGGCGATACAGGCATTTGACCGAGGCGGCGCCCTGGCGGATCGCGGTGCGCACACAATCCATCGCGGTGTCGCCGCCGCCGATGACCACGACATTCTTGCCGGCGGCATTCAGCCGGCCATCGTCAAAGGCCGGGACGGCGTCGCCGAAACTCTTGCGGTTCGACGCGATAAGATAATCCAGCGCCTCGATCACGCCATCCGCGCCGACGCCGGGTGCCTTGATCGCGCGGGCGCGATACACGCCGGTCGCGATCAAGATCGCGTCGTGCCGGTCGCGCAGCGCGTCGAGCGTCGCGTCCCTGCCGACCTCGAACCCCTGGTGAAAGACGATGCCGCCATCGGCGAGCCGGTCGGTCCGGCGCATCACCACCGGCTTTTCCAGCTTGAAGCCGGGAATGCCATAGGTGAGCAGTCCGCCGGGCCGGTCGTGCCGGTCATAGACATGGACGTCATAGCCCAGCCTGCGCAGATATTCGGCCGCGGTCAGCCCGGCCGGGCCGGCGCCGATCACGCCGACCGACTGGCCGCGATCCGGGCCGGGGACGAGCGGTTCCACCCACCCTTCCGCCCAGGCGGTGTCGGTGATGTATTTTTCGACCGATCCGATCGTCACCGATCCGTGATCCGAAAATTCGATGACGCAATTCCCCTCGCACAGCCGGTCCTGCGGGCAGATGCGGCCGCAGATTTCGGGCATGGTCGAGGTTGCGTTGCTCAGCTCATAGGCCTCGCGCAGCCGCCCTTCGGCGGTCAGGCGCAGCCAGTCGGGGATATGGTTGTGCAGCGGGCAATGCACGGAGCAATAGGGGACGCCGCATTGCGAGCAGCGCCCCGCCTGATCCTGCGCGGCCTGGGGTGCGTATTTGTCGGCGATCTCCCGGAAATCCCGGGCGCGCAACGGGGCCTCGCGCTTGGCCGGAAAGGCCTGCGCACGATCGACGAATTTGAGCATGACTTCCTGTGCCATGCGCGGCGCGATGGCAGGTTTTGCGCGGGAAGTCACCCTGAAATCGGCATTTATGTCAGTAATACTTACCTATATTTCAGGCGCTCCGTCGCGATCCCGCCAATCCGGTGAAATATTATTTCGATATTAGGTCCGTGTCGGTCCTACCGCATGCCGAGCCAGATCAGCGCGGCGGTTCCCGCAGCGATTCGATACCAGCCAAAGGGCGAGAAGCCGTGACGCTGCACGATGTGGAGAAACGCCTTTACCACGCCCAGCGCCACCACGAACGAGACGACGAAGCCGACGCCGATCAGCCCCAGGCTGTCGGGCGTGATCGCGTCCCGGTGCTTGTAGAGTTGCAGCACCGTCGCACCGGTCAGCGTGGGCAGCGCGAGGAAGAAGCTGAAATCCGCCGCCGTGCGCCGTTCGATGCCCAGCGCCATCGCACCCATGATCGTCGCGCCCGACCGGCTGACACCGGGGATCATCGCGAGGCACTGGACCAGACCGATCTTGATCGACTGACCGACCGTCACGCCCGACACGCCGACCGCCTCGCCCGGTTTGACCAGCCGTTCGATCACCAGGATCGCGACGCCGCCGACGATCAGCGCCCAGGCGACGACGACGGCGTTTTCGAGCAGCGCCTCGATCTGGTCGGCAAAGGCCAGGCCCAGGACGACCGCCGGGATGAAGGCGATCAGCAGGTTGCGCACGAACGCGACCGATTCGCGCTCCCATTTCAGCAGGCCGCGCAGCACCGCGATGAAGGTGCGCCAGTACAGCACGACGATCGCCAGGATCGCGCCGGGCTGGATCGCGATGTTGAACACCGCCCATTGCGCCGCGTCATATCCCATCAACTCGCTGGCGAGGATGAGGTGTCCGGTCGAAGAGACCGGCAGGAATTCGGTGATCCCTTCGACAATGCCGAGCAGGATCGCGACCAGCAGTTCGCTCATCGGGTGTACGCCTCGTCAGGAGGATGGGGGCAGAAGGGTAGGGGGTTCAGGCGGCCTGTTTGGTGCCGTCGAACCGGCCGTGCCTGCGATACTGGACCAGCCAGCCGGGCGCGACCGCGCCAAGCGGGGTGGGCTGGATGCCGAGCGCGGCCAGTCCGTCGCCCTGCGCGACATTGTCCTGTTGCAGCAGCAGCCACTGATCCCATGTGATCGGCGCGCCGGGCAGGAAACCGAGCGTGGCGAGCGCGGCGCCGGCCGGATCGGGCAGGTCGAACACCGGCTTGTCACGCCCGATCGCGCCGACGATCCAGCGGTTGAACGCCGCAAAGCTCATGACGTCCGGCCCGCCAAGTTCCAGTGTCCTGCCGCCCCAGCGGTCGGGCTGGGTGAGCGCGCGCACGATGCCGGCGGCGACATCGGCGACATAGACCGGCTGGATCCGCGTGCCGCCCTTCAGCACCGGCACCGCGGGCAATGCGGCGGCCAGTCGCGCGAAGCGGTTCACGAACTGGTCCTCGCGCCCGAAGATCAGGCTCGGCCGGACGATCGTGGCGGTGGGAAAGGCGGCGCGGACCGCAGCCTCGCCCTCACCCTTGGACCGGGCATAGGCGGAGGGCGAATCGCCATCGGCGCCGATCGCCGACAGATGAACCAGCGCGGCGGCGCCGGCGTCGCTCGCCGCCTTTGCGACATTGGCCGCGCCATCGGCGTTCACCGCGAATGCCTGACCGCCGAACACCCCGGCCAGGTTCACCACCGCATCCGACCCCGCAAGCGCACGTGCGAGCGTGTCGGGCCGGGTCACGCTGGCCGCCACGAACTGGGTCTGGCCCAACCCGCCAAGCGGCTTGAGGAACCACGCCTGGCGCGGATCGCGCTGCGCGACGCGGACCCGCGCGCCCGCCTGCAACAATGCCTGCGCGACATAGCGGCCGACGAACCCGCCCCCGCCCACCAGGGTAACCAGCATGTCCTTCATGGCGTCCTCGAAAAACCGGTACCGAACTGCGGCTCTCCATGCCGCGCCGCGAGAGAAAGCACAACCGGGCGAAAGCGCGGTTGACAAGCCCCCCACCCCTCCCCTAGAGGCGCCCGCCTACCCCGTGCCCAGATGGCGGAATTGGTAGACGCACCAGCTTCAGGTGCTGGCGGTCGCAAGGCCGT
>NZ_JAHBZJ010000007.1 GCF_019635455.1 Sphingomonas sp. | reverse complement strand
AGGATCGTCGCCTTGGTGAGCTTTTACCTCACCAACAAGCTAATCCTACGCGGGCTCATCCTTGGGCGATAAATCTTTGGTCTTACGACATCATCCGGTATTAGCACGCCTTTCGGCGAGTTATTCCGAACCCAAGGGCAGATTCCCACGCGTTACGCACCCGTGCGCCACTAGACCCGAAGGTCTCGTTCGACTTGCATGTGTTAGGCATGCCGCCAGCGTTCGTTCTGAGCCAGGATCAAACTCTCAAGTTTGATGTTCCACATCAACGAGGCGGAATAACCCCGAGGATGCAGCTCATTTCTAGGAGCCGTTCCTGCACAAATCTTTCACGTAATGGAAACGTGTAGGACATGTTTCACATTCCCGCGCCGAAGCACGAGAACGTTGGAACGGCTTGGTTTTACCGAGTTTCCGACACCTAGAAGCTGTCGGACCCGGGGCCGCCGCCCACATGTCCCTTCATCAAAATCACAATGTCAAAGAGCGCAAAAGACCGACGCCTTACCTAACCCCTTTTTTAGTGGGGCGGTCTGGCGCCTGGTTTTTGGTGACCGTCGAAGCGAACCGTGTGGCTCACCGCGTCGGTGGAGTGGCTTCTATGCGTGGTGTTGGATTCGGTCAACAACCTTTTTGCATTTTTATTTCAAATCGCCGCAAACCCGCAGAAATCCGCGCTTTACGGGCCGTAAACAGGTCTCCGCTATGCCATCGGGATGATCGAATCGACCGCCGAATCATCGAATCGGGCCACAGAATCGCTGCGGAATCAGGTGCGCAGCGCGGTGATCTGGCGTTCGGGAACACAGATTCTCGGCCAGATCGTCGCCTGGGCCTCCACCTTCGTCGTGATTCGCCTGCTCAGCCCGTCGGATTACGGGCTGTTCGCGATGACGCAGGTGATTCTCGTCCTGCTCAACATGCTCAACGGCTATGGTCTGGCGAGCGCGATCATTCAGCGGCCACAGATCGATACACGCGCGATTCGCCAGCTGTTCGGGATGCTGCTGCTGCTGAACCTAGCGCTCGGCGCGACGCAGGTGGCAATGGCGCCGCTGGCCGCCGCCTATTACCGGCAGCCGATGGTGGCCGATCTGCTGCGGGTGCAGGCGCTGCTCTATCTCGCGACGCCGTTCATCGCGCTCCCCTATGCGCTGCTTGCCCGGGCGATGGATTTCCGCAGGCAGGCGCAGGTCAATCTGGCCTCGTCCGTCGCCGGCGCGCTCGCCGCGCTCGCGGGCGCGGGCGCGGGAATGGGGGTGTGGACGCTGGTGCTGGCGCCGATCATCCTGTTCGCCACGCGCGCGATCGGCATGACCTGGGCGGCGGGGTCGCTGATCTGGCCCAGTTTCGACTTTCGCGGAGCCGGCGGCATCGCGCGCTATGGCGGGGTGCTGGCCGCGGGACAGCTGTTCTGGTTCGTGCAGAGCCAGGCCGACATCTTCATCGCCGGACGGCTGTTCGATCCGCACTGGCTGGGCATCTATACGACCAGCATCTTCCTGACCCAGATCCTGGTGCAGAAATTCGTGCCGGCACTGAACGAGGTCGCCTTTTCCGCCTATGCGCGGATGCAGGACGATGCGGCGGGCGCGGCGAGCGCCTTTGCCCGATCGGCACGACTCATCCTGGTGGTGGCGATGCCCTTCTACCTTGGTCTCGCCGTTGTCGCGGAGCCGGTGGTGGCGGTCGCGCTGGGCGCGAAATGGGCCGAGGCGGCACCGATCGTCCGGCTGCTCGCGCTGGCGATGCCGTTCATGACGCTCCAGATCCTGTTCGCGCCCGCGACCGACGCGCGGGGACGTCCGGGCATCGGCGCGCAGACCGCCGCGATCGGCGCGGTGCTGTTGCCCGGCGCATTCCTGATTGCGGTGCATTGGGGCATCATGGGCATGGCGGTGGCGTGGATCGCGGCATGGCCGATCTTTCTCGCGCTGACCGCCGCGCGATCGCTGCCGGTGATCGGCCTGGCCTGGCGCGCGTGGATCGCGGCGATCGTGCCGCCGGCCACGGCCGCGACCGGCATGGCGCTGATCGTCGGGCTGCTCGACCACGCACTGCCGCCGACGATGCCGCCGCTGGCACAACTGATGCTGCTCGGGGCGACCGGGGCATGCACCTATGGCGCGTGGCTGCTGATCTTCGCGCGCGAAACGGTCACGGATGCGATCGCGATGATCCGGCAGTGATCGTCCGGGGGCGCCGGCCCGCGCCGGCGCCGCTACACCTGCTGGATATAGGCGCGCATCTGATCCGCCTCGGCCTCGATCCGGTCGATCCGGTGCTTCACCAGATCGCCAATCGACACAAAGCCGAGCAGCGCGCCATTCTCCACCACCGGCAGGTGGCGAATGCGCCGGCGGGTCATCAGCGACAATGCCGCCAGCACCGGCTCGTCCCGCGTCACCGTGATCGCCGGCGCGGTCATCACCATCCGCACCTGCTGGTCGAGCGCGCCCGCACCTGCGTGTTCGAGGCATCGGATCACATCGCGTTCGGAAAAGATGCCGACCACCGTTCCACCCTCGACCACCGGCACCGCGCCGATTCGCCGCGCGGACAGCAGCGCGACCGCATCGCGCACCGATTGCCCGCCATCGATGGTAGTGACATCCGTCCCCTTGCCGCCCAGGATCGCCGCGATCGTCATCGCCAGTCTCCTTGTTCCTGTTTGAGGCGGTTGAGAGTCACACGAATCGAGGCCAATTGAAAGGGCATGAAGCCGAATCTCGACGATCCCGATTATGCGCGCCTCGCCTGGCGCCGCTACCGCCGCATGTTCGGCATCGCCGCGCTGGCCGCGCTCGCCTCCTCGGTGGCGGCGGTGATCGGCCTGTATGTGTCGGTCGGCGCGTTCCAGCTCCACGCATCGATCGCGATGGCGATCGGGATCGGCCTGTCCGTCCTGCTGGCCGGCGCGCTGATGGGCCTGATCTTCCTGAGTTCGGGAAGTGGTCATGACGCGCGCGCCGACGGATCGAATCGGGACGATCGCGACTGAGATGCCGACGGCGCCGCGGGTCGATCCGTCCTAGCGGGGCAGCGTGACCGTATAGGTCAGCTTCACCGATCCGTTCGCGGGGACACTGACCGCCCACAGATTGCGGCCGTTCTTCTTTTCCAGCCGCGCCGACGATGCGGTCATCAATTGCGGATCGATGTCGAAATCACCCTCGAATCGGACCGCAAAGGGGTTCGCGTTGGTCACGGTCAGTTCGAATGCATGCGCCTTGTCGGTAACGGTCAGCTTGCGATGCTGGACCGCGACATTGGCCGCCCCGTCGAACTTGAGTTCGACCTCCTCGCCGATCGCCTTGTCGTCGGTCGATGATTCGCCGATCAGCAATGCGCGGCTACCGGTCCGTTCGAACAACGCGACCTGTCCGGCGGGCAGCGGCAGGCCCAGGCCCTTGTCCGCCTTGTTGACCGCGCGCACCACGATGCGCGGCTGGCCGGCACCATAGAAACCGATCTGCGATCCATAGACGATGGTCACCGGAACCGCGTCCTTGCTCAGCATCGCCACCTGCTTTTGCGATTTGGCGGCAACGGTGGTGGGCTCCGGCACGCGATACGCCTTGAGGTCGCCAAGATCCTCCTGCTCCACCTTCCGCACGCGAGAGGCGGTGACCACCACCCGGTCTTCCATCATCGGGGCGGCCATCACCGGCGCGGGCGGCGGGGGTGGAGGCGGCGGCGGGGGTGGCGGCGGGCCGCCATTCCCCCGGTCGGGCAGATAGCATTGGAATTCGAGCCGGTCCGCACTTTCGAACGGGTTGGACGTGCGGCCGGTCGTCCGGTTGATCCGGCCGGCGACCACCATCGTGTCGGCATCGGCGAAGCTGGTCATGTCGGTGCTCGCCAGCGTGACCCAGGCGAACAGGTCGGCGCGCTTCGCCCCCTCCGCCAGGGTCGCGACATAATTGGCCTGCCAGTCGAACCCCCAGGCGAGGTAGGACAAGGTGACCTGCGCGGTCCCGGCGCGGGGCGAATCGAGTTCGACCGACAGCGTCGGCCGCGCCGACAATCCGGCGGGAACGCCGTCATAGGCGATCGAATCGTCGGTGGGGCCGCAATTGAGCGCCTCGATCCCGCGTTCGGTTTCGACGATCGCGGCGCCGTCCGGCCCGGATCGGATGATCGCCCGCTCCTCCACCACCTTGCCGTCGCGCATGCGGCGCAGCGTCACCGGACGCGCGAAGCCGCGCTTGTACAGGCTGGCGGGCGAGAGCAGGTCGCCGTCGAGATTCTTTTCCCGGACGCCGGCGGGCAGGCCGGTGACGATCGCGCTTTCGGGCAGGATGCCCGAGGCCACCCCCTCGAACCGGATCACCGCCCTTCCCTGCGGAACCTGTATCGTGCGCGTTTCGGTGATGAGCGCGTAGCCGCCCAGATAGCTGAGGCTGATCGGCGTATCCGCGCTGCGATAGGGCGCGCGATAGATGGTGACCGCGACCTTCTCCGGCGCGGAGGAGGTCTGCACCTCCTGTGCATGCGCGCCGACGGCCCCCGCCACCAGGGCAAGGGCGAGGGCAGCCGTGCGGATCGCCCGCACCGCCGCGCTCAGTAGCGGGTTTCGAAGGTCGCGGTGACGCTCGCCTCGCCATTGGCGGGGACGGCCACCTTCCACAGCGCTTCGTCGGCGCTGACCCGCTCGCTCGCCTGGGTCTCGTTGAGGATTCGGGTGTCCTTCCACCAATTGTCGAGACCCGCCTGCGACAGTTCGACCGTCACCGGCTCCGGCTTGGCGTTGGTCAGCGTATAGACCATCGTCGTGCGCCACTTGCTGCTGTTCACCCGTTCGCGGGTCTGCACCACGGCCTTTACCTTCACATCGAACGCTTCGCCGGTGCGGATCGCGATCCGTGATCCCATCGGGGTGTGCGGAATCGCATTCTCGCCGATGAACTGGGGCGCCCCGCGCGCGTCGCGCATATAGATGCGCACAGTGCCGGCGGGGAGCGCGTCGCCCAGCCCGCCATCCTTTGACGACGAGAAGCGCAGCACGGTATCGACGCTGCGCGGCTGATCCTGCCGGCCCAGCCAGCCATTGCGATAGGCATAGGCCTTTGCCGCCGGGGCGCCGGCGACGTCGAGGAAGCTGACCTGCTTCTGCTGGCGTTCGGCGATCGTGACCCGGCCCGGGATCGGATAGACGTAGAAATCGCCGATCCGTTCGCGGCCCGCGGTTTCGGTTCCCGGCTCCATCACCGATCCCATGCCGCGCCCGCCGCTGCCGACCGCGCCGGCGACCAGCAGCGTGTTGGCGTTGCTGTAGGTGGTGCCGCTACGGTTGGTGAGCGTCAGCCAGCCCTGAACGTCGATCTTTCCCGCCTTTTCGTCGAACAGCGCGACATAATCCGATTTCCAGCCCATCCCGCTGGTCAGGTAGCTGAGCGTCACCGGGCGCGTCCCCGCGCGATCGGCGTCCAGCGTCACCGACAATGTCGGCCGCGCGCGCAGCGAGGGCGGCAGCGAGGGGAAGATCACCCGGTCGTCCTTCCCCAGCACCTCGATCCGGCCACCGATTTCGACCACCGTGCCGTCATTATAGGCCAGGATCTTCGCCGGCAGGCTCTGCCCGTTGCGGACGATGGTGACATTCTGTCCCACCGCCTTTTCCATCAGCGCCTCGGGCGAAAGCAGGTCGAAATCGAAATTCTGTTCGACGATCGTCGCGCCGGGCGCGGCGAGGGTCACCGTTTCGGGGCGGATCTGTGCCGACACGTCGGGAAAATCCTGTTTCGACTTGCCCGAGGGAAGGTTCAGCTGGCGCTTGTCCTGCACCAGCGCGAGATTGTTGTTGTAGATGGTGACCGCGACGTCGCCCTGCGCCGACTGGGCCAGCACCGCGCCGCCGGGAAGTACGGCAGCAGCCGTCGCAAGAGCCAAGGTCAGTCGCCGCATCCTGCTTCCCCTACCGATCTGCCGGACCGCAAGCATCGCGAAGCAGCCCTGACTGTCAACGGACAATCCCGCGGTGCAACGAAAAAGGCCGGCCCGCAAGTGACGGACCGGCCTCGATTTCCTGCACAGAGATGGGGATTATTCGGCCGCTGCGGCCTCTCCCTCGTCCTTCTTCAGCCGCCGACGGCGCGGCTTGGCCTCGGCCACCGGCTCGCCTTCGACGCCGAGCGCGGGGGGAAGCACGTCGGCGATACCGCTCGCCTCCGCATCCCTGCCTGCGTCACGCGCGTCGTCACGGGCGGGACGCCCGCGGCGGCGGCGCGGCTGTTCGTCGCGGGGGGCCTCATCCTCATTGGCGGCGACCGGCGCGCCCGCTTCGTCGGCGTCGCCGCCCTTGCGGTCGCGGCGCTCGCTCCGGTCGTTACGCTCGTTGCGGTCACGGCCCCGGCGCTGATCGCGGTTCGACTCGCGATTGTCGCGGCGGTCACCGCGATCCTGTCCGCGATCGCCCTCGTCGCCGGCATCGCTCTCATTCGCGCGGACACCTTCCGAGCCCTCGTCGAACTCATCCTCGTCGTCGCCGTCAAAATCGTCGCGGTTGCGGCGCTGACGATCCTGCTCCTCGAAGCGCGAGCGGCTTTCGGCCAGCACGCGGAAATAATGATCCGCGAACTGGAGATAATATTCGGTATTGACGCGATCGCCCTGCATCTGGGCATCGCGCGCCAGATTCTTGTATTTTTCGAGCAACTGGGCCGCGTTGCCGCGCGCGCGGTTGTCGATACGGTTACCCTGATTGGGGTTGCCGCCCTGCTGGCGCTGCCCACCACGACCGCGGCGGCGTCCGCCGCTCGCCTGACGATTGTTCATCAACGTCCTTGTGTCCTGTCCTTACTCAATCCGCCATCGATCAAACAGCGATCCCGGATGTGTTGCCCCGTCCGCCGCACCGGACGAATCCGAAGCGGCGCCCTGCATGGCTGCCGGACATTCAGCAGCGCTCATGCCCTGGATTGGACCGGCGGCGCGATTTCAATGGCTTGGACTGAAGTCGCCGGGTCCGGGGACATCCTTAGCCCGCGCGGCAACTTTCTCCAAGCATTATATTGGTTCGGCGACGCGATAGTTCAACTTGCCGCCACGACGCGATCGCGATCCCCCAGATCGCGATACACGCACGGGGTCAGCCCCGCTTCGCGAACCAGGTCGCAAACCGCCCGCCCCTGCGTCCACCCGATCTCCAGCAGCGCGATCCCGCCCGGCGCCAGCAGGCGGGGCAGATCGGGGATAATCCGGCGATAGTCGGC
Organism: Sphingomonas sp.; assembly: GCF_019635455.1. Classification (GTDB taxonomy): domain Bacteria; phylum Pseudomonadota; class Alphaproteobacteria; order Sphingomonadales; family Sphingomonadaceae; genus Sphingomonas. The sequence goes on along the minus strand of NZ_JAHBZJ010000007.1, from coordinate 171,450 downwards.
AAGGCCATCGTCGCCCGCGAACAGTGCCTCGGCGGGTTCATGGTCGCGCACTTCCGCGCCCAGTTCCTCGTCGGTCCCGATATAGGGCGGGTTGCACAGGATCAGGTCGAAGCGCTCGTCGATCCCGCTCGCCCAGTCGCCGCGCCGCCACTCGACCCGATCCGCCAGGCCGAGCGCGGCGGCATTCTGGCGCGCGTAAGCGAGCGCGGCATCCGACGCGTCGATTCCCAGACCGGTCGCGTCGGGCCATTCGGCAAGCGCGGCGAGCAGCAGCGTCCCCGGCCCGCAGCCCAGATCGAGGACGCGCTTCGGCCTCTCGCCTCCGGCGAAATGCGCGACCGCCGTCTCAATCAGCGTCTCGCTGTCCGCGCGCGGCACCAGCACGCCGGGACCGACGCCGATCTCGATGGTCCAGAAGCCGCGCGATCCGGTGATATAGGCGACCGGTTCGTGGGCGAGGCGGCGCGCGACCAGCGCGTCGAAGCCGGCCGGGGCGGAATCGCCGAGATGCTTAAGCAGCAAGTCCTGATGCGAGACGTTCAGGGCGTGGGCCATCAGCAGCTCGGCATCAAGGCGCGGGGTGGCGGATAGGATGCGGGTGGCGGCGTCGGCAATGGCGGCACGGACGGTCTCGGCGCTCACCCCACCATCCTCGTCACCCCGGACTTGTGCCGGGGGCCACTGAACGTCGAGGCGCGACGCAAGAGGCTCAGACGCCGGAAGCGCGGCACCGTGGACCCCGGCACAAGGCCGGGGTGACGGGCTTTGAAGAGCCGCTCATTTATAGCCATAGCCATACGCCCAAAACAGAGCCTCGCCTGCACGCTCATCGACGTCAGTATATCGCGCTCTGATCTCGCGCGCCGCTGCCTCCGATGCCTGGTCGAGCGACTGCCGGCGCCAATCGGGTTCGATCGCGTCAAGATCAGCGAGCACGCCGAGCATCGGCACTTCGATTTCCTGAGCGCGCACCAGCCCAAGCGCCGCGACGACCGCGCCCCAATGGTTCCCCGGAAAGGGATGCACGCGATATCCAAGATACGCCTCCAGCGCGACGCTCAGATCGGGCCGTGCCTCATTCACGAATCCAGCGCGGCCAGCCGCTCGGCCTCATCCTCCGCCACCAGCGCGCCGATCAGCTCGTCCATCTCGCCCTCCAGGACTTCGGGCAGGCGGTGGAGCGTCAGGTTGATGCGGTGATCGGTCACCCGCCCCTGCGGGAAATTATAGGTGCGGATGCGTTCGGAGCGGTCGCCCGACCCGACCATCGATTTGCGCGTCCCCGCGCGCTCGCTGGCGGCGCGCTCGCGCTCCAGCTCATAGATGCGCGTGCGCAGCACCTGCATCGCCTTGTCGCGGTTCTTGTGCTGGCTGCGCTGGTCCTGCTGGATCACGACAATGCCGGTAGGGAGGTGGGTCAGCCGCACCGCGCTGTCGGTGGTGTTGACGTGCTGCCCACCCGCGCCAGACGAGCGGTAGATATCGATGCGCAGATCCTCCTGCCGGATATCGACATCGACCTCCTCCGCCTCGGGCAGCACCGCGACGGTCGCGGCGGAGGTGTGGATGCGCCCGCCGCTTTCGGTCACCGGCACGCGCTGGACGCGGTGGACGCCGCTTTCGAACTTGAGTTTCGCGAACACGCCCTTGCCCGCGACGCCGACGACGACTTCCTTGTAGCCCCCCGCCTCCGATGCGCTGGCGGAGATCGGCTCGACCTTCCACCCCTGCGCCTCGGCATAGCGGGTGTACATGCGCAGCAGGTCGCCGGCGAACAGCGCCGCCTCGTCCCCGCCGGTGCCGGCGCGGATTTCGAGCATCGCCGCGCGCTCGTCGGCCGCGTCGCGGGGGAGCAGCGAGAGCGCGAGCGCATGATCGGCCTTTGCTAGCGCGACCTCATTCTCGCGCAGCTCCTCGGCGGCCATCGCGCGCAGCTCGGGGTCCCCGTCGCGGCTCATCTCGGCCAGGCTCGCCGCCTCATCGCGCAGCCGCCGCACCTCCCCCGCCGCCGCCGCGACCGGCTCCAGCTCGGCATATTCCTTCGACACCGCGACGAAGCGGTCCGACGGCAGGTCGCCTGTCGCCATCATCGCCGACAGCTCATCCCGCCGCGCCTCGATCTGCGCGATCCGTTCGGGGGAAATGGTGGTCATCGCCACCCCCTCTCGTCACCCCGGCCTTGTGCCGGGGTCCACGGATCGGCGAGCGCTGACGCTTCCGCACAAAGGGTCACGCCCAGCGGCGCGGTGGACCCCGGCACAAGGCCGGGGTGACGACGGGAGTTTTGATTTGTCACTGGCCCGCTAGCTCGTTCAGCAGTTGCTCCACGACATCATGTAGCTCCGCACCCGGCACCGACCGGTTATTGGCGACAGCCGCACCACTCTGCCAACCGAACGACACCAGCACCTTCGCCTGAACCCGGGTCGCCTTGTCATAGCGCTTGCGCGGAGAGCCGGTCGCGACCGTTTCGACGGACAAGCCGTGCGCTCGGAACAGCTTCTGGGCAGTGAGTGCATGAGTGAGTGCTTGATCGTCCTCCACCGCAAGGACGATGTCAGGCCGCTGAACCGCCGGCTCCGCCAACAACATCCCCAACCGCTCAATCCCGGCTGCCCAGCCCACGCCCGGCGTCTCCGGCCCGCCCAGATTGCCGATCAGTCCATCGTACCGCCCGCCAGCCAGCACCGTCCCCTGCGCGCCGAGGCGGTCGGTGACGAATTCGAACGCGGTGTGGCGGTAGTAATCCAGGCCGCGCACTAGCCTCGCGTTCCGCGTCGGCGTGACTCCAGCCGCTTGCAACCCCTTCTGAACCGCCTCGAAGAACGCGCCCGCCTCGTTGGTGAGGTACGCGTCGATATCCGGTGCGCTGTCGGCGATCGGGCGGTCGCGCGGGTCCTTGGAGTCCAGAATGCGCATCGGATTCTTGTCGAGCCGGGTGAGGCTGTCCTCGGAAAGCTCGCCGCGATGCTTCTCGAAATGCGCCACCAGCGCCGCGCGCCAGGCATCGCGCGTTTCCGCGTCGCCCAGCGTGTTCAGTTGCAACGTCACTTCGTCGGCGATGCCGAGTTCGTGGAGCAGCTGGTCGGCGAAGGTCAGCAGCTCGACATCGGCCTGCGGCTCGGCGGCGCCGATGATCTCGGCGTCGATCTGGTGGAACTGGCGATAGCGGCCCTTTTGCGGGCGTTCGTAGCGGAAGACCGGGCCGTGCGTGGTCAGCTTGAGCGGCGCATATTGCTGCCACCCCTCGGTGATGTACGCGCGGCAGATCCCGGCGGTGAATTCCGGCCGCAGCGTCAGCAGTTCGTCGCCGCGATCGGGGAAGGTGTACATCTCCTTCGACACGACGTCGCTGGTCTCGCCCATGCTCCGCGCGAAGACGTTCGTCGCCTCGAACACCGGGACCTGGACTTGGCTGAAGCAATAAAGCCTGCGCACATGCTCGAACGCCTCGACCACGCGGGCGAAGCGGCGCTGCTCCTCGCCAAAGATGTCCTGCGTGCCGCGCACGCGCCGGGGGGTTTCGATCCGTGCCATTTGGGGGCGCTATCTATTGGGGCGACGCGCGGAACGCCAGAGGGGCTTTTGCCCGGGCGCGGTGCCGGCCCGCTCCCCACCCGGCCACCCAGGCGATTATCCTGGCGGGTGGCCGGGTGGGGGAGCGTGCGGAGCAGCCAAGGCTGCGGCGACGCGAGGCATCGACCGAAGGTGGCGGAGGGCGGTGCCGCTTTCGCCGAGGGCGACAAGTCACTATAGGCCCGCGCCATGACTTCCGCGCCCAAAACCTATCACGTCAAATCCTTTGGCTGTCAGATGAACGTCTATGACGGCGAGCGCATGGCCGAGCTGATGGCCGCACAGGGCATGACCGCCGCCGCCGATGCCGAAAGCGCCGACCTGGTCGTGCTCAACACCTGTCACATCCGCGAAAAGGCGACCGAGAAGGTCTATTCGGAGATCGGCCGCGTGCGAAAGGCGGCGGCGGAGGAACATGGCAAGGCGCCGATGGTCGCGGTCGCCGGCTGCGTCGCGCAGGCCGAGGGCGAGGAGATCGCCCGCCGCGCGAAGGTGGATGTCGTGGTCGGGCCACAGGCCTATCACAACCTGCCCGATCTGGTGGCGCAGGCATCGGCACGCGGCCTTGCGCTCGACACCGATATGCCCGCGATCGCCAAGTTCGGCGCGCTGCCCGCACGGCGCAAGGCCGGGCCGACCGCGTTTCTGACGGTGCAGGAAGGGTGCGACAAATTCTGCACCTATTGCGTCGTCCCCTATACGCGCGGGGCAGAGGTCAGCCGCCCGTTCGACGCGATCGTGGACGAGGCGAAGGCGCTGGTCGATGCCGGCGCGAAGGAGATCACGCTGCTCGGCCAGAACGTCAATGCGTGGGACGACGACGCCGGCACCGGACTGCACGGCCTGATCGCCGCGCTCGACCGGATCGATGGGCTGCACCGCATCCGCTACACCACCAGCCACCCGAACGACATGAAGGAAGGGCTGATCCGCGCCCATGCGGAGGTCGAAAAGCTGATGCCGTTCCTCCATTTGCCGGTGCAATCGGGCAGCGACCGGGTGCTCAAGGCGATGAACCGCAGCCACAGCCGCGATTCGTATCTGCGCATCCTCGACCGGGTCCGTGCCGCGCGGCCCGACATCGCCCTGTCGGGCGATTTCATCGTCGGCTTTCCCGGCGAGACCGAGGACGAATTCGCAGACACGCTGAGCCTGGTCGATGCGGTCGGCTATGCCCAGTGTTTCAGCTTCAAATATTCGCCGCGTCCCGGCACGCCGGCGGCGGAAATGGATGGCTTCATCACGCCGCAGGTGATGGATGAGCGGCTGAAGCGGTTGCAGGACGCGCTCAACCGCGATCAGGCGGCGTTCAACGCGGCGACCGTCGGCAAATCCTGCACCGTCCTGATCGAGCGGCCGGGCCGCAAGCCGGGGCAGATGCTGGGCAAATCGCCCTGGCTCCAGTCGGTCCATCTGGAAACCGCCGCCGCGATCGGCGACCTGGTCGAGGTCGAGATCGTCCAGGCCGGCCCCAATTCGCTCGCAGGGATCGAGCGGATCGACGCAGCCGCCTCTGAGCCTCAGCTTTCCATTTCGTAGCTGCAAGATGTCTGCGGATTGAAATAGAAGCGGTTATCCTTGAGCTGCTGCCCGGTCAGCCTGTCGAGCTTGCCCCCTTTAAAGGTGATCGTGTCGCCCGACGTCGTGAACGTCCCCGCATTCTCGCCATAGGGATCGGAATACTGCCCATATTGGGCCACGCGAAAATCGAGGTCCGGTCGTGACCCACCGTCGGAACAACGGTAGCGGCCAACGGTCAGGTCCTTGCCCAGCCGGCCCGTCGGCAGTCGGATATCCTCGACATTGTTCATGACCAGATAAGGGGTCGGAGTGGTCTGCCCCGGATAGCTGGTGCGGACCTGCTGCTTGCCGTCGATATCGGCGACCTCGGTCACCTGCGCGCGCACCCATTCGCCATAATAGCGGATCTCGACATCCTGTCCGACCGAGTAGGTCGGCGCGGTCAGCCGCGGATAGGCGAACTCGACCTTGTCCCCGACGGCGTATGGGGCCGCCTGAAACATCGCACTAGCGGCGAGCCCGACTCCGATAGTGATGAGAAACATCCGCAATCTCCTTCAGATGGCAGCCACTTTCCAGACAAGCGGGCCGGCGACCGACTTGTAAAAAACCGCCAGCCGCGCGCGCCAGCGATGCGCCATGTCGCCGGACGGTGTTGCCAGGGTGCGTCACCTCTCACCGGAATGAGCGCGGGGCCGATATTTTCCCTGTTCTATCGACCAACGCTCTGCCATCCTTCGGTACACGACATGCGTAACGGAACCTCCGCGCTGCATTCCGGTTTGGCCTTGGCTGGCCCGCCGTCGTCCGCCGCCCCGACAGATCGCCACTCCGCTCGCGCCGCCGTGCGCGCGTTTACGCTCGAAAGGATCGCATGAGCCGCAAGCCCGTCCCCGCCCAGCAGGGCGAACGATCCCGCGTCCAGGTCGATTTCGACCGGCCCCAGCTGCTGCCCCAGCTGTTCGGCGAATATGACAGCAACATCCTCGCGCTTGAGGAGCGACTCGGCGTCTATATCCATGCCCGCGGGCAGCGCGTGGTGATCGAGGGAAGCGCGGAGGCGGTCGCCCATGCGCGCGAGGTCCTACAGGAATTGCACAGCCGGGTGATCCGCGGCGAAGCGATCGACACCGGCCTGATCGATGCGGTCGTCGCGATGGCGAGCGAACCGACGCTGACCGGCATCATCCGCGCGGAGAACGATGCCGGCGGGCCGCCGCCGATCATGATCCGCACGCGCAACAAGACGATCGTGCCGCGTTCGGTGACCCAGACCGCCTATATGCGCGCGCTAATCTCCAACGACATCATCTTCGCGCTTGGCCCGGCGGGAACCGGCAAGACCTACCTCGCCGTCGCGCAGGCGGTGGCGCAGCTCATCACCGGATCGGTCAAGCGGCTGATCCTGTCACGCCCGGCGGTCGAGGCGGGCGAGCGGCTGGGCTTCCTGCCCGGCGACATGAAGGACAAGGTCGATCCCTATCTGCGCCCGCTCTACGACGCGCTCTACGACTGCCTGCCCGCCGAACAGGTCGAACGGCGGATCGCCAGCGGCGAGATCGAGATCGCGCCGATCGCCTTCATGCGCGGCCGCACCCTCGCCGATGCGTTCGTGATCCTGGACGAGGCGCAGAACACCACGCCGATGCAGATGAAGATGTTCCTCACCCGCTTTGGCCAGAACAGCCGGATGGTGGTGTGCGGCGATCCCAACCAGACCGACCTGCCCGGCGGCACCGCCGCGAGCGGCCTCAACGACGCGGTGAACAAGCTGGAGGGGATCGACGGGCTGGCGATGATCCGGTTCGGCATCGGCGACGTCGTCCGCCACCCGATCGTCGGGCGGATCGTCGAGGCGTATGAAGGGCCGGCCGCCGGTGCTTGATGTCGCGGTGCAGCGTGAGGCCGGCTGGCCCGAACTCGACTGGGAGGCGCTGGCGGGCAAGGCGGCGGTCGCGGCGGTGACGCAGACCCCGTTCGGCGAACTGGCGTCGGGACCCGCGACGATCGAGATCGCGGTGCGGCTGACCGGCGATGACGAGGTGCGGCAGCTCAACGCCCAGTATCGGCAAAAGGACAAGTCGACCAACGTCCTGTCCTTTCCGATGATCGCCCCCGATCTGATCGAATCACTGACCCAGAACAGCGACGATGGCGAGGTGCTGCTGGGCGATATCGTGCTGGCGCAGGGCGTCTGCGCGGCCGAGGCGGCGGACAAGAAGGTGTCGGTCGAAAATCACGCCACGCACCTGATTGTCCATGGCGTGCTCCATTTGCTAGGGTATGACCATCTGGGAGACGCGGAGGCGGATGCAATGGAGGCGATGGAGGTCGCCGCCCTGCAAACGCTGGGCATTCCCGACCCCTATCTGGTTCGAGAGGACTGACACCCCCAAATGGCAGACGGTTCCAACGGGAACGGCGACAGTAGCGGCGAAGGCGGAATATGGCGCGGCCTGCGCGCGCTGCTGTTCGGTGACGAACAGGGCGAGACGCTGCGCGAGCGGATCGAAGAGGCGATCGACGAGGCCGAGGGCGAGAGCGGCGGCGAACGGCCGGCGGCTGATGGCGACCTCTCCCCGCTCGAGCGCAAGATGCTCCGCAACCTGCTCCATTTCGGCGAGCGCGACGCGGGCGATGTCGGCGTTCCCCGCGCCGATGTGATCGCGATCGAGGAAAAGACCAGCTTTTCCGAGCTGGTCCAGCTGTTCGCCGAGGCGGGCCACAGCCGCCTGCCCGTCTATCGCGAGAAGCTCGACAAGGTGATCGGGATGATCCACGTCAAGGACGTGTTCGCGGTGCTCGCCGCCGGGGCCGGCCCGCCGAGCAAGATCACCAGCCTGATGCGCCAGCCGCTTTATGTGCCGCAATCGATGGGGACGCTTGACCTGCTGGCGCAGATGCAGGCCAGTCGCACCCATCTGGCGATCGTGCTGGACGAATATTCCGGGACCGAGGGGCTGATCACGATCGAGGATCTGGTCGAGGAAATCGTCGGCGAGATCGATGACGAGCATGACGAGGCGCCCGAGGCGCTGTTCGTGCCGCTGGACGATGGCGGCTGGGACGCCGACGCACGCGCCGAACTGGAGGATGTCGCCGCCGCGATCGATCCGCGCCTGGGCGAGGTGGAGGAGGATATCGAGACGCTGGGCGGCCTGGCCTTCGTGCTGGCGGGGCATGTGCCGGCGGCGGGCGAGTGCCTGAAGCATCCCAGCGGATGGACGCTGGAGGTGCTGGAGGCCGACGCGACGCGCGTGCGCCGCCTGCGCCTGCATCCGCCCGAAACGGCCGAGGACGTCGAGGAATGACGAAGATGCGCAAGATCCTGATTTCGCTGGCGGCGGTGGCGGTCGTGCTCGCCATTGCGGGCTGGTTCGCGCTGCGTCCGGACCGCGCCGAACTGGATGCGAACGCCGTCGCGGGGCGGGTTCCGAAAATGACCACGCCGCGCGTCGAGAGCATTCCCACGATCGGCGTCGCCAAGGCGGTCGGCTGGCCACAGGGCGCCAAGCCGGTCGCCGCCACCGGCCTTCAGGTCAACGGGTTTGCCGAGGGGCTGGATCATCCGCGCTGGCTGTATCGCCTGCCCAATGGCGACGTGCTGGTCGCCGAGACCAATTCACCGCCCCGCGACGGGGGCGGCATCACCGGCTGGGTGATGAACATCCTGATGAAGCGCGCCGGCGCCGCGGTGCCGAGCGCGGACCGGATCACGTTGCTGCGCGATGCGAATGGCGACGGCGTGGCGGAGCAGCGATCGGTGCTGCTCGACGCGTCCAACGGCCTCGCCTCGCCGTTCGGCATGGTTCTGGTCGGCGACATGCTCTACGTCGCCAACCACAATGCGCTGATCCGCTTTCCCTTCAAGCCGGGCGAGACGAAGATCACTGGAAAGGGCGAGAAGGTCGTCGATCTGCCCGGCGGGGGCAATCACTGGACCCGCGACGTGATCCTGGGGCCGGAGGGGACGTTGCTGGTCAGCGTCGGATCGTCGTCCAATATCGCCGAAAACGGGCTGGACGCCGAAAAGAACCGCGCGACGATCCTGGAGGTGAACCCGGAAACGAAGAGCGTCCGGATCATGGCCGCGGGCCTGCGCAATCCGGTCGGGCTGGCGATCAACCCAACGTCGAAACGGCTATGGGCGGTGGTGAACGAGCGCGACATGCTGGGGTCCGACATGCCCCCCGATTATCTGACCCAGGTCAATTTCGGCGACTTCTATGGCTGGCCGTGGAATTACTGGGGCGGCTATGTCGACAAGCGGGTGACGCCGGGACGGCCCGACCTGCTGGAATATACCGCGCGGCCCGATTTCGGCCTTGGCCCCCATGTCGCACCGCTTGGCCTCACCTTTGCGCAGGACCTGAACCTCGGCGCCAATTACGCCAATGGCGCGTTTATCGGCCTGCACGGGTCGTGGAACCGGGTGCCGGTTTCGGGGTATAAGGTGGTGTTCGTGCCGTTCGACAAGCGCGCGCTGCCCGCCAAGGGGGTCAAGCCGATCGACGTGCTCACCGGTTTTCTGAACGCGAAGGGCGAGGCGATGGGCCGGCCGGTCGGGGTGACCGCCGATCGCACCGGCGCGCTGCTGGTCGCCGACGATGTCGGCAACCGGATCTGGCGGGTCAGCGCGACGGGCGCCGCTCAGTTGCGCGCCCAGCCCGAATCGTCGGACAAGCCGTAGCTGGCGCTGAGGTAACGCGGCGTTTCGGGATCGACCCGCACCGGCGCGTCGTGCGGCGGCACCTGTTGCGCGGCGGCGACACCCAGATCGGGAATGTTGGCGGCATAGAGCGACGGAATCGCCATCCCGGTCACCGTATATTGACCGATCAGCGCGCCGGCGCAGCTACCCAGCCCGAGCGTGACCGACAGCGCGGTGATGACCGCGGGCCAGGGATGTCGGGGAAGCCGCATCAGCCTGCCCGGCACGAACGGGCATCCTGCGGCCGGATAAAGTCCGGGCGGGTCATATCGCATCTCCTCGGCGGGAAAAAGCGCGAGACCCGGGCCGGGTTCCGTCATTCGAGCAGCTTGGGCGCCTCACGCTGCAACTTCTCGCGAATCTTGTCGGCGAACAGCGCGAGCATCGGCGGCAGATCGACCTGCGCATGAACGCGGTCGTCGAACACGTCGAGCCGGCTGGCGACCCGCTGGCCCAGCGCGGTGACGGTGAAGAACAGCGTGTCGCCTTCCCACCGCTGATCGACCGCGGCCCCGCCCGGGATCATGTTGCCGATCCTGCCCACGCCGCCGGCGAGCCGGGCGCGGGCGGCGTCGCGGCCCAGCTTGTGCGGGATATCGACGGTGACGGGATCGGCCATGAATGCTCCTGAACTGTAATGGCAGGGTAATACGCCAGATGCTTGCGCCTGTCACGGTTCGGCCCGATAGCGGTGCGCGATGCTGCCTCGTCCCCGCCTGATCGCTCTCGTCGCCGGCGCCGTTTCGGCGACCGCCTTCGCCCCGCTCGACTGGTGGGCCGTCGGCCTGGCCTGCTTCGCGCTGCTGCTGCGGCTGACCCATGAGGCGCCGACACTGCGCCAGGCGATGCTGCGCGGGTGGCTGTTCGGGCTTGGCCATTTCACCGTCGGCGATAACTGGATTCAGCACGCGTTCGACTATCAGGACAAGATGCCGCCGGTGCTCGGCTATGCCGCCGTGGTGCTGCTTTCCCTGTATCTCGCCGTCTATCCCGCGATGGCGATGGGGCTGGCCTGGCGGTACCGGGGCAATCGCCCGATCGACATCGGGTTCGTGCTGACCGCGGCGGCGGCGTGGATCGTCACCGAATGGCTGCGCGGCGTGATGTTCACCGGCTATCCGTGGAACCCGCTGGGCGTTGCATGGCTGCCGGTGCCGGGGATCGCCGCGCTGGCGGCGTGGATCGGCACCTATGCGCTGTCCGGCGTCGCGATGCTGGCGGCGGGCGCGATCCTGCTCGCGAGCGTGCGGCAATGGCGCGGTGCGGCGGCGGTCATCGCGCCGCTCGCCCTGCTCGCGCTGATCGGTGCGCCGGCGAGCCCCGCGCCATCGACCGCGCCCGACGCGCCACGCGTGCGCGTCGTCCAGCCCAATATCGGACAGGAGGCCACGCTCGACGGCACCTATGCGCGCAAGGCGATGGAGGCGCTCACCCGCCTGTCCAACGACCGCGCGACGATCCTGCCGGGCGGGCCGGCGCCCCGGCTGATCGTATGGCCCGAGGGGTCGGTCGATTACTGGGTCGAGGACGGATACCCGCCCGAATGGTACAGCAAGGCCGATGCGCGCACCGTGCGCCGGATGATCGCGATGACGCTGGGGCCGCGCGACATGGCGCTGGTCGGCGGCACCGCATTGCTGTTCGGCGGAGACAGGGTGCTCGATGCGGCGGGCAATTCGGTGTTCGTGATCGACCCCGAAGGGCGCATCCGCGGCCGGTACGACAAGGCGCATCTGGTCCCCTATGGGGAATATCTGCCGATGCGCGCGATCCTTCAGCCGTTGGGCCTGTCGCGGCTGGTGTCGGGCGAAATCGACTATGATCCGGGTCCCGGGCCGCGCACGATGACGATCCCCGGCTTCGGGCAGGTCGGGATGCAGATCTGTTACGAGATCATCTTTTCGGGCCAGACGGTCGATCCCGCGCATCGTCCGTCGATCCTGTTCAACCCGTCCAACGACGCGTGGTTCGGCCGCTGGGGACCACCCCAGCATCTCGCCCAGGCGCGGATGCGCGCGATCGAGGAAGGGCTGCCCATCCTGCGCGCGACCCCGACCGGCATATCGGCGATCATCGACGCGCGCGGCCGGCTGGTCGCTGCGGCGGCACCGGGCGAAGCCCGGGCGATCGAGGCCGTCATGCCGGTCGCATTGCCGCCGACACCGTTCGCCCGGATCGGCAACTGGATGGTGCTGCTGAGTGCGGCCGTGCTGTTCGCGATCGCGATTGCCATTCGCCGCTTCGCCCGCTAGGGGCGACATATAAGGAAAACTTTATATCGTGTTTCCGGCCACGGGCATGGCAACGGCCCAGCCATTTTTCGAGGAAAATCATGCGTTCCAGCTATCTCTTTACCTCCGAATCGGTTTCCGAGGGTCATCCCGACAAGGTGTCGGACCAGATTTCGGACGCGATCGTCGATCTGTTCCTGTCCAAGGATCCCGAAGCGCGCATCGCCTGTGAAACGCTGACCACGACCCAGCTGGTCGTGCTGGCGGGCGAAATCCGCTGCAAGGGCGTCTATGAAAATGGCGCATGGGCGCCGGGCGCCAAGGAAGAGATCGAAAAGACGGTGCGCGATACCGTCCGGAAGATCGGATATGAGCAGGACGGCTTCCACTGGGAAACGCTTCGCTTCGAGAACAACCTGCACGGCCAGTCGGCGCACATCGCCCAGGGCGTGGACGCCAGTGGCAACAAGGACGAGGGCGCGGGCGATCAGGGGATCATGTTCGGCTATGCCGCCGACGATACCCCCGATCTGATGCCGGCCACCCTCTATTACAGCCACAAGATCCTGGAGCAGATGGCGGCCGACCGTCATTCGAAGAAGGCACCGTTCCTGGAGCCGGACACGAAGAGCCAGGTCACGCTGCGCTATGAGGGCAGCAAGCCCGTCGCCTGCACCGCGATCGTCGTGTCGACCCAGCACGCGCCGGGCTATGACGCGGGCGAAAAGGAAGCCGAGCTGCACGCCTATGTGAAGTCGGTGGTCGCGGATGTGATCCCGGCCGACCTGCTGTCGGACGAAACCGTCTATCACATCAACCCGACCGGATCGTTCGAGATCGGCGGTCCTGACGGCGATGCCGGCCTGACCGGGCGCAAGATCATCGTCGATACCTATGGCGGCGCCGCGCCCCATGGCGGCGGCGCGTTCAGCGGCAAGGATCCGACCAAGGTCGATCGTTCGGCGGCCTATATCACCCGCTATCTGGCGAAGAATATCGTCGCCGCCGGCCTGGCCCAGCGCTGCACGATCCAGCTGGCCTATGCGATCGGCGTCAGCAAGCCGCTGTCGCTCTATGTCGATACCCATGGCACCGGCACCGTCGGCGACGACCGGATCGAGGCAGCGATCGGCAAGATCGAGAAGCTGGGCGGCCTGACTCCGCGCGGCATCCGCACGCATCTGGGCCTCAACAAGCCGATCTATGCGCGCACCGCCGCCTATGGCCATTTCGGCCGCAAGGCGGAAGGCGACTTCTTCCCGTGGGAGCGCACCGATCTGGTCGAGGATCTGAAGGCCGCGCTGGCCTGACGCCCGACACGGACGAACAGGAAAAGGCGGCGCCCCGGATCGGGTCGCCGCCTTTTCCATGCCCGGTGCGGACCGTTACCGGCCCGCCCGCCCCAACCTTTATTCGGTCGGAAAGCCGCGCCGCTTGAACAGCGCCTTCACGTCGGGATCGCGCCCGCGAAACGCGCGATAGGCATCCTTGCGATCGGTTTCGTTGCCCGTTTCCAGCAGGATGGTGCGGAATTTGTCGGCGACGCCCTTGTTCCAGACATCGCCCGTCTCCTCGAACGCGGCCCAGGTGTCGGCGTCCATCGTTTCCGACCACAGATAGGAATAATAGCCGGCGGAATAGGCGTCGGAGGAGAAGAGGTGATTGAACTGCGGCAGGCGGTGCCGCATCACGATCTCCTTGGGCATGCCAAGCTCTGCCAGCGTCTCGCGTTCGAACGCGTCGGGATCGGTGACCGGCTGGTCGCGATTGTGCAGCTTCATATCGACGATCGCGGAAGAGAGATATTCCACCGTGTCGAACCCCTGGTTGAAGGTCGATGCCTTTTCGATCTTCGCGACCAGCGCGGCCGGAATCGGCTCGCCGGTCCTGTAATGTTTGGCATAGCGGTTGAGCACGTCGGGGGTGAGCAACCAGTTCTCGTTCACCTGGCTGGGATATTCGACAAAGTCGCGCGGGGTGCCGGCGAGGCCGGGATAATAGACCTTGCCGAGCAGGCTGTGCAGCGCATGGCCGAATTCATGGAACAGCGTCGAGGCGTCGTCGATGCTGATGAGCGTCGGCTCGCCCGCGCCGCCCTTGGTGAAATTGTTGTTGTTCGACGCCAGCACGATGTTGTCGCCCCGCAGCCCCGAACGGCTGCGATAGCTGGTCGCCCAGGCACCCGACCGCTTGCCGGCGCGCGCGAACGCATCGAAGTAGAAAATGCCGACCGGCTTGCCCCCGCGCGTCACCTCGAACGTGCGGACATCGGGGTGGAATACGGGGATCTTGCCGGTGTTTTCGGTGAATTCGAGGCCGTAGAGGCGGCCTGCCGCGTAGAAAGCGCCCTGAAGGATATTGTTCAGTTCGAGATACGGCTTCACCTCGCTTTCATCGAGGTCATATTTCGCCTTGCGCACCTTTTCGGCGTAAAAGCGATAGTCCCAGGGCTGGATGGTGATCTTTGGCCCCTTGCCCGCCGCCGCTTCCTGATCGGCGAGCGCCTGCATGTCGGCGACCTCCTGTTTCACCCGCGCGACCGCCGCCGGCCAGACCGACATCATCAGCTTCATCGCATTGTCGGGCGTTTCCGCCATGGTGTCGTCCATGCGATACCAGGCATGGTTCTTGAAACCGAGGATCTTCGCGCGTTCCTGGCGCAGCTTCAGGATGCTGGCGATCGTCGCGTTGGTGTCGTTCGCATCGCCATTGTCGCCACGGTTGATATAGGCGTTGTACACCTTTTCGCGCAGGTCGCGATTGGTGGCGTACATCAGGAACGGCTGCATCGACGAACGGGTGTTCTTGATCGCCCATTTGCCCGCCTGTCCGCGCGCCTTCGCCTCTTCGGCCAGGCTGGCCTTGAAACTGTCGGGCAGGCCGGCGAGTTGTGCGGACTCATCGACGATGATCGCGGTCTCTTCATCTGCAAGCACCTTGCGGCTGAACTCGGTGTAGAGCGTCGAGAGCGCACCGTTGATCCGCTTGATCTCGGCCTTCTGCCCCGCGTCGAGCAGCGCGCCGGAGGTGACGTAATCGCGATAGGTGCGCTCGAGCAGGCGCATCTGCTGGACGTTGAGGCCGAGCGTATCGCGCGCGTCGTACAGCGTCTTCACCCGCTGGAACATTTTGGGGTCGAGGTTGAGTTCGGTGAAGAAGGCCGAGAGTTTCGGACTCCATTCACGCGCGATCGCCTGAACCTGCGGCGTGGCGAGGTTGCTGGTATAGACGCCCCAGACCGGGAAGATGCGGCTGATCGAGGTCGTCGATTTCTCGCTCGCCTCGATCGTGTTGGCAAAGGTGGGTGCGGCCGGATTGTCGCGGATTTTGGCGAAGGCGGCGCGCGCTTCGGCCATGCCCTTTTCGAAAGCGGCGGGGAACATCGCCGGGGTCACCTTGTCCCACTGCGGCACCCCTTCATAGGGGCCGGGCCATTTGTCGAGCATCGGCGCGGGATCGGGCGCGGCGGCGCTCGCCGGTGTCGCGGGGGTCGTTGCACTCTGGGGCATCGGTCGGGCCTCGGCGGCGGTGGACGTTGCAAGGAAGGAGGTGGTGGCAAGCAGGATCGCGCCGGAAACGGGCTTCATCGAATTCCCCTGAAGGTGGTGTGATAGAGGGATGATACGCATCACCCGCCGATTGGCAAGTTGACTCCGGCACGCATTGACTCAGGGGCGTATTGGAACAAAATAGGAACAATTCAACCCGAGTCGGAGTTTGCGCGTCGGCATGGCCGATCCCGCCGTCATCAGCCAGCTGCGCGAGACGCTGCGCGGCATCGAAGCCAGCGGTTTTCGCCGCCGGCCGGTGCTGCCCTTCGGATTGTCGCGGCTCGACGCCCGGCTCGCCGATGGCGGGCTGCGGCTCGACGCGCTGCACGAGGTGGCGGCAGCGACCCCGGACCTGACCGACGACGCGGCCGCGACGCTGTTCGTCGCGGGCATCGCCGCGCGGGCATGGGGGCCGGTATTATGGGTGGTGCGCCGCCGCGACCTGTTCGCGCCGGGCCTGTATCAGGCGGGGCTCGCGCCCAAGCGGGTACTGTATGCAGAAGCGGCCGACGACGCCGAATTGCTGGCGATCATGGAGGAAGGGCTGCGCCATCGGGGCCTGGGTGCAGTGGTGGGCGAGGCCCGGCGCGTCGCCATGCCCGCCACGCGCCGGCTCCAGCTCGCTGCGGAGGGCGGGCGGACCGTCGCGCTGTTGATGAAGCGCCATCCGCGACAGGCCGGCGATCCGCTGGGCGCACCGTCCGCCGCCGTCACCCGCTGGCGCGTGGCGAGTGCGCCCTCGGCACCGCTGCCGGTCGAAGGGGTGGGCCGGGCGCGCTGGCAGCTGTCGCTCGCCCGGCAAAAGGGGGGCGATCCCTTCGACATCCAAGTGGAGGCGTGCGATGAAACGGGTCGCTGCGCTCTACCTGCCCGACTGGCCCATCGAACGGCTGCGGCAGGCGGAGCCACCCGCCGCGCCGCCTGATCCCGGCGAACCGGCCGGGATCGACGCGCTGCGCACCGGTGCGATCGCCGAGCAGGGGATCGCCTGTTCGGTCCCGCGCGGCGGCGGATGGCGCCCCGGCGCGCGCTGGGCGCGACAGGATCATGGCGCCGCGCCCCCCGCGCGGATCGAACGGGAACGCCAGATCGCCGCGCTGCCCGCGCACCAGCGCCCGCCGACCCGCGAACTGGGTCGCCGCGACGAGGCGGCGGGCAACCCCTTCCACCCGATGCAATCGGACGAGGTCGGCAAGCAGATTCCGGCGGGCAGGCCCGACCGGCCCTTCACGCCCCAATCGCCGCCGCCGCCCCGCGCCGAACCGGGCGCGACCGTCACCTCGATCCGTCAGGGCAACCGCATCCTCGTCGCCGCCGCCTCGCCAGCGGCGCGGGCGATCGGCATCCTGCCGGGGATGGCGGTGACGCAGGCGCGGGCGATGGTGCCGGGGCTGGATGTCCGCCCCGCCGACCCGCAGGGGGACCGCGCCGCGCTCGACCGGCTCGCCACGCTGGCCGCCCGGCGCTGGGCGCCCGGCGTGGCGGTGGAAGGCGCCGATACGCTGTTGATCGACCTGAGCGGTGTCGCGCACCTATATGGTGGCGAGGCGGCGATGGCGCACCGCATCCTGCGCCTGCTCGCCCGCCATGGCCATGGAGCGCGGATCGCCGTCGCCGACACGCCCGGCGCCGCCTGGGCGATCGCCCATTATGGCGGAAACAGGCTGAGCCTGTGCGCGCCGGGCGATCATGCCGCCGCGCTCGCCCCGTTGCCGATCGCCGCCTTGCGGGTCGATCCGGCGGAGATCGAGCTGCTCCGCCGGCTCGGCATTGATCGCATCGGCGCGCTTGCCGGCCTGCCCCGCGCTCCGCTCAGGCGCCGGTTCGGGGGTACGCTCGTCACCCGGCTCGAACAGGCGCTGGGAACGCTGGCGGAACCGATCGATCCGGTCGTGCCGCGCGACCCGATCCGCGTCCAGCGCCGCTTTGCCGAGCCGATCGGCACCGCCGAGGCGATCGCCCACTGGATCGCCGCGCTGGCGCCGGAGCTATGCGCCGTGCTGGAGGGGGCGGGCCTGGGTGCGCGGCTGATCGAGCTGGTCGCCGAGCGGGTCGATGGCGTGCCGCAGGAAATCCGCATCGGCCTGGCCCGGGCGAGCCGCGACCCGATGCACCTGCTGCGCCTGATCGCGCGGCGGATCGAAACGATCGAGCCGGGATTCGGCATCGATGCCATCACCCTGCATGTGCGCCGCGCCGATCCGCTCGCCGCGGAGCCGTTCGACGCGCGGCTGGACGCGGCGACGACGCCCGACCTCGCCCCGCTCGCCGATATGCTGGCCACCCGGGTCGGCCCGCGCCGGCTGTGGCGCATCCGGCCGGCCGAAAGCGACGTACCCGAACGCAGCGTGGCGCGCGACGGCGTGCTCGATCCGCCCCGCCTCGCCAGCGGGCGGCGGCGTATGGACGATGTCCGCCAGCTCGATACGCGCGATCCGCCCGACCCCTGGCGGCCCGACTGGCCGCGCCCGGTGCGGCTGCTCCACCGTCCCGAACGGCTCGACCACGTCCTTGCCGAACTGCCCGACCAGCCGCCACGCCGCTTCACCTGGCGCGGGCGGACGATCCGCGTCGCCCGCGCCGACGGCCCCGAACGCATCGCCGGCGAATGGTGGAAGCGGGCTGCCGAGACCCATGCGATGCGCGACTATTTCCGCGTCGAGGACGAAGAAGGCCGGCGGTACTGGCTGTTCCGCCGTGGCGATGGCGAGCGGGCCGCGACCGGCGACCTGAGCTGGTATCTGCACGGCCTGTTCGGATGAGTTCCACCGCGATCGATTATGTCGAGCTACAGGCAACGACGCATTTCTCGTTCCTGCGCGGGGCCTCCTCCCCGCTCGAACTGTTCGGCCAGGCCGCCCTGGCCGGCTATCGCGCGCTTGGCATCGCCGACCGCAATTCGCTCGCCGGAGCCGTGCAGGCATTGTTCGCGAGCGACGAGCTGGCAAAGCAGGGGGTGGCGATCCGCCCGGTCAATGGCTGCCGGCTCGACCTGGTCGATGGCGCCTCGCTGCTGGTGTGGCCAGAGGACCGTGCCGGCTGGAGCCGCCTGACCCGCCTGCTCACCCTGGGCAAATCGCGCGCCGATGCGCAGCGGGGGGAAAAGGGGCGATGCTTCCTTTACTGGGACGATGTCGCCGCGCATTGCGCAGGGCTGGTCGGCGCACTGGTGCCGCGCGGCGTTGCCGGCGACCTTGAATGGATGGCCGATCTGTTCGCCGGTCGCGGCCATGTCTGCATGACGCCGCAGCGACGCCCGAACGAGGCGCAGCGGTTGCAGGCGATCCATGCCGACGCGCGGCGACATGGCCTGACCCCTCTCGCGAGTGGCGATGTGCTGTATCACCATCCCGACCGCCGCATGTTGCAGGACGTGGTGACCGCGATCCGCGAGAAATGTACGATCGACGATCTGGGGCTGCGGCGCGAGCGCAGCATCGACCGCCACCTGAAACCACCCGAGGCGATGGCGCGGCGCCTTGCGCGATGGCCCGACGCGCTGCGGGCGAGCGTGGCGATCGCCGAACGCTGCACCTTCACCCTGCGCGACCTGCGCCACCAATATCCGCAGGAAGAGGTGCTGACCGGCAAATCCGCGCAACAGGCGCTGCGGATTCTCGCCACCAACGGGCTGAAGCAGCGATTCGCGGGACGCCCGTCACAGGCACATCTCGACCTGCTCGACCATGAACTCGGCCTGGTCGAGCAGATGGGCTATGCGCCCTATTTCCTGACCGTCAATTCGATCGTCCAGTTCGCGATCAGCCAGCAGATCCTGTGCCAGGGGCGTGGGTCGGCGGCCAATTCGGTGATCTGTTTCGCGCTGGGCATCACCTCGATCGATCCGATCAGGCACCAGCTGCTGTTCGAACGCTTCATCAGCACCGAACGCAAGGAGCCGCCCGATATCGATGTCGATTTCGAACATGAGCGGCGCGAGGAGGTCATCCAGTGGATCTATGACAGCTATGGCCGCGACCATGCCGCGCTGACCGCCGTGGTCAGCCGGTTTCGCACGCGCGGCGCGGTACGCGAAGTCGGCAAGGCGCTGGGCCTGCCCGAGGACCTGACCGGCGCGCTGGCGAGCCAGGTCTGGGGTTGGTCGAACGAGGGGGTGCCGCAGGAACATGTCGCCGCGCTCAATCTGGATGCGACCGATCATCGCCTCGCCCTCACCCTGTCGCTCGCACGCGAACTGATCGGCACGCCGCGCCATTTGTCACAGCATCCCGGCGGCTTCGTGCTGACCCGCGACAGGCTCCACGATCTGGTGCCGGTGGAGCCGGCCGCGATGGTCGATCGGCATGTCATCGAATGGGAAAAGGTCGATCTCGAATATCTGGGCTTCATGAAGGTCGATATCCTGGGCCTGGGCATGCTGGGCTGCATGCGCCGCGCGTTCGACCTGCTGGCCGCGCACAAGGGGACGCACATCACCCTCGCCTCGCCGGTGATGCAGCAGGATGACGAGGACACGTTCCGGATGATCCGCCAGGCCGACACGCTGGGCGTATTCCAGATCGAAAGCCGCGCGCAGATGTCGATGCTGCCGCGCATGAAGCCGGTCAATTTCTATGACATCGCGATCCAGGTCGCGATCGTGCGCCCCGGCCCGATCCAGGGCAATATGGTCCACCCCTATCTGAAGCGCCGGCAGAACCCGGATCTGGTCGATTATCCCTCACCCGCACTGAAGGCGGTGTTGCAGAAGACGCTGGGCGTGCCGCTGTTCCAGGAACAGGCGATGCAGGTCGCGATCGCCGGCGCGGGCTTTTCCGCTGCCGAGGCCGATCGTCTGCGCCGTGCGATGGCGACGTTCAAATCGACCGGCGACATCGGCGAGTTCGGCCCGAAGCTGATCGCGGGCATGCGCGCCAACGGCATCGCAGATGCGTTCGCCGAGCGGCTGGTCGAACAGATTCGCGGCTTCAGCAATTACGGCTTTCCCGAAAGCCATGCCGCAAGCTTCGCAAAGATCGCCTATGCTTCGTCCTGGATGAAATGCCATCATCCCGACGTCTTTTGCTGTGCGTTGCTCAATGCCCAGCCGATGGGGTTTTACGCCCCCGCCCAGATCGTTCGCGATGCCCGTGCGCACGGGGTGGAGGTGCATCCGGTCTGCATCAACGACAGTGGGTGGGACATGCGAATGCTGACCGACCGGCCCAATCGCCGTCCGCGCCATGCCGGTTTCTGGGGTACGGATGGGGAATGGGCCGGCCTGATGCCGCTGCGGCTGGGCATGCGGATCGTCCACGGACTGGCCAGGGAGGACGGGGAGGCGATCCTGAACGCGCGGCGCGCCGGCCCGTTCGTGTCGATCGAGGATGCATGGCAACGATCGCGGGTGAAGCCGGCCGCGCTCGAGCGGCTTGCGCGGGCCGATGCCTTCCGCTCGCTCGGCATCGACCGGCGCCAGGCGCTCTGGGCGATCCGCGCGCTGGGCCAGGCGCCGCTCGACCTGTTCGCCGCCGCCGACCTGCGCGAAGGGCGGATCGTGGCGGCGCACAGCGAGCCGCCGGTCGTGCTCGACCCGCTGAGCGCCGGCCGGGAGGTGGTGGAGGATTATCGCGCCACGCAACTCTCGCTGCGCGCCCACCCCCTCGCCTTTCTGCGTGACCGGTTGACGGCGCAGGGCATCCGCCCGTGCGGCGACCTGACCGGGATGAAGGATGGCGCGCGCGTCCATGTCGCCGGCCTGATCCTGGTCCGTCAGCGCCCCGGAAGCGCCAGGGGCGTGGTGTTCGTGACGCTGGAGGATGAAACCGGCATCGCCAATGCGGTGCTGTGGCCCGACCGGTTCGAGGCGCATCGCCGCACGGTGATGGCCGCGACGATGCTGGCGATTCGCGGGCGAGTGCAGCGCGAGGGGATCGTCATCCACGTCGTTGCCGATGCGATCACCGACCTGACCTCGTTGCTGCGCAAGGTCGGCGAGACCGACCTGCCGCGCATGACCATGCCGGGTGACGGCGCGACCCATGGCGGCACGATCGATCCGCGCGACCGGAAGCCCGAATGCGAACCGCGCCTACAGGATCGCCGCGCGCCCGGATGGCCCGCCCCCCATGACAGCAACCACTGGCCCGAGCACGAATCGATCCCCGTCAAGTCGCGCGACTTTCACTGATGGCGGCGATCCGGCACCGGCTGTTCTTCGCGCTCCGCCCGCCGCCGCGCCAGCGCAACCTGATCGGGTGGCAGCGCGACGCGCTGGCCGGCGACACGCCGGTCGCGAACGACCGGCTCCACCTGACGCTCGGCGTGACCCCGGACTTCGCCTCGCCGCCCGGCGCCGCGGCACGAACATTGATCGAGATCGGCCGGTCGATCCAGGCGGACCCGCCGCGCATCCGGCTCGACAGGCTGGCGGCGAGCAACCGATCGGTCGCACTGCGGCCCAGCCGCAACATTCCCCCGCTCACCGACCTCGGCCGCGACATCGCGAACCGCCTGCGAAGGACCGGCCTGCTCCGCGAACGGTGGGACTTTCACCCGCACGTCACCCTGCTCTACCGCGACGGTCCGCCCTACCAGCACGCGATCGAGCCGATCTGGTGGGACGCAGGCGAGTTCGTCCTGATCCACAGCCTCGTCGGCGCGACGCAGCATGTCGAGCTGGCGCGCTGGCCGCTCACCAGCCGCCAGCTTCCGCTCGCCCTCTAGCCCTCGACCGTCTGCTCGATCACGCCGAAGATCGGGTGATGCTTGTCGTCCTCGGCCCAGATGCGCACCGTGTCGCCGGCCTTCAGGAACGGCGTCTCCGCCTTGCCGCGCAGGATCGTCTCGACCGTCCGCACTTCGGCAAGGCACGAATAGCCGACGCCGCCGTCCGCGATCGGCTTGCCTGGTCCGCCGCCCTCGTCGCGGTTCGATACGGTTCCCGATCCGATGATCGTGCCGGCGCCCAGCGCACGGGTCTTTGCCGCATGCGCGATCAGCGTGCCGAAATCGAAGGTCATGTCCTCCCCGGCCTCCGCCCGGCCGAACGGCTGGCCGTTGAGATCGACCATCAACCGGCGATGCAGCTTGCCCTCCCGCCACCAGTCGCCCAGCGCGTCGGGGGTCACGAACACCGGCGAAAAGGCGCTGGCCGGTTTCGACTGGAAAAAGCCGAAGCCCTTGGCCAGTTCGCCCGGAATCAGGTTGCGCAGCGAGACATCGTTGGTGAGACCGACCAGGCGCACCGCCGCCAGCGCCTCTTCCCGGGTCGCGCCCAGCGGCACGTCACCGGTAACCACCACCACCTCCGCCTCAAGGTCGCAGCCCCAGCTTTCGTCGGCGAGCGGGATCGGGTCGCGCGGGCCGAGAAAGCCGTCGCTTCCCCCCTGATACATCAGCGGGTCGTGCCAGAAGCTGTCCGGCATCTCCGCATTGCGCGCCTGACGCACCAGCGCGACATGGTTCACATAGGCCGAGCCGTCCGCCCATTGATAGGCGCGGGGCAGCGGCGCGGCGGCATCGCGTTCGTGAAACCGCTCGCGCGGGATCACCTCATGATCGAGATCGGTGGACAGGTTGCGCAGATCGCCCTCGACACGGTCCCAATCGTCGAGCGCCGCCTGGAGCGTCGGGGCGATATGTCCCGCATCGGCATACCAGGCGAGATCCGAGGAAACGACGACAAGACGGCCGTCCCGGCCCTGTTTCAGACTGGCAAGTTTCACGCTGGCGCTCTCCCTTTTCGCTATTCCCTTCAAATAGGGGCAGGAAATCGTCTGTCGAGTGGGGCGTGCGCCGTTGACAGCGTCCCGGTCCCCCTCCAACGCTGATCGCCATGTACTCCGAGCTGAAATTCCTGGAGCATGGCGGCGAGATGGGCCGGCGCATCCGGGAACATGACTGGAGCGACAATCCCGTCGGCCCGCCCGACAGCTGGCCCCAGCCGCTGCGCTTCGCGCTCGGCATCTGCATGGGGTCGCAGTTTCCGACCGCCATCTATTGGGGACCGGACCTGCGCCTGTTCTACAATGACGCATGGGCGCACATTCCGGCCGAACGCCACCCCTGGGCGCTGGGCCAGCGCGGCGAGGACGTGTTTCCCGAAATCTGGGACGTTGTCGGCCCGCAATTCGCGGCCGTGATCGAAAGCGGCGACGGGTTCGCCGCATTCGACCAGCAACTGGGGATGATGCGTGGCGGGCGCATCACCGAAACCTATTGGAACTACAGCTTCACCCCGATCCGCGACGAATATGGAGCAGTGGTCGGAGTTCTGAACCAGGGTAACGAGACCACCCGCACGGTATTGGCCGAGCGCGCGCGGGCCGCCGAAATCGAGCGGATGCGCGAACTGTTCGATCAGGCGCCGGGCGCCACCGCGATCCTGCGCGGGCCGACCCATGTCTTCGAACTCGCCAATCCCGCCTATCTCGATCTGATCGGCGGGCGCGACGTGCTGGGGGTGTCGGTCGCGGCGGCATTGCCCGAAGTCATCGGGCAAGGCTTTATCGACCTGCTCGACAGCGTCTATGCCAGCGGAGAGCCGTTTCGTGCGGCTGCGGCGCCGGTGATGCTTCAGCGTGCCGACGGCCCGGAAACCCGCCTGCTCGATTTCGTCTATCAGCCGATCAAGGACCCCAATGGCGAGACGACCGGCATCTTTGTCGAGGCGCATGACGTCACCGAACGCGCGGCGGCCGAAACCCGGCTGCGCGAGAGCGAGGAACGGCTGCAACTGGCGCTCGACGCATCGAACGGCGTCGGCGTCTGGGACTGGGACCTGCCGGCCAATCTGGTTCGCACCGATGCACGCTTCGCACGGCTGTACGGCGTCGATCCCCGCATCGCCGAGGAAGGCGCGCCGATCGAGACGTTCTTCGCGAACATCCATCGCGACGATGCGGCGCGGGTGCAGCGCGAGATCGACCATGCCGTGGAGAGCGGCGATCGCTTCGCCAGCGAATACCGGCTGATCGACGGGCGGGGGCGCATCCGCTGGGTCACCGCGCAGGGCCGGTGCAGCTATGATGCCGAGGGCCGCCCGCTGCGCTTTCCCGGGGTCAGTTTCGACATCACCGAACGCCGGGTCGCGGAAGAGGCGGCGACGCGGGCGGCGGCCGAACTGACGGCTGCGACCGAGGATCAGGCGTTCATCTATGGCCTGGCCGACCGCCAGCGCGCGCTCGATTCGCCGGAGGCGATCATGGAGCTGAGCGCCACCGCGCTGGCCCGGCGGCTCGAAATCGACCGGGTGGGCTTCTACCGCGTGATCGCCGACGGGGCGGCACAGTTCGGACCTTCGGTGACGAACGGACGGCTGCCCGCGCTGACCGGCGAAACCGACGCCTATATGCATCGCGAAATCTCCGACGCATATCGCGAGGGGCGTACGCTGGTCGTTGCCGACATGGCGAGCCATCCCGATTATCGCGCCGCCGGCCTCGACCGGGTCTCGCCCGCCGCGATCGGCGTCCCGCTCATGCGCGGCGGTCAATGGGTCGCGACGCTCTATGCCAACCAGGCCGAACCGCGCGCGTGGACCAAGGATGAAATCGCCGTCATCGAGGCGGTGGCGGAAATCGCATGGGACGCGGTCGAACGGGCGGCCGCAGTGACCGCGCTGAGCGAAAGCGAGGAGAAATTCCGCGCGATCGCCAATTCGATCGACCCGATGGTCTGGTCGACGCTGCCCGACGGCTATCACGATTATTATAACGATCGCTGGTACGAATTTACCGGGGTTCCGCCCGGATCGACCGACGGCGAGGGCTGGAACGACATGTTCCATCCGGACGATCAGGATCGCGCGTGGCAACGTTGGGAACACAGCCTGAAGACCGGCGAACCCTATCATATCGAATATCGGCTGCGGCATCACAGCGGCGTCTATCGCTGGGTGCTGGGGCGGGCGCAGGCGGTGCGCGACGATGCCGGCGCGATCATCCGCTGGTTCGGCACCTGCACCGACATCCAGGAGATCGTCGATGCGCGCGAGGTACTCGCCCGCTCCCGCGAGGAGCTGGAGCGCGCGGTTGAGGAACGCACCGGGCAGCTGATGGCGGTCGAGGAGCGGTTGCGCCAGGCGCAGAAGATGGAAGCGATCGGCCAGCTGACCGGCGGCATCGCGCATGACTTCAACAACATGCTGGCGGTCGTGATCGGCGCGCTCGACATGCTCGAACGGCGGATCGCCCAGGGCAGCATCGACCTCGATCGCTATATCGTCGCCGCCAGGGACGGTGCGACGCGCGCCGCCGCGCTGACCCAGCGACTGCTGGGATTCGCGCGACAACAGCCGCTCGCCCCCGTGCCGCTGGACATCAACGCACGGGTCAATGGCATGATCGAATTGCTGATGCGCACGATCGGCGAGAATGTCGTGGTCGAAACCCGGCTGTCGCCGCGCATCGGGGCAGCGCTGGCCGATCCCAACCAGCTCGAAAACGTCATCCTGAACCTGGCGGTCAATGCACGCGACGCGATGGCCGGCGGCGGCACGCTCACGCTGGCGACCGAGGACCGCACGATCGAGCCGGAAGTGGCCGAAGACATGGGGATTCCCGCCGGCGACTATATCGCGCTGACGGTCGGTGACACCGGATCGGGCATGTCGGACGAGACGGCGGCGCGCGCGTTCGATCCGTTCTTCACCACCAAGGGGGTGGGCAAGGGGACCGGGCTGGGCCTCAGTCAGGTGTTCGGCTTCGCACGCCAGTCGGGCGGCCATGTGTCGATCGATACGCGGCTGGGCGAGGGAACCCGCGTCACCCTGCTTCTCCCCCGCCATGCCGGCGCGACCGCCGCCGCCAAGGTCGCGATGGCCGAGGGAGGGATCCGGACGGGCAGCCCGGACGAAGTAATTCTGGTCGTGGAGGATGAGGAACGGGTGCGGGCCTATTCGGTCGAGGCGTTGCGCGAACTCGGCTACACCGTGCTTCAGGCGCATGACGGGCGCGAGGCGCTGGGCCTGATCGAGCGCGGGCAGAAGATCACGCTGTTGTTCACCGACGTTGTGATGCCCGAAATGACCGGCGACGCGCTGGCCCGTGCCGCGCGCGAGCGTCAGCCGGATCTGCGCATCCTGTTCACCAGCGGCTACACCCCCGACGAGAAGCTGCTGGCCGATCGCCTGAACGGCGCCGGGCCGTTGCTGCCCAAGCCGTTCGGGATCGACGCGCTGGCGGCGAAGGTTCGCGAAACGCTCGACGCCTGACGCTGGACGCGGACGCCCCCGGCCTTTAGGGGGACCGCGCATCAGCCGAAGGGATGAAGAAGTGGCCAACGTCGCGGTGATCGGCGCCCAGTGGGGCGATGAGGGCAAGGGCAAGATCGTCGACTGGCTCGCCAGCCGCGCCGATCTGGTGGTCCGCTTTCAGGGCGGACACAATGCCGGCCATACGCTGGTCGTCGGCGACAAGACCTACAAGCTCTCGCTGCTTCCGTCCGGGCTGGTGCGCGGCACGCTGTCGCTGATCGGCAATGGCGTGGTGTTCGACCCCTGGCATTTCCGCGACGAGATCGATCGGCTTCGCGCCCAGGGGGTGGAGATCGGGCCGGACACGTTGCAGGTGGCCGAAACCGCGCCGCTGATCCTCCCCTTTCATCGTGACCTCGACGCGCTGCGCGAGGATGCATCGGGCGCGGGCAAGATCGGCACCACCCGCCGGGGCATCGGTCCGGCCTATGAGGACAAGGTCGGCCGCCGGGCGATCCGCGTGTGCGACCTTGCCCATCTCGACGATCTCGACGCGCAGCTGGACCGGCTGTGCGCGCATCACGACGCGCTGCGCGCCGGGTTCGGCCACCCGCCGATCGACCGGGCAAAGCTGCTCGACGAATTGCGCGACATCGCGCCGGCGGTGCTGCCCTATGCCGCGCCGGTGTGGCTGACGCTGAAGGAAGCGAAGGAGGCCGGCCGCCGCATCCTGTTCGAAGGCGCGCAGGGCGTGCTGCTCGACGTCGATCACGGCACCTATCCCTTCGTCACCTCGTCCAACACGGTCAGCGGGTCGGCGGCGGCGGGATCGGGCCTGGGTCCCGGATCGGTCGGCTTCGTGCTGGGAATCGTCAAGGCGTACACGACGCGGGTCGGTTCCGGGCCGTTTCCCAGCGAACAGGATAACGAAATCGGCGAACTGCTCGGGACGCGGGGGCGCGAATTCGGGGTGGTGACCGGGCGAAAGCGCCGCTGTGGCTGGTTCGATGCGGTGCTGGTGCGCCAGTCGGTCGCGGTCAGCGGGGTGACCGGGATCGCGCTGACGAAGCTCGACATTCTCGACGGGATGGAGAGCCTGAAAATCTGCACCGGCTACTCGGTCGGGGAGCGCCACTACGACTATCTCCCGCCCAGCCCCCAGGACCAGGCCCGCGCGCAACCGGTCTATGAGGAATTCGAAGGCTGGAGCGAATCGACCGCCGGCGCGCGCAGCTGGGCGCAGCTGCCCGCGCAGGCGATCAAATATATCCGCCGGATCGAGGAACTGATCGGCTGTCCGGTCGCGCTGGTTTCGACCAGCCCCGAGCGGGAGGACACGATCCTGGTCCGCGATCCCTTTGCCGACTAAGGCCGGCTCAACGCTCCAGTTGCGGCTCCGGCGGGGTTTCGGTGCCGTTGTCGGTGGGGTCGGCCGGCGCGGCACTCGGCTCGACATCCATCGTGTTCGACATCGTTTCGTTGGCGACGGTATCGTTCAGCAGGACCTCGTTGCCTGTCCCGTTCTGTATGGGAGCGCCATCCTGCCCGGACGGCAGATGGGCGAGCGCGGCGGACGAGCCGCACAGGACGATCAGGCTGAACAAAGCGCGATTTCGCATGGGAACAACTCCTGGTTACATGGCCAGGTGTGAACGCGCGGCACGCCAATCGGCGCCCGATTGGCGCCTCGTCCCAACGCCGATCAACGTCGGTCGGGCCATCAGCCGGTGGCCGGGCGCGGTGGACCGATCAGCCGGTCTGGGCGCGGTGCAGCAGCTTCTGGTCGGCGAGCACCAGCGCCACCATCGCCTCGACCACCGGCACGCCGCGGATGCCGACACAGGGATCGTGGCGCCCTTTGGTCCGGATATCGGTCGCCGCGCCGTCCCGCGTCACCGTTTCGACCGGGGTCAGGATCGAACTGGTCGGCTTGAACGCGACGCGCACGCGCACCGGCTGGCCGGTCGAGATGCCGCCCGCGATGCCGCCGGCGTGGTTGGCGAGAAAGACGGGCGCGCCATCATTGCCCGGCCGCATCGGATCGGCATTCGCCTCGCCGGTCAGTGCGGCAGCGGCGAAACCGTCGCCGATTTCGACGCCCTTCACCGCATTGATGCTCATGCACGCGGCGGCAAGCTCACTGTCGAGCTTGGCATAGAGCGGCGCGCCCCAGCCCGCCGGCACACCGGTCGCTTCGCACGCGATGACCGCGCCCAGCGACGATCCGGCCTTGCGCGCATCATCGACCAGCACTTCCCAGCGCGCAGCGGCGGCGGGGTCGGGGCAGAAAAACGGGTTGTTGCCGATCTCGGCCGCGTCGAACCGGTCGTAATCGATCGCGTCGCCGCCGATCGCCTCGACCCAGGCGGTGATCGTCACCTCAGGGATCACCCGCCTCGCGACCGCCCCCGCCGCGACGCGCATCGCGGTTTCGCGCGCCGAGGAGCGCCCGCCGCCGCGATAGTCGCGGAACCCGTATTTCGCGTCATAGGCATAGTCGGCATGGCCGGGGCGATAGGCCGAAGCGACCTCCGAATAATCCTTCGACCGTTGATCGACATTGTCGATCAACAGGCCGATCGGCGTGCCGGTCGTCCGCCCCTCGAACACGCCCGAGAGGATGCGGACCTGATCCGGCTCCTGCCGCTGCGTCGTGAAGCGCGACTGGCCGGGGCGACGCTTGTCGAGGAACGGCTGGATATCGGCTTCGGTCAGGGCGAGGCCCGGCGGACAGCCATCCACCACCGCGCCGATCGCCGGGCCGTGGCTCTCGCCGAACGTAGTGAAGCGCAGCACGCGGCCGAAGGTGTTGAAGCTCATGGCGCCATCTCCTTGCCCAAATACCGGTCATTTGGAAGCAAGAAGGATCGCGGGTCGGCCAAAAGCCAATTCGCGCCGAACTTCAGGCGTTCTCCGCCAGTCCCGCGAACGCACCCGCATGGGCCGCGACGCCGCGCACGCCACAGGGCAGCTTCCCGTCCTGCAACGCCAGCGCCATCAGATAGTCGCCGGCATAGGGCGAGTCGAACCCGCGCGCGAGATCGGCGGCATAGCCGAAGCGACCGTAATAGCCCGGCTCACCCAGCACGAAGCTGAGCAGATAGCCCGCATCGGCCAGGTGCCGGTGTCCCGCAGCGATCAGCGCCTCCGCCACGCCCTGTCGCCGATACGCCGCCTCCACCGCCACGGGTGCCAGCGCGACGGCGGCAAGCGCGACATCGTTGACGCGCACCTCCATCCGGCTGAACGCGACCATGCCCGCGAGCGCGCCGCTCTGCGCATCGTCGGCGACCAGCGTCAGCACCATGTCGCCATCGATGCACAGCTGACGAACCAGATTCGCCTCGTCCGGCGCCGGAAAGCTGCGCCGCAGCAAGGCGTCGATCGCGGCGACATCGCCGCCGGTCGCGGGGCGGATCGCGATCGTCATGATGCTGCCGACATCAGGCCAGTGCGATATCCGGCGCGTCCTCGGCCTTCATGCCGATGACGTGATAGCCGGCATCGACATGGTGGGTTTCGCCGGTGGTGCCGCTCGACAGGTCGGACAGGAAATAAAGGCCCGCGCCGCCGACATCCTCGATCGTCACATTGCGCTTGAGCGGGCTGTTCAGCTCGTTCCATTTGAGGATCAGGCGGAAGTCGCCGATCCCGCTTGCCGCCAGCGTCTTGATCGGGCCGGCGCTGATCGCGTTGACGCGGATATTCTGCCTGCCCAGATCGACCGCCAGATACTGGACGCTGGTTTCCAGCGCCGCCTTGGCCACGCCCATCACATTGTAATGCGGGATGACCTTTTCCGCGCCGTAGTAGCTGAGCGTCAGCAGCGATCCGCCGTCGGGCATCATCGCGCTCGCCCGCTTCGCCACCGCGACGAAGGAATAGACGCTGATGTTCATCGTCATCAGGAAGTTGTCGAGGCTGGTATCGACATAGCCGCCGCGCAGTTCGTTCTTGTCCGAAAAGCCGATCGCGTGAACCACGAAGTCGATCGTCGGCCAGCGCGCGGCGAGCGTCGCGAACGCCGTGTCGAGCGCGTCCATATCGGCGACATCGCAATCGATCAGGAAATCGCTGCCAAGCTGTTCGGCGAGCGGGCGAACCCGCTTTTCCAGCGCTTCGCCCTGATAGCTGAAGGCGAGTTCCGCCCCCTGTTCGTGCAATTTCTTGGCGATCCCCCAGGCCAGCGAACGATCGTTGGCGAGGCCCATGATCAGTCCGCGCTTGCCCTGCATCAATCCGGTCACGACGTCATTCCTCCGGCTTGCCGTGCGGCTCCTCTAGACCTTTCGGCGGTACTTCCGCCAGAGCCGCGTTCAATTCCGCCCCGATAACCACGCCGAACCCGACAAGGAAGAAGAAGATCAGCGCCACCATCACCCCGGCCAGGCTGCCATAGGTCAGGCCATAGCCGCCAAAGGCGCCGATCACGACGGGCAACAGCGCGGTGATCGCGAGCCACCAGATGGTGACGAACAGCGGCCCGGGCCATTTGACGCAGTCGGATCGGCGATATTTGGTCGGGGTGAGGGTATAGAACAGGATGTAGAGCGCGCCGAACAACGCGATCCCCGGCGCGATCCGGGTGATCGAGATGATCCGCGCCGTATCCGACGCAAAGGGGAGGACCCGCAGGATGAATTCCTCCGCCCCGATCAGCAGCACCTGAAAGCTGAACGCCATCATGGCGAGGATCACCGAACCGATGACCATGCCGATCGCGCCCAGCTTCAACCGCCAGAACGAAGTGCCGGACGGAACGCCATAGGCCTGGCGCAGGATCGCCCGCACGGTTTCGATGAACCCGGACGTGGTCCACAGTCCGACCAGCGCGCCCAGCCAGAGCAGCGATCCCGACCGCGCCTCCAGCACCTCGATGATCGGGCCGCGCAGCAATTCGGCGACATCGGGCGGCACGGTGCGCAGGAACGCCGCCACCGTCTGCAACCCGTCGCCGGTGCGGCCGAGCAGCCGGGCGACGGCGGTGGCGACGATGAAGAACGGAAAGAGCGTGACGAGGCTGAGATAGGCGAGGTTGCCGGCAAGCGTGAACCCGTCGGTATAGGCGCCGACCAGCACGCGCTTCGACACCTCGATCATCCGGTCGGTTACGCCCAGATCGGACAGGCGCTTGCTGAAGCCGCGCTGCCGCGCCTCAGGGGATTCGGGCGAGATCGTTGCGTCGGCGCGTTGCTGGGCGGGCGTGTCGTCGGCCATCCAGCCTCAGACGCCCAGCCGGGCGCGCGGGTTCCCCTCGTCCGACCAGCCCGCCACGAATTCGGCAAGGCGGGGATCGTCCGCCGGAATCTCGATCATCAGCGTCACCAGCTGGTCGCCGCGACCCGCTTTGCCGTGAAAGCCCCGCCCCTTGAGACGCAGCGTCTTGCCCGAACTCGATCCGGCCGGCACCTTGAGGTTCACCGGCCCCTCGGGCGTCGGCACGCGTACCCCCGCACCCTCGACCGCTTCCTTCAGCGTGACCGGCAGGTCGAGCCGCACATCGTCGCCGTCGCGGGTGAAGAACCGGTGCGGCTCGATCTCGATCGTCACGATCGCGTCGCCGGTGCCGCCCGGCCCGGGATCGCCCTTGCCGGCAAGACGCATCTGGGTGCCGGTCTCGACACCCTTCGGCAGCTTCAGGTCGATCGTCCCGCCATCGCGCAACTGGATCCGCTGGGGCTTGAGCGCGGCGGCATCCTCGAACGGAACGCGCAGGCGATAGGCGACATTGGCGCCCTTTGCCGGCGGCGGTCGCCGGCCAAAGCCGCTGGAAAAGCCGCCACCGCCCTGCTGCCCGCCGAACCCGCCACCGGCGCGACCGCCGAACAGGCCCTCCAGAATATCCTCGAACCCCGCGTCGCCGCCGCCGCCGAAATCGAACTGCGCGCCGCCCGGACGAAAACCACCGCCCGGATGGCCGCCGCCGCCGCCGCCAAAGCCCGCGCCAAAGGGCGATGTCGGGTTGCCCTCGGCATCGATCTCGCCCCGGTCGAAGCGCGCGCGCTTGTCCTTGTCCATCAACAGGTCATAGGCCTGGGTCACCGTGCTGAATCGCTCGGCGGCCTTTGGATTGTCCTTGTTGCGGTCGGGATGCAGTTCCTTGGCGAGCTTGCGATACGCCTTTTTCACCTCGTCCTCGCTGGCCCCGCGCGAGACTCCCAAGGTTGCGTAAGGATCGGCCACAGTCTTCCCCGGTCGTTGAAATATCGGCGTGTTAGCCCGCTAGATCGGCGCGGATGCCGCCGGATGCAAGGTCAGTCGGCATCTCCGATAGGTTCGACATCGACCGACACCTGCATGTCCTGCGCGCCCGATCCCAGTACGATGCCGTCGATCGGCGCGATATCCGTATAGTCGCGGCCGACCGCCACGATGATATGATCGCTCGCCATCCAGATGCCGTTGGTCGGATCGAACCCGACCCAGCCCCGTTCGGGACCGCACCATAGCAGCACCCAGGCATGGGTGGCGTCGGCACCGACCAGACGCGGCTGGCCGGGCGGTGGCAGCGTGCGCAGATATCCCGAGGCATAGGCCGCCGGCAGCCCCGCCGCACGCAGGCCGGAAATCATGATCTGGGCGAAATCCTGGCACACCCCGCCGCGCTTCACGAACGCCTCATGCGGAGGCGTATCGACCAGCGTCGCGGTGGGATCGAAGGCGAATTCCGTCTGGATCCGCCGCGCCAGCGCGATCCCCGCCTCCAGCGCGCCGCGTTCGGGATCAAGATCGCGCGCGCACCAGGCGGCGATGTCCGCGTCGAGCGGGATCAGCGGCGAGGGGAAGAGATAGGCCGCCGGGCTGGCAGGACCGGCATCGCGGCTGTCGCGCGCCATCTGCGCCACCTGCTCCAGCGAGGGATCGGTGGACGACGGCACCGGCACCGCGCGATCGACCGCGATCCGGCACCGGCTCTCGATCGTCAGGCTCTTCGCCGCCTGCGCGACCACCAGTCGCAGGACATTGGCCAACCCCGCCTCCGCCCGGGCGGGCGCGACCCGCCCCCCCGGCTCGATGCTGAGATCATAGTCGTGCAGTTCCTGCCCCGACCAGTGGATCGGCTTCAGCCGCAGGTTGCAGCGCGCGAAGCCGACCGGTTCGGCATAGGCGAACCGCGTCACGTGGCGGATGTCGTACAGCATCAGGCGAGCACGAGTCCCGCGGCGCGCAACGGTTCCGACCCTTGCAGGAAATAGCGGCGCGCGACCGCGTCGGACAGGGTGGCCAGGCGATGTTCAAGCGCGTCCAGCGTCGCCATGTCGAGCGTCGCCGCCTGCGCCGTCGCCAGCGTCGCGACAAGTATCGCGGCCTCCGCCTGTTGCGGCTCGGCCAGGCCGTCGTCCGACAGGACCGGCAACCGCGCGAGATGATCGGTGATCGCCGCGACCTGAAAGGCGATGCCGCGCGGATTGCCGGGATCGAGCGCGACCAGATCGACCACCGGCACGCGCGCCAGACCGGTCAGATACCGCTGGCGATAGCTGATCTGGCTGTCGGCAAGGTCGAGCAGCGTCGAGAGATCGTCGCTTGTCGCGCGCGGCTGCGCGAAGTTGCGGATCGCGCGAATCGCCCAGATCGCGCGTTCGATCCGACGCCCCAGATCCTGGAACCGCCAGGCATCGGTCCGCCCCATATGCTCGGCACTCAGCCCGGCAAGCGCCGAATAGCGCCGCTGAAGCGACCCCGCGCGATCGAGCGCGCCGCCACGCGTGGGGAAGGGCGCGTCGAGCAGGCGAATCATGTCGGCGGAGAGCCGGTCGCGGCTGACCGCGCCGATGCCGCGCGCCTGGCGATTGATCGCGCGGACGCCCCACCAGCCATCGGGCGAATCCATCGCCGCATGGGCGAATCGGCTGAGTTCCGCGCGGCGCAGGTTCGCGGGCGCCGGGGCGGCGCCCGCCATCACCGCGGTATCGACCAGCCGCTGCACCGTCTCCGCCGAGAGCGCCGCGCCGCTGTCGGCGCTGATCGAATGGCCGAGCAGCGCGCGAATGATGCTGAGCAGTGCCTCGCCCCGCTCGAGATAGCGGCCGAGCCAGAACAGATTGTCGGCGACGCGACTGGGCAGCGTGCCGGGATTGCGGCGCAGCTGGGTGGTGTCGTCACTGGGCAGCAGGGTCACGGGCGGCACCGGGTCCGCGCCATGGATGACGACATCGGCGGACCAGTCGCCCTCCCCCATCACCGCCGCGCGGGCGTCTGCATGCTCGCCGATCTGGGCGAAGCCGCCTGGCAGCACGTGCCAGCCGCCATCCGCGCCGCGTGCCGCAAAGACACGCAGCGTGAACGGCCGCGCCGCCAGCGCGCCGTCGGCGACCACCGGCATCGTCGACAGCCGGACCACCTCCTGCCCCACATAATCCTGGGGCCGTCGGGCGAGATCGGCGACCAGCGCCGCGCGCTGATCCGTCGTCATGTTCGCGCCAAGGATCCCTGCGCCATCGGCCAGCACGTTCGTCGCCACGCCGAACGCCGGCGCGATCAGCATGTTGTCGAGATCGGCCGCCACCTCCGCGCACTCGCGCGCCTGCCCGCACCACCAGGTGGCGATATTGGCCAGCTTCAGATTCTCGCCCGTCAGTCGGGTACACAGGCGCGGCAGGAAGGCGGCGAAGGCACGCGCCTCCAGCATCCCGGCGCCCGGCGCGTTGGCGACCACCACCTCGTCAGCGGCCATCGCATCGACCAGGCCCGGCACGCCGATCGCCGAATGCGAATCGAACGCCAGCGGATCGATCAGGCGCGGGTCGATCCGCCGCCACAGGGCGTCGATCCGCTTGAGCCCCGCGATCGTGCGCAGATAGACGCGATCGTCCAGCACCGCCAGATCGCCGCCCTCAACCAGCAGGAAGCCCAGATACCGCGCGAGATGCGCCTGCTCGGCATAGCTGGGGTTGAGCTTCCCCGGCGTCAGCAGCCCGATCCGCGGGTCGGCCCGGCGGCACCGCGCGGCGATCCCTTCGCGAAAGGCGGCGAAGAACGGCGCGTGCCGATCGATGTTGAGCCGCGACTGCAACCCGCCGAGCATCTGGGACATTGCGAGCCGGTTTTCCAGCGCATAGCCGGCACCGACCGGCGCGCGCAGCTGATCGGCAAGGACGCGCCATTCCCCGGAAGGACCGCGACACAGATCGACCGCGACGAAATTGAGATGATAGCCCCCGGGCGGGGTCAGCCCCATCATCGGCCGCAGGAAGAACGGGCTGCCGGTGACCAGCGTCGCCGGAAGATAGCCGCCCGCCACCAGCTTTTGCGCCCCATAGCAATCGGCCAGCACCGCTTCGAGCAGGTCGGCGCGCTGGGCGACGCCGGCGGCGATTCCCAGCCATTCCTGTTTCGCGATCGGCAGCGGGACGGGCGACAGCGGCCAGGGGCGTTCCTCCCCCTCGCCGGCGATGCGAAATCCGGTGCCGATATCCTCGGCATGGCGCTGGGCGCTTTCACGCGCACGCGTCAGATCGTCGCCGGCGCGCCCCGCCAGTTCCTCGAACAAGGCGTTCCAGGCGGGATCGTCCAGGCCGGCCGCGTGGAGCACATCGGTCGCCGGCGTCGCGGCACGATAGGCGGCGGTCCACCGCCCCGCGATCGTCGCCGCATCGAACAAGGATGTCGCCGCAGCGCTCGCCATATCCGCCCCCTTCGCCGCGCGTTGTGGCGGCATTGCTGCCGCAGCGCAACACAGATCACGCTGTCCGTCAGAGGTCGGGAAGCACCTGTCGGGCCAGCCCCCACCCCTTCAGCGCGCGGCCGTTCGCCCGCGCGATCAGCGTGTCGATATCGCGCACGCCGAACCGCTGCGGCGTATCGATGTCGCGCAACTCGCTCCAGCCGACCGGAGCGGCGACGGGCGCTCCCGGCCGGGCGCGGGCGACATAGGGCAGGACGGCGGTGCTGCCGCGCTGGTTGCGGAGCCAGTCGATGAAGATACGCCCCTTGCGCTCCGCCTTCTTCATATTGGCGGTGAAGCGGTCGGGCTCGGCCTGGACGAGCGCGCGTGCGAACCGCTCCGCAAAGGATTTCGCCGCCGGCCATTCGGCACGGGGGGTCAGCGGCACCACGACATGCACGCCCTTGCCCCCCGAAAGCATCGGCCAGCTGACAAGGCCAAGGTCCGCCAGATGCCGTTTCAGGTCCGCGGCGGCGCGCTTCACCGCATCGAAGCCGAGCCCCTCATCGGGATCGAGATCGAACACCAGCCGGTCGGGTTTCTCGACATCCGCGACCCGGCTTCCCCAACCGTGAAATTCGATCGTCCCCATCTGCACGCAGGCGAGCATGCCATCGACATCGTCAACATAGAGATAGGGTTCGACCGATCCGTCCTTCTCCCGGATATCGACATGCCGCACATGATCGCCGAAACTTCCCGCATCATGCTTCTGGAAGAAGCATTGCCGGGTGCGCCCCTGCGGGCATCGCACCAGGCTGATCGGCCGATGCGCGAGCCAGGGGAGCGCGACCGGCGCGATCGCGGCGTAATAATCGGCCAGGTCGCCCTTGGTCACGCCCGCATCGGGAAAGATCACCCGGTCGCGGCTGCTGATCCTCACATCGCTGGGTTCGAACTCCGGCACCGCCTTTGCCTCCTCGATCGTCACGTCACCGGCATCCTTGTCCTCGCGCAGGCCAAGGAAACTCGCATGGCGCACGATATGTTCGCGCGTGAATTCGGCAAAGGCGACTTCGGCGATCAGATTGGGCGTTACCCAATGCGCGCCGCGCGCGGCGGCGCGCGGGACCTGGGCGGGCGGCGTCTTGCGCGACAGCCGGTCGAGGCGGGCGCGAATATCCTGGGTCGCGTCGAGCGTGAAGCCGGTCCCCACCTTGCCCGCGTAGCGCAGCGATTCGCCGTCGTGCAGGCCGAGCAGCAGCGAGGCGAAGCCGCGCCCCCGCGCGCCGCTCTCGCTCCAGCCCAGGATGACGAATTCCTGCCGCCGGGTGCATTTGATCTTCAGCCAGGATTTGGTGCGCGCGCCGCGATAGGGCGCGTCGGCACGTTTCGAGACGATGCCTTCATGCCCCTCCCGGCACATCGCCTCGAACAGTTTCTCGCCCGCGCCCAGCACATGTTCGGAAAACAGCAGCGGGGAATCGACCCGGTCGATCAGCGCGCGCAGCCGCTCCTTACGCTCGATCTGCGGGCGCCGTCCGACATCCTCGCCATCCAGTTCGAGCAGGTCGAAGGCGAAAAAGGCGAGCGCGCCGCCGCCATTGGACAGAATGTCCTGAAGCGTCGCGAAATCGGGCTTGCCGTCCTTAAACGCGACCACCTCGCCATCGATCAGCGCCGTCGCCGCCGGAATCGCCCGCGCCGCGTCCGCGATCGCGCGGAACCGGTCGGTCCAGTCGAGGCCGCTGCGGGTATAGAGGCGCGGCCCGCCCGGGCCGATCGCGAGCAACGCGCGATAGCCGTCATATTTCATTTCGTGGAGCCAGCCATTGCCCGACGGCACGGTATCGACAAGGGTCGCAAGCTGCGGCGCGCGAAACCGGGGCAGCTTGTCCTTCGCGGATCGCCCGGCGGAGCGGCGCCCCCCGGGATGTGCGCCCGGCGCGGGATCGCGCGGCGGGGCGCCATCGGCGATTTCCTGCATCGTACGGCCCGTCGTCACGCTCGTCAGGCCGGTCTCGACCAGCGCGTCGGTGGCCCCCGCCTCCGCATCGTCGATCTTGCGGAGCAGCCAGTTCTCGCGCGTTTCATTCCCGCGCGGCTTCAGGCGGATCAACAGCCATTCCCCCTTCATCCGCATGCCGTCGAGGCGGAAATGGAGATGGCCCTTGTCGAGATCCTCCGCCCGTTTGCCCGGCACCGGCGCCCATTCGCCCAGATCCCACAGCATGACGGTGCCGCCGCCATATTGGCCCGCCGGGATCGTCCCTTCGAACTCGGCATAGCGCATCGGGTGATCCTCGGTCCGCACCGCGAGCCGCTTTTCGTCAGGGTCGATACTGGGTCCGCGCGTCACCGCCCAGCTTTTGAGCACACCGTCCACTTCCAGCCGGAAGTCCCAGTGGAGCCGGGTCGCATCATGTTTCTGGACGACGAAGCGGCGACCCGTTCCCGGCGCGATCTCACCGCGCGGTTCGGCGGTCTTCGCGAAATCGCGCATCCGGTTGTACCGGGCGAGCGGATCGGCCTTCGCCACCGGTCACGCCCGCTTGCGCGCGGCCGGCTTTCGCGCTGGCGCCTTTTTCGCCGGTGTCCGCCTGGTCGCGGTGGCCCCGGCGCCCGGCTTTTCCAGGCTCTTCTTCAGCGCGGCCATCAGGTCCACCACATTGCCGCCGCGCGGATCGCCGTCGTCCTTGTCCTCGATGATCTTGCGCTTGCCCTTCTGCTTGCGCTTGCGATCGATCAGGTCCTTCAGCGCATCGACATAGCGGTCGTGAAATTCCTTCGGGTCGAACGCCGCCGCCTTCTTCTCGATCAGCGATTCGGCAAGGTCGAGCAGTTCGGCATCCGGCTCGATATCGGGGATGTCACGAAAATAGCCCTGCGCCCGGTTCACCTCATCGGCGTAGCGCAGGGTCTCGAGCACCAGGCCGCGCCCGCACGGTTTCAGGCTGACGACATATTCGCGCCCGCGCATCGCCAGCTGGCCCAGCCCGACCTTCTTCGTCCGCCGCAGCGCTTCGCGCAGGACGACGAACGCCTCCTCTGCCAGATCGTCGGCGGGAACGACGAAATAGGGCTTTTCGAAATACAGCACGTCGATCTCATGCGCATCGACGAACTGGGTCAGCTCCAGCGTCTTCTTGCTCTCCAGCTTGACCGCGTCGATCTCGTCCTGGTCGAGCAGGACATATTCGCCCTTGTCGATCTCATAGCCCTTCATGATCTCGTCGGTATCGACCGGGCCGATGCCCGGCACCACCTTTTCATAGCGGATGCGCTTGCCCGACGGCTCGTGAATCTGGTGAAACGAAATCTGGGCGCCGGATTTGACCGCCGTGTAGATCTCCACCGGAATCGAGACGAGCGCGAGGCGGATCTGTCCCTGCCAATAGGCGCGCGCTGCCATAATCCAAAGCTCCGTGGTCGTTGCGTGGCCGATTCAAAGCTTGGGATGCGGACTCGTTCCGCCTATCTGACGCAAATGGCCGATGACCCCTTTGCACTGTTCGATTCCTGGTACGCCGAGGCGCGGGCGAACGAGATCAATGATTCGAACGCGATGGCGCTGGCGACGGTGGACGCCGATGGCCAGCCCTCGGTCCGCATGGTGCTGTTGAAGGGCCATGGCCCCGACGGGTTCGTCTTCTACACCAACCGCGAGAGCCGCAAGGCGGCGGACCTGGCAGCGGTGCCGCGCGCGGCGTTGCTGTTCCACTGGAAATCGCTGCGCCGGCAGATCCGGATCGAGGGCGCGGTCACCCGTGTGTCCGACATGGAATCGGACGCCTATTTCGCCACGCGCAACCGCGATTCACAGCTGGGCGCCTGGGCCAGCGACCAGTCGCGCCCGCTGGCGAATCGCGGCACGTTCGAGGCGCGGTACGAAGCGATGCGCGCGCGGTTCGACGGCGGCGAGGTGCCACGCCCGCCGCATTGGGGCGGCTATCGCGTCACGCCGGCGAGGATCGAGTTCTGGCAGGATCGCGCGCACCGGCTGCACGAACGTCGCCTGTTCGTGCGGGCCGGCGATGGCTGGGACGAGGGGCTGCTCTTTCCGTGAGCGCGACGCCGACCCGCGCCGCGATCGCCAGCGTGTCCGTCGCGCTCCTGCTGGGTGCGCTCAAGGCCTATGCCGCATGGTCGACCGGATCGATCGCGATGCTGGCGAGCCTGGCCGACAGCCTGCTCGATCTGGTCGCCTCGCTGGTCACGCTGGCGGGCGTGCGGATCGCCGCCCAGCCGGCCGATCATGCGCACCGGTTCGGCCATGGCAAGGCGGAGGCGCTGGCGGCGCTGTTCCAGATCGCGCTCATCTCGATCTCCGCGACCTTCATCGCGGTGCGCGCGGGCGAGCGGCTGATCGCCGGCGAGGTTTCCGCCGATGCGGAGGCGGGCGTGATCGTCTCGCTCATCGCGATCGTCGCGACGCTGGCGCTGACCGCCTATCAGCAGCGGGCGATCGCGGCGAGCGGATCGCTGGCGATCCGTACCGACCGGCTCCATTACCAGTCCGACCTGTTCCTCAATGCCGGGGTGATCGCCGCGCTGGTCGCCGAGCAATATCTGCGCCTGCGCGGCGCCGACCCGCTGTTCGGCATCGCGATCGCGCTGTGGCTGCTCTACGGCGCATGGCATGCCGCGAGCGAGGCGCTGCACCAGCTGATGGACCGCGAATGGCCGGAGGAAAAGCGCCGCGCCTTTGTCGAAACCGCCGCGCGCCAGCCCGGCCTCGAAAACCTGCACGACCTGCGCACCCGCACCAGCGGTACGCAGGATTTCGCGCAGTTCCACATCTCGATGCCCGGCCAAATGACGGTGGCCGCCGCGCATCACATCGTCGAGGCGCTGGAGCGGCGGCTGGCCGATGCGTTTCCCGGCACCGACGTGCTGATCCATGTCGATCCGGTCGGCCATGTCGATGAGCCGGGCGACGCGCTGCGCGAGGCCGATGAGATCGCCGCGCTGACGGAAGATCCGCCGGGCGGCGCTGCACCCGGCTGACATCAGCACCACCCGGCGACCGACGGTCATCGCCCCGGTCGCCCGGCCTGGCGGAAACGTCGATGGACGCTCCCGCCAGGTGCGCGGTCAGAACGACTTGCGCAGTTCGAAGTGGAACACCCGGCCGCGCGGGCTGTGGATGTCGGAATAGAAGCCGTAATCCTCGTCCGCCAGCGGCGGATCCTCCCCGAAGATGTTGTTGATCGCAAAGCGCAGCCGCGTGCCGTTGAGCGGCGTGCGGTTGCGGATCGTGTAGGAGATCGACACGTTCATCGTGAAGATGTCATCGACCGGGAAATAATTGGCCCGGGGATCGTCCGACACGATCAGCACGTCGCGGATGACGCTCGTGTCATAGAATTTCCCGACATACTGGCCGAACAGATCGACCTGGACCGGCCCCTTCTCCCAGTTGATCGAGCCGCTGGCGCGCCATTTCGGACGCCCGTCGAGCTGAAGCAGCTCGCCCAGCCCGCCGACCGAGACGTCGAGCGGCAAGGTGCCGGCGGCAACCGCGTCGATCAGTTCCTGCCCGTCGGGACCCGCCGACTGTTTGAAGCCGAGCAGCCGCGCCACGTTGACGCTCAGCCGGAACTTGCCCGCGCCGAAATCCGGCACGCGGTAGAACAGGCCGAAATCGAGCCCCTTCGACACGCGGCTGTCGAGATTGAGATACGGATCGAGAACGTAATCGATCTTGCCCGCCGGCGCCAATCCGGTGCCGGTGAACAGGTTGATATCGTCCTGCGTGGGCGCCAGGCGGACGACATTGGGGTTGGTGCTGCCGTTCAGGCGGCGCAGCAGATCGAGCGCGATGGCATTGTCGTCGCCGAACGTACCGACCAGCCCGGTCTGCTTCACTCGCCAGAAATCGGCGGTCAGCGTCAGGCCCCGGATGAATTTCGGCTCCAGCACGATGCCCAGATTGATGCTGGTGCTGTCCTCCGGCACCAGATTCTCGGTCCCCGAGCGATAGCTGATCACGCCGGCCCCCGGACACGCGCCCAGGTTCGAGAGCAGCCCCTTTCGGACCTGTGCCTGGCACACCACGAAGTCGTCACGCGTGTTTGACCGCGTCGTCCCCTCGTCATTCACCTGCACCAGGTTCGGCGCGCGGAACCCGCGCGACCAGGCGCCGCGGAACGTCAGGCCCGGAACCAGTGTCCACGCTGCCGCGACGCGCGGGACGACGGCGGTTTCCTTGATGTCGGTGAAATGCTCGGCACGACCGGCCAGCTGGAGGTTCAGCGCGCTGACCAGCGGCACGTTCATGTCGGCGCTCACCAGCGGCACGAACAGTTCGGCAAAGGCCGAATAGACGTCGCGCCGTCCATCTGTGTCCGGCGACGGGCTGGTGCCGGCGACGTCGCTGCCGTTGAAATCGCCGGTCACGCTGTCGGTGAAGGTGATCGTGCCGTCGAGCCGGGGATCGCGATCATCGTAAAACGTCTCGCGCCGCCACTCGATGCCCGTCGCGACGCCCAGATTGCCGCCGGGCAGCGTCAGGAAATCGTCGCGGCTGATCTTGAAATCGGCCAGCGCCAGGCTGGTGCCGCCCTTGCGATAGACGCTGATCCGGAACGGATCGATCGAGGATTGCGGATTGGGCGTGCAGTCGCCGATGCCCGGATCGGTCAGACAGCCGCCGTTGAACGGATTATAGGCATCCGCCGTGGTGAGGTTGATCTGCCGCTGCATCAGCGTGAGCGAGACGCGGTTGCGCGTCAGGTCGGTCGAATCGGCCTGCGAGTACAGAAAACCGGTATCGAAGTCCCATTCGCCCAGCTTGCCGCGCAGGCCCGCGACCAGCCGGTAGGTGTCCTTGTCCACCGACACGTCGCGATTGCCGACATCGACGAACCGATAGCGTTCCATGATGACATCGACACCGCTGGCGGCGATCGTCGTTCCGGGCAACCGGTTGGGGCTTCCCACCGGGCCGAACGGGTTCCAGTAGGCGGTGCGCGAAATACCGACCGGCACCGCGCTGAGGATCGCCGAGGCGTCGAGCTTGCGATTGCTTTCGGAGCGGTAGTAGCTGCCCTCGAAATAGGCCTCGACCTTGTCGGACACTTCATAGCTCAGCAGCGCCTGGGCATTGTAGCGGGTCTTCGCGCTGATCAGGCTGTTGCCATAGATCGTGTTGTAGCGGACCGTGCTGACCGGGGTGGTGCCGTCGCGCGCGCAGATGCCATTGCCGAACTGAAGCCGGCACCCGGGAAAGGTGCTCGGCTGAAGATAGAAATCATCGTCGCCGATCGGGGTACGGCTGGCGGGCGAGGATCCCTGAATGTCGAACTGGCCGAACGGGCCGAACGTATTGCGGTTGTTGAACGAGGCGTCGCCTTCGAACGCGGTTCCCACGACCAGCGGCAGACGATTGTCGTCAGAGGAATAGACGCGGTCCGAAACCGGCATCCCGTTTTCGTGGAAATATCCGCCATAGACGGTCAGGTTGCCGCGACCGCCGCCGAAATCGAAGCCATAGCCGCCGCTCGCCTGGGCGCTGTACATGCTGGTGCCGCCATAGAGGCGATAGTCACCCTCCACGAACCCGCCCCGCCGCTTGCCGCGCAGGACGGTGTTGACCACGCCCGCGACCGCATCGGCGCCATAGAGCGCGGACGCGCCGTCGCGCAGCACCTCGATCCGGCGCACCGAACCGGGCGCGATCTCGTTGGTGTCCGACGAGACCACCGGCACCAGCAATTCGGTCTGGAATCCCGGATGGAGCGTCATGCGGCGCCCGTTGATCAGCAACAGCGTGTTGCCGGTGCCAAGATCGCGCAGGTTGATCGACGCGGCATCGCCGCGCACATTGTTCACCGTGCTCGAATTCTGTTCGTTGAACGCGACCGTTCCGGCCTGCGGGATCGAGCGGAACAGCTCGTCGCCCGACGCCGCGCCGGTCGCCTCAATCGCCTTTTCATCCAGCACCGTGACCGGCAGGACGTCGTTGATCTTCGCGCCCTGAATCTGCGATCCGACCACGACGATTTCGGT
Organism: Sphingomonas sp.; assembly: GCF_019635455.1. GTDB lineage: Bacteria > Pseudomonadota > Alphaproteobacteria > Sphingomonadales > Sphingomonadaceae > Sphingomonas. Next base: position 127,106 of record NZ_JAHBZJ010000007.1, on the reverse strand, counting down.
GTCGGGCGCGCTCGCGGACTCGTCGCTCTGGGCCGCCGGTTCGGCCGCCGCCGGCGCGCTTTGCGCAAGCGCGGGAACCGTCATCAGGCTGGTGCCGCACAGCAGCGCCACCCTGGCTATCATGTTGAAACGCATCTTTTCCTCCCCCTGTTATCCTGTCTTATCGTGTCCGCTCGCGAAGCTGGTCGCGCAGCCATGTGTCGAAAATGCCCGGCCATTGGCTGAGCGGCTGGTCGGCGGTGCCAAGGCCCCAGCCATGTCCCCCGCCCGCGAAAATGTGCAGCTCCGGACGCGCGCCGGCACGGACCAGAGCTTCATAAAGCGCGATATTGTGGCCCGGCGGCGTGGTCGGATCGTCGGTGGCCGAAAACTGGATGACCGGCGGCGCGTCCTTGGCGGCATAGCTATCCAGCGACCAGGCGGCCTGGGCGTCGGCACTGGGCTTTTCACCGATAATCTCGCGGCGGGTGCGGGTCGTGGTGAAGGGCGGGCGCAACGAGACGACGGGGAACAGCAGCGCCGCGAAATCGGGCCGGGCCGCCGTCGCTTCGAACCGGTCCTTTCCCGCATAGAGCGGCCGGTCGGGCTGAAGCGCGGTAAAGCCCGCCAGATGCCCCCCCGCCGACATGCCCATGATCCCGATGCGATCGGGGCGCACGCCGAATTCCGCCGCGCGGCTGCGCACGATCTTCATCGCGCGCTGCGCATCGGCGAACGGCGCGCTTGCCTCCCAGCCATCGGCGGGCAGGCGATAGATCAGTTCGAACGCAGTATAGCCGCGGCTTTGAAGCCATCCGGCGACCGGCGTGCTTTCCTTGGCGAGCTGAATGCGGAAATAGCCGCCGCCGCCACAGATGATGACGGCGATGCCGTTCGGCTTTTCGGGACGATAGACGCGCAGGCGCGGCACGCTGACGTTCGAAACCGCGCCCTTGCCGGCGCCATCGGTGCCGATCTTTTCCGGCCCGCGCACCGTACCGCGACCGGGCGGGGTGCCGGGCCATAGCGCGATGTCCTCGCTCTGCTGACCCAGGGCCGGGCGGACCGGCACCGCGGTCATGCCGCCAGCGGCCAGCGCCGCCGTGACGAGGCTGCGTCGATCGATCATTGCGCGCCCTCCTCTGGCGGACGGGCCGGCGCCATCGGCGGGTGGCGCTCGTGCCGTTCGCTGTCGAGTTCCGGCGGGGGGAGCGGATGGCCCGCCATCGCGGCGGCGAGCCGTTCGGTGTCCAGCGCCTTTTCCCACTTCGCCACCACGATCGTCGCCACCGCGTTGCCGATGAAGTTGGTGAGCGCGCGGCACTCGCTCATGAACCGGTCGACGCCCAGGATCAGGGCCATCCCGGCGACCGGAACCGACGGGACCACCGACAGCGTCGCGGCAAGGATCACGAAGCCCGCACCGGTAACCCCGGCCGCGCCCTTTGAACTGATCATCGCCACGAGCACCAGCGACACCTGCTCGCCGAACGACAGCTCGATCCCCAGCGCCTGGGCGATGAACAGCGCGGCAAGCGTCATGTAGATGTTGGTGCCGTCGAGGTTGAACGAATAGCCGGTCGGGACCACCAGGCCCACCACGCTGCGTTTGCAGCCGGCGGCTTCGAGCTTTTCGAGAAGGCTGGGAAGCGCGGCTTCGGACGACGACGTTCCGAGCACCAGCAGCAGTTCCTCGCGCAGATAGCGGATGAGTGCGAAGATCGAAAATCCGGCCGCGCGCGCGATCGCGCCCAGCACCACGACGACGAACAGCAGCGAGGTGAGGTAAAAGGTCGCCACCAGCCCCGCGAGCTGGGCAAGCGTGCCGATCCCGAAACTGCCGATGGTGAAGGCGATCGCCCCGAACGCCCCGATCGGCGCGAGGCGCATCAGCATGTGGACCAGCTTGAACACGACGTCGCCGGCCGAGACCAGCGTGTCGAACATCAGGTCGCTGCGCGGGCGGGTCAGCGCGATCGCGACGCCGGTCAGGATCGCGACGAGCAGCGCCTGAAGGATGCTGCCGCTGGTCAGCGCCGAGATCAGCGTTTCCGGGATCGTCGCGAGCAGGAAGCCGGCGATCGTCTGATCGTGCGCGGTCTGCGCGTATTTCGCGACCGCGTCCGCGTCGAGCGAAGCGGGATCGATGCCCAGCCCGCTGCCCGGATGCACGATATTGGCGACGGCCAGGCCGACGATCAGCGCGAAGGTCGAAACGGTGATGAAATAGACCAGCGCCTTGGTCGCGACCCCGCCCACCCGCGTCATGTCGCGCATGCCGGCGATCCCGGTCGCCACGGTGATGAAGATCACGGGCGCGATAATCATCTTTACCAGCGCGATGAACCCGTCGCCAAGCGGCTTGAGCGCCACGCCAAGGCCCGGAAAGAAATGGCCGAGCAGCGCGCCCACCGCGATCGCGACCACGACCTGGAGATAGAGATGGCGATACCAGGGGGTGCGTGAGGGGACGGTGCGATCCGCCAGCGATTCGTGCATATCTCTCCCAACCCCCGTCTTTTCGTGATTACCGCCCAGCATAACGCCGCCCGCACGCGGGTCGAAGCAACGCGGTTCGATTTTCTTATGCTTTATAATCAGTATGTTAGATTGCTTTACTGGCGAAACCGTGCGTAAATTCGCACGATTTCGTTGCACTTTGTGCGGATTTTCGCACAATATTTCCCATGCCGTTTCCCCGCATCCCCGGCGGCCGCACCTCCATCTGGCTGATCCTCTCGCTGGCGCTTGGCATTGCGGTCTTCGCCGGTCTCGGCGTGATCGATCGCGGTGCGCGCGCGCGCGCCTATGGCGACGCGCGGGCGGACGCGCTGGACGATGCCGCGATCCTTGCCGCCGGGCTTCAGGCGGAACTGGACAAGTTCAGCCTGGTGCCGCTCATCCTTGCCGACGATACCGAGGTCCGCGACGCGCTGGCCGCAGGACGGGCGCGGGTTCCCGCGCTCGACCGGCGGTTCGAGGCGCTCGCCCGCCAGACCAGCGCCGCGGCGATCTATGTGATGGATGCCAGGGGCGTCACGCTGGCCGCGAGCAACTGGCGCCTGCCGACCAGCTTCGTCGGATCGGACTACAGCTTTCGCCGCTATTTCCGCGACGCGCTGGCAAAGGGCGCGGCGGGCCAGTTCGCGCTGGGTACGGTCAGCCGCATGCCGGGCCTGTACATCGCCCAGCGCGTCGAAGCGGGCGGGAAGATCGTCGGCGTCGTCGCGGTGAAGGTCGAATTCGACACGCTGGAAACCAACTGGCGCCGCGCCGGGGCCGAAGTGTTCGTGACCGACGCCGACGGCGTCGTGTTGATCACCAGCCGTGACGAATGGCGGTTCCACCTGACGCGACGCGATCCGGAGGTGCGGCGCGACCGCGCGCTCGACCTGCGCCAGTTCGGCCTGGCCGAGTTGCCCCCCCTCCGGCTCCCGAAGCCACTGACCGCAGGGACGGTCGCGACCGCATTGCTGGATGCCGATCAGCCGATCCGGTTCGGCGGCTGGCATCTTCACCTGCTGGTCGATCCGGCGAGCAAGGCCGATGCGGCGATCTCCCGCGCGCGGCTCTATGCCCTGCTCGCGCTGGTCACCACGATCGCTGCCGCCGCGCTGGCGATCGTGCTGAAGCGGCGGCGCGAGGCCCACGCACAGCGGCTGATCGAGCACCGCACACAGGATCTGCGCGAACAGCTGGGCCAGGCCAACCGGCTTGCGATCCTGGGCCAGGTGACCGCCGGCATCGGGCATGAGATCAATCAGCCCGTCGCCGCGGTTCAGGTCTACGCCGAAAATGGCGCGCGGCTGCTGGACCGGGGGGACAATGGCGAGGCCCGCGCCAATTTCACCCGCATCGTCGACCTGGCGGAGCGGATCGGCCGCATCACCACCGAATTGCGCGGCTTCGCCCGTCGCGGCAGCGCCGAACCCGAAGTCTTTCCGATCGGTCGCGCGATCGATGGCGCGTTGATGCTGCTCCACGATCGTATCGAACGCAGCGGCGTGACCCTGACGTTGCCGGGCCGCGAACGCTGCGACCTGCCGGTCCGTGCCGAACCGGTGCGCCTCGAACAGGTGCTGGTCAATCTGTTGCAGAACGCGCTGGACGCCATCGGCGCGAACGGGACGATATCGCTGTCGATCGACGCCGACGCGCATGACTATCTGTTGCGGGTCGCCGACAACGGGCCGGGGCTTGCCGGCAAGGAAGACGCGCTGTTCCACCCCTTTGCCACCAGCAAGCCCGATGGCCTGGGCCTTGGCCTGGTGATCTCCCGCGACATCATGCGCGCGCTGGGCGGCGAACTGACCGCCGAACCGACGCCACGCGGCGCGTGTTTCGTCATGCGGATCCCCCGGGCATGACGCGCGCACCGGCCCCGGCGGTCCTGTTCATCGAAGACGACGCGGCGCTGCGCGAGGCGATGGTGCAATCGCTGGCGCTCGAGAATGTGAAGGTCGATGCGCATGCGCGCGCGGCGCCCGCGCTCGAATCGCTTTCGCCGGACTTTCCCGGCGTGGTCGTCACCGACATCCGCCTGCCCGGCATGGACGGCCTCGAACTTTTCGCCGCCATCCGCGATCTGGACCCGGACCTGCCGGTAATCCTGACGACCGGGCATGGCGACATCGCCATGGCGGTCGCCGCGATGAAGCAGGGCGCCGCTGACTTTCTGACCAAACCCTATTCGTCCGCCGCGCTGGTCGATGCCATCCGCCGCGCGGCGGACCGGCGCGCGCTGGTGATCGAAAACCGCAAGCTGCACGCCCGGCTGCGCGATCGCGAGGCGCCGGGACTGATCGGTTCGTCCGACCGTATCCGGCGACTGGAGGGTCTGGTGGGAGAGGTGGCGCGTACCGGGCTGGACATCGTGCTGACCGGACCGGCCGGGGTCGGAAAGACCTTTCTGGCCAATCGCATCCACCAGCTCAGCCCGCGCCATGGCCGCCCGCTCGTCGCGATCGATGCGGGGATCTGGACACACCCGGATGTCGAGCTGATCGTGTTCGGGCGCGCGCCATCCGATCGCGCATCGCGCTCCGGCCTGATCGAGCGCGCGCAGGGCGGAACGCTGGTGCTCGACAATATCGAAAGCGTGCCGGAGCCGCTACGCGGCCGACTCGGCAGCCTGCTCGAAACCCGGACGTTTCGCGCGCTCGGCGCCGATCGCCCCCGCACCGCCGATATCCGGGTCATCGCGGCGACGTCGGGCGAGACGGACGTGGCGACATCGGGCCTGCTGCGGCACCTTGGCGGCATCTCCATCGCGCTGCCGTCACTCGACGAGCGCCGCGAAGACATTCCGGAGATTTTTCGCCATTTCGTCGCCGAGCTGGAAGCCGAGCTGGAGATACCCGCCCGCCCGATGGGTGCGCAGGACTTGAGCCGTTTGCTGGCGTCCGACTGGCCGGGAAACCTGCGCCAGCTACGCGATTTCGCGCGCCATTATGTGCATGGCCTGACCGACTATACCGACGGTCCGGCGGCGCGGACGGGCGACGATTCGCTGACGGCGGTGGTCGCGGCGTTCGAACGCTCGATCCTGCTTGACGCGCTGACCCGATATGAAGGCCGCGTGTCGCGGATCGAGCGCGCGCTCAAGGTCAAGCGCAAGACGCTCTATGACAAGCTCGCCCGGCATGGCCTGACCCCGGGCGACTTTCGCGGCCCCGCGCCGTCCCGCTGACCGGCAGCATGGTTTGGCGATCGGAGCCGGAGTGGGGCGGGCGACCGCTGCCGATCGCCCGCCGCCGGCTTCACTTGGCGTATTTCAGGACGCCGTTGAAGTTTCCGATATCCTCGAGCACGAGCGACGTCGCCGGCTTCAGAACACCACGGCTGTCCTTGCAGCGCGCCGTCAGCTTGGCGCTGGCGTCCAGTGCGACGGCATAGCAGGTCTGGGCGAACGATCCGTCGGCATCCTGCGGATTCAGGGTCAGGACCCCGTTGCTGTTGGTCACATATTTGATGGCGAGCGAGGCAGGAATCTTCTGGCCGTTCGCCTTGGCGCAGGACGCGGTGATCGTAGCTTTTCCGCCCGCGACGGTGACCTTGATGTCGGAGCAGGTCTGCTGAAAGCTCGACGGCCCGGCAATCGCGGGCTGGGGAAGCAGGATGGCGGCCGGGGTGGTCGCGATTGCGACCCCAAGCGCGGTAACGAGCAAGCGGTTCATTGCGTTCTCCTTCGCTGAAGCCGATGGAATGGCGGCCGACCCCTCGGCCCGCTGGCGGGACGGCGCGCTGTACCTGCGCCGTCGCCTGGACGTTGGAGTTGCGGGTTCCCCCTGTGCCGACCATCGGCCCGGTCGAAGTGCAGGGTCAGGCACGCTGCGGCAACTGGTAGACCTGACCATTGACAAGACGGCGTGCGGATGTGCGAAACGCGCAGCCTGGCGGCTCTGCGCATGACTCGATCGCGCGCGGCGAATTGCACAGGCAGGCGGCGTGGCGCCGCGGCAGCGCGATCGGGCGGCTCGATATGGGGTGGACGGGCCATAGGCGGCACGGTCGAGCGGCAAGATCCGCGAACGCCTGACCTTGATCCGCCTCGCGCGGCGTTTGCCCAGAAAACGAAATCGCGACCGTCGCCGGCCGCGGAAAACTTGCCCCTCGCCGCGATGCGTCGCGGGAACGGTTCGGCGGACGGGTTGCAGGGACCCGTCCGCCCGGCGATCAGATCAAAGCCCCGCGCATTTGCGCAGCTTTTCCATCACGCCACCGGTGCCTTTCAGGCTGAAGCTTTCATCCTGCTTCGCACCGTTTCCGGAATAGCTGACCTTGAGGGTCTGGCCGTTCTCGATGAGATCACGGATCCCGCCGAAATCGTCGTTCGACGAGGTCACCACGATCCAGTCATGGCCCTGTTCCTGCGTGGTTTCATAGTCCGTCGCTTCGCCGCCGACCGTCAGCTTGCCGCTGCCATCGACCTTCGCGGCCCAGGCGGGCGCGAGATAGATTTTGAGGTCGCTGTCGGTCTGCTGGATCTTGATGGCGCGCTCGCCGCTTTCCATCATCGCGGAACATTCATGGGTATCGATGTCCCATTTCCCGCTGCCCGACCCGGTGGACGGTTTCGCCGGCTTGGTCTCGGCTTCGGCAGTCTCCGGCGCGGCCGCCGATTCAGTGTCGGCAGGCTTGGCCGAACTGGCCGCCGCCGGCTTCTCGGCGTCGGATCCGCTGCTGCTGCCGCCCCCGCAACCGGCCAGCGAGAATGACAGGGCGAGGGCGACCGATGTGATCTTGCGCATGATGATAATTCCCTTGTTTGATTGCAGGCGGACCGGTTCAGCGCTTGATCGCGCAGACCTTCCCCTTGCGGCCGATCCAGCAACCGCCGCTGCGGCGGAAATCCTCGCCCAGTAGCGTGTCCGCATGGGAGGCCTTCTCCACGCCGTTCCAGCTCACATTGGCGAAGCCGCCGTCAAGAATGGAGACATAGGCGAAGTAGGACGGCTTCTTGGCGTTGAGGTTGATCTGGAACGACCCGTCGCTTTCCAGATCGATCCGGCAAGTCTTCTTGATGTTCAGATAGACCTTGCCCCCGACGGTGATCGAGCAGTCGCCATAGACCGTTCTGGCCGCGGCGGGCTGAGCGGCGAATGCCGTGGCCAGACCTGCGGCCAGGAATGCGGTGAAACGCTTGTTCATTGCAGGCTCCCATTTTTGAACGGAGGTCGGATACGGAACGGATCGGTCATCGCGGCTCCGGCCCGGCGATCGGATCGGGCAGCGCACGCCAGCTGCCATCGGCACGTTTTTCGACGATCGTGAAGGATCCCGGATCGACGTCCCACAGATCGGTTCCCATGCGGAAGAACCAGGCATAGCCCTGGCTTGTGCGCCAGAAATCGATCGACCCGCCGGCGGGATTATATCCAAAGGGTCCGCATTCGGGCGCGGCGTCGTCGCGTTCCAGATCGCCCCTGGCGCGCGCGATGTCGATGATCACCGCGTCGGCGGGCAATCCTTCCGGCTGATAGGGCGGCCGCACGTCGCAGCGTTTGGCCGCGGCCGGATCCTGCATGCTGTCGCGGGTTTCCCACAGGGCGCGCGCGCGCCCGTCCGGATCGCCGGCGAACACCTGCGCCAGCACCAGTGGCGCGCCGTCGGCATCGGTCGCCGCCCCGCCATCGGCGCGGCTGGCATAGACCAGTTGGGACTGGTGATTGCCCACCTGAAATTCGACATTGGTCTCGCCGCGCGCGCAGTGCAGGGTCCGGTACAACAGCGTTTCGGTGGCGAAGGGGGTTTCGCGAACGACCCATTCGCATCCCTCCATCGGCGTCCCCTTTGACCCGGGGGGCAGCATCGCCGCCGCCGCGCGCTGACACAGGCCGGTTACCGACAGCGTGCGCTCACCCGCCGCGCACGTCGCGGCGGATGGAGCCTTCGCCATCGCACGATTGGTGGCCCCACCCTCGCCATCAGAGGCCGAACATGCCGACGCCGCGACCAGCGCCAGCGTCAGAGCAAGGGGGCGGTGAACGATACGCATCGGGACAGTGCTTTCGTCAAAAAGGCGGCAACGACCGGCGCGATTATTCGGACGATCGCGCGCGCGTGGCGGGGCAGAGACCCGGGCCGCAGAGATGCGGATCGACCGCTCAATCCGTCTGGCTCCACTTGCCGTCCGGACCCTTGCGCATGAGGGTCAGCGAGCCAGGATCGATCTGGAGCGCGTCCTGGCCCAGCTGGAAGAACCAGCTATGCCCCTGGAACACCCGCCAATAGCTGGTCGAATCCTCGTCCAGGCCGAATGGGCCGCAGGCTGTTCGCGGTTCGTCGGGGCGCGCCTTCGCCGCTTCGGCCGCGCTGATGTCCACCACCAGCGCGTCGGCCGGCCAGCCGTTGATCCGCGCGTTGCGGACCGAACATTTCGCCTTTTCCGCCGGATCGTCGATCGCATCGCGCGCGACCCGCAACAGCGCGGCGGTCTTGTCGCTGGAATCGACCCCGGCGACGCGCACCAGCACCTGCCCCTTCAGCGCATTGTCGGCGTCGCCATAGGCCGCCGTGTCATAGGACAATTCGGCAAGGCCGGCCCCCCCGGCATAGGCGAGGCGCGTCGTCTTGCTCCCGCACTTCGTCGCGCGATAGAGCAGGGCATCGTTCGCGAAGCGGGTTTCCTGCACCACCCAGCTACACCCTTCCGGAGCCTCCGGCGCATCCCCGTCCGCGACGTTGAGATAGGCGACCGCCCGACCGGCGCAGATGCCGGTGATCGCCAGCCGGCCGCCATCGTCCGGACAGCTGCCGTCCATGTCCGGCGCCACGCCGGCGGTCGCGTTGCCGCCGGCGGTCGCCTCATTGCCGTCGCCCGCCTTGTTGCCGCAGGCCGTCAGCATCAGCACGGCCATGCCGGCCACCATCAATGCGTGTCGCACCGGACCATCTCCCCCGCTTCTCGACATGAGCGCGAGGGTAGCGGGCGCGCCGGTCAGCGGAACTGGTAGGTCTACTAGGCGGGCGGTCGGGCGCGCCCGACCCGGACGTCGCCACGCGCTACAGGTCGAATTCGTCGGTCATCTGCTCGCGGACGGCGATCGCGACCGCCTCCGCCCGGTTGGACACGCCCAGTTTCGCCAGGATCGCGCCGACATGATAGTTGGCGGTCGAAACCGACAGGCCAAGATAGGTCGCGATTTCCGGGTTCGTGAAGCCCTTCACCATCAAGGCGAGCACCCGCCGCTGCTGCCCGGTAATCGACGCGGCCCTGTCGCCACCGGCGGCGGATGCGGCCGGACCGGTCGGGGCGGCCAGAACGGACCCGTCCCGCACCTTCCGGATCGCCTCGATCAGTTCGTCGAAGGTGACCGATTTGGGAAGGTGCGCGCGGGCGCCATTCGCGATCATCGTGTTGACCATATGCCCCTCGGCAAAGGTGCTCAGGCCGATGATGCGAATGTCGGGATATGCGCGGCGGATCGCCTCGGTCGCCGCCAGGCCGCCCATGCCCGGCATCCGTAAATCCATGAGGACGATGTGCGGGGACATGGTCGCGCACATGCTCAGCGCAGCCTCGCCGCTATCGGCCTCGCCGACGATCTCCACATCGGGCGCGACGCAGAGCAATTGCCGGATTCCCTGACGCACCATCAGGTGATCATCGACGATCAGCAGGCGGATCGGTGTGGCGCCCATGTCAGCGAATCCAGATCATCGTCACACGGCAACCCTGGTCGGGCGCGCTGTCGATTTCAAGCGTCGCGCCGATCATGCGCGCACGATCACGCATAATGCCAAGCCCCAGCCGCTCGCGCCGGCCCATGTCCGCCGCGCCGAAGCCGCGCCCCTGGTCGCTCACCGTCAGCAGCGCGCGATCCTCAAGCGCGTCGAACACCAGTTCAACCTCGCGAACCCCGCTATGTTTGACGACATTGTTCAGGCACTCCTGCGCGACGCGATAGAACATCGCGAACACCTCCGGCGGGAGCGGCGCCGCCTCGGCCAGATCGCGGGAGATCGCCAGCCCATGGAGCCGCGTGAAACTGTCGAGCAGTTCGGTCAGGCGGTTGGTGGGAGAGAATTGCTCACCCGCGCTGCGCAATTCGGTGAGCAACAGCCGCATCTCGTTGAGCGCGTGCCGGTTCAGCCGCGCCACCTGCTCCGCCGCCTCGACGTCCGGACCGGACCGGTCGCGCAGCCGGGCGGGCAGCGCATTGGCGTGCAGCGACGCGGATGCCAGCGTCTGTGCGATCGCGTCATGCAGATCGGCGGACAGCCGCGTGCGCTCCTCCAGCTTGGTATTGCGCACCGTCATGTCGGCAACCTCCGCCACGCGTTCGGCAACGCGATCCTCCAGCCGGCGCGTCAACGCGGTCTGTTCGCGCGCCATCGCGTTGAACGATTCGATCAGGTAGCCGATCTCGTCGTTGAACGAGATCGCGACCTGGGTATCGGCCTCGCCGTCGCGGAACCGGCGAATGCCGCGCAACAGCCGCTCCAGCGGCGCGACCAGAAAATTGCTGAACAGTAACGGCAGGCCGATCGCGGCGATCAGCGCGGTCGCGATGGTAAACAGGACGAGCGGCGCGAACAGCCGGTCGAGATACATCAGGAACGCGCGGTGATAGTCCATGAGGATCGGCGGCCCCGCGCGCAGGTCAACCCCGGGCGTGATGCCGACAATCCATGGCGCGCGCAGCGGGCTGAACAGCGTGAAGGGCGGGGCCGCCGGGATATCGAGATACTGAACGTCGATCCGCCCGTCCGCATAGAGGATCGTCTGCACCTGATAGCAGCGGTCGGTGGCATCCGCGTCGCACCGGTCGCGACGGGTCACGATCAGCCGCTCGGCGTCGCCGAAAGCCGTGATCCTGGCGTCGGAATTGGCGGTATCGACCAGCATCGGATAGATTGCCGGCTGCACCCCCTGGCCGAATGCGGCATCGGTAGCCTGCGGCACATGGTCGAACCCGATCGTCCCCAGTCGGTCGATATAGAGGCGGCGGTAGGACCGGCCATAGAATTGCAGGGGGAACATCAGATCGATGCGCCCGCCCGATTCGCCGATCGCCTGACCACGCGCGGGTTCCGGCAGAAACGCCGTCGGCTGCATCGCATAGCCAAGCGTGCCGCCGCGTGGCGCGTAGCGCAGCGCCTGGCCGGATACGGGCAGGCCCGGCGCGCGAAACTGCGCCGCATAGGTGGGACCGACGATCCAGGCCAAGCCATTGACCGTCGCGAGCAGTACGCCAAGTCCGATGATCGTCAGCTTGAACAGGAAGGACGAACGCTCGGGCAGATAGCCGACCAGCACCAGCGTCAGGCCCACCAGCTGCGCCAGCGCCGACCAGCAGATGAAGATGTCCAGCGGATAGCGGCCGAACTGTCCCTCGTCGGGCAGGAACAGCGCGGTGGTATGGATCATCGGCAGGATGGTCAGGATCAGGAAGGCGCGCGCCACCCGCGCCTCGCGGTTCGCCGCCGGGCGCCAGACGCTTGCGATCGCATCGAACACGCGATGACCGGCCGATGCGGATCGCGCCGCCCCGCTCGCCACCGCCAGTTGTCGCCAGAAGATGATGGCGGCGCCGACCGTGGCCAGGTTCATCCATCCGGCGATCCACTGCGGACGCCACCAGGCCGTGTAGGTGAGGATCGCCAGGTCCGCCTTCACCGCGATCGCGACTTCGACCAGCGTCAGCACGATCAGTGACGTACCGACGATCCGCATCTCCGTGCGCGCGTTCCGCAAGGGTTTGGGGAAATGATAGGCAAGGAGGATGAGCGAGGTCGAAACGATCCCGCCAAACGGTCGCGACCAGGGCATCGCCAGCGTGGTCCAGGCGTCGGTCCGCGACCAGGGCATCGCATAGCTGACCCATCCCCCCGCCGTCAGCACGCGCAACATCGACGCAAGAAAGGTCAGGCTGATCGCCAGCATCAGGATGGTGAGCAGAAAGGTCGAGGCGTGGACGCGTCCCTGACGGATTTCCCGCGTCGCGCGCACCACCAGATACCCGCTGAGCACGAGCGCGAGCATGAGTTCGGCAAGATAGCTGATCGCCCCCGGATTCCAGTACAGGGATCCATGCGGGGCGCCGGTCATGCTCCCAATCATCTCCCGATGCACCTGCCCCCCAATGACCCGCGCGCACCGGCGACTATGTGGAAATCCCCGGCCCGCAACAATCGCCAATCTGCGCAGCCCGCGAAAGGCCGGGCGCCCGAACCGGCTTTCGGCAACGGGGGGACGAAGGGACTGTATTGCGCCAGCCACCACAACGCCGTCCTCCGAGCGAGGCCGGCGTGACATCCGGGCGTCCGCCGATGGCGATCAAGGGGGACGCGCGCGATCCGCCGGGGACGGGTGGGATGCGGGTCAGCAGGGAGAGGAAAATATGGAGCTGGTGGAGCTGAGGGGAATCGAACCCCTGACCTCTGCAGTGCGATTGCAGCGCTCTCCCATCTGAGCTACAGCCCCGCTCCGGCTCCGGCCTTCGCCGGAAGGCGGACCCTCTAGCTTCACTCCCGCGCCGATGCAACGCCGAAAAGGCGATTTTCCGGCCCGGCTTCGATTCAACTCCGTCCGCCGCAGCCGGTGCGGCGCGCGCCGGAACAAAGCGGCCCGTCAATCCATTGTCCAGACATGGGGCGCGCGGCGTTTCGCGCGCCTGAAATCAAAGACTTAATGGAGGATAGCATGGGCTACGACCGCACCCCCCGTACGGAGAGAGGCGACGATTACCGCTGGCGTGACGACAATGACTATGGCCGCGACACGGGTTACGATTATGGCCGATCAAGCGCGCGAGATGATGCCGCAGCCGGCGGCTACGACCGCGAACGCTATCGCGGACAGGATTATTACGGATCACGCTTCGTGCGGGGCGAGGGGCGTTTCGATCAGGGACGCCATGACCATGGCGGCTGGGACCGCGACGGTGGCCGGACGCGCGGCGACCTGCGCGCGCGTGACGACGACTGGGGCCGGGGTCGCCAGGACCGGCGCCCTTCCCCGGGTCGCGCGATGCGCCGCCCGGAGGGATATTCCTATGACGATCGCGACTTCTTTTCCCGCGCGGGCGACGAGATCCGGTCCTGGTTCGGCGACGACGAGGCCGAACGCCGTCGCGAAATGGACGCGCGCTACGATCTGCGCCACGGCAACAGCTGGTCCGGCGACGACCATTATCGCGGCTGGCGCAACCGGCAGATCGCCGATCTCGACCGCGACTATGACGAATATCGCCGCGAGAACGCGAGCCGGTTCGAAAATGAATTCGGCGCGTGGCGCAACGAGCGCCGCACCCAGCGCGCTTCGCTGGGTCAGATCGAGGAACATATGGACGTGGTCGGATCGGACGGCGAACATGTCGGCAAGGTCGATAAGGTGCGCGGCGACCGGATCATTCTGACCAAGAGCGATCCCGACGCCGGCGGCCATCATCATTCGATCCCGTCACGCTGGATCGACCGGGTCGATGACAAGGTCCACATCCGCAAGACCGCCGCTGCGGCGCAGGACGCGTGGCGCGACGAGGAACGCAGCGGCGCGATGTTCGGCGAACGCGACGAGTCTCGCGGGGCGCACTATCTCAACCGGAGCTTCTCGGGTACCTATTGACCTCAGGCTCCCAGGCAGACCGCACCTGCGGTCAGCAAGAAGGGGTCCGGGCTTCGGTCCGGACCCCTTTTCGTATCAGCGCCCGTCCTCGGCCACCCGTTCAGCGGCTCAAACCGCGCCGCTGAACGTATCGCAGGCCTTGGGATCGCCGCTTTCCAGGCCGCGCCGGAGCCAGCGCATCCGCTGTTCCGAGGTGCCATGGGTAAAGCTTTCCGGCACCACCGTCCCCTGCGCCTGGCGCTGGAGCGTGTCGTCACCGATCGCGTTGGCGGCGCGCATCCCTTCCTCGATATCGCCGGGTTCCAGCCGGTCGCGATTCTGCGCCGCCCAGACGCCCGCATAGCAATCGGCCTGCAATTCGACGCGGACCGACAGCGCATTGCCCTCCGCCTTGCTCAACCGGCCCTGGCGTGCATGCACCTGCTCCATCGTCCCGGTCAGGTTCTGGACGTGATGCCCAACCTCATGCGCGATCACGTAATTCTGGGCGAAGTCGCCGGCCGCGCCGAACCGGTTCTTCAGCTCGTCGAAAAAGCCGGTGTCGAGATAGACGCTGCGATCGGACGGACAATAAAAGGGGCCGGCCGCCGACGATGCCGCACCACAGCCCGACTGGACCCCGCCCTGATAGAAATTGAGGATCGCGGGCTGATAGCGCCCGCCCTGCGCCGCGAACAGTTTCGACCAGGTCTGCTCGGTACTTTTCATCACCCGGCAGGCCTGGAGCTCGGCCGCCGTATCGCACGGCTTGTTCTCGCTCACCTGCGCGCCGCCGCCGGGCGCTCCACCGGTGCCGATCAGGCTGCCACCGCCGCCGATCGCCATGAAGATCGCCGCGCCGATCGCGATCAGCGCCAGCGTGCCGCACCCCAGCCGGCTGCCGAGCAGCATCGGCAACAGGCCCAGAAGGATGTTTCCCCCGCCCCCGCCGCCGAACCCGCCCCAGCCACCGGAGCCGAGATCGCGGACATTGTCGCTGGGATCGAGATCGTCGAGCCGCATGACCGGCACCCCTTTTGTCGTTAATCCTCCGCGACAATGCCTCAACCACGATCGCGTTGCATGCAGATTCCCGCATTGCCCTTCGCATCGCGTTGCACCACATGTGCGCCATGGCCGATGCAGAACCGATCCGCCGCGCCGAGTCCCCCAGCGAATCGCCGTTGCCGCTGCCCGGCTGCGTCGCGCTGGTGCTCCAGGGCGGCGGCGCGCTGGGCAGCTATCAGGCCGGCGTGATCGAGGCGCTGAGCGATAGCGGCATCGTTCCCGACTGGGTCGCCGGCATCTCGATCGGTGCGATCAACGCGGCGATCGTCGCCGGCAATCCGCCCGAACGGCGGATCGAGCGTCTCGCCGCATTCTGGAACCGCGCGACCAGCGCGCTGCCCAGTTTTCCGATCCTGCCCCACGATCAGGTGCGCGAATTCGTCCATGAATGGTCGGCGGCGATGGTGCTGGGCCAGGGCGTGCCGGGGTTCTTCGCACCGCGCCCGGTGCCGGCCTTCCTGGCGACACCCGGCACGCCGGAGGCGCTGAGCTTCTACGACACCGCGCCGTTGCGCGAGACGCTCGATTCGCTGGTCGACTGGGATCTGCTGAACGATGGCCCGATCCGCCTGTCGGTCGGCGCGGTCGAGCTGGCGAGCGGCAATTTCCGCTATTTCGACACGCGTGAGGAGCGGATCGACGCGCGGCACATCATGGCCTCCGGGGCGCTGCCCCCCGGCCTGCCCCCGGTCGAGATCGATGGCGCGCTCTATTGGGATGGCGGGCTGGTTTCGAATACGCCGCTGACCCATGTCCTCGACCATCAGGAGGCATCGACCCTGATCTTTCAGGTCGATCTGTTCTCCGCCCGCGCGCCGCTCCCGCGCACGATCACCGACGTGATGGCGCGCGAGAAGGAAATCCGCTTTTCCAGCCGCACCCGGCAGGTGACCGACGAGCGGATGCGGCTGCGCAAGGAGCGGGAGGCGATCCGCGCCCTGCTCGCGCGCCTGCCCGACGATTTTGCCGACGATCCCGACGTCGCCGCACTGCGCGCCGCGGCCGACGAAAAGCCGGTGAGCCTGGTCCATCTGATCTATCGCGCCAATGCCTGGGAGGGCGGCAGCCGCGATTTCGAATTTTCCACCCGGTCGATGCGCGAACACTGGCGGGCGGGAGAGGCGGCGGTGGCCGAGACGATCGCCAATTCCCGCCTGCTCGCCAGCAACATCGCCGATGGCCGAACCGCCGCCTTCGACCTGACCCGCCGCGAGCGGGCCTTCGACACCGCACAGGAGTAAATGATGTTTCTCAAGGGCAAGTCCGCGATCGTTACCGGTTCCACCTCGGGCATCGGCCTTGCGATCGCCAAGGCGCTCGCGACCGAGGGCGCGAGCGTGATGATCAACGGCTTTGGCGATGCCGGCGCGATCGAACAGGAGCGGGCGGGGCTGGCGACGATCAGCGGCGCCGGCGCGCTGTACGACGACGCCGACATGTCTAAGCCCGATGCGATCTACGCGATGGTCGATCGCTGCCATGCGGAACTGGGCGGGCCGGACATCATCGTCAACAATGCCGGCATCCAGCATGTCGCGAAGATCGAGGATTTCCCGCCAGAGAAATGGGACGCGATCATCGCCATCAACCTGTCTTCGGCCTGGCACATGATGCGCGCGGCGGTGCCGCACATGAAGGCGGCGAAATGGGGCCGGATCCTCTGCACGGCATCGGCGCACAGCCTGGTCGCCAGCCCCAACAAGTCGGCCTATGTCGCGGCGAAGCACGGGATTGCGGGCCTGACCAAGACCATCGCGCTGGAAACCGCAACCGACGGGATTACGGTCAACTGCATCTCGCCCGGCTATGTCTGGACGCCGCTGGTCGAGAACCAGATCCCCGACACGATGAAGTCGCGCGGGTTGACGCGCGAGCAGGTGATGAACGACGTCCTCCTCGCCGCACAGCCGACCAAGCAGTTCGTTCAGCCCGAACAGGTCGCCGCGCTCGCGCTGTTCCTGTGTCGGGACGAGGCGGCGCAGATCACCGGCGCGAATTATTCGATGGATGGCGGCTGGACGGCGGCATGAGGAACCCATCGATCCCGGCGCTGGTCGCACTGACGCTGGTCGCCGGCTGCGCCCGGTCCGGCAAGGCGGATGTCGCGGAAAAGCCGCCCGAAACGCGGTGGCGCACCGTCGCTACCGCCGCGGATCGCGACCGGCTGCGCGACTGGCGCAAATCCTGGCTGACGGCACTGGAAAAGGCGCGCGCGATCGATGCCCCCGCCGTCGCCGCACAGGGCGCGCTGTTCGAACCCGATCAGGCGTTGCCGACCGCAATGCCGCCGGTCGGCGACTATCGCTGCCGCGCGTTCAAGCTCGGGTCGCAGCCGCCGTTCACCGCGGACTTCCGGGCGCGGCCATGGGCGAAGTGCCGCGTCGGGCGAGAGGGCGATATGCCGGTGCTGGAAAAGCTGGACGGCGCGCAACGGCCCGCCGGCAAACTCTATACCGACACCGATGCGCGCGCGATCTTCCTCGGCACGCTCAAGCTCGGCGATGAGACGATCGCGCTGCCCTATGGCCAGGATGCGAAACGCGACGTGGCAGGCTATCTGGAGCGCGTCGGAACCACGCGCTGGCGGCTGGTCCTGCCCGCGCCCAGTTTCGAATCCGATCTCGACGTGATCGAACTGGTCCCCGCCTAGATCCGCAATCCGAACTCCCGCACGATCAGCGCATAGGTTTCGGGCGACCTGGTCTCCACATTGGCGCGTTTGAACGGCGGTCGCGCCGCCTCGCCATGCAGGACGACGCTCGCCATCATCGCGAAATATTCGAACGGGTTGGTCAACATATAGGCGGCGGCGGGATAGCGTCCGCCCGCCCTGTCCTGCGCATAGAGCCTCAGCACATCCGGGTTGGCACGCCCGCCGGGCATCCGCAGCAATTGCCAGCGATGGATCAGCTCGTGCAGCAGGACCGGATTGGCGGCCGGCTGTTCCCGCCGCGCGAAAAAGACCCCGCGCGGTCCCGCGCGCGTCCGCGCCCCCATCTCCCGGTCCACCGCGATCGGCTGGGCGCGAAAGAACGCCATCGCCTCCGCCGATATCGGCAGCGCCTCGACCAGCGCGATCTGCACGGCGAGCGACTGCGCGATCGCCGCGTCCATCCCACCCCCCTGCCAGTCGATCACGAAGCCTTGCGCCGCTTCCGCCCGCGCGGCGAACGGCAGGCACAGCATCGCCCCCAGCAGCGCGCGACGGTTTGACAAGATCGGGGGGTTCGACAACAGTCCGGCCATGTTTCGCGCCTCGCTCATCCTCGCCGCGGCCATAGCCGCTCTTCCCGCGCACGCCGACAGTATTCGCGATGCCACGACGAAGGAAATGCCATCGCTGATGGCGCTTTATCGCGATCTCCACGCGGCCCCCGAATTGAGCCAGCAGGAGGTGAAGACGGCGGCACGCATGGCGGCGGAGGCGCGCAAGGCCGGGTTCGAGGTGACCGAAAAGGTCGGTGGCACCGGCGTCGTCGCGGTGCTGCGCAACGGGCCGGGACCGACGCTGCTGATCCGGACCGACATGGACGGACTGCCGGTGACCGAGGAAACCGGCCTACCCTTCGCGTCAACGGTGCGCGGCAAGACGCCCGAAGGCGTCGAGACCGGCATCATGCACGCGTGCGGCCACGACACGCACATGGCCGCCTGGGTCGGCACGCTGCGCAACATGGCGGCGATGAAGGACCGGTGGAACGGGACGCTGGTGATGATCGCCCAGCCGGCCGAAGAGAACAGCGCCGGCGCGATCGCGATGCTGAAGGACGGGCTGCTCACCCGCTTTCCCAAGCCCGATTATGCGATGGCGTTCCACGACAGCGCCGCGCTGCCCGCCGGAACGATCGGCATCCGGTCCGGCCCCACCTTCGCCAGCGTCGATTCGGTCGATATCCTGGTCAAGGGGATCGGCGGCCATGGCGCCTATCCCGCAACGACCAAGGATCCGATCGTGCTGGGCAGCCGGATCGTCACCGCATTGCAGACGATCGTCGCCCGCGAGATCGACCCGCTCGATTCGGCGGTCATCACCGTCGGCAGCTTTCAGGGCGGAACGCGCCACAATATCATCCCCGAACAAGCGTTGCTGCTGTTGACCGTGCGCGCCTACACGCCCGAGGTCCGCAAGCAACTGATCGACGGCATAGCCCGCATCGCCAAGGGGGAGGCGATCGCGGCCGGCCTGCCGGACGACATGCTGCCGGTGGTTACGGTGCGCGAACCCTTTACCCCGCCGGCGGTCAGCACCAAGCCGTTCGCCGATCGGCTCCAGGCCCTGTTCACCACCCGGTTCGGCGCCGATCGGGTGAAGGAAGTGCCGCCGACGATGGCCGGGGAGGATTTCGGCCGTTTCCACATCGCCGATCCGTCGATCCAGAGCGTGATCTATTGGGTGGGCGGCGTTCCGCAGGCCAAATGGGATGCGGCACAGGCCAATGGCGGCAAGGGCCTGCCCTCGCTGCACAGCGCGAAATGGGCGCCCGACGCGGAAAAGGTGATCGGCACCGCCGCCGAGGCGATGACGGGCGCGGCACTCGATATCCTGAAGCGGTGAGCCGCCCCGGGCGCTGAAGCGCGGGAAAGCACCCGCGCTTTCATCAGGCCGCCGGCGTCCGCCCGGTCGGCCTTAGCGGCCCACCCCGACAAGCGCGGGGGTGGCGGCGAGATAGGCGGCAGACGTGGTTTCGATCACCTTTACCCGCCCCTTGTTCAGCGTTTCGATCGACTGGGTGAACGAGCGCGGCTTTTTCATCAACTTCTTGTCCTCGACCACGCGCAGGCCTGAAAGCCGCATCGCCTCGGCCGAAAAATGGACGCAGTTGCGCTTGTTGAGGCTGTAGGTATTGCCGCCCTTCGCATCCCATTCGCGCACCATCTTCGTCACCGCGTCATATTGCGCGTCACTGATCTCGACTGAAAAATGGGGCGTACCGACATCGACATAGGCTTTCGTCGTGTAATCGATCTTTCCCGCAACGTTGCCGATCAGCATCGCGGGGGTCACCGATTTGGGCGTGAACCCATAGGATTCCTTGATCGGCTTGCCGCTGCGATCGAGCGTGCCGTGCATCGTGATGAACGCGTGCGGGAACCGGCCCGCATGTTCATATGACCAGAAGGTGATCGTCACCCGCGCCTGCGCAGGCAGCGCGGTGAGGGCGAGAATGGCGAAAGCGGCGAAGCGCGCGATCCGGGAAAGCATGGGCGGCTTCTACCGGATCGCGCGCCTGCGCCGCAAGCGGGGTTTCAGTCGTCCGTGCCGGCGCCCCGGCGTTGCGCGTCGGCCAGTTCGCGCTCCTTGTCGGCGTCATAGCCGGACGAGGGCGCGGGCTTGTGCGAATGGACCGGCTGGGTGGTTGCCGGCGGATCCGACGCGTCCATCGATTCGTCCAGCGCGCGATCGAGCCGCGCCTGCTTGCTTTCCGGGTTACGCTCCAGCCGCTCCGCGATGCTGGTATCGGTGCCGGCGTCGCCGGCCTTTTCCTTGCTGTCCTCAGGCATGTTTCGAACTCCACGATGCTGTCCGAACCAACGCGCCATGCGGTCGCGCGTTCCTCTTGCCCGCGTGACGAGAGCCGGAACGAAAAGGAGGCCCGGCCATCGCTGGCCGGACCTCCCCGATTCGCGTGTTTCGGCGCCGCGATCAGTTGCGCGACGAACCGAACAGCCGCAGCAGGAACAGGAACATGTTGATGAAGTCGAGATAGAGCGACAGCGCGCTCATGATCACGACCTTGCCCACCATGTCGGTTCCGGCGACATACTGGTACATGCTCTTGATGCGCTGGGTATCATAAGCGGTCAGACCCGCGAAGATCAGCACACCCGCCGCGCTGATGACCAGCGACAGCGGACCCGACTGGGCGAACAGGTTGATGATGCTGGCGACGATGATGCCGATCAGGCCGACGATCAGGAAGCTGCCGAACGCCGACAGGTCACGCTGCGTCGTGTAGCCATAGAGGCTGAGACCCGCAAAGCCCGCCGCAGCCGCGAAGAACGCCTGCGCCACCGAAGCGCCGGTATACATCAGCAGCACCGTCGAGAGCGACAGCCCCATCAGCACCGCGAACGACCAGAACAGCACCTGAAGCGTGCCGGTGGACATCTTGTTCTGGCCAAAGCTCATCGCGAACACGATCGCCAGCGGCGACAGGGTGATGATCCACGCCAGCGGGCCGCCATTGGCGAACACCGAATAGGCGACGGACTGATCGCCACCCCATGCGAACAGCAGGGCGACGATGCCGCTGAGCAGCACGCCCGACGCCATGTAATTATAGACCGAAAGCATGTAGGACCGCAGCCCCGCATCATACGCGGCGCCGCGCGTACCTGCGGCCGTCGCATAGGGGGCGGCGGTCGTCTGGGGGTCAGACCAATTAGCCATCTCAAACTCCTTTGCCCGGCAGCGGTGCCGGATAACGGGAATATCATCGGTCCAGCCCGGCATTTCAAGGAAAACCGGAATCGCCGCGTCTGACATAAACGGTTAAGGACGGCGGCGATGCACCGCCTGTTCGTCGCCCTTCGCCCGCCGCGCATGGTGCGTTCCCGTCTGTTGGCGATGATGGGCGGCATTCCGCGCGCCCGGTGGCAGGATGACGATCAGCTGCACCTGACGCTCCGCTTCATCGGCGAGGTGGATCGTCGGACCGCCGACGATATCGCCGCGGTGCTGGGATCGGTCCGATCCCCGCTGCCCGACCTGCGCCTCGCGGGGTGCGGGCTGTTCGACACGCGCGGGC
Organism: Sphingomonas sp.; assembly: GCF_019635455.1. Classification (GTDB taxonomy): domain Bacteria; phylum Pseudomonadota; class Alphaproteobacteria; order Sphingomonadales; family Sphingomonadaceae; genus Sphingomonas. The sequence goes on along the minus strand of NZ_JAHBZJ010000007.1, from coordinate 105,260 downwards.
GCGCCAACGCGATCTGGGCCGGGGTGGCCCCGCAGGCGCCCCTCGCGGCGCTTCACCGAAAGCTGGATCAGGCGCTCGTCCGCATCGGCCTCGCCCCCGAACGGCGCGCCTATCTGCCGCACATCACGCTGGCCCGGCTGTCGGGCGGGTCGGCGCATGTCGATCGATTCGTGGCGGCACATGCCTCGCTGTCGAGCGCGCCGTTCCGCGTCGCGCATTTCACGCTGTTCGAAAGCGAACTCGGCAAGGGCGGGGCGACCTACAGCGCGGTCGCCCGCTACCCGCTTGACGATGAAACCGATTAGGCGGCCTTGAAGACGCCACAGGCGACCCGGTCGCCACTGTCGCCGGACGGATCGGTCTTCTGATCGTCCTTGCCGGCATGGACCACGAAGGCAGAGCCATCGGCATCCATCAGCTGCGCCATCGTCCCCGATTTGAGCGTGAAGGTCAGCGAGCCGCTGCCGTCCGCCGCCACCTTCAGATTGGGCATGTCGCCGGCATGCGATCCGGCGGGATTGTCGAGGCCATGCTTCATGTTCGACGGGTTCCAATGGCCGCCGGCGCTCTTGAAATCGGGGGCGTCGCACTTGCCGGTCATATGGACATGGACGCCATGATCGCCCGGGGTCATGCCGGTCACCGCGACGGTAACGCTCAATCCGTCGGCGGTGGTGGTCGCGGTGGCACTGCCGGCGGGCGTGCCGTCCGCCTTTCGCAAGGCGGCGGTGGCGGTTTCGCCGCCCGCCATCGCGTTATCCATCGCCATCGCATTGTCCATGGCGGTGGGTTCGGCCGGCATCGTCACATCGGTCTCGCCGACATTCTGACTGGGTGTGGGCGATCCGCATGCCGTGGTCATCAGTGCCAGGCCGGCGATCGCGCATCCGTGTCGAAACATGTCTTCTCTCCCTTTCGGATATGTCCGTGCAATGAGCGGGGGGCGGGATCGTTCCGGATCAGCCCTGAAAAGCGTCCTTGGCGGCGCGGCGTTCGGCAAGCTGCGCCGCGCTCGTCGCGCGCATGAACGGATTGGTCGCGCGTTCGAGCGCGATCGTCGTTGGAACGGTCGGCAGCCCCTTTGCCCGGAGCGCCACGACGTCGCGCATCCGTTCGGCGAGGGCGGCATTGTCCGGTTCGGCGGTCAACGCATAGCGGCCGTTCGATTCGGTATATTCGTGCGCGCAATAGACCCGCGTGTCGCCGGGCAGCGCCGCCAGCCGCTGCATGTTCGCATACATCTGCTCCGCCGTCCCCTCAAACAGCCTGCCACAGCCCATCGCGAACAGCGTGTCGCCGACAAAGGCGATGTGCGCATCGGTCAGATGATAGGCGATATGGCCCGCCGTATGGGCCGGCACCGCCATCACCCGTGCCGCCACCTTTCCGAGCATCACGACATCGCCTTCATCGACCAGCCGATCGGCGGTCGGGATCCGCTCCGCCTCCGCGCGCGGGGCGATCACGGTCGCGCCGGTCGCTTCCTTGATCGCCGCGTTGCCGCCGGTGTGATCGGGGTGCCAGTGGGTGTTCCAGATCGCGCCGACCTTCCACCCCCGCGCTTCGGCGACCGCCAGCACCGGATCGGCCTGTGCCGGGTCGATCACCACCGTCTCGCCCGTGCCATCGTCATGCGCCAGCCAGATATAATTGTCGCTGAGCGCCGGGATGCCGACGACCTCGATCATCACCAACTGCCCGTGTTCGGCATCGACGCCCATGGTTCGGCGGGATCGAGATGGCCGTCCTGCAACAGTTCGATCGAGATGCCGTCGGGACTGCGCACGAACGCCATATGCCCGTCGCGCGGCGGGCGGTTGATCGTCACCCCCGCATCCATCAGCCGCTGGCACGTCGCGTAGATATCATCGACCCGATAGGCCAGATGGCCGAAATTGCGACCGCCGGCATATTCCTCCGGCGCGCTGCCGTCGCTTGGCGGCCAGTTATAGGTGAGTTCGACCTCCGCCTGCGCGCGTTCGCCGTCGCGTTCGATATCCCCGGGCGCGGCGAGGAAGATGAGCGTGAACCGCCCCTTCTCGCTTTCCATGCGCCGCACTTCCCTCAGACCCACCAGTTCGAAAAAGCGGATCGTCGCGTCGGGATCGGCCACCCGGATCATCGTGTGCAGATATTTCATCGCGCCCTCTTGTGGTTGACCCCAGAGATAGGCGGTCCGGCGCGAGAGTCTATTGCGCGCCATCGAATTGGCGGAGCGCGGCGAGCGCGGACGCGCCCTGCGGCGTGCCGGGCGCGATCTGTGCCGCGCGTTGCCAGGCCACCCTGGCCGCCGCCTGATCGCCGGACAGCAGGGCGATATTCCCCGCCTCCAGCTGCACCGAGGCATCGTCGGCGGCACGCTTCACCGCTTCGGCGATATGGCGCTGGGCCAGCGCCAGGTCGCCCATCTTGCGGGCGAGCGTGGCGGAGAGCAGCCACACCATCGGGTCCGCCGGCGCCTCGACCACCGCCTTGTCGAGATCGCGGCGCGCACCGGCGAGATCGCCGGTCGCCACCAGCGCGCGGGCGCGATCGAGATGCGCCTCACCCAGTTCCAAGCCAGCGAGCGTGGCCGCGGCAAGCGCCGCGTCGAGCGCCGCGCGCGCCTTTACCGGCTCGGCCGCCGCGATCCAGGCATTGCCCGCCTGCGACCAGTATTTCGATGCCCGTGTATCCTTTGCGACCTCCGCCTCGCGCGCGGCCGCCTCGAACGCGCCGGCCGCGCTCGTCCAGCGCCGCTGCGCCGCATAGGCCATTCCCAGACACTGGCGCGCCAGGAATCCGCCACCGGCCAGGTTCCAGCGCTGCGCCTCCGCAATGCCGCGCACCGGGTCGCCGATCGCCAGCTCGACGCAATCCTCCCAGCGCTTCTGCACCGGCGCGGGAGGGCCGGCGGCAGCCTGGGCAAGCACCAACAGTGAAATCATGGGATCAGCAGACATCCTCGATGGCGCGCAGGATCAGGGCGATGTCCTGCGGGCGGGACAGGCGGTGATCGCCATCCTTGACCAGCACAGTCTGCACATCGTCTGAACGCAGCAACCCGGCGAGCGTCACGCTGAGCGTATAGGGGACATCGGGATCACGCTGGCCATGGATCAACCGCACCGGCATCGACAGATCGATCGGCCCGTGCATCATCCGGTTCGATTCGCCCGAGCTCCAGAAGGCACGGGTGGTGACCATGGGCTCAGGGCCATATTGCGACGGCCGCTCCAGCCGGCCATCGGTGAGCAGCTTCATCTTCTGCTCCTGATCGAATCCCCAATCGGTGAAATCGGGCGCGGCGGCGATGCCCACCAGCGCCGCGACCCGCTCCGGACGCGCCCTGGCCACCAGCAGCATGATCCACCCGCCCATCGACGATCCCACCAGCACGACCGGCCCCTCGACCAGTTCGTCGATCAGCAGCAGCGCATCGTCGCGCCAGCTGGTCAGCGTCTGGTCCTCGAACCGGCCCTCGCTCTCGCCGCAACCGGCATAGTCGAAGCGCAGAAAGGCGCGGCCCGCGTCGCGCGCCCATTGTTCGATCGCCAGCGCCTTCGTCCCGCTCATGTCGGAGGCATAGCCGGGCAGAAAGACGATGGTGGGGCCTTCGCCCTCGCTATGGTGATAGGCGATACGCACGCCGTGGCTGTCGGACTGGCTCATGCCGTCCGCATTTAGCGGATTCGTCACGTCGTTGAAGCATGTTAGAGTCCTCGAATGGAGCACCCTCCCCTGCCGCTGCGGTTCGCCGAGCATCTGGCGCGCGATCGTCGGCGGTCGGCGCATACCGTGCGGGCCTATGAAGGCGCGGCGATCCGGCTGATCGCCTTTCTGACCGGTCACTGGGGGCGCACGGTCGATGCGGCCGCGCTGGCGACGGTCGAGGCCGGGGACCTGCGCGCCTTCCTCGCCCATCGCCGGGGTCAGGGGATCGGCAACGTGTCGGCCGCGCGCGAATTGTCGGCGGTGCGCGCATTCCTCAAATTCGCCGGCGGCGGGGATCGCGACCTGCCCCGGCTGCGCGGGCCACGGGTAAAGAAAGGCGTACCCCGCCCGGTTTCCCCGGACGAGGCGGTGGCGCTGGCGGAGGAGGTGGCGGAAGACGCCCGCGAAGCGTGGATCGGCGCGCGGGACCTGGCCGTGCTGCTGCTGCTCTATGGCGCGGGGTTGCGGATCGGCGAGGCGCTGGGGCTGACCGGCGCGATCCTGCCGCTGGGGCCGACTCTGCGCGTGACCGGCAAGCGCGAGAAGACCCGCATGGTGCCGCTGCTGCCCCAGGTGCGCGCGGCGATCGAGGACTATGTCGCGCGCTGCCCCTGGGGCGTGGCGCCCGACGCGCCGCTGTTTCGCGGGGCGCGCGGCGGGCCGCTGTCACCGGCGATCGTGCGCCGATCGGTGCGCGCGGCGCGGGTGCGGCTGGGGCTGCCGGCGCGGACGACCCCGCACGCGCTGCGCCACAGCTTTGCGACGCATCTGCTGGGCCGGGGCGCGGACCTGCGCGCGCTTCAGGAACTGCTCGGCCATGCCAGCCTCAGTTCCACGCAAATCTATACCGCCGTCGATGCCGCGCACCTGCTCGACGTCTATCGCAACGCGCATCCGCGCGCCTAATCGCGCGCCTTCCACCGCGCCACCCGCCACAGCCAGATGCCGATGATCGCGACGGTGAAGGCGATCGCGACCGGCCCGACATAATCCTGCACCTGTCCAAAGCGCGACCCCAGGATCAGGCCGGCATAGGCAAGCACCGCGTTCCAGATCGCGCTGCCGGCAAAGGTCGCGATCAGGAATCGCGGCAGGCCCATCTTCGCCATGCCCGCCGGCAGCGAAATCATCGTGCGAAAGGTCGGCATGAAGCGAGCGACGAACACCATCCACCAGCCATGCCGGACGAAGAAACGGTGCAGCGCCTCGACGTCGTGCCACGTCATCGTCAGCCAACGGCCATGGCGATCGACGATCGGTTTCAGCCGGTGATAGCCGATCCAGCGCCCGACCGCGTACCAGAACAGATTGCCGAGCGCGGTCCCGGCGGTCCCCCACAGCAACAGCGGTGTCATCGCCATGTCCCCGCGCGCCACCGCCATGCCGCCAAATCCCATGATGACCTCTGACGGGATAGGCGGGAAGACGTTTTCGAGCGTCATCAGGATGAAGATCCCGACATAGCCGCCCCAGGCGATCAGGTTGAGAATGAATTCGGTCACGGGATGAAGGCAACGCGTCCCCAGCGCAAAGGATCAGGCGCGCGCCGCGACCCGCGCCTCGATCGCGTCCCAGATCATCGCCGCGGTGTCGGTGCCGTTGAACCGGTCGATCGCGACGATGCCGGTCGGGCTGGTCACGTTGATCTCGGTCAGCCACTCCCCCCCGATCACGTCGATGCCGACGAAGATCAGCCCGCGCCGCTTCAGCTCCGGCCCCAGCACCGCACAGATTTCGCGCTCCTTCGCGGTCAGTTCGGTCTTCGCCGCGCTGCCGCCGACCGCGAGGTTGGAGCGGATTTCCCCCTCCCCCGGCAGGCGGTTGATCGCGCCCGCGACCTCGCCATCGACCAGCACGATCCGCTTGTCGCCCTTCGCGATTTCCGGAAGGAACGCCTGGACCATATGCGGCTCGCGATAGGCGGTGTTGAACACCTCGATCAGCGAGGAGAGGTTGGCGCCGTCGGCATCGATCTTGAAGATCGCCTTGCCGCCATTGCCGTGCAGCGGCTTGACGACGATCGCGCCATGCGTCGCCAGAAACGCCTTTGCCTCCTCATGGCTGCGGGTGATCAGGGTGGGCGGCATGAAGCGCGCGAAGTCGAGCACCCACACCTTTTCCGGCGCGTTGCGCACGCTTGCCGGGTCGTTGACCACCAGCGTCCGGTCCGCAATGCGTTCGAGCAGGTGCGTGGCGGTGATGTAGCCCAGGTCGAAGGGCGGGTCCTGTCGCATCAGCACCACGTCCGCCTCCTCGCCCAGATCGAGCTTCACCGGATCGCCGACGCTGAAATGATCCCCCGCGACCCGCTGAACCGTCACCGGATGGGCGCGCGTCCACACCCGCCCGTCGGCATAATTCAGCGCCTCGGGCGCATAGTGGAACAACCGGTGTCCCCGCGCCTGCGCCGACAGCATCAGCGCGAAGGTCGAATCGCCCGCGATATTGATCGAATCGAGCGGGTCCATCTGGACGGCGACGGTAAGCGACAAGCGGGATCTCCTGCATTGTTTGATCCGCTTGCGCGGATGCGGTTCCAGCCCACTCCCCCACCCGGCCACCCATATCACGCCACCGTTGGGTGGCCGGGTGGGGGAGTGGGCCGGTGCCGGACTTCAGCGCAGGTAGGGACGCCGGGGCGACTTGTCACCCGATCCAGGCATTCTCGATATGGCGCGGGCGGATCCCGGGGGCGAGCAGCAGCACATCGACGCGAATGTCCTCGCCGTTCGCCGCATAGCGCGGCATGAGATATTCGGCCGCAGCGGCGACGCGCGACAGGCGACGCTCATCGATCGCGAAGTCGAGTTCGGCGGCGGACTTGCGCGTCTTCACCTCGACGAAGGCGACCAGCTTACCGCGTTTGGCGACCAGATCGACCTCGCCGGCGGGGGTGCGCACGCGACGGTCGAGGATGCGCCATCCGCGCAGCCGCAGATACCAGGCGGCACGGGTTTCGCCGTCGCGCCCCGATTGCTCTGCGGCGCGGCGGTCCCTCATCGCTTCATCTCCATCGCCCGCGCGTAAAGCGCCTTGCGGTCCAGCCCCAGCTTCTTCGCCACCTCGCCCGCCGCCTTCGACGCAGGCAAGCGGGTCAGCGCCTCGGCCAGCGCCGCGTCGGCGTCCTCCGCCGATGCGGGCGGCGCCTCCCCGGGCGGGGCGACGACGATCACGATCTCGCCCTTGGGCGGGGCGGCGTCATAGCGCGCGGCAAGGCCGGTCAACGATCCGGTCACGCATTCCTCGAACTTCTTCGTGATCTCGCGCGCGACCGCCGCTTCCCGGTCGCCCAGCCCCGCCGCCAGCGCGGTCAGCGCGGCGGACAGTCGCGGCCCGCTTTCGTAGAAGACGAGCGTGGCGCGAATCGCGGCGATTTCGGCGATGGCATCCGCGCGCGCCTGCTGCTTGCTGGGCAGGAAGCCCATGAACAGGAAGCGATCGGTGGGCAGGCCGGCAAGCGTCAGCGCGGCGATGCCCGCACAGGGGCCGGGGATGGTGGTCACCATATGCCCCGCCGCGCGCGCGTCGCGCACCAGCTTGTACCCGGGATCAGAGATCAGCGGCGTCCCGGCGTCGGACACCAGCGCCACCGCCTCCATCGCCATCCGCGCGACCAGGCCAGGGCGGACCGCCTCCGCATTGTGATCGTGATAGGGGGTCATCGGCCGTTTCGCGCCAAGGTGGCGGAACAGGCCGGCGGTCACTCGCGAATCTTCCACCGCAACGATATCGGCGTTCAGGAGTATGTCAGCAGCGCGGGAAGACAGGTCGCCGAGATTGCCGATTGGCGTCGCGACGATATAGAGGCCAGGCGCAAGAACAGAAGTCATCGGGGACGTGTCATGGCAGAGGCAGCATCGAAACGGCAACGGGGCATCGCTACGTTGGTCCGCAACGCGGTGATCGCGGGGGCGATGGCGTTGTCCGCCTGCGTCCGTCCCTCCGCGCCGCCACCGCCGCCGGTCAATCCCGGCCCGGTCGGCCCGAGTCGTCCGACACCCACGCCGGTTCGTCCCGGACTGCCCGAAGAGGATGTGCAGCGCCACCGAGTCGCGCTGCTGGTGCCGCTGACCGGCGTCAATGGCGGCGTCGGCCGCAGCCTGGCCAACGCGACCCAGCTCGCGATCCTGGATACCAAGGCCAACAATATCCGCATCACCACCTATGATACCGCATTGGGCGCGACGGCGGCGGTCAACCGCGCGCTGGCGGACGGCAACAAGCTGATCCTCGGCCCGCTGCTGGCGGAGGACGCGCGGGCGATCGCCCCGCTGGCACGCCGGGCCGACGTTCCGGTGCTCAGCTTTTCCAACGATGTCGATGCCGCCGGAAACGGCACCTTCATCATGGGCTACGCCCCGTCCCAGTCGATCGAGCGCGTGGTCGATTATGCCAGCCGCAGCGGCATCACCGACTTTGCCGGGCTGATGCCGACGGGCCTGTACGGGCAGCGCGCATCGACGACCTTCCTGCGCGCGGTCGAAGGCGTTGGCGGACGCGTCACCGCGCTGGAAAGCTACAACCGCGGCGCCGCATCGATGAACGAAGCGATCGCCCGGCTTGCCCGCAACCCGTTCCAGGCGGTGCTGATCGCCGACGCCGCGACCGGCGCGGTCACTGCCGTCCCGGGCATCCGCCGCGCCAATCCCGGCGCGCGCGTGCTGGGGACCGAATTGTGGAACAGCGATTCGGGGATTGGCGGAATGACCGCGCTGAACGGCGCGTGGTTCGCCAGCGTCTCCGACACCTATTATCGCCAATATGCCGCGAAATACCGCGCCCGGTTCGGCGCCGCCCCCTACCGCCTGTCGACGCTGGGCTATGATGCGGTGCTGCTCACCGTGCGAATCGCGCGCGACTGGCGGCCGGGAAACAATTTCCCGGCGGCGCGCCTCATCGATCGGGACGGGTTCGCGGGCCTTGACGGCGCGTTCCGCTTCGGTCGCGACGGCGTGGCCGAACGCGCGCTGGAGGTGCAGGAAATTCGCGGCGGGACCACGGTGACCGTCTCGCCGGCACCGCAGGGCTTTGGCGGGCGCTAGGGCCGCACGACCTCGCGCAGGATCGCCTCCAGCACGGGCATGCCCGCCGGTGTGACGCGCATCCTGTCGGCGGTGAGGGAGAGCAGGCCCTGACCGGCCAACAGATCGACCTTCGCCATGTCGATCCGGTCGGCGGGGATGCGCGCGCGGTCGATCCCCTCTGCCAGCCGCAGCCCCATGACCAGCATTTCGGTCGCGCGCTGCGACGGTGACAGAATCGCCTCCTCACACAGGCCATGACCGTTGCGCGTCACCGCCGTGAGCCAGTTTTCGGGTTTGCGGTGGCGCTGCGTCGCCATGCCCAGCCGGCGTCCATGCGCGCCCGGCCCGATGCCGGCATAGTCGGTCATCCGCCAGTAGGCGAGATTGTGGCGGCTCTCCGCCCCACGCCGCGCATGATTCGACACCTCGTATAGCGGCAGCCCGGCGGCAGCGGTCAGCGCCTGGGTCGCGTCCCACAGGTCGGCGGCGACATCCTCGTCGGGAATGGTGAGATCGCCCCTGGCGGCGAGGGTCGCGAAGCGCGTGCCGGGTTCGATCGTGAGTTGGTAGAGCGAGAGATGCTCGGTTCCGAAGGCGAGCGCGCGGGCCAGTTCAGCCTCCCACGCCGCGACGCTCTGGCCGGGGCGGGCATAGATGAGGTCGAAGCTGACGCGCCCGAAATGCCGTTGCGCGGTGGCGAGCGCGTCCAGCCCCTCGGCCACGTCATGCGCGCGCCCCAGAAAGCCCAGCGCGGCGTCGTCGAGTGCCTGAAGCCCGAGCGACACCCGGTTGACGCCGGCCGCGGCAAGGTCGGCAAAGCGCGCGGCCTCCACCGACGAGGGGTTCGCCTCCAGCGTCACCTCCAGGTCGTCGGCAGCTGGCCACAAGGCGGTCGCCGCGTCGATCACCGCCGCGACCGTCATCGGCGGCATCAGCGAGGGCGTACCGCCGCCGAAGAAAATCGATCCGAGCGTCCGGCCGGGCAGCAGCGCAGCCTCATGCGCGAGGTCGGCGAGCAGCGCCTTGCGCCACGCGGCCTGATCCACCACCTCGCGGACATGGCTGTTGAAATCGCAATAGGGGCATTTGGAGACGCAGAACGGCCAATGGACGTAGAGCGCCAGCGGAGCCTCGGTCGGTGGGCAAGCGTTCATCTCACGCGCGCTATGACGGGGTTCGAGGTGATGCGAAAGATGCTGTTGCTCATGCTGACGTTGCTCGCCGCCTGCACCGCGCCGGAAAGCGTGCAGGAGGCGCCGGACCGGGTGGTCGAGCCGCGCGCGTTCGACGGCAATGCGCCGCGCGGCGACACGCGGTTGCGCGCGGCAATGATCGAACGCCACAATGCGGCGCGGGCGGCGGTCGGCATGCCGCCGCTCGCCTGGGACGCGGCGCTCGCGCGCGATGCGGAGGGCTATGCCCGCGAGCTGGCGCGGCGCGGCGTGATGGAACATGCGCCGCAACCCGTCGGCCCGGCGGCGCAGGGCGAAAATCTGTGGACCGGCACGCGCGGCGCCTATCGCTATGGCGAGATGGCGCAGCACTGGATCGACGAGCGGCGCAATTTTCTCAACCAGCCGATCCCGAACATCAGCCGTACCGGCAGGTTCGTCGAGGCCGGCCATTACAGCCAGATCGTCTGGCAGGGGACGACCCGGGTCGGCTGCGCGCTCGCCAGCAACCGCACCGACGACTATCTGGTGTGCCGCTATTCGCCCGCCGGCAATGTGTGGGGCCAGCGCGCGCTGCCGTGAGACCACGCATCCAGCGGCCTGACTTCGCGAATCAGATCGGTCAGCAGCCGCAACGCGGTCGGCACCTGGCGCCGCCCGGAATAATAGATGTGGAACCCCTCCCCAACCGACGCCCATTCGGGCAGTAGCGGGATCAGCGCGCCACGATCGATATCCGGCTGCAAGATCGGCGCCGCGCCATAGATGATGCCGACCCCGGCCCGTCCGAAGGCGACTGCGGCATGGCTTTCATCGACCGTCACCGGGCCGGGCGTCGCGATTTCGAGCGATTCACCGTCCCGCTCGAACTCCCATTTGTACACCAACTCGTTGCCCAGCCGAATTCCGATGCAACGATGATTGGCCAGATCGCGCGGATGGGCCGGGGCGCCGAACCGGTCGAGATAGGCAGGCGCGGCCGCGGCGATCCAGCGTAGCGACGGCGACAGCCGGCGGGCGACCATATCCTCCGGCACCGTACCACCATAGCGTATCCCCGCGTCGAAGCCGTTGCCGACGATATCGATCATGCGATTGTTCACCGCAATATCGATTTCGACGTCGGGATAGCGATCGACAAAGACCGGCATTACTGGATCCAGCACCAGCGGCACCGCGTCCTCCAGCACGTTGATCCTGATCCGCCCGGCGGGGGCATCGCGCAGGCGATCGAGATTTCCGGACGCCTCCGCGATCCGCTCGATCGGCATCGCGATCGCCGCGAACAGATCCTCCCCCGCAGCGGTCAGCGTCACGCTGCGTGTCGTCCGGTTCAACAGACGAACCCCGCGTCGCGTCTCCAGCGCAGTCATCGCATGGCTGAGCGCCGAGGGGGTAACCTGCATCTCCAGCGCCGCCTTGCGAAAGCTGCGATGCCGCGCGATCGCGAGGAAATAGGCGAAATCGGCAAGGTCGGAGCGGCTGAGTTCCATGGTCACGTCCTAGCAAATTGATGAGCCAAATTCATCAGATCATTGCAGAGAGGCCGGCTTATGACGCACCGGACCGCCCCCTAAATTGCGGAATATCACCCATCGGGGAGCAATCAGTGTCGTTCATCCTGCCGATCCTGGCGATCATGGCCGCACCCCAGTCATCGACCGATCGCACCCCCAAGCTGAAAGGTAACGGCCCCATGGAAATCACGCGCAAGGAAGAGCTCGAAACCGTCCAGGGGCCGGCGGAATATTTTACCGGCAAGGCGACAATCACCGGCCAGTTCAAGCGTGACGAACCCTCGCGACTGACCGGAGCGATCGTGCATTTTGAGCCGGGAGCACGGACCGCCTGGCATTCGCATCCGGTGGGCCAGACGCTGATTGTCACCGAAGGCGTCGGCTGGACGCAGGTGGCGGGCGGGCCGAAGATCGAATTCCACGCCGGCGACGTCCTGTGGTGTCCAGCCGACAAGAAGCACTGGCACGGTGCAACCCCGCATGAGGGGATGACCCATATCGCACTTCAGGAAATGCTGGACGGCACCAACGTGACCTGGATGGAACATGTCACCGACGCGGAATATCTCGCCGATATCCCGCATGACTGAATCGCGTGCCGAACGTCATCGTCAAATTATGGCCGGGCAAATCTGCCGAACGGAAGCGCCGGCTGACCGCCGCCATCGTCGATGATGTGACCGACATCCTCGGCTATGGCCCGGACTGGATCTCAGTCGCGCTGGAGGAGGTGGCTTCCGCCGACTGGTCGGACAGCGTCTATGGCCCCGATATCGCGCGACAGTGGCACCGGCTGGCCAAACGGCCCGGCTACGGCCCCGGCCCGGCCCCTTCGACACCTGAGAAGGACAAATGATGCTCAATCAAAGCTACACGCTGAACAACGGCGTTCGGATCCCGAGCCTGGGTCTTGGCACCTGGTTCATCCCCGACGATGCGGCCGCACAGGCGGTGCGCGATGCCGCAGCCATCGGCTATCGCCACTTCGACACGGCCCAGGCCTATGGCAATGAACGGGGCGTGGGGGAAGGGGTCCGCGATTGCGGGGTCCCGCGCGACGAGCTGTTCGTGACCACGAAGCTCGCCGCCGAGATCAAGTCGCATGCCGAGGCGCGTGGCGCCATCGACCTCTCGCTCGCGACGATGGGTCTGGACGTGATCGATCTGATGATCATCCACAGCCCGCAACCTTGGGCCGCGTTTCGCGAGGGCGAGCATTTCTTCGAGGGAAATCTCGAAGCATGGCGCGCGCTGGAGGAGGCGTATCAGGCCGGCAAGATCCGCGCGATCGGCCTGTCGAACTTCGAAAAAATCGATATCGACAATATCGTGCAGCACGCCTCGATCCGGCCGGCGGTCAACCAGATTCTGGCGCATGTCGGTAATACGCCCGCCGCGCTGGTCGACGATATCCGGCACGCGGACATGCTGGTCGAGGCCTATTCGCCGTTTGGTCATGGCGAGATTTTGCGGAACGCGACGCTGATCGCCATGGCGTCGCGTTACGGCGTCGGGGTCAACCAGCTGGCCATCCGTTACTGTCTGCAACTCGGCATGCTGCCGCTGCCCAAGACCGCCAATCCCGCCCATATGCGCAGCAACGCCGCAGTGGCGTTCGAAATCGCCGACGACGACATGGTGGCGCTTCGCAACATCGACCCGATCGCTGATTATGGCGACGCCGGCATGTTCCCCGTCTATAGCAAGAATGCGCGCAGCCGCTGAATCGTAGCGACCAGGGCGGCGGCGGCGCCCCTCTGTCCTGCCTGTGGTCGCCCGCCGGCAATATGTGGGGCCAACGCGGCGCCATTTGCGGCCGGAGCCTCACGGAATCGCGCTACTCCGCCCGCCCCGTGCCGCCTTCATCCGTTCGACCCGTTCGAACGATTTGTCGCTCCGCCCCGCGAGCCGGACCTTCGGCATGCGCCCCGCCACTTCGTCGGCCTCGACCCGGCGCTCGAGCTTGCGGATGCCCCAATTGCCCTTTTCGCAACAGATGCATCCGCACGGGGCGGTGCCGTTGGCGCCGGGCATGTAGCGCCAGCCGGTGACCTGGGGCAGCGCCTTGACGCGCAGGATTTCGGACTTGGCGATCGGGCGGGGGATCAGCACCTGGAATCCCTCGGGCGAGCTGGGCAGGCGACGGCGGCTCTGCACCGCTCTGGACGCCTTGGCGGCGGCGCGTGCTGCGGCGGGATCGGTCTGCTCGGCAGCGAGCAGCAGGGCCACCGCTTGGGCCGCGGTCATCTCGACCGACGGGCTGTTATAGTGTCCGACCTCGACCATCGTGTCGTCGGGGATGCGGAAATAGACGCCCGCGATCGTCCCCCGCCCCTCACGCCGCAATTCGCGCAGCCACTGGTGCGAGATGTTGAACTCGCGCGTCACCGGCATCGCGTAGATGCGGTCGCGCCGCCATCCGTCCTTCTTGACGAAGCCGATACCGTTCCGGCGGATGCCGGGCAGGTTGCGATGGCTGGTCAGGTGGACGAACGTCGCCATGGACCGCCCCTTAGCGCGGGTGGGGCGCCCGCGCCACGGCGTGACCGGATGTGTCAGTCGATCCGATGCGCGATCGATCTGGGTCCCCGATCAGAGCACGGCGGCGACGAGCTGGCGAAAGGCGTCTGCGCGATGGCTGATCGCGTGCTTTTCGGCCGGGTCCATCTCGCCGAACGTCCGGTCGCGGCCGTCCGGCACGAACATCGCGTCATAGCCGAAGCCGTTGGTTCCGCGCGGCGGCCAGACCAGCGTGCCATCGACGCGTCCTTCGAACCATTCGACATGCCCGTCGGGCCAGGCGAGCGCGAGCGCGCAGACGAAATGCGCGTCGCGGCTGGCATCCGGTCCCTTGTCGGCGACATGCGCGTTCACCAGCGCCATCGCCTTGCCGAAATCCTTTTCCGGGCCTGCCCAGCGCGCGGAGAAAATGCCCGGTTCGCCGCCCAGCGCCTCGACCCACAGTCCCGAATCATCGGCCAGCGCGGGAAGCCCCGAAAGGTCGGCCGCCTGCATCGCCTTCAATTCGGCATTGGCGACGAAGGTGGTGCCGGTTTCGTCCGGCTCGGGCAAACCGAGCGATCCGGCACTGACCGGCTCTATCCCATAGGGGGCGAGCAGGTCGCGGATTTCGCGCACCTTGCCCTCATTATGGCTGGCGATGACCAGCCGGCCGGGGACGAGCTTGCGGATCGCCTGCGGGTCCTTTCCCTCGCCGCTCACCGACCGACCGCCTTCAGCTGGGCGGCGAAGATCTCCTTGCACCCGATCCGCGCGAGACGGAGCAGGCGCAGCAGCCCCTCTTCATCATAGCATGCGCCCTCCGCAGTCGCCTGGGCCTCGGCGATCTTGCCGTCGGACAGGAGCACGAAATTGGCGTCGGCATCGGCGTTGCTGTCCTCGTCATAATCAAGGTCGAGCACCGGCGCCCCCTTGTAGATCCCGCACGAAATCGCCGCGACCTGCTGCCGGATCGGGTCTTCGGAAATCGCGCCCGCCGCCATCAGCTTGTCGATCGCCAGGCGCAGCGCGACCCACGCGCCGGAAATCGACGCGGTGCGAGTGCCGCCATCGGCCTGGATCACGTCGCAATCGAGCGTGATCTGGCGCTCGCCAAGCAGTTTCAGGTCGGTGACCGCGCGCAGCGAGCGGCCGATCAGCCGCTGAATCTCCTGGGTGCGGCCGGACTGCTTGCCCTTTGCCGCCTCGCGGCTGCCGCGCGTATGGGTGGCGCGGGGGAGCATGCCATATTCGGCGGTCACCCAGCCTTCGCCCTTGCCGCGCAGCCAGGGGGGAATGCGCTCCTCGACGCTGGCGGTGACCAGCACCCTGGTATCGCCGAACCCGATCAGCACCGATCCCTCGGCATGGCGGGTGAAATGGGGTTCGATCGTGATTCCACGCATCTGATCGGGGGCGCGGCCGCTGGGGCGCATCGAATTCTCCTGTGACTGTCGGGCCGGCCCTAGACCGGACGCGGGGAACGCGCCAGTGCAGCGGTTCGATCCTGACGGACTTGAGCCACGGCGGCGGCGCGCTACATCTTGGCGCGTGAGCACCCCGCCGATCTCCGAACTGACCGACCGCGCGCGCGATATCTTTCGCATCGTGGTCGAATCCTATCTCGACGCGGGTCAGCCGGTCGGATCGCGGACGATCTCGCGCGTGTCGCCGCTCAACCTGTCCCCCGCCTCGATCCGCAACGTCATGCAGGATCTTGAGGAACTGGGCCTGCTCGCCGCGCCGCATACCAGCGCGGGGCGGATGCCCACCGAACTGGGTCTGCGCCTGTTCGTCGATGGGATGATGCAGGCGAGCGAACCATCGGTGGAGGAACGCGCCGCGATCGAATCGCGCGCCGGCGCCGCCGGCCCGATCGAGGAGGCGCTGGCGAATACCACCGCCGCGCTGTCCGGCCTTTCGGCATGTGCCGGGCTGGTGCTGGTTCCCAAGGCGGAGCGGGTGCTCAAGCAATTCGGTTTCGTGCCGCTGGGCGAGGGGCGTGCGCTCGCGGTGCTGGTCGGCGACGACGGATCGGTCGAAAACCGCGTGGTCGAACTTCCCGCCGGGATGCCCGCCGGTGCGCTGGAGCAGGCGGCGAATTATCTGACGGCGACGCTGGGCGGCCTCACGCTCAGCGAAGCCCGCACCCGGATCGCCCGCGAACTGCGCGCCGAACGGGCGGCGCTCGATGTCGCGGCGCAGGGGCTGGTCGCGCGCGGACTGGCGGTGTGGTCGCAGGACGGTGACGATCGCCCGGTGCTGATCGTGCGCGGCCAGGCGCGGCTGCTCGACAGCGCGGCGGCGGACGATCTCGACCGGGTGGGGCAGTTGCTCGACGAGCTGGAGGGCAAGCAGGAGATCGCGCGCCTGCTCGACAGCGCGCGCGAGGCGGAGGCGGCGCGTATCTTCATCGGATCCGAAAACAAGCTGTTCGCGTTGTCCGGATCGTCGGTGATCGCCAAACCGGTGCGCGCGATGGATGGGCGCGTGGTCGGCGTGGTCGGTGTCATCGGCCCGACAAGGTTGAACTATGCCCGCGTCGTGCCCATGGTGGATTTCACGGCGGCAACGCTCGCCAGGCTGCTCGCCTGACAGGACAAGAACAGGAATGATGACCGAAGACGAAAAGACGCAGGACGCGGCCCCGACCGCTGAAGAGGTGCGAAACGAAACCGCGCAGGACGCGCCCGAGGTGGCGGCGCATGATCGCGTGGCCGAGCTGGAGGCCGAACTGGCCGAAGCGAAATCGGCGACGCTCTATGCCCGTGCCGAGGCCCAGAACCTGCTGCGCCGCGCGCAGAAGGAGGCGGAGGACGCGCGTACCTATGCCGCGACCGGGTTCGCGCGCGACATTCTTTCGGTGGCGGACAACCTTACCCGCGCATTGTCGGCGATCCCCGACGACCTGCGTGCGGACGACAAGATGAAGGGTCTGGTCACCGGGCTGGAGGCGACCGGCCGCGAGCTCGACAGCGTGTTCGCGCGGCACGGGATATCGAAGATTTCCGCACTCGGCGAAACGCTCGACCCCAATCGCCACCAGGCGATGATGGAAGTCCCCAGCACCGATGCGGAGCCGGGTACGATCGTCCAGGAAATCCAGTCGGGGTACATGATCCGCGACCGGCTGTTGCGCCCGGCGCTGGTCGGCGTGGCGAAGAAGGCGGAATAGACCTCCGCCGCCCCCGACCCTCATATCCAAACCAGTGTAGCGCTCGGACAGCGCCTGCCCTATCTGGCGGGCATGTCCGGGCGTTTCGATTCCATCCCCCATCGCCGCGCGATCGTTGATCGCCGCGCGCTGGCCGACGAACTGGCGGCGCTCGACGCCCCCGATACGATGCGGCTGCGCCAGGCCGCCGCCCAGCGGCTCAAGCTGGCGCTTGAGACCGGTCGCGCGGAAATCGCGCGGCGCCTGATCGAGCATCCCGCACGCGGCCATGAAAGCGCGGCGAGCGGGGCCTTCCTGATGGACCAGTTGTTGCGCGTGCTGTGGGATTTCACGCTGGCACGCCTGTATCGCAACAGCAATCCGAGTACTGCCGAGCGGATGACGCTGATCGCGGTCGGCGGCTATGGCCGGGGAGAGATGGCGCCGTTCAGCGATGTCGATATCGGCTTCCTGACGCCGTGGAAACAGACCAGCTGGAGCGAGCAGGTGATCGAATCGATCCTCTATTCGCTGTGGGACATGGGGCTGAAGGTCGGTCACAGCTCGCGCTCGCTGGACGAGATGGTGCGCGAGGCGAAGAACGACGTCACCGTCTGCACCGCCTTGCTGGAGGCGCGATATGTCTGGGGCGACACCGCCCTCTATGACGAGGCGGCGGCGCGGTTCCGCAACGATGTGCAGAACGGCAATGCGCGCACCTTCATCGCCCAGAAGCTGGACGAGCGGAACGAACGCCACCGCAAGATGGGCGACAGCCGCTATGTCGTCGAGCCGAACGTCAAGGAGGGCAAGGGCGGGCTGCGCGATCTCCACACGCTGTTCTGGATCGGCAAGTTCGCCCATGGCGTGCGCGAACCCGCCGATCTGGTCGAGGCGGGCCTGCTGACGAAACTGGAATATCGCCAGTTCCGGCGTGCCGACAATTTCCTGTGGGCCGTGCGCTGCCACCTGCACGATCTGGCGGGGCGGGGCGAGGATCGCCTGACCTTTGACTATCAGCGCGAGATCGCCGAGCGCATGCGCTACGCCGACCGGCCGGGCAAGTCGAAGGTCGAGCGGTTCATGCACTTCTACTTCCTCCAGGCGAAGATGGTCGGCGACCTGACCGGCGTTTTCCTGGCGCATCTGGACGAGAAGTTCGCCGCACGGGGCAGCCGTTTCGGCCTGCCGCGAATCCGGCGCTCCCCGGCCAAGCTGAAGGGTTTCATGCTCGATCGCGGGCGGCTGGCGCTGCCCCGGGACGATTTCTTCGCCGAAGATCCGGTGCGCCTGATCGAGCTGTTTCAGCTGGCCGACCTGCACGGGCTGGAGGTACATCCGCTAGCGATGCGCACCGCCAATCGCGATGCGAAGCTGATCGCCGACAAGCGCGACGATCCGCGCGCCAACGCGCTGTTCATGGACGTGCTGACGTCGCCCCGCGATCCCGAAACGGTATTGCGATGGATGAACGAGGCCGGGGTGTTCGGTCAGTTCGTTCCCGATTTCGGTCGTGTCGTCGCGCAGATGCAGTTCGACATGTACCATCATTTCACGGTGGACGAGCACACGATCCGCGCGGTCGGGCTGCTCAATCGGATCGAGAAGGGTGAACTGAAGGAGGATCATCCGCTTTCCACACTCATCCTCGATCAGGTGGCGTCGCGCCGCGCGCTCTATGTCGCGGTGCTGCTGCACGATATCGCCAAGGGGCGCGGCGGCGATCACAGCGTGCTGGGCGCGGAGGTTGCGATGCGGCTCTGCCCCCGGCTCGGCCTGTCGGCGGCGGAGACCGAGACGGTGGCATGGCTGGTGCGTCACCATCTGCTGATGTCGGCGACCGCGTTCAAGCGCGACCTCAGCGACTTCAAGACGATCCTCGATTTCGCCGAAGTGGTGCAATCGCCGCAGCGGCTGATGATGCTGCTGGTGCTGACCGTGGTCGATATTCGCGCGGTCGGTCCCGGCGTGTGGAACGGATGGAAACGGCAGCTGCTGTCCAACCTCTATGACAACGCCGAAGAGGTACTGCGCCTTGGCCACAAGCAAAAGGGGCGCGGCGAGCGGATCGCCGCCAAGCAGGAGGCGCTGGAGCGCGCGCTGGGCCGCGACATCGGCGCGCTGACCGCACGGCTGACCGATGCCTATTGGGTGGCGGAGCCGGAAGACGTGATCGAGCGCAACGCGCGCTTCATCGAACGCGTCGGCGATGCCCGATTGTCGGTCGAGGCGACCGTCTATCCCGATCGCGGCGCCACGCTGGTCAGCGTCTATGCGGCCGACCATGCGGGCCTGTTCTATCGCATCGCCGGGGCGCTGCACGCGGTGGGCGGCAACATCATCGATGCGCGTATCCACACGACGCGCGACGGCATGGCGATCGACAATTTCCTGGTGCAGGACCCGCTCGGCCGCCCGTTCGACGACACCGGGCAGCTGGCACGGATCGAAGGCGCGATCGCCGACGCCCTGGCGAACCGGGCAAAGCTGACCGAGCGGCTGGCCGCCAAGCCCCTCCCCCGCCTGCGCGCCGACGCGTTCCGGATCGAACCCAATGTATCGATCGAGAACAAGGCGTCGAACCGCTTCACCGTGATCGAGGTGAATGCGCGCGACCGCCCGGCGCTGCTCCACCACCTCGCCTATGCGCTGTTCCAGTCGAAGGTGACGATCCACAGCGCCCATGTCGCCACCTATGGCGAGCGCGCGGTCGATACCTTCTATGTCACCGATCTGACCGGGGACAAGATCACCGCCGTGTTGCGGCTGAAATCGCTCGAACGGCGTTTGCTCGACGCGGCGGCGGGGCTGGGGGAATATGCCAGCGCGGCATAGGTCCGCGCGTGCAGGAGGGAGGCGAGGATGGGCGTATTGGGTATCGGCGGACTGTTCTTTCGCGCGAAGGATCCCGAAGCGCTCGCGGACTGGTATCGCGAGCATCTGGGCATCGGCGGCGGCTGCATCGCCGATGGCGCGGACGGCGAAGCGGATGCGTGGACATGGCGGGTGACCGGCGGCCCGGTGGTGTTCGCGCCGTTCCAGGCCGACACCGACTATTTCGCCGCCGACAAGGCGTTCATGCTGAACCTGCGGGTCAGCGACCTTGAGGGCATGCTCGAACAGCTCAACGCCGCCGGCATCGCGATCGAGACGCGCGAGGAGTGGGATTCGAGCGGGATGGGCCGCTTTGCCCGGATCCACGATCCGGAGGGCAATCCGATCGAATTGTGGGAGCCGGCTTGACCGCAACATGCGGGATGACCTTGCCGCCCCCAGCGTTTAGCGACCGGACATGTCCCACCCACTCGACCGCCCGATCTGGAGCGCGCTGACCGGCCGGCAGGCCGCATTCGCGGTCGGGGATGCGCGGGCCTGTCGTTTCGATCCGCACGTCCATCCATTTGCGGCGGCGGCCGATGGCGGCGCGACGGCTCAGTCGGCGCTGCTCGCGCTGATTCCGCCGGGCGGTTCGATCAGTCTGCTGGAGACGCCGACACCCCCCGATCTGCCCGGCGCGCGGGTGACGACGCAGGCGCAGCTGGACCAGATGGTTCTGACGCGACTTGCGCCGGGCGAATCGATCGCCGCCCGGTCACTCGGTGCCGCCGATGCGTCCGACATCTACGCGCTGGCGATGCTGTGCCGCCCCGGCCCCTTTCTGTCCGGCACGCCACAGCTGGGCGGCTTTGTGGGGGTCCGGGATGGGGGCATGCTCGTCGCGATGGCGGGCGAGCGGCTGAAGGCGCCCGGCTTTACCGAAGTGAGCGCGGTCGCGACGCATCCGGACTGGCGCGGGCGTGGACTCGCCGCCGGGCTGATGCGGATCGTGATCGCACGCGCGCTGGCGCGCGGTGAGGCGGCGTTCCTGCACTGCCTGCCCGACAACCCCGCGATTTCGATGTACCGCGCGCTCGGCTTCGAGCGGCGATCGACCCTGACCTATCGGGTGCTGGAACGGGCCGAGTGACGCCGCCGCCCGCGTGCGGGACGCTCCCTCCCCGGAGCCGGGGAGGGAGACTCCGGCGTTATTTCGGCGCGAGCACCATCAGCATCTGACGGCCTTCCATGCGCGGATAGCTTTCCACCTTCGCATCTTCGGCGGTATCCGCCTGGACGCGCTGGAGCAGCGCCATGCCGAGCTGGCCGTGCGAAAGTTCGCGGCCACGAAAGCGCAGCGTGACCTTTACCTTGTCGCCTTCACCGATGAATTTGTGGATCGCCTTCATCTTCGTATCATAGTCATGATCGTCGATGTTGGGACGCATCTTGATCTCCTTGATCTCCTGCGTCTTCTGCGTCTTGCGCGCGGCGTTCGCCTTTTTCTGAGCCTCGTACTTGTACTTGCCCACATCAAGGAACTTGGCGACCGGCGGGTCGGCGTTCGGCGATACCTCGACCAGGTCAAGACCGAGTTCCTGCGCCTGTTCCATCGCCTCGCGCGTGTACATCACGCCCAGATTCTCGCCCTCATGATCGATCACGCGGACTTTCTGCGACTGGATGAATTCGTTGTAGCGCGGGCCGGTCGGCACCGGGGGCGCGAAACCGCGCCGGGACATGGGAGGACGGATGGATGCTTCTCCTGTGGTGGTTATCGGTACGTTCGCGGTCCCGCCCCGCTTTCCATCCGGCCACCCCTTCGATCTCGACATCGGGTGGCCGGATGGAAAGCGGGCCGGCGCCGCGCATTCAGTTTAGCGCAGCACCGCGCGGCAGGGTAGCCCCGCCGCGCGGCAACTGGCGAAAAAGCCACACGCTGTGGCGCGAAGGCTACGATCGCATATCGGGAGCCGCAGCGTCCTTCGCAAGCATCGCGATCGCTTCATCGAGCGCGACGACCTTCTGCCCCTCCTGCCCGAGCGTGCGAATCGCGACGGTGCCTTCGTCGGCCTCGCGCTTTCCGACCACCAGCAGATAGGGGACTTTCGCCAGGCTGTGCTCGCGCACCTTGTAGTTGATCTTCTCGTTGCGCAGATCGCTCTCGACGCGGATTCCCGCAGCCTTCAGCTTAGCGACCGCGTCGCCGGCATAGGCATCGGCGTCGGAGACGATCGTCGCCACCACCGCCTGCACCGGCGCCAGCCAGACCGGCAGGCGGCCCGCGAAATGCTCGATCAGGATGCCGATGAAGCGTTCATAGCTGCCAAAGATCGCGCGGTGGAGCATCACCGGTCGATGGCGCTCGCCATCCTCGCCGATATAGCTCGCGTCGAGCCGTTCGGGCAGCACGCGGTCGGACTGGATCGTCCCCACCTGCCACGTCCGCCCGATCGCGTCGGTCAGGTGCCACTCCAGCTTGGGCGCGTAAAAGGCGCCCTCACCCGGCAGTTCCTCCCAGCCATATTCGGCCGTGGCGAGGCCGGCGCGCATGACGGCGTCGCGCAATTCGGCCTCGGCCTTGTCCCACATCGCGTCGGTGCCGAACCGCTTTTCCGGGCGCAGCGCCAGCTTGATCGAATAGGTAAAGCCGAAATCGCGATAAATCCGGTCCGCCAGTTCGCAGAACGCCTGCACCTCGGTGACGATCTGATCCTCGCGGCAGAAGATATGCGCGTCGTCCTGTGTGAACTGGCGCACGCGCATCAGGCCATGCAGCGCGCCATGCGGTTCGTTGCGGTGACAGCAGCCATTTTCGTAAAGGCGCAGCGGCAGGTCGCGATAGGATTTGATCCCCTGGCGGAAGATCAGGACGTGCGCCGGGCAGTTCATCGGCTTGAGCGCCATCCAGTCGGCCTCGTTGCTGACGATCGGACCTTCGTCCTCGGTATTCGGCACCTCGTCCGGGATCACGAACATATTCTCGCGATATTTGCCCCAATGTCCGGACTGCTCCCACTGGCGCGCGTCCATCACCTGTGGCGTCTTGACCTCGCGATAGCCGGCGGCGTCGATCGCGCGGCGCATATACGCCTCGAGCTCGCGCCAGATCAGATAGCCCTTGGGGTGCCAGAAAACGCTGCCATGCGCTTCGGCCTGGAGGTGGAACAGGTCCATCTCCTGGCCCAGCCGGCGGTGATCGCGCTTCGCCGCCTCCTCCAGCTTGTGAAGATGCGCGTCGAGCTGCTTCCTGTTCAGCCAGCCGGTGCCATAGATGCGCGTGAGCTGCGCATTCCTCTGGTCGCCGCGCCAATAGGCGCCGGCGACGCGCATCAGCTTGAACGCCTGGGGGTCGAGCTTGCCGGTCGAGGCGAGATGCGGCCCGCGGCACATGTCGAGCCAGTCGGACCCCGACCAATAGACCGTCAGTTCTTCCCCCTCGGGCAGTTCGGCGGCCCATTCGGCCTTGAACCGTTCGCCATCGGCCTGCCATTTGGCGATCAACGCCTCGCGGCTCCACACCTCGCGGCGCAGCGGCTTGTCGGCGCGGATGATCTCACGCATCTTCTCTTCGATCGCGGGCAGGTCGTCCATCGAGAACGGGTCGCGCGACGCCGGCGCCATCACGTCATAATAGAAACCGTCATCGGTCGCCGGGCCAAAGGTGATCTGCGTCCCCGGCCACAGCGCCTGCACCGCCTCGGCCAGCACATGCGCATAATCGTGCCGCGCGAGTTCGAGCGCGTCCGCCTCGTCCTTCGACGTCACCAGCGCCAGCTGCGCATCGCCCTCGAACGCGCGCCCGATATCGCGCAATTCGCCATCGACGCGCGCGGCGATCGCCGCCTTGGCAAGGCCGGGACCGATCGCGGCGGCGATATCCGCGGGGGTGGTCCCCGGCGCAACCTCGCGGACGGAACCGTCGGGCAGCGTAATGCGGAACATCTCGGACACGGAATCGGACTTTCTGTTGGAGGGGCAGGGCAAGTGGCGCGGCTTATGCCCGCGCGGCGGGGAAATAGGCAAGGCTTGCGGCATGTCAGCCCACCCGCAATCGCGCAAGGTCATGTTCGGACAGCTCCGCATGCGCACCGCGCAGATTGGCCTCGACCCGCTCCTTCAGCGCGATGGCATCCGCCAGCGCATTGTGCGGGCGGGCGCTGTGCGCCGCAGTGTCGAAGCCGGGCAGATGGACCAGCAGGCAGGAAAGGCTCATCGGATCGTTGCGCTTGCCATGGTCGCGGATCAGCAGGGCGCAGAAATGCGCCAGATCCTCGGGCCAGTCGGCCACGAACAGGAACGGGCCGCCATCCTTGCGCAGGAATTTCTGCAATTTCCTCACCATGGTGGCGCGATCGACCGGCTCGCGATCCATCTGCGGCATCACATGTTCGCGCACCCATGGCACGATCAGCTCATGCGGGTGAAGTGCCTCGTGGAACTGCGCGCCATCCTCGCGGACCAGCGCGATGCTCAGCAGCTGCCCGCCGCTGCCGTTGAATTCGGTGTCGATATAGTAGCGCATTCCGGTATCCCCGCGCCCGCGAATGGATGCCGGAACGGGGGAAGCGGAGCGCCGGCCTCCCCCGTTTCCGGGGGAGGTCCGGCCGCGCGTCAGCCGCGCACGACCAGCCCTCCCGCCGGAGCGGGAGCGGTGCTAGTGGTCGTGGCGAAACGCTGTGCCATGCCATAAGGATAGGGGCGGTGCGCGCGGAATGCCAGAGGAAGAGACTGACGATGTCTGACCACCGCGTCGCCGCGATCCTGCCCTGCCGTGACCTCATCGCGAGTACGGCGTCCTATGCGCGGCTCGGCTTCACGCTCGCGGGCGACTGGGGCGAATATCGTATTCTCGCCGACGACAAGGGCTGGCACCTGCATCTGCGCGCCGAGCCGAGCACGCCGGGACCGCCCGAAAATCCGTTCGGCCTGTACCTGTATGTCGATGATGTCGATGCGGTGGCGGAGCGCGTCCGCGAGCTGGTGATCGAGCCGGGCGCACCCCAGCTCAAACCATGGGGCATGTACGAATTCGCGGTGAGCGACCCCGACGGCGTGCTGGTGCGGGTGGGGCGGGTCGCGGATCAGGCCCGGTAGTGCGAAAGCCCGTCGCGGGGCGCCCAGGGACGCTCGCGATACCATTTGGTGAGCACGTATTTGACGCCATCCTCGACCCGGGTGCCGGCATGGTGGGCGAACGGGTTGGCCAGCCCGTCCGCAGCCAGGTTGTTCCAGATCAGCAGCACGCCGGGCGTCGGCGGGATCGCCACGGGGACCAGCGGGAATGCGGTCTGCCCGCCCCCGCCCGGCCGGTTGAGATAGACCATCGCGGTCCAGGTCCGCTGCCCCCCTTCGGCCGCGATATCCGCCGAAAAACTCTCACCGCTCGAGAAATAGTCGTTGTGCAGGCGGAATTCCTGCCCCGCCTCATATCGCTGCCCCTGTAGCGCTTCGCCATGCGCCGGATCGATCCCGAGCAGGCCGCTCAGCCGGGCATCGAACGCCGCGACCAGTGGATGATCGCCGCCGAAGCGGCAGGTCCAGCTGGTGCGGCGCAACGGCGCGCCGCTTGCGCGCAGGCTGGTCGAGGGTTTCGCGTCGGCATCGACCAGGCCGATGAAGGCGGCGCAATCGGCGGGGGAGAGAAAGGCCGGCATCGCGAACATGTCGATCCGCGGGCTGGCGATGCGGCGCACGGCCGGATCGGCATCCAGCCGCGCCTCGACGGCGGCGCCGATCGCGGCGAGCGCGGCCGGGTCCGAATCGGGCAGCGGATCCATCCAACTCTTTCGAAGTCCCGGCGGCGGCGGTGCGACTGGCAT
The DNA here is from genome assembly GCF_019635455.1 of Sphingomonas sp. GTDB lineage: Bacteria > Pseudomonadota > Alphaproteobacteria > Sphingomonadales > Sphingomonadaceae > Sphingomonas. The sequence continues at coordinate 79,562 of NZ_JAHBZJ010000007.1, read as the reverse complement.
CGACGAAATCCCGAAATGTCCCTGTCCCCGGGATCGGGGCCGGAGTCACGATACGCCGAACGGCACCACCCGGTTGAGCGCGATATGGCCGATGCCCGAGCGGCCGAGATACGGCACGTCCATCTCGCGACACCACCGCACGATCATCTGTTCGATATTTTCCCCGAACGGCACGTCATTATCGACGACGTCGGTCACCGCGCCCAGCCGGACGCCGGCAATCCCCTTCAACTGGGTGGCGTGGGCCATCTGGAACAGCATCCGGTCGATCCGGTACATCGGCTCGCCCACCTCTTCGATATGCAGGACATGGTCGGCCAGATCGGGGAGCCAGGGCGTACCGATCATCGCGGTCAGGATCGACAGGTTGAAGGCAGCCGCCGGGCGCCCGTCGAGCGTCGGCTCCAGCCCCCGCCTGTCGCCATCGATCAGCCAGCCAAGCACCCATCCGGCATCCACGCCCTTGTCGTTGCGGCCCATGCTGCTCGCCATCGATCCATGCGCCGGGCGGCCGATCCGGCGGGCGTACAGCGCGCCGAGCATGAACCCCATGTCCGAATAGCCGATATAGGTCTTGTGCCGCGCGGCCGGCCCGATCTGGGGCATGATGCTGTGCAGGATGCGGTTCGAACCATAGCCGCCCCGCGCGAACCAGATCGCGTCGAACGCCGGATCGTTGGCGAACTCCAGGAACGCACGCGCGCGCAGCTCGTCCGGCCCGGCAAAATGCCCCTCGGTCACGAAACATTGCGGGTGAAAGACGATTTCGTGCGCGGGATAGGTAAAGGCCATGAACGCCTTCATCCGCGCCGCCGATTCCTCGCTGACGGTCCGTGCCGGTGCGACGACGCCGATACGCATTCAATCCCCTTCGCCATTGCCGCCGTGCCGGCCTGGACCGGTTCAGCCTTGCTGAACCGCGTGCAAGCGTCGATAGCGCGGGGCGATGCAACACGGCAAATCCTGTTTTTTCGTCGGGATCGGCGGCAGCGGCATGATGCCGCTTTCGATGATCCTCGCCGGGCAAGGCGCCAAGGTCGCCGGCTCGGACCGCAGCCTCGATTCGGGACGGCTGACGCCCAAGTTCGACGCGTTGCGCACGCTGGGCATCGACCTGTTCCCCCAGGATGGCAGCGGGATCGTGTCCGTCGAACAGACGGTGATCGCCTCTGCCGCGGTCGAGGACCATGTCCCCGACATGGTGTGCGCCCGCGCATTGGGCTGCCCGCAGATGACGCGTGCGGAGCTGAACGCGGAACTGTTCAATGCCGCGCCCATGTCGATCGGCATCGCCGGGACCAGCGGCAAATCGACCGTGACCGGCATGATCGCATGGATTCTCCACACGCTCGGCCGCGATCCGACGGTGATGAACGGCGCGGTGATGAAGAATTTCGTCCGCGCCGACGCGCCCTTCGCCAGCGCGCTGGTCGGGCGCGGCGACACCTATGTCAGCGAAGTGGATGAGAGCGACGGGTCGATCGCGCTCTATTCGCCGAAGGTCGCGGTGCTCAACAATGTGAGCCTGGACCACAAGACGCTGGACGAGCTGCGCCGGCTGTTCGGCGATTTCGCGGGCAAGGCGGCGACCGCCGTGGTGAATATCGGCGACCCGGAGAGCGCCGCGCTGTTCCATGCCCTCGACCGCGAACGTACCTTCACCTTCGCGGTGGAGGCGGATGCGGACCTGTCCGCCGACGCGCTTTCGCCCGAACCGTTCGCCATCGCGTTCGACCTGCGGATGGCCGGCGAAACGCGGCGGGTTCGGCTTGCGGTCCCCGGTCGCCACAATGTCGCCAACGCGCTCGCCGCGATCGGCGCCTGCATCGCGGCGGGGCTGGATCGTGACGCGGTCTGCGCCGCGATCGAGGGCTTTGCCGGCCTGCGCCGCAGGTTCGAACTGGTGGGAACCGCAAATGGCGTGTCGGTGATCGACGATTTCGGCCACAACCCGGACAAGATCGGGGCCACGCTGGACACGCTCCACCAGTTTCCCGGGCGCGTGCTCGCGATGTTTCAGCCGCACGGGTTCGGCCCGCTCAGATCGATGCGGCGCGAGCTGGTCGATACCTTCGTCACCCGCCTGCGCCCCGACGACCTGCTGGTGCTTCCCGATCCCGTCTATCATGGCGGCACCGTCGTCCGCGAGGTCACCAGCGCGGACATCGCCACCGACATCGCCGCGGCGGGCGGCAACGCGCGCCACATCGCCGACCGCGCGACGGCGGCGGCCTATCTGGTGGCGGCGGCAAGGCCCGGGGACCGCATCCTGATCATGGGCGCGCGCGACGACACATTGAGCGTGATGGCGCAAAGCATGCTGGACGATTTGGCAAGCTAACGCGTCACATTGGAAAGTACAGTTGACATGCCGATGCGAATCGGCGTAAAGCTCACTTGTCATTCAAACAAGGGAGCTTTCCAATGCGTACGCCAGCAGCCAAACGGTATCAGCGGCGTTTTGCCGTCACCATGGCGCTCTATGTCCTTGCCGTCTTCGCCTGGTCGTGGGGGCGCACGTCGTTCGCCCCCGATGGCGCGGCACTGATCGCGCTGTCCGTGATGCCGGCGCTTCCGGTGATCGGCGCGCTCGTGGCGATGGGCCTGTATCTGGTCGAGGAGACCGACGAGTTCGTGCGGCAGCGGATCGTCACCGCGATGCTGTTCGGCATCGGCGTCGTGCTCTCGGTCTCGACGGTCATCGGCTTCCTGCAATATGCCGGCGTCGTCACCAGCGTCGATGTGTTCTGGGGCTTTCCGCTGTGGTGCTTCGCATGGGGGCTGGCCCAGTGCGGGCTGGCACTGCGCGACCGGGTTGCGGGGGCAGGCGCATGAAGAACCGCCTTCGCGTGCTGCGTGCCGAACGCGCGTGGAGCCAGCAGGACCTGGCCGAGCGGCTCGAGGTATCGCGCCAGAGCGTCAATGCGATCGAGACCGGCCGCTACGACCCTTCCCTTCCCCTCGCCTTTCGGATCGCCGACCTGTTCGATCTGTCGATCGAGGCGATTTTCCAGAACCCCTCCAAAGAGGATTGATCCGATGCGTACGACGATGATGACCGCCCTGGCCGCGCTGACGGCCTGCCTGATCGCCCCCGCCACCCATGCCGCGCCGCGCGCCGATGCCGCTGCCGCTACAGCCAAGACCGCCAGCGCCGAACGACGGATGGACCATATCTCGATCGTCGAAATGGGTCCGGAAAGGGCGAAGGGCGAACCGGTCTACCTGATCCCGGGCCTCTCCTCGCCGCGGGCGGTGTGGGACGGCATCGCGCCGCAGCTCGCGAAGGCGCGCCGGGTGGTGCTGGTGCAGATCAACGGTTTTGCCGGCGACGATCCCGGTGCCAACCTGAACCCCGGCGTCATCGACGGCGTGATCGCCGACATTCTGGCCGACGCGCGGGCGCGCGGGGCAACGAAGCCGGCGATCATCGGCCACTCGCTGGGCGGCCTGACCGCGATGATGATCGCGGCGCGCCATCCCGACCGGGTGGGCCGGGTGATGGTCGTCGATGCGCTGCCCTTTTTCGGGCGGCTGTTCGGCCCCGGCGCGACGCCCGAAAGCGTGAAGCCGCGCGCCGAACAGATGCGGGTGATGGCCGCCGGCGCCTATGCCCGGGCGAAAGCGGCCGCCGCGACGCCGGTGACCACCGATCCGGGCGGGGACCTGTCGATGACGCCCGAAGGCCGCATCCGAATCGCCAACTGGGCGATGAAGGCCGACATGCGCGTCGTCGCCCAGGCGATGTTCGAGGATATGACGACCGATATCGGCCCCGAACTCGGCAGGGTGACCGCGCGCCCGTTCACCGTGCTCTATGCCGCCGGCACGCCCGGCGCGGCCCAGGTGTGGGAACCGGCCTATGCCGGGACGCCCGCGACACTGGTCGCGGTTCCCGGCAGCTATCACTTCATCATGCTGGACCAGCCGGCGTTCTTCACGGACGCCGTCACGCGCTTTCTCGCCGAATGACGAACGCCGGATGACGGGCGGGCGGACCGGTCAGGCGATGGTCTGGCCGGTCTTCGCCCAGTCGGCGAGGAACCCCTCAATCCCCTTGTCGGTAAGGGGGTGACGGACCAGCTGGCGGATCACCGCCGGCGGCGCGGTCATCACGTCCGCGCCGATCTTTGCCGATTCGAGAATGTGGATCGGGTTGCGGACGCTGGCGACCAGGATTTCGGTCGCATAGTCGTAATTGTCATAGATCAGGCGGATGTCGCTGATCAGCGACATGCCGTCGAAGCCGACATCATCGTGCCGCCCCACGAACGGCGAAACGAAGGTCGCCCCCGCCTTTGCCGCGAGCAGCGCCTGGTTCGCCGAAAAGCACAAGGTGACGTTCACCATCGTGCCGTCGTCGGTCAGCGCCTTGCATGTCTTCAGCCCGTCGATCGTCAGCGGCACCTTCACCGCGACATTGTCGGCGATCTTTCGCACCACCTCTGCCTCACGCATCATGCCTTCATGGTCGAGCGCGACCACTTCGGCGGACACCGGCCCATCGACGATGCGGCAGATTTCGGCCACCACCTCCAGAAAATCGCGACCCGCCTTGTGGATCAGCGAGGGGTTGGTGGTCACCCCGTCGAGCAGCCCCGCCTCCGCCAGCTCGCGGATATCGTTGGTGTCGGCGGTGTCGGCAAAGAATTTCATGCAAGGCTCCCCGGGCGCGAATGTGACATTTCGATGACGGGGCGCTATCGCCCCGACGCATCGGTGACCGCGCCCTCTAGCATCGGATCGATATGCGCTCCATCCTCCTTGTCGCCCCTTTCGCGCTGATGCCGTTCCCCGCACTCGCGCAGGACGCGGACCGCGAACTGTGGCTGACCGGGAGCGTCAAGGTCCCGGTGGCCAGCGGCACGGTGCTGGAACTGGAGACGGTCAACCGCATCAGCGACGATTCGGGCGGCCTTTACGAGACCGAACTGGCCGGCGGCCTCTCGCACCGGCTTGGCGACGGGTGGTCGCTGGGGGGCGGCTATGTCCGGGTCGTCAATCGATCGCGCGGAGTGGTGACCCGGGGCGAGGACCGGTTGCGTATCCAGATCGGCCGCTCGACCCGTCTTGGCGCGGTGCAGCTATCCGGCCGCCTGCGCCTGGAACGGCGCACCACATCGACGGGAAGCGATGTCGGCTATCGCCTGCGCCCGCAGGTGAAGGCGGCGCTGCCGCTCGCCGAACGGCTCGCGCTGTTCGCGAGCCATGAAAGCCTGATTCCGCTCGACCGCACCGACTGGGGCGAGACCGGGCGGTACGATCGGATGCGAAACATGGTCGGCCTGTCCTGGAAGGCGAACAGGACGCTCGCGATCGAGGCCGGGTATCTGAACCAGTATCGCTATCGCCGCGCCGGGCGTCGCGACACGATGGACCATGTCCTTTCGATCGGCATCGGCCTGACGCTCTGACCCTCGATCTGTTCGCTTTTCAGTCCGTGGCTTAGCGGGTTATTTACCGACTGCGGGCCACATGCGGGCGATGTTCCAGAGTGCCACGCCACCCATACCCGACGAGGAAGCCCGTCTCCGCACGCTCGAGGCATTGAAGCTGATGGAAACCGCGCCGGACGTGGAGTTCGACAGCCTTGTCGAACTGGCCGCGCGGATGCTCGACCTGCCGACCGTGATGCTCTCGCTGATCGATCGGGACCGCCAGTGGATCAAGGCCGGAACGGGCCTGCGGTTTCGCGAAACGCCGCGCGATATCGCGTTCTGCAACGCGACCATCGCCCAGACCGGGCTGTTGGAAATTCCCGACGCTCTCCATGATCGGCGGTTTCGCGACAACCCGCTCGTGACCGGCACGCCGGGCATCCGCTATTATGGCGGCGTTCCGATCTTCGCGCGCGACGAAGACGGCGTTCAGCACGCGATCGGGGCGTTTTGCGGGATCGACACGCGCCCGCGCACATTCGATGACGCGCAACGTGCTGCGCTGGGCCATTTCGCACGACTGGCCGAAGCGCTGATCGCCGCGCGCTCCGCCGCGACGGCGGCAATCGGGCTGGCCGACCGCCTGCACGCGCAGAACCGGGTCATCTGGCAACGCAAGACGACGCTGAACCAGGCCGAGCGGATGGCCGGAATCGGGTCGTGGCGATACGAAATCGCCTCTGGCGCGCTGTCCTGGTCGGACGGGGTGTTCCGGATTCACGATCTCGAACCGGGCGATCCACCGGCGGTGGAACAGGCACTGGACTTCTATCCGCCACATGAGCGGGCGCGGATCGCCGCGCTGCTGGAAGCGGCGGTGAACGACGGCAAGGGTTACCGGTTCGAATCCGATTTCGACACGGCCAAGGGCCGTCGACGGCGCGTCCGCGCGCTGGGTGAGGTCGAGATGGATGGCGACCGGCCCGTCGCCGTGGTCGGCGTGTTTCAGGATATCACCCGCACCTATGCGCTGGAGCAACGGCTCCGCCGCGCCGCCCGGATCGACGAAGTGACCCAGATCGGCAACCGCGTTGGCTTCAACCGGGCGCTCGACTCGGCGCTGGCGCGCACCGATGCCGACAGTGCCGACGGTGCCGACACCTGGCTACTGCTGATCGATATCGACGGCGTGCGCCGGGCAGCCGACTTGCACGGACGCGCGCTCGCCGACCATGTCCTGCGCGTCGTCGCGCGGCGCCTCGTCCAGCCGCACCTGGCCGACAGCTATGCCGCGCGGATCGACGCGGAGACCTTCGCGGTGGTGGTCACCGATCCGATGCTCTGCGCCGGGATCGAAGGCGTGATCGACCATATCCTCGACGATCTGGCGCGGCCCGTGGAGACCGGCGACGGGCCGATCGCGGTCCAGGGAACGATCGGGTTCGCCCGCGCGAATGCCGACCACCCGACCTCCCGCACGCTGATTCAAGCGGCCCAGGCCGCGCTGGACGAGGCAAAGCGAAGCGATCGCGGCGCCGCGCGCGGCCGGCGCTGACGGATCAACGGTCCGGCGCGGGGACCAGCATGACCTTTGCCCGGGGCGTGGCAAGCCCGGTCAGGTACAACCGGTACACGCCCGGCGCCAGATCGAAGCTGACGATCTTGCGGACCGTCGAACAGGCGGGGCCATGGCCATGCGCGACCGAGGCGATTTTCACGCCACCGGACGTTCCCGCCACCACATCGATCCATCCGGCCTGGTCCAGCGCGACGCCATAACGCCCCGCCCTGGCGACGCGGAACCCGATCATCGCCCCGCGCCCGGCCTTCGCGCCCGCCGGCACGCCGGACAGTTTCGCCGTGTCGCCGGTATCGACCACCACCGCTCCGCCGGGGGCCAGATCTTCCGCCGGCCGCGTCCAGCCCGCGAGTGAGGGCGGAAGGTTGCCGTCGGGGACGGCGCATTGCGGCGCGGCGGATTGAGCGAGCAACAGGGCGGCTACCAACATCGACGAACCTCCGATCTCCCGCCGTTAGCGCGTTGCAGCCGGTTTACAAAACCCGATATGGGCGGACATGTCCCGCGCCCGCGTCATCGTGATGAACTCCGCGCTCGGCCCGCTCGACTATCGCGTGCCGCACGGCATGTCGGTCGAGCCGGGATCGATCGTTGTCGCACCGCTTGGCCCCCGCCAGCTGGTCGGCGTGGTGTGGGAGGCCGACCGGCTGCCGGCGGAGGAGGTCGGCGACAACCGGCTGCGCAACCTGATCGGGGTCGCCGATGCGCCGCCGATCCCCGCGGCGCTGCGCCGCCTGATCGAATGGACCGCCGACTATTATCTCGCGCCGCTGGCATCGGTGCTGCGCATGGCGCTCGCTTCCACCTCCGCGCTGGAGGGGGGCAGGACGATCGTCGAATATCGCGCGACCGGTCAGGTTCCGCCGCGGATGACGCCCCAGCGCGAACAGGCGCTCGAACGGATCGGCGACCGACAGGGTCTGATCCGCGAACTCGCGGCCATTGCCGATGTGTCCGACGGCGTGATCCGCGGGCTGGTCAAGGCCGGCGCGATCGAGGGGGTGACGGTCGAGCTGGACAGCCCCTATCCCGTCCCCGACCCCGGTTTCGCCCCGCCGGACCTGTCAGCCGGCCAGGCCGATGTCGCATCGATCCTGCGGCAGGCCGTCGGCGCCGGCGCGTTTCAACCCTTCCTGCTCGACGGCGTTACCGGCTCGGGCAAGACCGAAGTATATTTCGAAGCGGTCGCGGCGGCGATCGCGTCGGGCCGGCAGAGCCTGGTCCTGCTTCCCGAAATCGCGTTGACCGAACCGTTCCTCAAACGCTTTCACGCCCGGTTCGGGGTCGAACCCGTCGCATGGCACTCCGGCCTGCGCCAGTCGCAGCGCCGCCGCGCATGGCGCGCGATCGCCAGCGGCGAGGCGCTGGTGACGGTGGGGGCGCGCTCCGCGCTGTTCCTGCCCTATCCCGATCTCGGCCTGATCGTCGTCGATGAGGCGCACGAAACCAGCTTCAAACAGGAAGAGGGCGTCCATTATCACGCGCGCGACGTCGCCGTGATGCGCGGGCATTTCGAGCGATGCCCGGTGGTGCTCGCCAGTGCGACGCCGGCGATCGAGACCCGGCAGCAGGTTGCGCTGGGCCGGTACGCGGAACTGAAATTGCCCGGCCGCTATGGCGCGGCGGAACTCCCCGCGATCGAGGCGATCGACCTGATCGAACAGCCGCCGATGCGCGGACGCTGGCTCGCGCCGAAGCTGGTGACCGCGATCGATGCGACGCTGGCGCGCGGCGAACAGGTGCTGCTGTTCCTCAACCGGCGCGGCTATGCGCCGCTGACGCTGTGCCGCACCTGCGGCCATCGCTTCCAATGCCCCAATTGCACCGCATGGATGGTCGAGCACCGGCTGATCGACCGGCTCGCCTGTCACCATTGCGGCCACATCATCCCGACCCCGCGCGCCTGCCCCGAATGCGACAGCGAGGACAGCCTGATCGCCTGTGGACCCGGGGTCGAACGGATCGCGGACGAGGTGGCGGCACTCTATCCCGACGCGCGCACGGCGATCGTCACCAGCGACACGATCTGGTCGCCGGCCAAGGCGGCCGAGTTCGTCAACCGGATGGAGGCCGGTGAGATCGACATCGTCGTCGGTACCCAGCTGGTGACAAAGGGGTATCATTTCCCCAATCTCACCCTGGTCGGGGTGGTCGATGCCGATCTGGGGCTGGAGGGGGGCGACCTGCGCGCCGCCGAACGCAGTTTTCAACAGATCATGCAGGTCGCCGGGCGCGCCGGGCGGGGCGAGAAGCCGGGGCAGGTGCTGATCCAGACGCACAGTCCAAAGGCGGCGGTGATGCAGGCACTGGTCAGCGGCGATGCCGAGAGCTTCTACGAGGCCGAAACCCAGGCACGCCGCGAAGCGGGCGCGCCGCCCTTCGGCCGCTTTGCCGCGATCATCGTCTCGAGCGAGGACAAGGAGGCCGCGCTCGATATCGCGCGCGCGATCGGCCGAACCGCACCGCGCGTGGAGGCGATGCAGGTGTTCGGCCCCGCCCCCGCGCCACTGGCAATGCTGCGCGGGCGGCATCGTTTCCGCCTGCTCGTCCATGCCCGCCGCGCGCTCGACGTGCAGGATGTGATCCGCGACTGGCTGGGCGGCGTCGCATGGCCCGCAAAGGTGCGGGTGGTGGTGGACGTCGATCCCTATAATTTCCTCTGACGATGCCCTTGCCCTTCCGGCTCCCCGCCAATAGCCTTGGGGAATCACGGGGCAGGGATAATTTACCGATGAAACTCAAGATGTTGGCGATTTGCACCGCGCTGATCGCACCGGCGGTGGCACATGCCGAATGGAAACGCGCCGAGTCGAAGAACTTCATCGTCTTCAGCGAAGGGTCCGAGGAGGAGCTGCGCAAGGCGACCGAGAATATGGAGAAATTCGCCTTTGTGCAGGCGGTGGTCCAGGGGAAGAAGGACGTCCCGCCCTCACCCGTGAAGCTCAAGGTCTATATGGTGCCGAGCGTGCCGGCGGTGGTCGCAACGATGCCATTCCCCGCCTATGGCGTCGGCGGCTATTACAATCCGGTGCTGCGCGGCCCGTTCCTGGTGACGCCCCGGCGCGGTCTGCGCGGAACGCGGATGAGTTCGGCCTACAAGGTCGGCGCGGTGGACGATTCCTTCTCCGCCGACGGCGTCTTCTATCACGAGCTGACGCACCATTTCATGTTCCAATATTCGCCAGCCGCCTATCCCAGCTGGTATTCCGAGGGGTTCGCCGAATTCTGGGGCGGGTTCCAGATCGATACCAGCGACAAGGGCGACGTGGTCCGGTTCGGCCTGCCCCAGACGTCGCGTCTGTCGCAGATCAATAGCTCGGGCAGCTGGCTGCCGGCCGAAAAGCTGCTCACCGCACGCAGCTATGCCGACGCGGGCGACGCGATCGGCCTGCTCTATGCCGAAGGCTGGCTGCTGACCCATTATTCGTTCATCAATTCGGAACGGAACAAGCAGCTGCAAACCTATCTCGCCGCGATCAACCGCGGCGAAAGCTATGCCGATGCGGCGAAGGAAGGGTTCGGTACGACGCTCAACGCGCTGGACAGCGAGCTGAAGGATTATGCGCGCAGCACCAAGCTCGGCACGCAACAGATCTCGTTCAAGCCGATCCCGACCGGCGACATCACGATCCGCGCGACGACCCCGGCGGAAAACGAGTTGCTGGACGAGGACCAGCGACTGAGCGGCGGTATCGCCAAGAGCGACATCGACGCGTTCGTCCGCCGCGTGCGGGAAGGCGCCGCGAAATTTCCGAACGACCCCTATGCGCTCGGCGTCCTGACCGAGACCGAGGACCTTGCCGGCAACGCGGCGGAGGCGGATGCCGCGCTCAAACGCTGGATCGCGGTCGCGCCGCGCGACGCGATGGCGCTGATGTTCAAGGGCAAGCTGGCGACCGAACGGCTCAAGGCGGCGAAATCGACCAGCGAGGCCGCATGGGACGCGGCACGGCAGGACATCCTCGCCGCGATCAAGCTCGCCCCCAATGTGCCGCGCGTCTACAAGGTCTATTATGACAGCTGGGTGGACGCGGGCCGCTATCCGCCGCCGCCCGGCGCGCTCAATGGACTGGCCTATGCGCTGAAGCTGGTGCCGAATGACGACGACCTGCGCTATCTGGTCGCGAAGGACTATGAAACGCGCGACATGATCCCCGAAGCGATCGCGGTGATCCGGCCGCTCGCCTACACGATCAAGCCCGACAGCGAGCTGTCGCCCCGCGAAAAGCGCAACCGCGACAAGGCAAAGAAGGAATATGCGCTGGTCGGCGAGGACGTCGATCGCGAAACCCCGCGCGACATGTACGACCGGCTGCTGAAAAAGCAGGCCGAGGCCAAGCAGGCGAAACCGGGGGCGAAATAACCGCCGGGGCGCTTGAACCCCGCGCCCGCTTCCGCGATGGAGGGCGGGTGGAGGCTGGGCGATGACGCGACTGTTGCTGGCGGTGACGATGATCCTGGCATGGATCGCGCCGGCGCGTGCCGACGACATCTCGGCTGCGGGGCGCGGCGTGGTACGGATCGTCACCATCGCGATGGTCGATGGCGAAGTGGTCGGATTCGGCCATGGCAGCGGCTTTGCCGTCGCGCCCAACCGGGTGCTGACCAACGCGCATGTCGTCGAGGCTGCGGACCGCTATCCCGGCAATGTGATGATCGGCGTCGTCCCGTCGGAGGGCGACAAGTCGTTTCAGGGCCGGCTGATCGCGATCGATCCGGTGCGCGATCTGGCGCTGATCGAATTCAGCGGCATCCGCCTGCCGCCGCTCACCTTCTACAACGGTCCGGTGAACGAAGGCGACGCGATGATCGCGCTCGGCTATCCGGGCAATGTCGATCTCGCCACTGCCCGCACCGCCGCCGATTTCATCACGCCGCTCAGCCCGGTGCGGTCGCAGGGCGTCTTTTCCGGCCGCCGCGATCTTCAGGGGGTGCAGGTGCTGCTGCATACTGCCGGGATCGCGCGCGGCAATTCGGGCGGGCCGCTGCTCGACGGATGCGGCCGGGTGCTGGGGGTCAACGCCGCGCTGACCCGCGCCGATGACGGCGACGCCAGCTTCGGCTTCGCGATCAGCAACGAAGAGGTCGCCGCGTTCCTGCGTGAGTCGAAGCAGCCGATGCCCGCCAATGGCGTCGCCTGTACCAGCATCGCCGAACGGCTGGCCCAGGACCGCAGCGAGGCGGAAAAGGCGCGCATGGCCGAAGAGGTGCGCCAGCGCGAGGCCGCCGCGCGCGCCGCCGACGACCGCGACAGCGCGATCCAGCAGGCACGCAGCGCCAATATCGTCACGCGTGAGAATTACATGGCGGCCGCCACGCTGCTGCTGGTGCTCGGCGCGCTCGCGATCGGCGCCGGCGGCCTGTTCCTGACCCGCGGCCAGCAGCGCGAGGCGATCTGGACCGCGAGCGGCGGCGGCGTGCTGATGATCGGCGCGATCGTCACCTTCTTCATGCGCCCCGCCTTCGACGCCAAGGCGATCGAGGCGGGCGCGCCGATCGCGGTGCCGGCGGCGATCGCGACCGGCGGGCTGGGCAAGATGGTCTGCTCGATCGACCCGGCACGTTCGCGGATCACGGTGTCGGACACCCGCGACCAGTCGATCGACATCAATCCCGACGGGTGCGTCAACGGCCGCACCCAATATGCCGAGGCCGGGCAGAATTGGCAGCGCATCCTGGTGCCGGACGAGGAGCAGACCGTCTCCGTACTGGAATATGCGCCGACGACCCGCACCTATTCGGTCACCCGCTACCTGTTGTCCGCCAAGCAGATGGGTGAGGCGCGCAAGCGCCGGGCGGAGGTGAAGGTGAAGGCATGCTCCGCCGAACCCGCGGCCCGCGCCGACCTCGCCGCAAAGCAGCAGGTGATCCGCACCGCCCTGCCGCCGGTGTTCAACGAACGGCTGGTCTACAGCTGCAAGCCGGCGGGATAGGGCGCGACATGCGCGACATGCTTCGGGGGCTATTTGTCCTGGTGTCGATCGTGATGGCACCGCATGCCAAGGCCGCATGGATGATCGCCGAAACCACCCATCTTGCGGTGCAGGCGGATGCGCCGGCCGAGCAGGTCCAGGCGGTGGCCCGCGATCTGGAGCGGTTCGACGCCTTTTTACGGCAAGTCGTGGGCGCGCCGTCGATCGAGTCCCGGATCCGGCATCGGGTGATCATCTATCCGGATGTGCAAACGGTGCGCAGGGCAACCGGCATCGGCGGCTTTGGCGGCGGGTTCACGCGCACGACGCCGTTCGGCCGCATGGCGATCGTCGCGCCTGACAAGGCCGGCGGCATCGTTCCGCAGGAAACGCTGTTCCACGAATATGCGCACCTCTTCATGGCGACGGTGCTTGGTGCGAACCAGCCTGGCTGGTTCATCGAGGGATTTGCCGGCCTGTTCGAAACCGCGCAGTTCAGGTCCGGTGGCGTCGTTCGCTTCGGTCCCAACCCGCAAATGCTGTCGATTCTGAACGATGGCGGATCGACGCCGTTCGCACAGATCCAGGGCATGACCGCGGATCGCGTCGATGCACCGCCTTCTCCCGCCCTGTACGCCTCGGGATGGTTGATCGTGCATCATTACTATTTCGACGGGCCGCGTCACCGGGAGATCGCCGCCTATCTGCGCGCGGTTCGCGAAGGAACGCTCGCGCGCAACGCCGACAGCTATTTCACCGGCGGCATGGCCGGGTTCGACGCCGCGCTCGCACGCTATCGCCTGGCGATGCCCGCCGCGCGGGACGTCCCGGTGCCGACTTCGCCCGTCATCGCGGCCACCGTGCGGCAGATGGGCGAAAGTGAGATCGACCTTATCCGGATCGCGCTCGCGACCCGGCGCGATCTTGTCGATACCGAAAGCAGCACGGAGATGGGCGAGGTGCTCGACAGGCTCGAGGCGCTTTCGCAGACCCATCCGGAAGAAACCGGCGGCGTGCAAGTCATGGCGCTGTCCGCGCTTTGGTTGAATCAGTTTCCCCGATTGCTCGCGATCGCCGATCGCATGCTGGCGGTCAGTCCGGACAATGCCGATATACTGGCGATGAGAGGGCTCGCACTCACCGGGGTCGGGATGGACGATCCGGGCGCGGGCTTCGACACCAGGATGCGCGCCGCACGGGCCTTGATCGACCAGGCGCTGGCGCGGGACCCGCGAAACTTCCTCGCCCTCTATGCTCGATATCGGAACATGATCGCGCAGGATGGCGTATCGGCAGAAGCGGGAAGCTATCTGCGCCGCGCCCATGAAGCAGATCCCAGTGTGGATTTCGTCGTCTGGCAGTTGATCGATCTCTATGCGCGGATCGGCCTGCGCGCGGATGCCATCGCGTTGCTCGCGCCGATGGCAAACCGGCCCGACCCTTCGCCCATGCGAGACATGGCGCAAAAGCGGCTCGCGGCGCTGAACGCGGATACGCCGCGCGATTGAAGGTCCGAACCCGATCGGCAAGCGCAGCGATTGAGGCTACGCTCATTCCTCCACCCCCTCGCGGCGGCGCAGCGCGGTCTTGCGGTCCAGGCCCCAGGCATAGCCGCCCATCGCGCCATCGCTGCGTTGCGCGCGGTGGCAGGGGATCAGGACCGCGACCGGATTTCGCCCGCATGCGCTGCCGGCGGCGCGGACCGCGGCGGGGTTTCCCGCGGCGACGGCAAGTTGGGAATAGCTGCGCGTTTCGCCGGGCGGGATCGACCGCAGCGCCTGCCACACCGCCTCCTGAAAGGCGGTGCCACGCACGTCGAGGGGTAGGTCGGTATGGCGACCGGGCTGCTCGACCTCCGCCACGACCCGCGCGGCCAGATCGGCGAGCGCCGCCCCGCCGGGGGCGACCTCCGCCCGGGGAAAGCGCGCGGCGAGGCTGAGGCTGTCCTCATCGAACGCGACCCGGCACAGGCCACGGTCGGTCGCGGCGATCAACAGACGACCCAGGCTGGTGTCGGCGATCGTCCACCGGATCGTCACCCCCGCGCCGCCGTTGCGCCAGGCGCCGGGCGTCATGCCGAGCCGCGCATTCGCGGTTTCGTAAAAGCGGCTGGGCGCCGAATAGCCCGCCTCATAAATGGCGTCGGTCACATTGGCCTCCCGGGTCAGCGCGTCGGCCGCGCGGCGCGCACGCAGCGAGCGGGCATAGGCGGCCGGGGTGACGCCGGTCGCGCGCTTGAACAATCGCTGAAAATGATGCGGCGCGTAGCCGACCGCGCGCGCCAGCGTGTCGAGTCCGATCGGCGCCTCTGCGGCATCGATCATCGCGACCGCCTGCGCCACCGCCACCCGCTCGCGACCGATCTCGTCGGGCTTGCAGCGCAGGCAGGCGCGCAACCCGGCCGCACGCGCACTGTCCGTATCGGGATAGAAAACGACATGCGCGCGCCGGGCATGCCGCGCCGGACAGCTCGGCTTGCAATAGATGCCGGTCGATGTGACGCCCGCGATCACCCGCCCGTCATAGGCGCGGTCGCGGCGCAGAAAGGCGGCCCAGGCCTCTTCGTCTGAAATGACGTTGCTCATGGACCCGCTATAGACCGATGCGCCGCCGCGCGCTTCCCGCGCATTGCGGTCAAAGGCTTGAAGCAGGCGCGCGGCGTCTTTAGGGGGACGGCTTCCCGCAGCGAAGGGGTTGGGCAATGGCGGACGCGCCGCAGGTCGGCATCATCATGGGCAGCACCTCTGACTGGGAGACGATGCGCCACGCCGCCGACATGCTGCGCGAACTGGGTGTCGCGCACGAAACGAAGGTGGTGTCCGCGCACCGCACCCCGCAACGGCTGTACGATTATGCGACCGGCGCCGACGCGCGCGGCATCCGGGTGATCGTCGCCGGGGCTGGCGGCGCCGCGCACCTGCCGGGCATGGCGGCGTCGATGACGCACCTGCCGGTGCTGGGCGTCCCGGTCGAATCAAAGGCGCTGAAGGGCATGGATTCGCTGTTGTCGATCGCCCAGATGCCAGGCGGCGTCCCGGTCGGCACACTGGCGATCGGAAAGGCGGGTGCGATCAATGCCGGCCTGCTCGCCGCCGCGATCCTCGCCACGGCGGACGACGCGCTGGCGGCCCGGTTGAAGGCGTGGCGCGCCGCCCAGACCGAAAGCGTCGCGACCGATCCCGAATGATCCCGCCCGGCTCAACGATCGGCATTCTGGGCAGCGGCCAACTCGGCCGGATGATCGCGGTCGCGGCGGCGCAGCTTGGCTATCGCTGCCATGTCTATGCCCCGGCGAGCGGCCCGGCATGCGACGTCGCCGCCGCCTTTACCCGGGGCGGCTATGACGACGCGGCGGCGCTGGCCGCGTTCGCGCGCCGGTGCGACGTCGTCACCTATGAATTCGAGAATATCGATCCCGCCGCGATCGATGTCGTTGCGGAATGCGCGCCCGTAAGGCCCGGTCGCGCCTCGCTGGAAATCGGCGCGCATCGCGGACGGGAAAAGACGTTGGCGCAGGATTGCGGCGGACGCCCCGCGCCATGGCGCGCCGTCGCCTCGCTCGACCAGCTGGGCGCCGCGCTCGATGAAATCGGCACGCCGGCGATCCTGAAGACCGCGACCGAAGGCTATGACGGCAAGGGCCAGATCCGGCTGCGCCATGCGGGCGAGGCGACGGCAGCATGGGCGACGATGGACGGGCGCGAATGCGTGCTGGAGGGGTTTGTCGGCTTTACCCACGAATTTTCGATCCTGCTCGCGCGCGGCATCGATGGCGATGCGGTCGCCTATCCGCCACCGCACAATATCCATGTCGAGGGCATCCTCGCCCGCTCGCTTGTTCCGGCGCCCGATATCGTGGCCCGGCAGGCCGCAGCGGCGATCGCGCTGGCGCGGGCGCTGGCCGACCGGCTGGAGCATGTCGGGGTGCTGACATGCGAATTTTTCGCCACCGATGACGGCCCGATATTCAATGAAATGGCGCCGCGCGTCCACAATAGCGGGCATTGGACCGTCGAGGGGGCGACGACGTCGCAGTTCGAAAACCATGTCCGCGCCATTTGCGGCCTGCCGCTCGGCACGGCGGATCTGACCGGCGACCGGGTGGAGATGGAAAACCTGATCGGCGACGATGCCGATCGCTGGCGCGACCTGCTGGCGGAGGCGGACGCGCATCTTCACCTCTACGGCAAACGCGACGCGCGCCCGGGCCGCAAGATGGGGCATGTGACGCGCGTCCGCCGCTGACCGGCGACAGGTAGGTGGCCGCTTCAGGTGACCTTCTTGTACACGGTCAGTCCCAGCACGAAGAGGATGACCGCGATCGCGACCGCGATGAAGAACAGGATCTTGGCGATCCCCCATGCCGCGCCGGCGGCACCTCCGAACCCGAGCAGACCCAGAACCAGGGCAAGGATGGCGAACAGCAATGCGGCCTTCAACATGGCGATCTCCAAAACAGCGTATCCACCGCTTCAACGCATGACGCCGCGCAAGGTCCCGCGCCCGGGCAAATAGACACGGCGCGTCCGCGCGCGGATCGGGCGATCAGTGTCCGGAGGCGGAAAAGGCGCCGATTCCCGTTTCGGAGCGGATTTGCTGCGCGCGGAACGCCGCCCGTTCCGCGCGCGCGGTCGCCGATCGATCGAGCAGCGAGACGAGCCAGATTCCAACGAAGCCGAGCGGCACCGAAAACAGCGCCGGCGAGGAATAGGGAAATGGCGCGTCGCCCAGCCCGAACGTCTGGGTCCACACGGCGGGGGAGAGCAGCGTCAGGACGAATGCGGAGGACAGGCCGATCATGCCGCCGATCGTGACCCCGATGCCCGTACACCCCCGCCAGTAGAGCGAAAGAATGAGGGCCGGCACATTGCCCGACGCGGCAAGGGCAAAGGCCAGGCTGACCATGAACGCCACATTCTGCTTCTCGAACAGGATGCCCAGAACGACCGCGACGACGCCGAGCGTGACCGTCGTGA
Organism: Sphingomonas sp.; assembly: GCF_019635455.1. Taxonomy (GTDB): domain Bacteria; phylum Pseudomonadota; class Alphaproteobacteria; order Sphingomonadales; family Sphingomonadaceae; genus Sphingomonas. Next base: position 61,717 of record NZ_JAHBZJ010000007.1, on the reverse strand, counting down.
TGCGGGACACGCGCAGCTCGTCCGCCGAATTCGCAGCGCCACGCCGCCAGATCGAGGCGTAGAGATCGTGGCTGACCGCCGACGCGCCCGACAGCGTCAACCCCGCGACCACCGCAAGGATCGTCGCGAACGCCACCGCCGAGATGAAACCGAGGAACAGGTCGCCCCCGACCGCCCGGGACAGATGGATCGCCGCCATGTTCACCCCGCCGATCAACCCGCCGCCCGGCGCCTGATACTGGCTGTCATTGGTGACCAGCACGATCGCGCCGAACCCGATGACGAAGGTGAGGATGTAGAAATAGCCGATCCATGTCGTTGCCCACAGCACCGATTTGCGCGCCTCGCGCGCGTCGGGAACGGTGAAGAAGCGCATCAGGATGTGCGGCAACCCGGCGGTGCCGAGCAGCAGCGCGAGGCCGAAGGACAGGGCGGACACCGGATCCTTGATGAACCCGCCCGGCCCCATGATCGCCGCGCCCTTTGCCGCGGCCTCCGCCGGCGCCATGCCCTGCCCCAGCGCAAGGTCGGTCTTTACCGCGACCGCCCGGGCGAACAGCGCGTCCAGTGAAAAGCCGAACTGCCACAGGACCGACAGCGCGATGAAGGTCGCACCGGCGAGGAGCAGCACCGCCTTGCTGATCTGGATCCAGGTCGTCGCCGTCATGCCGCCGACCAGCACATAGATCATCATGAGCACGCCGACGAGCACGACCGCGACCGGATAGGGGAGGCCGAACAGCAATTTGATCAGCTGTCCCGCCCCCACCATCTGCGCGATCAGGTAGAAGGCGACGATCAGCAGCGTGCTGATCGCGGCGAAGCTGCGCACGGGTCCCTGGGCAAAGCGGAACGAGGCGACATCGGCAAAGGTGAAACGGCCAAGGTTGCGCAACCGTTCGGCGATCAGGAACGAGATGATCGGCCAGCCCATCAAAAAGCCGATGGAATAGATGAGCCCGTCATACCCGTCCGAATAGATCTGGGCGGAAATCCCGAGGAACGAGGCCGCCGACATGAAATCGCCCGCGATCGCCAGCCCGTTCTGGAAACCGGTGATCCCGCCGCCCGCCGTGTAGAAATCCGACGCGGTTCGCGTCCGGCGCGCGGCCCAGCGGGTGATCGCGATCGTCAGCGCGGCAAAGGCTGCGAACATGCCGATCGCGATCCAGTTGCGCGGCTGTTGCTCGGCCTGTCCCTGCAACGCGTCGGCCAGCGCGGGAAGCGGCGCCAGCAACAGCACCGCGGCGATCATGATCCGGTTCATTGCGCATGCTCCGCCAGAATTTCCGCCATCACCGGATCGAAGCGCCGGTTCGCACGCGTCGTGAAGAGCGCGATCGACGCGATCGCCAGCACGATCAGCGCAAGGCCGACCGGAATGCCCCAGGACATGACGAGATCGCCGACCGGCGTGGCGAGCAACGGCTTGTCCAGCGCGATGACGAGGATGAACGCGGCAAAGGCGGTCACGACGATCGCCGACAGCGTCCATGCGAAGCGCGCGCGTTCGCGGACCAGCCGGATATAGCGGGGATCCCGCGCGACCCGTTCAAGCAGTTCCTCGTCCATCGCTCCCCCCTGTTGTCTGTTGTCGTTCATCGTCCGCGTCTTGATGATTGAGGTCAATGCGCCGGGGACAGCCCCGGATCGATCGGCCGTCGCACGCCTGCGCGCGCCGCCAGCGCGGCAAAGCCGGCGACGACCGCATAGCATAGCGCCGGTACGACAAAGGCTGCGGCATAACCCGCCATTCCCGAGACCAGCCCCGTCAGGGGTGGCATCGCCGCGCCGCCCACAATCGAAAAGCACAGAAACCCGGACGTCGCCGCCGGCCGCGCGGTCGATCGTTCCAGGGTCAGCGTGAAGATGACCGGAAACATCACCGAGTTCATGAGACCGATGCAGAGCGCGGCATAGCCCGCTGTCGATCCGCCGATGGTGAAGATATGGATGCAGATAAGGCACGCGGCGATGCTGGCGAACAGCAACACCCGGCCCGCCGGCACCCGCGTCAGCACCGCCGATCCCAGCAGCCGGCCGACCATCGCCCCGCCCCAGTAAAGGCTGACCATTTTCGCCGCCTGTTGCAGCGGCATGTCGAACACGTCCGGCCCGCTGAGGAAGAACGCCATCTGCGTGCCGATCGCCACTTCCGCCCCGACATAGCAAAAGATCGCCAGCCCGCCGAACAGCGTCCATCGCGATGCGATCGCCTCTGACAGCAACGCGAACATCCCCGCCCTCTCGCCGCCATCCGCATCATGCGCGTCGGTCGCGCGCCGGATCAGCCCGCGCGTCGTCGCGAAGAAGACGATCAGCGCCAGCAACAGCCCCGCGATCCAGAAAAAGGCGCGATCGATCCCGCCCAGGGCGGCGTCGCGCGCCGCGTCGGTGACCACCGCGTCGTGACGAATTTCGATCTGCTGAAGGAACAGCGCCGCACCCAGATAGGGGCCGATGAACGTGCCAAGGCTGTTCAGCGCCTGTGCCAGCGTCAGTCGCAAATGGCTGCGATGCGGAGGGCCAAGGATCGACGCCAGCGGATTGGCCGCGACCTGAAGCACGGTAATCCCGCTGGCGAGCACGAACAGGCCGAGAAGGACGAGACCATAAACGGCCGCGTTCGCGGCGGCGAGCATGACCACACACCCGGCGAGCATCATGCCAAGCGCCAGCACGATCGTGTTCGCCGCCCGCATCCGGGCGAGGAGGACCGCGGAGGGAAAGCTCATCACGCCATAGGCGATGAAGAACGCCGACGCGCTGAGCTGTGCCTCGACATCGCTCAGCTCGAAAATCCCCTTTACCGCCGCGACGAGAGGATCCACCAGCGAGGTGATGAAGCCCCATGCGAAGAAAAGCGTGGTGACGGTGCAATAGGCGGCGAGCGTGCCGCTAGCCGGCGCGACGACCGGTGGGGCGGTGTCAGCCATGAAGCGCCTCCTTTCGCTGAAGCTGTTCGAGTGACGCCCGCTTCGTTTCCGGGAAGAAGCGCAGCACGATCACGCATTGCAACGCCATCATCGCGGCGAAGAACAGGAACGGGAGGCCCGCCGAGCGCGCCGCGATCCATGGGAAGGCCGCCGCGATCACCGCATTGGCGCCCCAGTGAACCGATGCGCCGAGCGCGGCGCCGCGATTGCGCACCGCCGTCGGAAATATCTCGCTGAGATAGACCCAGATCACCGCCCCGGTGCTGGACGCGAAACAGGCGATGAAGCCGATCAGCGCGAACAGCACCGCCCCTTTTGGCAGGACCCCGTCGAGCGCCAGCCCCGCGACCGTGAGGCATCCGGCCATGCCGATCGACCCGACCGCCAGCAACGTCCGCCGGCCCGCCCGGTCGATCAGGACCAGCCCCAGACAGGTGAAGACGCCATTGGCCAGACCGATCACGATCGCCTGTGCGTCGGCGCTGCCGCCGGCGCCGGCGGCGACGAAGATGTCGTTGATATAATACAGCAGCGCGTTGATCCCGGACAGCTGGTTGAACAGCGCGATCAGGATCGCGAGCAGGATCGGGCGGGCATGGGCGGACCAGCGCAGCCGCTCACCCACCGGCTCGCTGGCGAGGCTGGCGCGGATTTCGGCGATCTCGCGGATCGCGTCCTCCCTGGTTCGGCCGGTCCGGATGAGCGCGGCGGCCGCTTCGTCCGCGCGATCGCGTCCGACCAGCCAGCGGGGGCTTTGGGAAATGCGGAACAGCATCGCCAGCAGCAGCAACGCGGGTGCCGCCCCGACCCCGAATTTCCACCGCCAGTCATCCGGCCCGAGATCAATCGCACCGATCACCGCATTGGAGATGAATGCGATCAGGATGCCGAGGATGATGTTCAGCTGAAACACCACCACCATCGCGCCGCGATGCCGCGCCGGTGCGATTTCCGCGATATAGACCGGCGCCAGCACCGACGCTCCGCCCACCGCCAGACCGGTGAGGATACGAAAGAAGACCAGAACGCCCCATCCGGTCGCGAGGGCCGACCCCAACGCGCCGACCAGGAACAGCAGCCCCACCCCCTTGAGCGCGTCGCGCGCGCCGAAACGGTCGCCCGGCCGCCCCGCCGCCAGCGACCCCAGCAGCGTTCCCCACAACGCCGCCGACACGGTGACGCCGAGCCAGGTCGCGTCCAGCCGGAATTCGCGTGAAAGTGCGGTGGTCGTGCCGGAAATCACGGCGGTGTCGAAGCCGAACAACAGGCCGGCAAGCGCGGCGCACGCGATCGATGCGATCAGGCCGCGCGTAACGGCCTGCCGCGCAGCCACCGGCGTCACGCGATCATGTCGGCAAGCGTGCCGCCCTGATCCGCCATCTTCTTCCATGAGCCGCCCGCGGCAGGGAGGAAGAAATGGTTGATCGGCAGGATGGCCGCGCCCACGGCGGGCGCATCGGTCGAAAAGGCGGCACGCATGATCGGGCAGACGACCGGCACGCTTGACCGCTGGGCGAGCAGGCGCGCACGCATCGCATCGGCAAGCCGGTCAAAAATCGTCGGCGGAAGCCGCCCGCCGAGCAGGACGGCGTCGGGGTTGATCAGGCAGTTGATCGCTTCGACCGGCGCCTCAAGCCGGGCGGCCGCACCGTCGATCCACTCATCGACGATGCGCGACGCGGCCGCGGTCGGCACCGCACGATCCACCACATCCTCGATCCCCAGCCCCGCCGCGCCAAGCATGCGCCCCAGTCCGGACAGCGAGACGAAGGATTGCACCGTCTCGCGTCCGCCATCGGGCGCGCTGCGCATGAAGCCGAGTTCGCCGCTGCGTCCGTTGGCGCCCCGAAACAGCGACCCGTCGATGACCAGGCTGCCGCCCAGGCCGGAGGACACCAGGATGTAGAAGAAGCTGCGGTGCCGCTGGCCCAGGCCGAACTGCAACTCGCCCAGCGCGGCGGCGGCGGCGTCGTTCTCGACAAAGACGGGCAGGTTGAACGGATCGGACAGCAGCTCGGTCAGGTTGGTCGAAGACCATTGGGCGTAGGCGGCCGGGCGCCCCTCCAGATCCACCACGCCCAGATCGTCCGGCACGGCGACGCCGATCCCGATCAGCGTTTCATGGAGCACGCCCGCCTCTTCGAGCAGCTGGACGATCGCCTGGCGATAGAAGCTGCGCACCTGTTCCGGCAGGGCGAAACGCACGTCGCGGGTGGCACGGGCGAGGACCTGGCCGGTGAAGTTGAGCACCACCAGCGTGATGTGATCGCGATCGATGTTCAGGCCGATCGCATGTCGCGCGTCGGGCCGCACGGTCAGCCGCGTCGCCGGTTGTCCACGCCCGCCGCGCCGCTGCCCGCTCTCCACGATCAGCCCTTCATCGAGCAGGCGGCGGGTGATGTTCGAGATCGCCGGCGCGGTCAGCCCGGTGATCGCCGCCAGTTCGACGCGGGTGAGTTCGCGATGCACCCGGATCGCGTGGAGCGTCATGCGCTGATTGTGGTTCGCGGCACGTTCGAGATTGGTACCCGCCCATCGCGTTTCGGGGGTCTGGATAAAGGTCATTCCGGTTTCGCTCCAGACATCGGGACAGAGGCAGCAAAGAGATTCAGCGGCACCGACGCCGCCATTGCGGCATAGCCGTCATCGGCGGGATGCAGGTGATCGCCCGAATCGAACGCGGGCTTCAGCGCGGGCGGCGTGGTGCCGTCGGCAAGCGCGGATTCGAAGTCGATCGATGCATCGAAATTGCCCGGTTCGACGATCCAGCGGTTCGTTTCCCGGCGGATGCGCTCCAGTTCCGGCGTGATGAAGCGCGATCCCCATGCCGGGGTCATGGTGCCGCCGATCACCCTGATCCCGCGCTTGTGCGCCATCTCGATGATCTGGCGATAGCCGGCGATCAGCTGTGCCGATCCGATCGCGCGCTCGCGCGGGCTGGCGCTGCGGACGATATCGTTGATCCCCTCCAGCAGCACGACATGCGTGACCCCGGGAACCGCGAGCACGTCGCGCCCGAACCGTTCAATCCCCGACGGGCCACGGCCATAGGCCAGCAGGCGATTGCCGCCGATCCCCATATTGACCACGCCGCAATGCGATTGCGGTGACGCCTCGATCAGCCGCCGGGCGAACCGGCCCGGCCAGCCACGCCAGCTCGCGTCCTTGCCGCGCGCACCTTCGGTGATCGAATCGCCCAGCGTCACGATCGTGCAGGGCGCACGCGGATTGTGGACGCTGACCAGGCTGACGAACGGGCGCGCCCTGGTCGCTTCGGCGGGCGCGGCAGGAGCGGCGGGGGTGAATTCGGTCACGAAGCCGGCGCTGCCCGCGACATCGGTGCTGGGCGCGGCGGTGGTCAGGGTGACGATCACGTCCTGACCCGAAGTGACGGGAAGCCGGATCGGATCGGTGCTGATCGACGCGCCCGCCTCCACCGTCACGCCCGCTTTTCCGGCAAAGCCCGCCGCCATCGGCGCGGCGATCCCCGCGAATCCGCGCGGTGCGGCGATGGCGACACTGGCCCCCGAAATGACAAGCGGCACCGCATTTTCAGGATTGGTGAAGCGCAGCGCGACCCCCGCCCCGCCCTGGGTCAGGCGGATGCGGTAGCGAAAGGTGCCGGCCGGGCGCGTCGGCCCGGGGGTCTCGGTCGCCGGCGACGCGGCATAGCCCCACGCGCCGACCCAGGGGTTGCGCGCGGCGGGCGGCGCCTCCTTCGCCACCGTCGCCGGTCCCGCCGTCATCGCCGTCACCAGTATGAAGATGCCGGCAAAGCTCGCTTGCGCCCATCGTCTGACCTGCACGCGCTTCACTCCCTGATGATCGTCAATGTTCCGCCGCGCATGATCTGTCCATGCGTCAGCCGCCGGCCGTCCAGCCTCCGGCCATTCAGAAGGAGCGATCCGATCTGGTCACCACGCCCACGCGTGCGGATGACGAAACGGCGCCCCTGCCCCACGTCGATCGCGACGCGCGGCGCGGCGGGCAGGGTCACCGTGTACCACGGCTCGCCCGGCACGAGCGGATAAAGCCCGATCGACGCCCAGACATACCAGGCCGACATCGCGCCGCCGTCATCGTCCATCCCCTCCGCAAATCCGGGTGAGAGAGAGAAGCTGCGCTGGACGATCGGCTTTTCATATTTGCGCTGATTTTCGTACCAATGGTCGATCGGCAGATCGCGCAGCCTGGCGACCAGGCGATCGGCCGTCTGCGGGCGAGCAGTCAGCGCGAAGAGGAACGGGGCGTGGATGTCGGGCTCGTTCGTCATGTTGAACAGACCGCGCGCGAAAAATTCGTCCAGCTCGCGGTCGAACCGTGCGCCTCCCAGCGCCGTGCCGCGCATCCAGTCGAGATCGAATACCGGCGCCCAGCGATACTGCCACAACGTCCCCTGGTACAGGCCCCGTGCCTTGACGGTGTCCGCATCGGCACCCAGATCGCGGAACACCCTGCCCCACATCGTTCGATAGCCCTGCCAGCGCCGCGTGAAATCCGTGGCCAGCGCCGGCCGCCCTCGATCCGCGGCGAGCTGTGCCACCGCCCACTGGTCATAAGCCAGTTCGATCTGCTGGTCGGGCGTCTCCCGCGGCAGGGCCGTCGTTTCGGCCGCCATGGCGTCGAGCGCGCGCGCGGGGTCGATACTCCCCAGTCGCTTGCGGTGCAGGTCGAGCAGGGCGATCCCGGCATGCTCGGTCCGCACGCTCAGAAACGGCTCGTTCGGCCCTGCCCATTGCGCCTTTTCGGACTGGAACAGATCGACCAGCGAATCCGCGATGTCCCCGGCCACGTCGGGCGCGGCAAAGGCGATCAGCGGCACCTGGGTCCGGTAATTGTCCCACAGCGACCAGCCGGCGTAGCGATGATGGCCGGGCGGGACGCGACCGGGCGCGCCACCGGACCGGCGATAGACCCCGGCGCCGTCATCCACGCGGGCGGGCATTTGCAGCGCGCGGTAGAGACAGGTGTAGAACAATGCACGCCGCGCCGGATCGCCATCGAATGCGATCCGCGAAAGCAGCCGGTTCCACGCCTCGCGCGTGCCGGCGGCAAGCTGCGCCACCGATCGCGCGCCCAGTTCGGCGGCCAGCGTGGTCCGCGCCGATCGCGCATCAATGGTCGAGAGCGCGGTGCGCAACTCGATCCGGTCGCCCGCGCCGGCATCGATCGCGAATCCCAGAACACCGTCGGCATCGACCGTGCCGGCGGCCGAAACGGGCTGGCCATTGCGCAGCAGGCGGCCGGCGATGGCGAGCCGATAGACGCCCCGGCTGCACACGGTCGCATTGGCGAGCTGCACGCGGACATCGCCGGCGCTGGTGCCGAGCCATTCATGGCCGATATGCTTGGAATAGCTGTGGCGCGGATCGAGCGAGAGGACGATCCGTCCCGCGCGCGCGACCGTGAACCGGCTGATCGCCACCGACTGTCCGGCGACGAGATCGGCGGTGATCGACGTCCGGCCATAGCGGACATGATACCAGCCCGCTCCGGCCCGCTGGCTGCCCGGATCGATCGGCGACGGCCCGGCCTCGCCCGCATAGCGTGCCGAGATCAGCAGATCGCCGCCCCCGCCATTGCATCCGACGCCCTGCGCCCGGGTGTGGGAAAAGCCGCGCAACAGCGCCGCATCGCGATCATAGCCGATATGATTTGCAGGCGTCGTATCCGGCGCAAGCTGCACCATGCCGAACGGGGCCGCCGCCGCAGGCGAAAGCTGTCCGCGATCCCCCGAACTTCCCATGAAGGGATCGACGAGATCGACCGGCGCGCGCGGGCGCGCCTCCCCCCTCGCAGCGCCGACCGACACCAGCGCGCATAGCAGAATGGCGAGCCGGCGGACCATCATGGCGCCAGAACCGCCGAAACGAGTCGCCTGAAGCGATCGAGCGGACAGGCGAACGGGGTCGGCGCGCACCCCGGAATCGCGATCGGGCGTGCCGTCGCCCCGTCTGCGGACAGCGCCCCGCCGGCGCGGATCTGGTCCAGCGTGGGGGAACGAAAGATCATCCGGACGAAACGATGTCCGCGCCGGTCGCGTATCAGTTGCATGACGATCGCCCCGCTTGGCGGCGGATCGTCGGCCGCGAAGCCGGGGACCCGCCAGTGAAGATCGAGCAAGCCTGCCACGGCAGCGATATTGCTGTCATGCCCGATCATCACCGTCAGGCGTGGCGCGTCCACGCCCTCGATTCCGTCGAGCATGCGTCGCAGGGTCGGCCCGCCGAACGCGCGCGCGACATAGGGGGTGCGGTACACGACGTCATACGCCACCGCCCGTAGCGCCCCGAGCATCGCGACATCCCCGCTGCGCAGCCGCCCCCAGCCGGGCGCCGCCATCCCGTCGGCATATTCCAGCGTCAGGATCTGCGCGGCCTTCGCGCCATCGGCGATCGCGCCAACAAGCGCCGGCTCGCGGCCGGGGCGGACGGGACGCAACGCCGTCGGGCGCCGCGATACGCCACAATTCGGCATGCCCGCGCGCCCACACAGGATCGTGTCGAGCCGCGCGCGCAACGGTGCGGTACGCGCGTCCAGCGTCGCGAAGCCGCCGCGCGGCAGGCGGCGTTCGACCGCGCGCCGCGCGGCGGCGGTATCGAAGCCCGCGCCCATCGCCTCGACCGGGGCGAAGACCGGATCCACCTCGCCCGCGGGCAATGCGGTCGGAGACAGGTCGCATCCGGGCGCGAAACCGGCCGCCCAGGCCCGCCCGGTTTCGATGGTACGCTGGTCATTGTCGGCGACGATGCGCACCGTGGCCACGTCCGGACAGCCCGGCGCGGGACGCAACCCGATCGCGGTCCGGTCCGCGACGCCGAGCGCCGCTACTGCGGCACGGCCATGCGGCGTGAGATGCGCGCGCGGCACCGGCCAGGCGGGCCAGGTCGCCGCGGCGGTTCCGGCCGGCATCGCCGGATCCGAAAGCGGTGCGCGCACGCCGTGCCGCATCAGCAGCACGGCGCGTTCGACCACCCGTTCCCCGTCGCGATCGGCCGGGGCGGCATGTGCCGCCACCGTCACAAGCGCCAGCGGCGCGACGAGGAACGCGGGGAGGCGCACCATCGGCTTCAGAACTTGAAGCGCGCCGCGAGCGAGATGACGCGTCCTTCATAATAGACGCGGTCGTTGAACGCGCTGTCGCCCGCCTGCGCATCCCCCCAGAACGAACGCTGTGGCTTGCCGAGCAGGTTCTGACCATCGAGGGTGAAGGTGATGTTGGGCGTGAGCCGGTACGACATCGAGGCGTCGAGACGGCTGATCGGATACCAGTCGAGATTGCCGATCGGGTCACTCAGCACATAGGCCAGGATGAAGCGATCACGCACCGCATAGGCGACGCGCGCGCGGAACTTTCCGTCATCATAAAACAGCGCGGTGTTCAGGCTGCGCTTCGAAATGCCGGCGATCCGCCCCTCGAACGCGGTGTTCGCCGGGGTCGCGGGCAGCACCTGGTTGGTGTCGATATAGGTGAAGTTCGCCGATGCGCCGAAGTTCGACAACACCCCTGGGGCGAAATCGAAGAAGGTGCTGAACGCCAGTTCGAACCCCTTGATCGTGCCGTCGCCGGCATTGATCGGGCGGCGCACCGGGACCGTCGTACCGACCGAGCCGGGGACGATTTCATCCTGTTGCGTGTTGACGATGAAGCCGTTGACGTCCCGCAGGAAGACTGCGGCGGTCGCCGAACCGGCCCGGCCGAAATACCATTCAAGCGACGCGTCCCAATTGGTCGAGCGGATCGGTTGAAGATCCGGATTGCCGGCAACCGCAGCCGAGGTGACCGCCCCGGACGACGCGACGATCTCGGCAAGGTTGAGGCTGGGGTTGAGCTGCGAGAAATCGGGCCGGCTGAACGTCTTGGTCCATGCCGCGCGCAGCTGGAGGTTGCGGCCGAAATGGACGACTGCGCTGACGCTTGGATCCAGATCGACATAGTTCTGATGCCCGTTGATCGGGGTGTTGGTCACGACGGTGCCGGCGGTGGTCCGCGTGGTCGTCACCTGCGTTCCCGAGATCGACAGATCGGTGTTGACGAGCCGCGCGCCGACAATGCCATCGACCGATACGTCGCCGCCCAGATCGAACCCATATTTCACCTGCGCATAGGCGGCATAGCTGCGTTCGTCGCCATTGAACGCCTGGAGCGGGTCGAACACGGGATCGGCGGTGCCGAACAGCGCCGCCTGCCCCGGCAGGGTCGCGATATAGGCGTTGAGCGCGTCCAGATTGGCCCGATTGTCGAGCAGGCGCGTGTCATATTGCACCCAGGTCGATGGCACCGAAACATCGTCGCCATGAAATCCGCCATAAAGGATCTGTGGCGTGCTGCCGCCCGGGAAGGAGGACATCGACAGGCGAAGCGAATCGAGATTTGCGAGCCGCGTGCCGCTCTGGAAGTCGGTGCCGCGCTGGGCATAGCGGAACCCGGCCTTGAAATTCCTGATCAGACCGCCGCCGGTATCGAGGGTGAGGTCGGTGCGCCATTGCAGCCCGTCGGCCTTCGCCTTGCTCAGCGTATCCGAATAGGCGCGGACGTAGAAATTCGCCGGGTCGGTGAGATCGACATTGTTCGCATAGCTGTAGCTCAGGCCGCCGAACTTCGAATCGCTCTGGAAGATGGCGTTGATCGGCGGCGGGCTGCGGAACGCGTTGAGAAACAGCTGCGAGCGGCTGCTCTGGGTCGAGCGCGTATAGACGGCGCGCGACGACAGCGTGGCGATGCCAGAGACGAATTCCAGGCCGAACTCGGCCTGCGTCGTGTTGATGTTGTTGTCGCTGCGCGACGCGCGCGGGCCGGACGCGCCCGATGGCGTGAAGGACGCGCTCTGCACCACATTCGTGCCGGGGACGAGCGTGACGTTGGTCAGCGTGGTCGGCAGCGCGGTCTGAAGATCGGTGTCGTAATTGACGTTGCGATCGTCGATATTGGTGACGCGCAGATCGAGGCGGAGGTTGGACGCCGGCTTCCACTGCATCGAACCGGTCAGCACCGGGCGGACGTAGCGGCCGTTGGGCTGCTTCACCAGGATGGTGCCGGGATAACGCACCGTCCCCAGACCGGCGGGGCTGATCGCCTGGCCGGTGGTGCTGTTGCGCGGCGACAGGCTCTCGCGATAGGATTCGAAATAGTCGCGGCGCAGATAGGACGCATTCAGAAGGATGCCGATTTCGCCCAGTCCGGTGTCGAACCGGTCGCTGACCAGCACGTCGCCATTGTAGAAGAAGCGCCGGACCTGATCGTCATAGCTGCCGCGAAGCGTGCCGGCGACGACAAGTCCCTTCGCGAAATCGAAGGGCTGGCGCAGCTCGACATTCACCGCGCCGCCGATACCGCCCTCGATCAGGTCGGGGGTCAGCGCCTTGTAGACGGTGATCGATCGCAACAGGCCAGCGGGATAGCTGTTGAGCAGGCTGCGGCGTGACGAGCCATTGTAGGATTCCGAGCCGTTGAGCGTGGTCAGGGTCTGCGACAGGCCACGGATGGTGATCGCCTGCGCCTCGCCGCGATTGCGGAACACCTGTACGCCGGGGAGGCGGGAGAGCGCCTCGGTCGCGCTGTTGTCGGGAAGCTGGCCCAGATCCTCGGCCACCACGGTGTCGAGGATCGCGTCGCTCTTCTGCTTGGTGGCGCGCGCGCTCCTCAGGCTCTCGCGATAGCCCGAAACGATGATCGCGTCCTCGGGCTGGTCGTCGGCCGATGCGGCATCGCCGCTCGCCGGCTTCGTCTGGGCCAGCGCGGGCGCCCCCATGGCGAGCGTGAAAACGGTGCCAGCAAACAACATCGCACGGAAACTGCGCATTCGATCCTCCCGTAATGACCGGACTCATTGTCGATCCGTGTGGCCATTAAAAAAACACGATGAATTTAATATGTCAACGGTATTGCTCTTTTGTGTCACTGCGCAGGCTGGAAGCGGCAGGAAACGCGCGATGCCCAGCCTGGTTCTCGAAGATTTTAAAAATTTGATTGATTTATTATCGATCGTGCCACACGGTCGGGAAGGAGAGGAATTGGCAATGGACCAATCTGAATCGATGCGTGGTTCGCGCCTGTATCGCCGCCAGGCGCTTGCCGCCGTCGCCGGCGCCGCCGGCTGGCTCATGGCCGGAACGGCGGGCGCGCAAACCACCCCCCGCAGCGAAGCGGAACTTGCCCGCGAACGACAGTTGCGGGACGATTTCCCCAACCTCGCCCGCTATGCGGAGGACAATGCCCGGATCGTCGCGGCGGGCATTCGTCCCACGATCGTCTTCATGGGCGACAGCATTACCGAGGGGTGGAATCGCCTGCGGCCGGAATTCTTCACGCCGCGCCGGATCTGCCGTGGGATCAGCGGCCAGACGACCCCGCAGATGGTGTTGCGGATGATGCCCGACGTGATCGCGCTGCGGCCGATGGCGGTTCACATCATGGCGGGGACGAACGATATTGCCGGCAATACCGGCCCGATGACGCTGGCCCAGTCGCGCGACAATATCGCGGCGATGGCGATTCTGGCAAAGGCGCAGGGCGTCAGGGTTCTGATCGGATCGGTGCCGCCCGCCGCCGCCTTTCGCTGGCGACCCGAAAAACGGCCGGCGAACGACATCGTCGCGCTGAACGCGATGCTGCGCGCGTTGAGCCGCCGGCTCGGCGCGGACTGGATCGACTATCACGCCGCGCTGGCCACGCCGGAGGGCGGGATGCGCGAGGGGCTGGCCCGTGATGGCGTCCACCCGCTCGTCGCCGGTTATGAGGTGATGGAGCGCGTGCTCGCGCCGCATCTCGCGCGGGTCGAGCGGGGCCGCCGCTGACATGCGCGTGACGACGAAAGGGCCATTGTTCGCCGGGGTCGAACTGGGCGGCACGAAATGCATCTGTACGCTCGGCCACGGACCGGACGGGATCATCGATCAGCTGTCGCTTCCCACCGGCGATTCGGAAGACACGCTTGCCACCATCGCCCGCCAGATCGAGCGATGGTATCGCGGTCCGGGTTTCGACGCGCTGGGGATCGGGAGCTTCGGCCCCCTGAACCTCAATCCGCTGCACCCGGAATTCGGATCGATCCAGCAGACCTCCAAACCCGGATGGAGCGGCGCGGCGGTGCTGCGCCGGATCGCGGCGGGAATCGATCGGCCGGTTCGCATCGACACCGACGTCAACGCCGCTGCCGCCGCCGAACGCCGATGGGGGGCGGGGCGCGATACCCGCCAGTTCGCCTATGTGACGGTTGGCACCGGCGTCGGCGTCGGTTTTGCGTCCGGTGATGCAGGCGCGCGCGAGCATCACGCCGAACTCGGCCATGTCCGCGCGGTCCGCCAGGTCGATGACCGCCACCCGAGCGTATGCCCCTATCACACCGACTGCGTCGAAGGCCTCGCCTCTGGCAAGGCGATCGTCGCGCGCTTCGCCGGCGTCATCCCCGAGGACATCGCGCTGAACGACCCGCGATGGGCCGCGCCGATCGACTATCTGGGGCAGCTTTGCCACGCGTTGATGTGCCACACCGTTGCCGACCGGATCGCGTTCGGCGGTGGTGTCGTGATGGGTAATCCCGGCCTTGCCCCGGCGATCGAGCGCGCGATGCGGGCGAGCCTCAACGGGTATCTGACCCTCGATGCGCAACCGATTCTGGTCGAGGCGCTGCTGGGCGCCCAGGCCGGGCCGCTCGGCACGCTCGCGCTCGCGCAGGACGCGCGCGCGGATGCGGCCACACCCGCGCAACCGAGTCCCCGCCGGCGGGCCGCGGGAGGCGCCACGCGAAGCTGACCCGCCGCCGGGCCGTCCCATGGAGAGCATGATGACGACACGCGAATGGAAACATTGCCTGGTCGGCGGCGCGGGCGCGATGGCCGTGCTCTTCACCATCTGGATCTGGCCGCGCACGGCGGAAGACGCCCCCGCCCCGGGAACCGTGCGCGTTGCCCCGACCGCCAGCATCGACGCCGCGCCGACGCCCATGCCGAAGCCGGCCGCCGTCGTCCCGCCCGGATCGCTGATCGGCACCTGGAGCCGCCGCGACAATCGGGGCGACCCGCAGGCCGGATGCGACCTGTTCAGCGCGGTGTCGTACCTCTCGAACGGACAATATCTCGCGAACACCGAACGTGGCCGGTACGCGATCGACGCCCGATCGATCACCTATTCCGAACAGGTGCTCTACGACGTCGATGGGGGCGAGGATCTGTCGCAGGCCAACCGGCGCGTCACGCGCGCCGTGGAATGGCCGGGCGCGCACCATGTGCGGATCGGGACCCAGCATTTCTATCGCTGTGAAAAAGCGAATTCATGAGGAGAGAGATCATGACGTTCAAGACCCGACTGCTCGCCCTGGCGCTGCCGATCGCGCTGTGCGCCAGCCCCTCCCCCGCGGGCGCGTGGGGCAATGTCGGCCATGCCGCGATCGCCACGATCGCCGAAGCGAACCTGCAACCCGCCGTCCTTGCGAAGATCCAGTCCCTGCTCGCACAGGAAGGCGCCACCCATTTGTCCGACGTCTCGTCCTGGGCGGATAGCCAGCGGGTGCCGGGAACACCGATCCACAGCACCCGCATCCCGGTGGACGGATCGGAGGCGCCCGCCCATGCCTGCCCCGACACCGGCCTGTGCGCCGACGAGGCGATCGCCTATTACAGCCCCATCCTCGCCAGCACTCAGCAAAGCGCCACCGCACGGCTGGAGGCGCTGAAATATATCGTCCATCTCGTCGGCGACCTTCACCAGCCGCTGCATGGGTCGGACCCGATCGGGTACAACAACATCGTGATGGGGTTGAGCGTGAAGACCATCCACACCATCTGGGACAAGGATGTGGTCGAGGATCACAGCGAGGACCCCGCCGCGATCGCGAGCGAGTTGATGTCCAATGGCGTCACGGTGACGCTGGGCGGCACTCCGCGAAGCTGGGCGATCGAAAGCAGCGACATGGCGCGCGACCAGATTTTCGACGTGCTCTCGCCGTGCTATACGACGCATTCGCCGATCTGCCCGGTGGTGGAGACGCTGCCGACGACATATCCGGCGCAGAAATATCCGCTCGCCGCACAACGCATGAAACAGGCCGGCTACCGCCTCGCCGCGCTTCTGAACCAGTTGCTGGCCTAGCCCTTCGATCCCGGCGCGCGGTGGACCGGATTGACGGTCGGCCGGCCATCGCGCGCGGGACCGTGAGGCGCTTAGGCCGGCGCCGGTTCCGCCGATTCCGCGTCTTCCCGGCCAACCGCGATGATCGCGGCGAGCATCCGGCGCAACGCGGTAACACCGTTTTCGCCGACGCGATCGCGCAACAGCGCGTCGATGCGGTCGCGCGCGGCATGCTGAGCGACAGCGGCCGCGCGGCCACGTTCGGCGAGCGTCACCACCAGCCGCCGGCGATCCTGGGGATCGACCCGGCGATCGAGATAGCCCCGGGTGACGAGCGTATCGACCAATTGTCCCGCCGCCTGTTTCGACAGGCCAAGATCGGCGATGAGATGCGCCAGCGGCACCTCCGCATCGATCGCCAGGCCGCCGATCACATACAGGCCGTTGCGCGGGACATCGTCATAGCCCTCTGCCTCCAGCGCGGCGCGCATCGCCCGGCCATAGGCACCACGCGCATGCCGCAGCAACGCCGGCAACGACACCCGTTCAATCCACATATCCGACATCAGCCACGACTCCGTACCATTTATTGATAGTATGGATATGGTACTTTATCGGTCCGTGCAAGGGTGTGGCGGAGGCACCGCGAGCCAGGCCGGTTCGTCGGCGGGAAGCGCATAATAATCGCCCTTCTCGCCGACATGAACATGCGCGGCGATGCGCGTGCCGATGGGATCGTCGAACGCGCCCGTCGCCACGCCGATCCAGTCGCGCGCGGGCCGGTCCCAGAACAGCGGCGATCCGCAGGTGCCGCAAAAGCCGCGACGGACCGCGCGTGACGAGGCATACCAGCGCACATGCTCGCTCCCGCGCACGACCAGACGGTCGCGCGGCACATCGGTCGAAACGAAGAAATGGCCCGACGACTTTCGGCAGGCGCGGCAATGACAGGCGTCTGGCGCCGGGACATCGCCGGTCACCGTGAACGTCACCCGTCCGCACAGGCACGCGCCGCGATGGATCGCCGCGGTCAGGCGGCCGCCCTGCGCACCGCGTCGCAGATCCGATCGACCACGGTTTCGACCTGCCCCATATCCTCCCCCTCGGCCATCACGCGGATCACCGGTTCGGTGCCGGACGCGCGGATGACGAGGCGGCCGGTGCCGTTCAGTTCCGCCTCCGCGGCGGCGATCACGTCCCTGACCGCATCGTCGTCGAGCGGCTTGCCACCGGCGAAGCGGACATTCTTGAGCAGCTGCGGCAGCGGATCGAACTGGTGCAGCACCTCACTGGCCGGAGCGTCCGCACGGACCAGTTCGGCCAGCACCTGAAGCGCCGCAACCAGGCCGTCGCCGGTGGTCGCATAGTCCGACAGGATGATGTGGCCCGATTGTTCGCCACCGACATTGTAGCCCGACCCACGCATCTCCTCCAGGACATAGCGGTCGCCCACCTTTGTGCGGACAAGGCCCAGGCCCTGCGCCGCCAGATGCCGTTCGAGGCCCAGGTTCGACATGACGGTCGCGACCAGCCCGTCGCCGCGCAGCCGCCCCTGCCGCGCCCAGCCGCCGGCGATCGTCGCCATCAGCTGGTCGCCATCGACTACCTCGCCGCGTTCGTCGGCGACGATCAGCCGGTCGGCGTCGCCATCCAGTGCGATGCCGATCTGTGCGCCGGATGCCACCACCGTTTCGCACAGCGTCAGCGGCGCGGTGGAGCCGACCTGATCGTTGATATTCTTGCCATTGGGTTCGACGCCGATCGCAACGACCTCTGCCCCCAGTTCCCACAGCGCTGACGGCGCGACCTGATAGGCGGCGCCATTGGCGCAATCGATCACGATCTTCAGCCCGTCGAGGCGCAGCTGTTCGGGGAAGGTCGATTTGGCGAAATGGATGTAGCGGCCCCGCGCGTCCTCGATCCGGCGGGCGCGTCCGATGTCGGACGAGGCGGCGAGCGAAATCTCGCCCTCCACCAGCGCCTCGATCGCCAGTTCGTCGGCGTCGGACAGCTTGTACCCGTCCGGCCCGAACAGCTTGATGCCGTTGTCCGCATAGGGATTGTGGCTGGCGGAGATCATCACGCCCATATCCGCCCGCATCGAATGGGTCAGCATCGCCACCGCCGGGGTCGGCATCGGGCCGACCAGCACCACGTCCATGCCGACGCTGGTGAAACCGGCGACCAGCGCATTTTCAAGCATATAGCCCGACAGGCGCGTATCCTTGCCGATCACCACCCGGTGCCGGTGATCGCCCCGGCGGAAATGGGCGCCGGCGGCCATGCCGACCTTCATCGCCATCGCCGCGGTCATCGCGCCGACATTCGTCTTGCCGCGAATTCCATCGGTGCCGAAATATTTTCTTGCCATAATCGTCCGCTTTGCGACCTTGCCCACTTCCTGCCGCGCGGTGATAGCGCCGCTTTTGCTGAAGGGCGAGTATGTCGCAACCGACCCGCATCTTTCTGTCGCTGATCCTCGGCCTGCTTCTCGGCATCGCCGTCGCCGCCTTCATGCCGAAAGGGGCGCTGACCGCCGCCGACTGGGTGCAGCCGATCGGAACGATGTGGCTGCACGCATTGCAGATGACGATCGTGCCGCTCGTCGTCTCGCTGCTCATCACCGGAATCGCCGCGACGGCAGAGGCGGCGCGGGCGAGCCGGCTGGCGGGGCGGGCGCTGGCGATCTTCATCGCCCTGCTCTGGGTGTCATCGGCGCTCGGGGGCGCACTGACGCTCGGATTTCTCTCGGCCTTTCCGCTGGGAAGCGATCTGGCAGAGGCGTTGCGCGGCGCATTGGGTGCGGCGCCGCCGACCGGGGAGGTGCCGCCCTTCTCCGCCTTCCTGGTCGCGATCGTGCCGTCGAACCCGATCGCATCGGCGGTCAATGACGCGTTCCTGCCGATGATCCTGTTCACCACCGTCTTCGCCTTCGCGATCACCAGGCTGCCCGCCGAGGAGCGGACGCGGCTGACCGCGTTCTTCAGGGCGATCGGCGACGCGATGCTGGTGATGATCAACTGGGTGCTGTGGCTGGGACCGATCGGCGTCGGCGCGCTCGCCTATGTCGTGGGCGCGCGCGCGGGTACGTCGGCGTTCGGCGCGTTGCTCCATTATGTGCTGATCGTCAGCAGCGTGGGCATCGTGCTGTGGCTGGCGTCGGTGCCGTTCGCATGGGTGGCGGCCAAGGTGCCGCCGGGCCGGTTCGTGCGCGCGATCCTGCCGGCCCAGTCGGTCGCGGCATCGACCCAGTCGTCGCTCGCCAGCCTGCCCGCGATGCTGCGCGGGACCGAAGCGCTGAACGTACCGGTGGCACGCGCCGGCGTGGTCCTGCCGCTGGCGGTCGCGCTGTTCCGGTGGACCGGGCCGGCGATGAATTTCGCGGTCGCCATCTATGTCGCACACTGGTTCGGGATCGAGCTGGGCGCGGGGCAGCTTGCGGCCGGATGGGCGGCAGCGGCGATCACGACGATGGGCGCGGTGGGTTTGCCCGGCACGATCAGCTTCGTCAGTTCGATCGCGCCGATCGCGATCGCGATGGGGGTGCCGATCGCGCCGCTCGGCCTGCTGGTCGCGGTGGAGACGATCCCCGACATCTTTCGCACGGTCGGCAATGTCGCGATGGACGTCGCCGCGACCCGCGCGATCGCCGGCGAGGGGGGCGAGGAGAGCGAGGCGGACGCGTTGTTGCGGGCCGAGTGATCGCTTTCCGCCCCGCTTGCGCGGGGGAGTGAATGGCGGAGGCTGCCGCGCAGCCTCTGGTCACCGCTGACGCGCTGACGTGCCAATCACTTCATCAGCACCAGTTCTTCCGCCATGCTGGGATGCAGCGCGACGGTCTGGTCGAACGCGTCCTTGGTCAGCCCGGCCTTCACCGCCACCGCCGCCGCCTGGAGGATTTCGGGCGCGTCGGGACCGATCATGTGGAGGCCCAGCACCTGCCCGGAATTGGGCTCGCAAATCATCTTGTAGAGCGCGCGTTCGTTGCGGGCGGCCAGCACGTTCTTCATCGCGCGGAAGTCAGAGGTATAGACGCGCACCGCCCCGTATTTCTGCTTCGCCTCGCTCTCGGTCATGCCGACCCCGGCGATCGGCGGGTGACTGAACACGGCTGAGGGGATGCAGCCATAATCGACGGTCGTCGGCTTGCCGCCGAACACGGTGTCGGCGAACGCCTGCCCCTCGCGGATCGCGACCGGGGTCAGCTGGACCCGGTTGGTGACGTCGCCTACCGCATAGATCGATTCGACCGAGGACCGGTTGTCGTCGCCAACCACCACCGCACCCTTCGAATCAAGCTCGACCCCGGCATCGGCCAGGCCCAGTGCTTCGGTATTGGGAACGCGACCCGTGGCGAACAGCACGCAATCCACCTCGATATCGTCATGATTGGTCATGCCGACCTTCAACGAGCCATCCGCCTGTTTCTCGATCCCGCGAAATTCGGCGTGGAAACGGAAATCGATCCCCTTGGTCATCGAAATCTGGAGCAGCCGGTCGCGAATCTGCTCGTCATAGCCGCGCAGGATCACGTCGGAGCGATTGATGAGCGTCACCTTGCTGCCGAATTCGTTGAAGATGCCGGCGAATTCGTTGGCGATATAGCCGGCGCCCGCGATCAGCACGCGCCGGGGGATCGCATCGAGGTGGAACACCTCGTTCGAGGTGATGCCCAGTTCGTGGCCGGGACAGCCGGGAACATGCGGGCGGGCGCCCACCGCGATCAGGATCTTGCCCGCCGTGATCCTCCGCCCGCTCGCCAGCGTCACGGTGTTCGGGCCGGACACGGTGGCGCGTTCGTGGATGATATCGACGCCATGGCTGTCGAGCGTGCTGGTATAGGCCTTGTTCAGGCGATCCACCTCCGACAGCACATTGTCGCGCAGGCACGTCCAGTCGAAATCGCAATCCGGGACGTTCCAGCCAAAACGGCGCGCATCCTTCAGATCCTCGGCGAAATGCGCGCCATAGACGAGCAGCTTCTTCGGGACGCAGCCGCGGATGACACAGGTGCCGCCGACGCGATATTCCTCGGCGATCGCCACCTTCGCCCCATGCGCGGCGGCGACGCGACTGGCGCGCACGCCCCCGGAACCCGCGCCGATGACGAAAAGGTCGTAGTCGGTATCGGCCATCGGGTACTCCTGCGTGATCGTCGCAGCGGGAGATAGGCTCGCGGGCCGGGATTGCCAACGCGACGGGCGCATTGCCCGCGCTCCTCGCCACCCCGGTCCGGTGCCGTGGCGACGATGGCGGGCGGGTCACCGCTTCCGCACGAACTCCGCGCGCAGCACCAGCCCCTTGATGCCGTCATATTTGCAATCGATCTCCTGGGCATCGCCGGTCAGACGGATCGACTTGATGAGCGTGCCGCGCTTGAGCGTCTGGCCGGCGCCCTTCACCGTCAGATCCTTGATCAGCGTCACCTGATCGCCGTCGGCGAGCAGGTTGCCGACCGAATCGCGGACCTCCACCACGTCCTCGGCGGACGTCGCGGCCAGCTGGGACGCGGGGACCCACTCGCCGCTGGCTTCGTCATAGACATAGTCGTCGTCGCTCATCTGCATTCCTTTGCTGGGTTAGGTACCGGTCTGCGTTTCAACCGAACGCACGCCGGATCAGGTCGGTGGTCGAGGGATCGAAATCCTGACCGCCCTGCTCCGCCGCCCTGGCCATTTCCTTGCCGAGTTCGACGCCGAACTGGTCGAACGGGTTGATGCCGAGCAGCACCGCGTTGACGAAGGTCCGGTGCTCGTAAAAGGCGAGGAGCGCGCCCAGCGCGCGCGGCTCCAGTTCGTCGAGCAGGATCGTCGTCGAAGGGCGATCGCCCGGATAGGCGCGTGCGCCGTCGGGGTTCGCCCGACCGGCCATCAGCGCCGCGCCCTGGGCGAATGCGTTGAGCAACAGCTGGCGATGATGATCCTCGGCCAGCGTGTCGCCACCCTCGATCACCGCGACGAATTCGAGCGGGACGATATGCGTCCCCTGATGCAGCAGCTGGAACACCGCATGCTGCGCATCGGTGCCGACCCCGCCCCAGGTGATCGGCGCGGTCGCCCGGCCGACCGGTTCGCCCTCGGCGGTGACCGATTTGCCGTTCGATTCCATCTCCAGCTGCTGAAGATAGGAGGGAAGCAGGCGCAGCCGTTCGTCATAGGCGAACACGCCCCGCGTCGCACAGCCGCGATTCTGGGTATAATAGAGGTCGGCAAAGGCGGCGAGCACCGGCACATTGCTGCGCAGATCGGTCAGGCGGAAATGGCGGTCCATCTCTGCCGCGCCGTCGAGCAGCGCCTCGAACGCGTCCCAGCCCAGCGCGATCGCGGCGGGGAAACCGATCGAGGACCACAGCGAGTAGCGGCCGCCGACGCTCTCGCTGAACGGCAGGATGCGGGTTTCGTCGATGCCCCATTCGATCGCCTTGTCCGGGGCGGCGGTCAGCGCGACGACGCGGCCATAGGGATCGTCCACACCATGTTCGCGCATCCAGTCGAGCGCGCTCTGCGCATTGAGCATGGTTTCGGTGGTCGTGAACGTCTTTGAGGCGAGGACGATCAGCGTGGCGTGCGGATCGAAGCTGGCGATCGCCTCCTCCAGCGCGCTGCCATCGACGTTCGACACGATCGCGACGTCATAGCGCCCGCCCTCACGCCCCAGCGCGTCGATCAGCAGTTCGGGGCCGAGCGCGGAACCGCCAATGCCGATATGCAGGACATGCGCGATCGGCCCCAGCGCGTCCGCCTCGATCGCGTCGATCAGGCCGCGCATCCGTGCGTGAAAGGCGGCGGCGCGCGCGACGCTATCGTCCGCGCCCTCGCCGCGTTCGGCGGTATGTTCGGCGGCACGCCCCTCGGTCACGTTGACCGCCTCGCCCGCGAACAGCGCATCACGCTTCGCGGCGAGGCCGGCATCACGCGCGAGTGCGGCAAAGGCGTCGAGCGCCGCCGCATCGAGATGGGTCTTGGAAAAATCGAAATGGATGTCCGCGACATCGGCGGTCAGCAGGCCGAGCCGGTCCGGATCGGCGGCGAACAGGTCGCGGAGCGGCACCGCCGGCAATGTTTCGATCCTGGTCCAGTCGGGGGTCGCCATAGCCTGTCTCCTGCGCATGTTCGGCGCGCATGTAGCGTGCCGTTCCGGGCATCGCCAGCCACCACCGCCCATCGTGGTGCCTTGACGATGCCACACACCGGCATCACAGCAGCGTCATGGACGATACCGCCCCCGCCGAGTCCGGCACCGCCCCGACCGAAACGCTACAGCCGCGCTCCGAATGGCGCGACACGCTGTCGTTCCTGATCAAGCTCGCGATCCTGGTATTCGTGGTGCGCAGCTTCGTCTTCGCACCGTTCAGCATTCCGTCCGGGTCGATGCTGCCGCGCCTGCTGGTCGGCGACTATCTGTTCATCACCAAATGGAACTATGGCTATTCGAAACATTCGCTGCCCTGGAGCCTGCCGCTCATCCCGGGCCGGATTTTCGCCGACGATCCGACCCGGGGGGACGTCGTCGTGTTCAAGGCGCCCCCGGGCGATCAGCAGGACTGGATCAAGCGCGTCATCGGCCTGCCGGGCGATACCGTACAGATGCGCGGCGGCGTGCTGATCCTGAACGGCAAGCCGATCCCGAAACAGCGGATCGCCGATTTCGTCGAGGCCGTATCCCCCAATACGCGGTGCAGCGCGGTATTCGAACAGGCGGGGCCGGACGGCAAGCCCGTGTGCCGCTACCCCCGCTATCGCGAGACGCTGCCCAACGGGAAGAGCTATGACGTGCTCGACCAGGGACAGACGATCGCCGACGACACCGCCGTGTTCACCGTGCCGGCGGGCCATGTGTTCCTGATGGGCGACAATCGCGACGATTCGATGGACAGCCGCTTTCCGCACGAAATGGGCGGCATCCGCTACGTCCCGATGGAGAATCTGGAGGGCAAGGCGGTGGTCAGCTTCTGGTCGACCGACGGCAGCGCCGAATGGATCCAGCCCTGGACCTGGTTCACCGCCGCGCGATGGAAGCGCATCGGGGAAGGCTTTTGAGCGAGGCGCTGTCCGGCTGGCTGGCCGGCGTGCTGGACGAAGTGCCGGATGACACCGCGCGTTACGCGCGCGCGCTGACCCATGGCAGCCAGAGCGCGTCGAACTACGAACGACTGGAATTTCTGGGCGACCGCGTGCTGGGGCTGACGATCGCCGACTGGCTGTTCGAGCGCTTTCCCGACGAACCGGAGGGGAAGCTGTCGCGCCGGCTCAACTCGCTGGTCACCGGTCCGGTCTGCGCCGATGTCGCGCGGGAAATCGGCGTGCCGGCGCATCTGAAGCTGGGCAAACAGGCGCGCGACGACGGCGCGGCGTCGAGCGACAATGTGCTGGGCGACGTGATGGAGGCGCTGATCGGCGCGCATTTCCTGAATCGCGGGTTCGATCCGGCCCGCGCGCTGGTACGGCGGCTGTGGGCGAGCCGGATCGACAGCCAGGCGGCGGCACCCAAACATCCCAAATCGGCGTTGCAGGAATGGGCGGCGGCGAACAACCGGCGCCCGCCCGACTATGTGCTGCTCGACCGGTCCGGCCCGGGCCATGCCCCGCGATTCCGGGTAAAGGCGGCGATCGGCACGCTGGCCGAGGCCGAGGGTGAGGGAAGCAGCAAGCAGGAGGCAGAGACGGCCGCCGCCGCGGCGCTGCTGGATCGGCTTTCCGATTAGCCACCACCCGGGCTTGTCCCGGGGTCCGGGGTGCGGCAAATGCGCGGTGCGCCGACCTTTGCCGGCGGCGGCATGTGCCGCCCGGTGGACCGGAACGTCCGGGGCGGCGCATTTCTTGGGGTGAATGGAGTGGTTTTTTGACAAGCGGTGAACCGCAACGCTGTGGCCTGATCGCCGTCGTCGGCGCGCCGAATGCCGGCAAATCGACGCTGGTGAACGCGTTGGTCGGGCAGAAGGTCGCGATCGTCAGCCCGAAGGCGCAGACGACGCGCACCCGGCTGATGGGCATCGCGATTCTGGGCGATGCGCAGCTGTTGCTGGTCGATACGCCCGGCATCTTCGACCCGTCCCGGCGGCTCGACCGGGCGATGGTCGCGGCGGCGTGGGAGGGCGCGAGCGGCGCGGACCTGATCGCGCTGGTGGTCGATGGCAAGGGCGGGATCGGACCGAAGGTGCGCGCGATCGCGGAAAGCCTGAAGGACCGGCGCGAAAAGAAGCTGCTGATCCTCAACAAGGTCGATATCGCCGACAAACCGCGGCTGCTGGGCCATGCCGCGACGCTCAACGCGCTGGCCGCGTTCGACGATACCTATTTCGTGTCCGCGACGACCGGCGA
This sequence comes from Sphingomonas sp., assembly GCF_019635455.1. GTDB lineage: Bacteria > Pseudomonadota > Alphaproteobacteria > Sphingomonadales > Sphingomonadaceae > Sphingomonas. The sequence goes on along the minus strand of NZ_JAHBZJ010000007.1, from coordinate 36,392 downwards.
CGGCGTCGCGGAACTGAAGGCGGCGCTGGCCGCGCGGATGCCTGCGGGGCCGTGGCATTTCCCCGAAGATCAGGTGTCCGACGCGACCGACCGGATGCTGGCCGCCGAGATCACCCGCGAACAGCTGTATCACCAGCTGCACGCCGAATTGCCCTATGCCAGCGCGATCGAGACCGAACGCTATAGCGAGCGCGAGGACGGGTCGGTGGAGATCCACCAGCAGATCCTGGTCGGCCGCGAGACGCAGCGCGCGATCGTGCTGGGCAAGGGCGGATCGCGGATCAGGGAAATCGGCGCGCGCGCCCGCGCGGAGCTGATGCAGCTGCTGGGCGTGAAGGTGCATCTGTATCTGCACGTGAAGGTGCGGCCGGGCTGGGAAGAGGATCGCAGCCTGTATCGCGAGATCGGGCTGGACTGGGTCGAATAGGCCCGGACCCTGCGACCGGTCTCGCCCGGCGGACGTCAGCCCAGCAGCGAATCGACCCAGTCGGGGACCAGCGTTCCCGCCGGGCCGAGCCGGCTGTCGGCAAACCATCCGCTGCCCTCGGACCGTTCGAGGTTGAGCTCCAGCGTGCCGGCGCCGTGATAGCGCGCGGTGCGCACGAACCCGGCGGCCGGATAGACCGCCCCGGACGTGCCGATCGAAACGAACAGATCCGCCCGCGCGATCGCGGCATCGATCGCGTCCATCCCGTATGGCATCTCGCCAAAGAACACGATGTCGGGACGAAGCTCCGGCGCGCCGCACCGGTCACAGCGGGTGCCGGGCGAAAGGGCGCCGGCATGGGGCGTCCGTTCGCCGCACGCCGCGCACAGCGCGGACCTGAGCTCGCCATGCATATGGAGGAGCCGCTTCGATCCCGCGCGCTCGTGCAGATCATCGACATTCTGGGTGACGAGCAGGAATTCGCCCGGCCATTCCGCATCGAGCCGGGCAAGTGCGCGGTGGGCGGCATTGGGTTCGACCCGGGCAAGGTTGGCGCGGCGTTCGTCATAGAAGCGGTGGACCAGCGCCGGGTCGCGGGCGAGCGCTTCGGGGGTACAGACATCCTCGACCCGATGCCCCTCCCACAGCCCGCCCGGCCCGCGAAAGGTCGCGACGCCGCTTTCGGCGGAGACTCCCGCGCCGGTGAGGACGACGATGTTGCGGATATCAGTCATCCTCGTCCTCATAGCCCGAAAGTTCGAGCGCGCGTGCGCGAATCTGGTGCTGGGCGCACCAGTGGACCAGCGCGTCCTCACGGCCATGGGTCACCCACACTTCGCGCGGGGCGATCTCGCGCAATGTGCGGGTGAGCTCGTCCCAGTCGGCATGGTCGGACAGGATCAGCGGCAGCTCGACATTGCGCTGGCGTGCGCGCTGGCGGATCCGCATCCATCCGCTCGCCATCGCCGTCACCGGATCGGGCAGCCGGCGCGACCAGCGATCGTTGAGCGCGCCGGGAGGACAGAGAATGATGCGGCCCTGAAGCTCCTTCCGCGCGACTCCGGTGGCAGGGCGCAGTTCGCCCAGATCGACGCCATGTTCGGCATAGAGATCGCACAGCTTCTGAAGCGCGCCGTGGATGTAGATCGGGTCGTCGAACCCCATGGCGCGCAGCTCGGCGATCACCCGCTGCGCCTTGCCCAGCGCATAGGCGCCGACCAGGACGCAGCGTTCGGGCTCGGCACGCAGCGCCGCGAGCAGCTTGTCGATCTCGTCGCTGGTTTCCGGGTGGCGAAAGACCGGCAGGCCAAAGGTCGCCTCGGTCACGAAGACATCGCATCTCACCGGCCGGAACGGTTCGCAGGTGGGATCGGGCCGGCGTTTATAGTCCCCCGACACGACGATCCGTTCACCGGCATGGTCCAGCACGATCTGCGCGGATCCCAGGACATGGCCCGCCGGCACGAAACCGATATCGACGCCCGCCATCGTCACCGTTGCCCCGTACCCGACCGGATGGCCGGTCTGGGGGCCATAGCGGGCGGCCATGATCGCCAGCGTTTCCGGCGTCGCCCATACCTCGCCATGGCCACCACGCGCGTGATCGGCATGGCCGTGGGTGACAAAGGCGCGCGGCCTGGGCTGTGACGGATCGATCCAGATGTCGGCGGCGGGAATGTAGATCCCGTCCGATTGCGGGTGCAGCCAGTCGCCGAGCGTTGCCATCCCCCCTATATGCGCAGGATGGCCGGCGGTTCCCAGATCGGATGAGCGACCTTCCCCACATCCTGCGCGACTGGTTCGTGGCGCGGGGCTGGACGCCGCGACGGCACCAGCTCGAAATGCTGGCCCAGGCGCGCGCCGGGCGGCATGCGCTGCTGGTCGCGGCCACCGGGGCGGGCAAGACGCTGGCGGGGTTCCTGCCGACGCTCACCGAGCTGGTGGAGGCACCCGCCGACGGACTTCACACTCTCTATATCTCGCCGCTCAAGGCGCTGGCTGTGGACGTCCAGCGCAATCTGCTGACTCCGATCGCGGAGATGGACCTGCCGATCCGGGTCGAAACGCGGACCGGCGATACCCCGCACGAACGCAAGGTGCGCCAGCGCGCGCGACCGCCCCAGATTCTGCTGACCACCCCCGAATCGCTCAGCCTGTTGCTGTCCTATGAAGACAGTTTCGCGATGTTCGCCGGGCTGAAGACGGTGGTGGTGGATGAGGTCCACGCCTTTGCCACCGGCAAGCGCGGCGACCTGTTGTCGCTGTGTCTCGCGCGGTTGCAGTCGATCGCCCCCGCGCTGCGCCGCGTGGCGCTGTCTGCCACCGTCGCCGACCCGGACGGCTATCGCGCCTGGCTGGCCCCGCATGGCGACATCGATTCCGTCGCGCTGGTGAAGGGCGATCCGGGCGCGGCGCCGGATATCGCCATCCTGCTGCCCGAAGGGCGGGTGCCATGGTCGGGCCATTCGGGCCGCTATGCCGCGCCGCAGGTGATGGCGGAGATCGAAACGCACCGCACCACGATCGTCTTCTGCAACACGCGCGGCCTGGCCGAGCTGATCTTTCAGGATCTGTGGAAGGCGAACGCGCTGGGGCTGCCGATCGCGATCCACCATGGCAGCCTGAGCCTGGAGGCACGGCGGCGGGCGGAACAGGCGATGGCGGAGGGCCGGTTGCGCGGACTGGTCGCGACCGCCAGCCTGGATCTGGGCGTCGATTGGGGCGATGTCGACTGCGTGATCCAGATGGGGGCGCCGAAGGGAAGCTCACGGCTGTTGCAGCGGATCGGTCGCGCCAACCACCGGCTCGACGAACCGAGCGAGGCGGTGCTGGTCCCGGGTAACCGCTTCGAATATCTGGAGGCGCGCGCGGCGCTGGATGCGGTCGATGCGGGCGAGCTGGACGCCGATATCTTTCGTCCCGGCGCGCTCGACGTGCTGGCGCAGCATATCATGGCATGCGCCTGCGCCGCGCCGTTCGATCCGGACGAAATGCTGCACGAGGTGCGCGCAGCATTGCCCTATTCCGCACTGACCGACGCGACGTTCGATCGCGTGCTGAACTATATCGCCGATGGCGGCTATGCGCTGCGCGCCTATGACAAGTTCAAACGGCTGACGCGCGACGGCGACGGCCGCTGGCGGGTGACCAGCCCCGGCTTTGTCGCGCAGCACCGGCTGAATGCCGGAATCATCGTCGAGGCGCCGATGCTGGATGTGCGGTTCCGCAACGGCCGCCGGCTTGGCAAGGTGGAGGAGAATTTCGCCGCCTCGCTTTCCCCCGGCGACACCTTTTCCTTCGCCGGGCTGAGCCTGGAGGTCGAGAAGATCGAGGCGACCGACGTGATCGTCCGTGCGACCGCAAAGCCGGCGCGCATCCCCAGCTACATGGGTGCGCGGCTGGCGCTGACCACGAACCTGTCGCGCCGGGTACGCGAATTCCTGTGGGATCGCGATGCCTGGCGGCGCTTTCCCGAGGATGTGCGCGCGTGGCTGGAGGTACAGGATCGCCGCTCGCAGCTGCCCCCGCCCGACCGGCTGCTGGTCGAAACCTTTCCGCATGAGGGGCGGCATCACATGGTCGCCTATAGTTTCGAGGGGTGGAATGCCCATCAGTCGCTGGGCATGCTGGTGACGCGGCGGATGGAGGCGCTGGGGCTGAAGCCGACCGGATTCGTCGCCAACGACTATGCGCTGGCCTGTTACGGGCTTGAGAAGATCGAGAATCCCGCCGCGCTCTTCTCGCCCGATATCCTGGAGGACGAGTTCGTCGAATGGGTCCAGGGATCGGCACTGCTCAAGCGCGCGTTCCGCGAGGTGGCGGTGATCGGCGGACTGGTCGAGCGGCACCATCCGGGCAAGAGGAAGTCCGGTCGGCAGGTCAGCTTTTCGACGGACCTGATCTATGACGTGCTGCGCAAATACGAGCCCGACCACCTGCTGCTGCGCGCGGCATGGGAGGATGCCCGCGCGCGGATGACCGATGTCGGCCGGCTGGCCGACCTGCTCGATCGTGCGGCCGGGACGATGCTGCACGTCGATCTGCCGCGGGTAACGCCGCTGGCGGTGCCGGTGCTCGTGATGATCGGTCGCGAGACTGTTCAGCAGGGCAGTGCCGAGGACGAGATCCTGATCGAGGCCGAGGCGCTGGCGGCGGAGGCGATGCGCATCGATTGAGGGTGATTGCTGCGCAGCATGGATCGGCATATCCTGCCGCCATGGGACTACGTTTCCTCCTTGCGCTGCTCGGCGCTGCCGGGGCCGGCCCGGCCCTGTCGCAGGATGCCGGCCCCGCGCCACGGACGCCGCCCGACGGGACGGTGGCGCTGGGCGAACTGGCGACGCGGATGACCGTGCCGGTATCGATCCGCGATGCGCCGCCGCAACCCTTCGTCATCGATACCGGTGCGGAACGATCCGTGGTCTCGCGCCAGCTTGCCAGCCGGCTGGGCCTGGGTGCGGGACCGCAGGTGGTGCTGACGACGATGACCGGCAGCGCGCGGGTCGGTACGGTCGTCGTCCCCTCGCTCGCGGTCGGGCCGGTCCGCGACGAACGCGCGTTCAACGCGCCCGCGCTGGAGGCGGCGCATCTCGGCGCGCAGGGGCTGCTGGGCATCGACCAGCTGCGCGCGCATATGGTCACGATCGATTTCGACCGGAACGAGATGGCGGTGCGCCGCTCAAGGCTGGAGGAACGGGGCGAGCGGGTCCGGCCGGACCTGACCGAAATCGTCGTCACGGCACGCAACCGGTTCGGCCAGCTGATCGTCACCGAGGCGGAGTTCGAGGGCGTGCGGGTGACCGTGGTGATGGATACCGGGTCGCAGATCAGCATGGGCAATCTGGCGCTGCAACGGCGACTGCGCCGCATTCCGTTGCAGGGACCGATCACGCTGACCAGCGTGACGGGCGAGCAGATGACGGTGAACTATCACGTCGCGGATCGGGTGAAGCTGGGCGGGATCGCGATCCGCAACCTGCCGGTCGCCTTTGCCGATGTCGCGCCGTTCGAGAAGTTCGGCCTGACCCAGCGGCCGGCGCTGATGCTGGGGATGGATGCGATGCGCGTGTTCAACCGGATCGAGATCGACTTTCCCGCGCGCAAGGTGCGGTTCCAGATCCCGCGCGACCGGACCCGGTTCCGCGACAATATGTGGAATTTCGGGACCGGTTGACGGGGCCGCTCCATGCGGCGATAGCGATGCCATGGTTCCCTTTTCGTTCGCCGGTCGCGCGCTGCACGCCCTGTCCGAGGGTGCGCTGTACTGGCCGGCGCGGCGCGCGCTGATCGTCGCCGACCTGCATCTGGAGAAGGCGAGCTGGTTCGCGAAGGGCGGGCAGATGCTGCCGCCCTATGATTCGATCGCGACGCTTAGCGCGCTCGCCGCCCTGATCGCGCGAACGCAGGCGCGCGAGCTGTGGTGCCTGGGCGACAGTTTCCACGATTCGGCCGGATGCGAACGCTTGCCGGCGGCGGCGCGCGCGACATTGACCGCGCTGACCGGATCGCTGCGCTGGGTATGGATTACCGGCAATCACGACGCGGCGATGATCGATCATTGCGGCGGGGAAATCGTCGCCGAGGCCGAGGTCGATGGCCTGATGCTGCGGCATGAGGCGGAGCCGATCGAGATGCGGCCCGAACTGTCGGGCCATTTCCATCCGAAGCTGCGCGTGCGGCTGCGCGGGCGACAGGTGGCGCGGCGCTGTTTCGTCGCGACGGAGCGCAAGCTGATCCTGCCGGCATTTGGCGCGCTGACCGGCGGGCTGGACGCGCACCATCCGGAGATCGTCCGCGCGGTGGGACGACGGGCAGAGGCGCTGGTAGCGCTGGAGGACCGGCTGCTGCGCTTTCCCATCGCGGCGTGACGCCGATCGCATCCGGGTTCGATCCATCGCCACATTGCGCCGGATGCCGCCCGCGCCCGTCTCCCCGAATCCAGAACGATTCAGGGGGATGAGATCATGTCAGCCTATCGGATCGCCGTCGCGGGGCAGAGCGCCATGTTCGAGCGCGGGTTCGCGGTCGTCCCGTCGCCCGGCGACATCTTTCAGATGGCGAGCGGCAGCTGGTTCCAGATCGACGGCGTGATGCATGATCCGGTCGGAGCGCACGCCCCGGAGTGGCTCATCCAGGCGCACGCCGTGCAGGCCCATGGCTGGTCTGAGACGCCATGGCGGTAAGGTGATCGGGCCAGGGGAAGCGGCAAACGGGACGGGGCGGGATCTGGGCTAACGCCGACGTTCGGTCTTGCCCGCGCAGGCGGCGGGGCCGGGGCCGGCGAGGCGGCAGGTGGCGTTGCCGGCCACGATGACCTTGCCGGTGCCGAGCACGGTCACTTCCGCCGTGAAGCGCGCGGCGAAGCTGCTGTCGCCCGCGCTCTGCGAATTCACCCACAGATCGTTGGCGGGCATCGCGCCGGCATCGATCGATCCGGCGCCGAAGTTCGAGAAACGGGCGTTGCGCGCGCTGCCCCCGGCGATCTTCACCGCGCCGGTTCCGGTAAGCGTCGTCACCAGCTGGTCCGCCTCGATCCGGCCGATCGCGAGCGAGCCGGAGCCGTTGACGCCAAGATCGATCCGCTGGCCGCGCATCGCGTCGATTTCGAGCGCGCCACCGCCATTGACGTTGGCGGCACGCAGCCCGCGCGCGGACAGGGTGACGATCGCCGTCCCCTCCTTTTCGCGCCACCCGTCCCATGTCGTGGCGGCGATGCCGACGATCAGCGTCCCGCCCTGGTTGCGCACGCTGATCCGATCGATTGCGCGCCGCTCTCCGGAAATCGTGGCGCTGGGCGGGCCATCGCCGATCACCCGCACCTTGAACGGCCCATCGACGCGGATGCGTTCATAACCGGTCAGCATGATCCGGCGTTCGTCGGGTGCGGCGGCGGGCGGCGCGGCGGTGGCGGCGAGCAGCGCGGCGGGAAGCAACAGCGGCGCTGCGACCCGACGAAGACGCATCGGAGGCATCAGACGTAACATGGGGCGAGGCATCGCACCGATCCCCCGCCCCATGCAAGCCACACGATGCGAACGCCGGAACCTAGCTACAGCGCGCCTTGCCCGACCCCATCGCACTGACCGAGCATTTGGCGCCGCCGGTCAGCACCGCGTCCCCCGATCCGACGATCGAGATGTCGGCGGTGCCGGTCACCTGCGCCCGGACATTGCCGGAGCCGGCGATCGAGATGTCACTCTTTTCCGCCTTCAGGTTCGGGGCATCGACGTCCCCCGAACCGGCGATGGAGATATCGACGACGCTGGCAAGGCCGGCGATCGCGAGGTCGCCCGAGCCGGCGATCGACAGGTCCGCCTTACCGCCACGGTACTCCGCGATGCGCAGATTGCCCGAGCCGGCAATGGACGCGTCAAGGTCGCCCTGGGCGCGCGCGACGTTCATGTCGCCCGATCCGGCGACGCTGGCGCTGACAAGGCGCGGCAGGGTGACGATCACCTTGGCATGCTGGCCCTTGCCCCAGTTCCAGCTGTCGCTCTTGCGCCCGATGCGCAGCGTGTCGCCATCCTTGCGGATCTCCAGCCGGTCGAGCAGGGTGGCATCGCCCTCCGCCGTGACGGCGAAGGGTCCCGCGCGCACCTCGACATTGTCCGATCCGCGCAGCGAGACGCCGGTAAAGCCGGCAACCTGGTAGCTGCGGGTCGAGCCGCTGCCGGAGGCTTCGACGATTTCACCGCTCATGCCGCTGGCATAGTTGCAGGCGGCGAGCGGCAGCATCGCGGCGAGAAGAGCAATTTTCATCCGGGTCCTCCCATGTGTATTGTACACATAATACACTGATTGGGGCCGAACTGCAAATGAAAAGGGCGGCCGTCGCCAGCCGCCCGTTTCGTTGTCGGGAGTCGGCGCGGCTCAGGCCGGCGCCTTGTCCTTGTTATAGATCGCTGCGGCCTTGCGCAGAATGTCGAGAATCTTCTCGAGCGCCGCCTTCTCGTCGATCTCTTCCATCGCGGCGAGTTCGCGGGCGAGCCGGCTGGCGGCGGCCTCGAAGATCTGGCGCTCCGAATAGCTCTGCTCGGGCTGGTCGTCGGCACGGAACAGGTCGCGGACCACTTCGGCGATCGATACCAGATCGCCCGAATTGATCTTCGCTTCATATTCCTGCGCGCGGCGCGACCACATGGTGCGCTTGACCTTCGGCTTGCCCTTCAGCGTGTCGAGCGCTTCCTTGAGCGTCTTGTCGCTCGACAGCTTGCGCATCCCCACGCTCTCCGCCTTGTTGGTCGGAACGCGGAGCGTCATCTTCTCTTTCTCAAAGCGCAGCACATAAAGTTCGAGCTGCATGCCCGCGATTTCAGATTTCTGGAGTTCGATCACACGGCCCACGCCATGCTTGGGATAAACGACATAATCGCCGACGTCGAAGGACAGCGCCTTGGCAGCCATGTAGGGAAGCCTTTCCAACTTGGTGCGCCCGAAAGGGATTGCGCGGCACGCCCGGTGCGGATACCGGGAGGACGACGCCGGTTCGGGGCAAATGTACAACGGTCTCCAGTACCGAAACGCGAATCCTCGCGTTCGGTGGGCGGTTTAACATAGATGCAATAAAATTACCACCCCGGAATCCACGGATCCCGGGGTCTTCACATCGACAAACGCCTGACGCGACTCGATTTTCGGCCGCGCGTCACCCGCGCCGGCGCGCGATCAATCGCCCGCGCCCGGCTCCGGCGAGAAATATTTCTCGAACTTGCCTTCCTCACCCTTGTGCGCGTCGGCGTCGGCCGGGGTCTGGTCGCCCTTGCGGGTGACATTGGGCCATTGGGCGGAGAAATTGTTGTTGAGTTCCAGCCATTGCTCAAGCCCGCTCTCGGTATCGGGCAGGATCGCTTCGGCCGGGCATTCCGGCTCGCACACGCCGCAATCGATACATTCATTGGGATTGATGACGAGCATGTTCTCGCCCTCATAGAAACAATCGACCGGGCAGACCTCGACGCAGTCCATATATTTGCAGCGGATACAGGCGTCGGTGACGACGTAGGTCATGGCGGTGGCGGTCCCGTAAAGCCCCCAAACGGGCGGTCGATGCCCCCTGCTATGCCCAGGTGCCGGGCGCGTCAATCAGGTCGCGCTTGCTGCGACACATTCTCAATCCAGCGGAGAGACCGGGCCGGGGAGCAGTTCCTGATAGAGCGCCGCCGCCTCGGCCGGGGGACCGCGACGGCGCGGAAGCGCCTCGACGCGCAGTACCCGCACCCGCCCGCGCAGCGGAAAGGCGATGACCGAGCCGACGCGGACCTGTGCCGACGAGCGCTCGATCCGCCGCCCGTCCAGCCGCAGCGTCGCGGTCGCGACCAGCTCCTGCGCATCGCCGCGACTCTTCACCAACCGCGCGAACCACAAAAAGCGGTCGAGCCGCATCGTCGCGGCGGCGTCAGTCATCGATCAGTTCGCCAAGCGCCGCGAACGCATGGCCCATCGACGTATCGCGAGGCGCCGGCCGCGGCCGGGCGAGCGGGGTCAGCCCCTTCCACACCCAGCGCGGCGGCGCGTCCTTTGGCGCGCGCACGCTGCGGAACCCGAGCTGCGCCATCAGCCGCGAGAGCGTGTCGGGGGTAAGCCCCATCGAGGTCGCGAGCGCGGGATCGGGCGCAAAGGGCGCGCGGCCGCCCTTTCCCCCCTTTGGCCGCGCGTCATGCGCGGCGCGGGCGATCCGTTCGACCAGATCGACGCGTACCGCCTGTTGGCCGAGCGGCCGGAACCCGTGGTCGAGCGTCGCGCCGGGCGCGTTGCGGGGAAGGGTCGTGGCGCCATCGCGGGGCGCATCGGTCAGTCCGAACAACGCGCGGCGCGCGGCGGCGGCGCGCGGCTTCAGGACGCCGGGCGCGAAGATATCGAGCGCCCCGATCGTCACACCCGCCTTGCGCAGCAACTTGCGGTCCGGGGCGTCGAGCTGTTCGACCAGCACCCCGGCTGCGCGGCGCGGCAGCAGGCCGCCGGCATCCACCAGCAATCCGGCGAGCGCGCGCACGCGTGGTCCGGCATCGACGTTCTCGCGCAGCGCGTCGAGGGTCGCGAGATCGGGCAGATCGGCGGCGAGGCGTTCCGCGATCCAGCGGGCGATCCGCGCCTGCGCCGCCTGGCGCATCGGCGGATCGAGCACGTCCAGCGCACGCTCCAGCCGGATACGCGGCCGGATTCGGTTCGCGGTGCGATCGAGCGTCGCGACGCGCGCGCCCTGCCAGAACACGCCATCATCGTCCTGCACCAGATCGGCGGCCCCGGCATCCGCCAGCATCATGCCACGCCGCCGATATTCCGCGACCAGCCCCTTTTCGGCGGCGGCGAGCAGCATGCGCTTGTCGGCGACGCGCGCGTCCGCGGCGACGGCGAAATGAAATCCGGTCAGTTGGCCGAGCACATGCTCCTCGACACTCACCTCGCCCTCCGGCCCGACCACGACCGGCAGGTTCGACGCGTCGGCACCGATCTGACGCAGCAACACCGTCGTCCGCTTGTCGACGAACCGCTGGGTCAGGCCGGCATGGAGCGCGTCCGACAGCTTTTCCTCCAGCGCGCGGGTGCGGTCGGCCCAGTGGGCGGGATCGGCCAGCCAGTCCGAACGCTGGGCGATATAGGCCCAGCTTCGCGCCGCGGCGATCCGTCCCGCGATCGTCTCGACATCGCCATCGATGCGGTCCAGCCGCGCGATCTCGTCGGCGAACCACGGGTGGGGAATATGGCCCGCGCCTTCGCTCAGATGCCGAAAGACGCGGGCGACGAGCCGGGCATGCGGATCGGCGCCGAGCTTGCGGAAATCGGGCAGTCCGCACGCCGCCCACAGCCGCGCGACCATCGCCGGCGACCTGGTGCGATCGCGCACCCAGTCCTCACCCGCCAGCCGCCGCAGCACCGCGAGATCGACCGCTTCGGGCGCGGCGCGCAACACCGGCGAATCGGGTTTGCGCTCAAGGCTGGCGATCAGCGCGTCGATGCCGGTCAGATCGACCTCGCCCTCGCGCCAGTACAGATGGTCGAGGGCCGGAAACCGGTGGGACTCGATCGCCATGATCTCTTCGGGCGTGAACGCGCCAGGCCCTTCTTCGACCAGCGCGCCGAAGGTGCCGTCGCGCTGGTGCCGACCGGCCCGGCCGGCGATCTGCGCCATCTCCGCCACGGTCAGCCGCCGCGCGCGCCTCCCGTCGAACTTGCGCAGCGAGGCGAAGGCGACATGATCGACGTCGAGATTGAGGCCCATGCCGATCGCATCGGTGGCGACAAGATAATCGACCTCGCCCGACTGGAACATCGCGACCTGGGCGTTGCGGGTGCGCGGGCTGAGCGCCCCCATCACCACTGCCGCGCCGCCGCGCAGTCGCCGCAGCGTTTCGGCGACGGCATAGACTTCCTCGGCACTGAACGCGACGATCGCGGAGCGGCGGGGCAGGCGCGACAGCTTTTTCGCGCCGGCATAGCTGAGCGTCGAAAAGCGCGGGCGTCCGATCACCTCCGCGTCGGGAACCAGCTTGCGCAGCACCGGGCGCAGCGTGTCGGAGCCCAGGATCATCGTCTCGTCGCGGCCCCGTGCGCGCAGGATCCGGTCGGTGAAGACATGGCCACGCTCCGGGTCGGCGCCCAGCTGCCCCTCGTCGATCGCGACGAAGCCGAGATCACGGTTCACCGGCATCGATTCGACGGTACACAGGAACCAGCGCGCGCCCGGTGGCACGATCCGCTCCTCCCCCGTGACCAGCGCCACCTCGCGCGGCCCCTTCAGCGCGACGACGCGGTCATACACTTCCCGCGCGAGCAGGCGCAGCGGGAAACCGATCATGCCGCTCGAATGGCCGCACAGCCGCTCGATCGCCAGATGCGTCTTGCCGGTGTTGGTGGGACCCAGCACGGCGGTGACCGGACTGTTCGCGAAACCGCTCATACCGGGACCCAAGATCGCGTCGGAACCGCGCGGGCGCAAGGGGCCTCTCGCGCTGGCCGCCGGTTCGCGGTAAAAGGCCGGACCGGTACGATCGGCGTACCGGTTCGGAGACGTGACTTCCATGAAGATTGCCCTGTACGCCGCCGCGCTCGCGGCCCTGCTTCCGGCGCCTGCCGTGCTGGCCCAGACCGAGCCGGTCACCGCCGCGGCGACCGCCAAATTCAACCTCGACACTCCGATCGAGGCGATCGTGGCGGACGAGAAGGCGAAGGCGGTGCTGGATGCCGACCTGCCCGGCGTATCGACGCACCAGTCCTATGACATGTTCAAGGCGATGAGCCTGAAGCAGCTGTCCGCCTATGCCGCCGACAAGCTGACCCCCGAAGTGCTCGCCAAGGTCGAGAAGGACCTCGCGGCGATCAAGTGACCCTGGCGCCCCCGGGTGCGCGCGCATCCGGGGGCGATTGCCCGCACCTAATCCCGTGGCCCGATGTTGAGCCAGCGCGTGAGCCGGTAATCGAGCACGCCGACCACCAGATAGACCGCCGCCTGCATGATCCGCGTGAGCAGCCCGGTGCGCTGACGGTGCAGCGCGGCCGTCACCTCGCGCGATCGGGCGACTTCGCCATCGACATAGGCGCGGACATGCGCGGCAAAGGCGCGATCCTCGATCCGCAGCATCACCTCAAGATTGAGGAACAGGCTGCGCATGTCGAAATTGGCGGATCCGATCTGCACCGCGTCGTCGATCACGAACAGCTTCGTATGCAGTTTCGTCGGCAGATATTCGAACACCCGCACCCCGCGCCGCAGCAACCCGCGATAGGTGAAGCGCGCGGCGTGGAGCGTCAGGTAGTTGTCGGTGATCGACGGGACGACGACCCGCACCTGCCCCCCGCGCCGCGCCGCGCGGCCAAGGCGCAGCAGCATCGCCGGGCTGGGAAAGAAATAGGCGGCCAGCACGTCGATCGTCCGGGCGCCCTTCATGTCGCGGCGCACCGCGCGCGCCCAGGGCGAAAGCCGGCGGGTCGGGCCGCCGAGCAGCCAGCGCAGCCGCCCGTCCGGCTCGCTCCAGTCCGACAGTGCCTGGCGCAGCTTGCGCAATGGCGCGCGTTCGCGCCGGACCCAGCGCCACAGCGCGTCGAAATAGCCCGACAGCCGCGCCGCCGCCGGGCCTTCGACCAGCAGGCCAAGATCGCGCCAGCCGTCGCTGCCCGGCGCGCCGAAATAATCGTCCTGGATGTTGAAGCCGCCAATGATGATCCGCGCGTCGGCCCCTTCGGCATCGGCGATCGCGATCTTCTGGTGGTTGCGCAACAGATAGCGGCGGCCGAAACGGGGAACGAAGAAACAGACGCGCCCGCCGGCATCGCGCAGCGCGCCAAAGAAATCGCGGTCCTTGGCCGGATCGCTCCCCAGGCCATCGACGATCAGCGTCACCTGCACCCCGCGCCGCGCGGCATCGCCAAGCGCGTCGCGCACCCGCGCGCCCACCGCATCGTCGCTGTAGATATAATAGAGCAGGCGCAGCGAAATGCGCGCGTCGGCGATCAGGCCGAGCAACGCGTCGAGCCGGCGCGGGCCGGTGTCGAGCAGCGTCAGCCGGTTGCCGTCCACCGCGAACACCGGCTGGACCGCGGGCGCGGGCGGCAGGCCGGCGGGAATGTCGCGCCCCGGCGCGGCGGGAGATGGCGCCTGATCCATGCGCGGCGGGATTGCACCAGCACGCGCGGCGATGCCAGCCTCCTTTTCCGCTGCGCCGCTGCGCCCTGCGCAGCCTGTCCCGCGATGCGCCGCGCCGTCGCGGCCTGTTGCTGCTCCGCCCACTCTGCCGCCCGGCCGCGCGTTTGAGTTTGCGGCACCAGCCCGCCCCCCCACCCGGCCACCCAAACGAGTATATTGATGGGTGGCCGGGTGGGGGAGCGGGCTGGTGCCGCACGCGGACGGGATGCCAATCCCGGCCTGCCAAACGCCCGATTTTCTTGACTCCGCAGGTCGCCTCCCCTATCTGGCCCGCTTTCCCGCAGCTTTGCGTTAGAAGGAAGCGTTTCATGGCGCGCGTCACCGTCGAGGATTGCGTCGACAAGGTATCCAACCGGTTCGATCTGGTGCTGCTGGCAGCCCAGCGCGCCCGGCAGATTTCAGGCGGCGCGGAGCTGACCATCGACCGCGACCGCGACAAGAACCCGGTCGTCGCGCTGCGCGAGATCGCCGAAGAGACCGTGCGCCCCACCCATCTGGAAGAGTCGCTGGTCGGCAGCCTGCAAAAGGTGCAGATCGACGACGAGGAAGCGCCGGACGAAATCGGCAGCCTGGCCGCATCGGCCGAAGCGCTGCGCCTGACCGCCGCCGCCCCGCCGCGCAACCAGAATCTGGGCGCCGACTACGACGGCTGATCCCGGGTTTCCGGTACCGAGTTTCAGATCGCCCGGCCGTGTGAGCGGTCCGGGCGATTTTTTGCGCGCGCTCTTTCGGTTCGCGCGGCGACGTGAGCGCGCGGAGAGGGGCGTCCCCGGCACGACGTGACGTTTCCACGGAGGCCCCGTGCGTACAGCGCGGTTCCGCAACATGCGCGCGTCGGGGGATGTCTTTACCTTCGCGCGCACCGGCGCTAGAGGCGACGCACTCGTCCGGATGGTCCGGACCGATTTGCCGGGGAGGGCGCCCATGTTCACGCACGCACACGCGCGTCCAGCGGCATCGCGGCCAGCCACGGCTGTGTAGCGCGCCGGCGCACGCCGCCGGCCTTCGCTTTCCGACATCGATCGATCGGCCCGCGCGCCCGCGCGGGGGAGCAAATTCATGTATCTGCGCTTCATGGCGCCGGGGTGGGAAGTCCGCCGCGGCGTCGACCGCGGCCTGTTTGGCCCGGCCTATTCCCATTTGAGCGACGCGGCGACGCCGGATGGCATCGCGCGCGCGATTGGTCATGAGATCGAGTGGTTCGAGCGCGAACTGCCGGTGCCGCGCCGGCGCGCGTTCTGCGTCCGGTCGAAACGGTGCTGGCGGGCCGACGGCATCTGCTGGTTCCGCGACGACGCGCGGGCGATGATCGCGCACGCGCATGTGCTGGCGGCGTTGCTGACCGAACTGGGCGTGTGGGTGACGCGCCACCGGACCGATCGGCCCGGCACGATCCTGTACCGCGACGACTGGCAGATCATCGCCAAGCCCGATGACGCGACCCCGACCCGGTGGCACTGAGCCGCCGCGTCGGGGCGACCGAACATTCAACGCAAGAGGAGGCAATCATGCGACACCAGGACGACGCGCCCCGGTTTCGAGCGCAGCGCGAAGCGGCGTAGGGGCTATCCATCCGAAACCCGGGTCAAGCGCGGCCTGCGTACCGTGCGCGGGGGCGAGGTCGAACTGCTCGAGCGGCTGGGCCGCAACGATCCGTGTCCGTGCGGATCGGGCCGGCGGTTCAAGGCATGCTGTCTTCGCTCCGGCCGGTTTCGACGGAATGATGCGGCGCGATTACTGGCGGTGAGGGGGCCATGGGGGAGCATGCGCGGTCTCGCGCCTGGCCCGACCTGGTCGTGTCCGGTTCGGTGCGAATGGCGCGGGCCTATGCTCCCCCCGACGGCGGTGGCTGTGGCACCGGTAGCCCCCGGAACAAGTCCGGGGTGACGTTGGGGGCAGTGGTGCGCAGCGCGCCCTCCCCTCCCTGCGTCACCCCGGCCCCGTGCCGGGGTCCACCGGGAGGCGAAGCAACATCCTTGACTAGGTGAGAGATCTCGCTGCCGTGAATGCTGTCAGCTCGCTCCAAGAGAAGATAAACTCGGGTCCATGGGGGTCTGACGGTTCGACAAAAAACCGGGCGAGGCGCATTTGAGAGCAGTTATCTTCCAAGCCGCGTTCTACGCGTCGGGCAAAACGAAGATGACCCGCTCTCCGATAGCGACCAGCAGCCCATTCGCGAGACCTTAGCGTGTAAATTTCCTCGTCGGTCATGTCATTCCGCCGCGACCGTCCCATCAAACAACCCACCCTCGGCCGCATCCTCGTTCGCCGCCGGGCCGGCCTTCGCCTTCTGCCGCTTGTCGAAACTGTCCCACACCTCGTTCCAGTTCCCCTTGGTCGCGCCCTTCGAATACTCCGTCGCGCGGGTTTCGAAGAAGTTGGCGTGCTCGACGCCGTTGAGCAGCGGGGTGAGCCAGGGGAGCGGGTGTTCGTCGATCATGTAGATCGGCTTCAGGCCGAGCTGGTTGAGGCGCCAGTCGGCGATGAAGCGGATATACTTCTTGATTTCCTTGGGCGTCATGCCGGGGACCGGCCCCTGTTCGAAGGCGAGGTCGATGAACGCGTCCTCGAGCCGGACGGTCGTCTGGCACACGTCCATGATGTCGTCCTTCACCGCCTTGGTCAGGCACTGGCGTTCCTTGACGAAGGCGTGGAACAGGCGGGTGATGCCTTCGCAATGCAGGCTTTCGTCGCGGACCGACCAGCTGACGATCTGGCCCATGCCCTTCATCTTGTTGAAGCGCGGGAAGTTCATCAGCATCGCGAAGCTGGCGAAGAGCTGAAGCCCCTCGGTAAAGCCGCCGAACATGGCGAGCGTCTTCGCGATATCCTCGTCCGTTTCGACCCCGAAGCGCTGAAGGTAATCGTGCTTGTCCTTCATCTCGCTATATTCGAGGAACATGCCATATTCGCTTTCGGGCATGCCGATCGTGTCGAGCAGGTGCGAATAGGCGGCGATATGCACCGTTTCCATGTTCGAGAAGGCGGCGAGCATCATCTTGATCTCGGTCGGCTTGAACACGCGGCCATATTTTTCGTGGTAGCAATCCTGCACCTCGACATCCGCCTGGGTGAAGAAGCGGAAGATCTGCGTCAGCAAATTGCGTTCATGGTCGGTGAGTTTCTGCGCCCAGTCGCGGCAATCCTCGCCCAGCGGCACTTCCTCGGGCAGCCAGTGGACCTGCTGCTGGCGCTTCCAAAACTCATACGCCCAGGGATATTCGAACGGCTTGTAGGTCTTGCGGGCTTCGAGAAGAGGCATGGGACGGGTCCTTGGGCGTTGATCAGAGTGAAAGGGCGAACACCAGCGCGAAGCCGGTGAGGAAGAGGCAGAGCGCGACCAGCATCATGCCGGCGATGCGCGCGGCATAGCGCGCCTCCACCGTCGCGGCGGGGCGGCGGAGCAGCGCAACGCCGGCGGCGCCCGACGCGAGGCCGATCCCGGCCTGAATGGCGAGCGCGCGGGTCAATCGGGTACCCTCACGACCTTTTCGCGCACGATCACCTTCTTGCCGCGCCACGATCCGACGCCGAACACGACGATGCCGAGGAAAAAGCCGAAATCATACCAGCCGCCATTGTTGGGAACCGCATAGACCGCGACATCGGGGACGAAGAGCGAGAGCACCCAGGCGACCGGAAAGATGAAGCCGTGCCACAGGCCGAGCAGGAAGCCGGGCGCGCCGGGCTGAACCGCGGTCGATACCTGTTGCGCGCACGCGGCGAGCATGGCGAGCGCCGGGATGGCGGCGAGGCTGCGAAACTTCATCGGCATTCTCCTGCATCGAATGGCCCGCGCGGGCGTTGTGGGACATGAAACGCATGAGGAGACGCGACGTGACCGACACCAGCAACATCCGCGAACATATGGAAGTCATCGGCGCCGATGGCGTCCACCTGGGTACCGTCGATAAGATCGAGGGCGACCGCATCAAGCTGACCAAGGCCGATAGCGGCGCGCAGATCGAGGGCGCGACGGGCAGCCATGAAGGGCATCATCACTATGTCTCGATCGGGCTGATCGCCGATGTCGAAGGCGACAAGGTGCGGTTGAGCGCCACCGCGGCGAACGCGTTCATGTTCATCGAGGAAAAGTGAGGTCAACCTCCCCCTTCCGTCACGGGAGGGGAAGATTGCGCCGCCAGTCGCCCGCCCCGTTTTTGCGCGCGCCGTTCGCGATCGCGCAGGCGGCGGCGCCTGCGTTCGCGTTCGCGGCCCACCCGGCTCATGACGACAAGGAACAGCGGCACGCCGGCCGGCACCAACCATAAGGCCGCGAACAACAGCCACGCATACCACCCGCCCGACAGCAACCGATAGCTGAGCGGGAGCGCCGCCAGGATCTTGAGCCGGCCCACTTGCGGCATCGCCGGATCGACCAGCGGATGGATCGCGACGAAAAACGTCACGACCAGCCACAGGCCGAACACGCTCCAGACGAGCACGAGCATGCGCCGGTGATGCCGGTCGCGACGCACACGCCAGTCCGGCGGGAGAGCCATCGCGGCGGCTCAAAGGATTACTGGCAAGCAAGGCACTCATCGTAATCGGTGCTCTCACCCAGGTTGAACTGCGGCTTTTCGATCGTGTTGTCCGCCTCAACCCCGCCCGCGAAGCCGGCGCGCTGCACCGATTTCGAGCGGAGGTAATAGAGCGACTTGATGCCCAGTTCCCATGCGCGGAAGTGGAGCATCAGCAGGTCCCACTTCTCGACATCGGCCGGGATGAACAGGTTCAGCGAGGCCGACTGGTCGATATAGGGCGTGCGATCGGCGGCAAGTTCGAGCAGCCAGCGCTGATCGATCTCGAAGCTGGTCTTGTAGCAATCCTTTTCCTCCTGGCTGAGGAAGTCGAGATGCTGGACGCTGCCGCCATGTTCGAGGATCGAATTCCACACCGCGTCGGAATTCTTCGACTTCTCGATCAGGATCTTCTCGAGATAGGGGTTGCGGACCACGAAGCTGCCCGAAAGCGTCTTGTGGGTGTAGATGTTCGCCGGGATCGGCTCGATGCACGCCGAGGTGCCGCCGCAGATGATGCTGATCGACGCGGTCGGCGCGATCGCCATCTTGCAGCTGAAACGCTCCATCACCCCCATGTCGGCGGCGTCGGGACACGGGCCGCGCTCGACCGCGAGCTGCATCGACGCCTCGTTCACCTGCGCGTTGATGTGCTTGAAGATGTTGAGGTTCAGCGCCTTGGCCATCGCGCCCTCGAACGGCAGGCCCCGCGCCTGGAGGAACGAGTGATAGCCCATGACGCCAAGGCCGACCGAGCGTTCGCGCGCGGCGGAATAGGCGGCCTTTTCCATGCCCGGCTCGGCGCGGTCGATATAGTCCTGAAGGACGTTGTCGAGGAAGCGCATCACATCCTCGATAAAGCCCTTATGCCCCTTCCACTCGTCCCAGGTTTCGAGGTTCAGCGACGAGAGACAGCACACCGCCGTGCGCTCATTGCCCAGATGATCCTTGCCGGTGGGCAGGGTGATCTCCGAACACAGGTTCGAGGTCGATACCTTGAGCCCCAGATCGCGATGATGCTTGGGCATGTTGTTGTTCACATGATCGGCGAACACGATGTACGGCTCACCGGTCGCAAGGCGGGTTTCGACCAGCTTCTGGAACAGCGCCCGCGCATCGACCTTGCCGCGCTCCGACCCGTCCTTGGGGCTGCGCAGCGTCCATTCGGCGCCGTCGCGCACCGCCTCCATGAACGCGTCGGGGATGAGGACGCCATGATGGAGGTTCAGCGCCTTGCGGTTGAAGTCGCCCGAGGGTTTGCGGATTTCGAGGAATTCCTCGATCTCCGGATGCGAGATGTCGAGATAGCAGGCGGCCGAGCCGCGCCGCAGCGACCCCTGCGAAATCGCCAGCGTCAGGCTGTCCATCACGCGCACGAACGGAATGATGCCGCTGGTCTTGCCATTGAGACCGACCGGTTCGCCGATGCCGCGCACATTGCCCCAATAGGTGCCGATGCCGCCGCCGCGCGAGGCGAGCCACACATTCTCGTTCCAGGTATCGACGATGCCGTCGAGGCTGTCCGGCACCGAGTTGAGGAAACAGCTGATCGGCAGACCGCGCCCGGTGCCGCCGTTCGAGAGGACCGGCGTCGCCGGCATGAACCACAGTTTCGACACATAGTCGTAGATGCGCTGCGCATGCGCGGCATCGTCGGCATAGGCCGAAGCGACGCGCACGAACAGGTCCTGGAACGTCTCGCCGGGAAGCAGATAACGGTCCTTCAGCGTCTCCTTGCCGAATTCGGTGAGCAGCGCGTCGCGCGAATGATCGACCTCGACCGGATAGGGCCGCGGGTTCACCGCCTTCGAATCGCGCTTCTTCGCCTTGGCCGGCTTTTCGGCGGCGGCGGGCGCCTGCGCCGCGCCCGGCTTGGCGTCTGCGACGAGGTCTGCGGTGTCGGTTACGGTTTCACTCACGCTCGATTCCTGGCTGTCTCGAAAATCCATCACTGATCGTTCCCCCTGCCCGTCCGATCACGACTCGGGAGAAGCCGGCGATGCTATCATCGCACGCACGCGGGCGTGAGAACAAAAAGTGTCCATCGCCCCCGGCCAGGCACGGCGCGACCGATCCGCGATATGGCATCGCAGGCGGCGTTCCACCAGTGCTTGGGCTTGTCCCCCTTAGTGACCACTACAGATTGTGTCAGTTCGGCCCGGGAGGCAATACGGTAAATTACAAATGAATGACTCGGTTCGTCGCTGGTTTGACTCGGTTCGCCGACGCCAGGGAACGACCTGCGGGCCGCGACGCGCGGACCTTCCTAGGGTTTTCGGATTGCAAGCGAACGCTTGGCGAACATCGATATTTTTCCGTCCACCGATTCATCCACAGATTTCTGGCACAGATTTCCGGCACAGATTTCCGGCCGGGGAGTTCGCGGCCGATCGCACCGGCATCCGGTCAGCAACGCGAAAGCAACCGTGAGCCACAGTTCCGCAGACGGCGCGCCGCGCCGCCGAAGCAAGGGGAACGACGATGCGAATTGCGGCGATCACGGCACTGGCACTGTCACCTGCCCTGGCGGGGGCGGCCCCTGCGACGGCGCAGATCCGCGACCCGGCGGGAAGCAATGCGGGCTGGTCGATGCCGCGCCCCGCGCTGCCCGGCGTCGGTCCCGACCTGCGCCAGGTCGATCGGTCGATTCGCAACGGGCGCAAGGCGGGTCAGCTCTCCCGCAGCGAGGCGCGGCAATTGCGGCGCGAGGAGCGCCGCATCGCGGCGGTCGAGGCACGGCTGGCGCGCGACGGCCTCAGCGAATCGGAACGCGAGGGCCTGCAACGCCAGGTCGAGGCGCTGCGCAGCGTGACGAGCGCGCGGCGCGGGCGCTGAAGGCGGCCATCGCCCCATTGCCGTCCGCGCCCGCTGCGCTAGGCTGACCGCCAGCGAACGGCGACAGGGGACGGCACGATGGACGATACGGGACGCGCGATCGGGCGGCGGGCGATGCTGAAGGCGGCGGCGGCGGGAACCGCGCTGGCGGCGCCGGGCGCGGCGCTGGCCAAGGATGGGTTCGCGGATGTGAAGAAGGCCATCGCCGCCGGCCATGACGCGGCGGTCAGGCGATTGCAGGAGTGGATCCGCCTGCCGTCGATCGCGGCGGAGGATCGCGGATATCCGCAGGGGCCGGACTATATGAAGCAGCTGGTGCTGGACGCCGGCTTTCAACATGCCGAAATCATCCCGTCCAGCGGCAAGCCGGGGGTGTTCGCCACGCTGGACGCGGGTGCGAAAAAGACGCTCGGCATCTATTTCATGTATGACGTCAAGCAGTTCGACCCCGCCGAATGGTCGCACCCGCCGCTGGAGGCGCAGCTGGTCGACAAGCCGGGATTCGGCAAGGTGATCGTCGGGCGCGGCGCGGTGAACCAGAAGGGGCCGGAGGCGACGTTCCTGGCGGCGCTGCACGCGATGCGCGCGGCCGGGCGCAAGCTGCCGGTCAACCTGGTGCTGGTGGCCGAGGGCGAGGAAGAGATCGCCTCCCCGCATTTTCACGAGATCGTGACCACACCCAAGGTGGCGGCCGCGCTGAAGAAAACGGTGGGCGTCATCATCCCGACCAGCTGGCAGAGTCCGGCGACCGGCGGCGTGACGCTGGCGCTGGGCGCGAAGGGCGCGGTCGAGTTCGAGCTGACCGTGTCGGGCGAGAAATGGGGGCGCGGGCCAAAGGGCGACATCCATTCGAGCGAAAAGGCGCGGGTGGACAGCCCGCCCTGGCGGCTGGTCGCGGCGCTGTCGACGCTGGTCTCGAAGGACGGCAACACCGTCACGATCGACGGCATCCAGGACGAGGTCGCGCCGCTGACCGCGCGGCAGAAGCAGCTGATCGCGATGACCGCGAAGAACAGCAGCGAGGCGGACGCCAAGAAGGCGCTGGGGGTCGAGCGGTGGATCGACGATATGAGCTGGGAAGAGTCGCTGATCCGGCTGGCCCAGGTGCCGACGGTGAACATTCAGGGATTGCTGTCGGGCTATATGGGACCGGGCGGCAAGACCATCCTGCCCGGCCGCGCCACCGCCAAGATCGAGATGCGGCTGGTGCCGGACATGACCAGGGACGATACGATCGCCAAGCTGCGCGCGCATCTCGACCGGCGCGGGTTCGGCGATGTCGAGATCAACGTGACCGGCGGATACGGACCGACCCAGACCGACGAGAACAGCGCGCTGATCCGTGCCGAGCTGGCGACGTGCGAGCGGCTGGGCGTGCCGGCGACGCTGTATCCGCGACTGGCGGGCAGCTGGCCCGGCGTGATCTTTACCGGACCGCCGCTGAACCTGCCCGCCGGCCAGTTCGGGTTCGGCCATGGTAGCGGCGCACACGCCCCCAATGAATATTTCGTGATCGAGAGCAGCAACCCCAAGGTGATGGGAATGGACGAGGCCGCATTCGGCTTCGTCGATTTCCTCTATCAGGTCGCCGCCACCGCCTGACCGCAGGACGAAACGGGAGACGCGGCATGGAGCGCGGCAACGGCAAGACACGGGTGAGCGGCTTTACCGTCTCGATCGACGGGTTCGGCGCGGGGCCGCACCAGGATCTGGCGCATCCGATGGGGCGGGGCAGCGCGGCGCTGCACGCGTGGCTCAAACACACGCGCGTGTTCCACGCGATGACCGGGCAGGCGGGGGGCAGCGACGGGGTGGACCAGCGCTTCGCGCAGGCGTCGATGGCCGGCGTCGGCGCCTGGGTGATGGGCCGGAACATGTTCGGCCCGGTGCGCGGCGACTGGCCCGATTTCGCGTGGCAGGGATGGTGGGGCGACGAGCCGCCCTATCGCTGCCCGGTATTCGTGCTGACCCACTATCCCCGCCCGCCGCTGGAAATGAAGGGCGGAACGGTGTTCCATTTCGTCACCGACGGACCGGATGCGGCGCTGGCGCAGGCGCGCGTGGCGGCGGGCGGGCGCGACGTGCGGATCGGCGGCGGCGTGGCGACGGTGCGCCATTACCTCACCACCGGCGCGATCGACGCGCTGCATCTGGCGATATCGCCGGTTCTGCTGGGCGCGGGCGAAGCGCTGTTGACCGGCATCGACCTTCCCGCGCTGGGCTATCGCGTCGGTGCGGCGGAGCCGGGCGAGCACGCGATGCATGTGACGATCACCCGCGACTGAGGGACCGGGAGGCCGCGCGTACCGGCCGAAATGTGGCGGTGCGATGAACGCCCGATGAAGCCCCGGCGGCCAGGCGGCGGCGCGGCGCTTTCCGCCCGTCGCTTTCACGCCACGGTTCGCCCCGAGCCACCGGACGTATGCGCGCGAGTCACCCGTTCTCCCGGCGAAACCGACGCGGCGGGACGGTCGTTCTTCTCGCCAGGTTCATGGTGACATGAGGAGAAATTTGATGCGTACCCCCCTGATGATCGCGACGGCGCTGGCCATGATCGCGACCCCGGCAATGGCGAAAAAGCTGGCCCCGGACGAGGTCTTCACCGACAGCAATTCCCACTATCTCGACATGAAGACGGCGATCAGCGAGGCGAAACGCGAGCTGAAGAGCGATCTGGCCCGCGCGCATGACGAGGGCGACCGGATCGACGCGGTCGCCGAATATGAGGCCGAAGTGGCCGACGCGAAAAAGGATTTCCGCAAGGAGATGGCCGAACGCGGGATCATGATTCCGCGCGGCCAGGTGATCGTCGAGGATGGCGAAGTGGCGATGCTGACGCCGCGCTGATCGCCGCGATCGATACCGACCGGTCCCATGACGGGATCGGGAGGGCGGGAGTTGCACCGCGCGGACAGCGTCGCGGTCGCCGCTTCCGCCCTTTCGCGCGCTAGTTCAGCGGGCAGTCCCGGCCACCCGCCGCGCACCATGCCTTGCGGACATCGCCCTTGAAATCGAGCTGCCCCAGGCTCTGCATCGCCTCGGCGATGACCATCGGTTCGACCGCGCGGCGACGGCCGGCCGCCTTGCTCCGGGCGGCAGCGAGGAGGGTCTTCAGGTCGGCGACCGACAACCGCTTCGCATAGCCCGCGCCGATCGCGGCGATCAGGCGGTCGCGGCCATCGGCATAGACGCGCCGTGCGGTGGCGCGGAACGCGGCCCGATCCGCTTCGCTCCAGTCCGAATGGTCGGCCAGCATCTCCCCGGTCTCCTTTTCGGCGATCATCGGCAGCACCGTGGCAAGGGGGCCGGTGGCGGCAAGTTCGCGGCCCAGCCGGGCCGCCTCTGGCGCGGGGGATGGCGCAGGTGCCGGCGCCGGCGCGGTCGCCGTCTGGAGCATCAGGGCAAGCGCGGCGACCAGCATCTTCATTCTCCTGCGCCGCTGCGGCGCGTCAGTCGCACCAGCCCGCGCGGCGACCCCCATGATAGCGCCGTGCCAATCCTTCCGCCACCAGCGTCTCGCCCACCGGTTGCCCCGCCACCGACACCAGCGCGAGCCGGCGACCATAGCGATCGAACGCGCGTTCGATCGGCGTAAGGGCGACCGGACCGGAATTGAGCAGCGCCCGCAGCCGACGGGTGGCCGCCTGCCCCAGCGCCGCCTCCCGCGCGCAGCGCGAGGGATGCGTTTCGGGCGTGTCGATATCGGCGATGCGGATCTTTACGCCACCCATCCAGAAAGTGTCGCCATCAACCACACAGTCACGCCCGCCGCCGATGTGGCAGGTGGTGAACAACGCCCGCGTCCCCGATGCGCCCGAAGCGGCGGGCGCAGCGTCCGATTGGGGCAGGAGCGACCAGGCGAGTATGGCGGTCAGCAACGCGAGCGCGGTTGCGGCGAGACGGCGCGGACCAAAGCGACGGCGACGGGTGCGATCCCCACGGAGGCGAAGCGGCGCCTGATGGCGATCCCAGTCCCGCCACATCCGGCGGCTGCGGTGCATGTCGAGCGGGTGCTTCATCGGCTCGCCTCCTGATGGAGGCGAGCCTAGGGCGTCGAGGTCACCAAATCCTTTCCCGGCGCATCGGGTTCGGACCGGCATGCCGCCGATCCGGAGCAATGGGAACCGCGTCCATTCCGGATCGGATCGGCGCCGATCCGGCACCGGACCCGGCTAGGGAAGAGGAATGAGCGAGCCGGTCATCATGATATGCGCAAGTTGCGAAAGCGAACGCGTCACGCGTGAGGCCTGGGCGGCATGGGATATCGCGACACAGACATGGGTGCTGAACGAGCTGTTCGACTATGCCTTTTGTCACCAGTGCCACCGCCGCACGCGACTGATCGCGCGTCCGGCGGAGCGTCCCTAGGCGGATCGGCATTCGGGGGTTGAAGCGCTGGCGGTGGCAGGGGCAGGGGCAGGGGCAGGGGCAGGGGCAGGGGCAGGTGATGTGCCACCTTCGCGATGCACGCCAACCTGGCCGCCAGCCAGCCGATAGCCGTCCCTCAGTCCGTCGGTGCAAAGGCTGCCTGCGCTCGCCCGTGCGCGTCAGGCCGCCTTTTCGACACCGAGTTGCCAGAGGATGAAGGCATTCTCCTCCGCCGCTTCGCGCAGGCTCTCCCAACGGCCCGACTTGCCGCCATGGCCCGCGCCCATATTGGTCTTGAGGACAAGGATATTGTCGTCGGTCTTGGTCGCGCGGAGCTTTGCGGCCCATTTCGCCGGCTCCCAATAGGTGACGCGCGGATCGTTGAGGCCGCCGGAAATATACAGCGGCGGATAGTCCTGCGGGCGGACATTGTCATAGGGGGAATAGCCCCGGATCAGATCGAACGCCGCCTTGTCGGTGATCGGATTTCCCCATTCGGGCCATTCGCCCGGGGTCAGCGGCAGGCTGTCGTCGAGCATCGTGTTGAGCACATCGACAAATGGCACATCGGCGACGACCACGCCCCACAGGTCGGGGTCGGAGTTGATCACCGCGCCCATCAGCTCACCGCCCGCGCTGCGCCCGGCGATCGCCAGGCCGCCCCGATGCGTATAGCCGCGTTCGATCAACCCCCGGGCCACATCGACGAAATCGTTGAAGCTGTTGGCGCGCTTCTCCAGCTTGCCGTCGAGATACCATTGCTGGCCAAGATCGTCGCCGCCCCGGATATGCGCGATCGCGAAGGCGACGCCGCGATCGAGGAACGACATCCGCGCCGTCGAGAAGCCGGGCGGGATGGCATAGCCATAGGCGCCATAGGCATAGAGATAGACCTTCCCGGATCCGTCGCGCGGGAAGTCCTTTGGATAGACGATCGAACAGGGAATGTCGGTGCCGTCGCGCGCGGCGATGTGCAGCCGTTCGGTCGCGTATCTGCTCCCGTCATAGCCCGATGGAATTTCCTGGACCTTGCGCACTTCGAGGTTCCCGCCCGCGACGTGATAATCATAGACGGTGCCGGGCGTGACCATCGATTCATAGCCGATGCGCAGGCGATCCATGGCATATTCGGGATTGTCGCCCAGGCTGGCGACATAGCTTGCCTCAGGGAACGCGATCCGGGTCGGCGCGCCGCCGCCGTAGCGATGGAGTTCGATCTGATCGAGACCGGCCTCGCGCCCCTCGACCACGAAGAAATCGGCGAAGGTGGTGACGCCGGTCATGTAGAAATCGGCCGAGGGCGCGATCCGTTCGGCCCACTCGCCCGGCGCGTCGATGCTGGCGGTGCATAGCCGCCAGTTGGTGTGGGTGTCGTTGGTGTGGATGAAGAGCGTGCCGTCATGCTCCTCGACATCATATTCGCGCCCCTCCTTGCGCGGCGCGACAAGGATGAAGTCGGCGAAGGGGTTGTCGGCGGGGAGCAGGCGCACCTCGCTCGTGGTGTGATCGCCGGTCGAGACGGTGATCCACTTGCGCGACTGGGTCTCGCCGACCGCGACGCGATAGCCCTCGTCATCCTCGTGATAGAGTTCCGCGTCCTGCTCGACCGGCTCGCCGAGCCGGTGGAACCGGGCATTGTCCGTGCGCCACTGGTCGTTGGCGGTGCCGTAGAGAAAGCCCGAATCGTCGGCGATCCAGACGATGTCGGAAAGCGTGCCGGGAATTTCGTCGGGCAGGTGTGCGCCGGTGTCGAGATCCTTGACCCTGAGCAGGAAGCGCTCCGAGCCATTGTCGTCATAGGCATAGGCGAGCAGCCGCCCGTTATTGGAGACCGAAAAGCCGCCGAGCCGGAAATAGTCCTTGCCCGCCGCCAGCGCGGGTTCATCCAGGATCAGCTGGTCATCGCCACCGGCAACCGGCCGCCGCCACCAGCGGCGATACTCCCCGCCCTGTTCGAAATCGGTCCAGTAGAGATAATCGCCATCACGTTGCGGGACGGTCGCCTCATCCTCCTTGATGCGGCCGCGCATCTCCGCGAACAGCGTGTCGGCGAGCGGCTTGAGCGGCGCCATCACCGTTTCGTAATAGGCGTTTTCGGCCTCCAGATAGGCCAGGACATCCTTGTCGGTGACGTTCGGATAGCCGGGATCGCGCAGCCAGTGCCAGGGATCCTCGACACGTACGCCATGGCGTTCGAACGAATGCGCGCGCGTGGCGGCGACGGGGGGGGTGAGATCGGTCATCGCGCCGCTTCCTAAAAGCCGCGCGGCGGGGCGGCAATGGGGTTGCCGGTTACGTCAACCGTGCGCCATGGTGCGCGCAGAGGGAGAGAGTCGATGCGGATGATGCTGTTGGTCGCGGGGGGGATCGCGATTGCGGGCGCGGGCGCCGGCAGCGCGCAGGCGAAACGCTATGACGCGACGATCGTGCGCACCGAACATGGCATCCCGCACGTGACCGCAAAGGACTGGCGCGGGATCGGCTATGGCGTCGGCTATGCCTATGCGCAGGACAATCTGTGCATGATCGCGGAGGAATTCGCGACGGTGGCGGGCGAACGCTCGCTCTATTTCGGGCCGAAGGAGAGCGCGACGCTGGGGTTTCAGACCGTCGATAACCTGACGTCCGACATCTTCTTCCGCAGCGCGATCGACCTGGCGGCATTGCGGCGCGGCGCGCGCAATCAGGGGCGGCCGGCGCTGGAGGTCACCCAGGGCTATGTCGCCGGCTATAATCGCTGGCTGCGCCAGATCGGTCCGGCGGGCGTCCCGGAAGCGTGCCGGGGCAAGCCATGGGTGCGGCCGATCACCACCGACGACATGCTGCGCCTCAACGAAAAGCAGATGCTGCTCGCCAGCTCGCTCAACTTCGCGCCGGCGATCGCCAATGCGGCACCGCCCGGCACGCCCCGGGCGGCGGCGCTGAACCGCGCGGTGCTGCCCGACCTGTCTCGCCTCGAGATTGCGAGCAACGGATGGGCGTTCGGTGGCGAGACCGCGATCGGCGGACGCGGCCTCGTGATCGGCAATCCGCATTTTCCGTGGAACGGACCGAGCCGGTTCTGGGAGATGCACGTCACCATCCCCGGCGTGATCGACGCGGCCGGCGTCGGGATCGCCGGATCGCCCTTCCCCACCCTGGGGTTCAACCATGATGTCGCCTGGACACACACCGTCACTGCCGCGCGGCATTTCACCCTGTACCAGCTGACGCTCGATCCCGGGGATCCGACCAGCTATCTGGTCGATGGCAAGCCGGAAAAGATGATCGCAAAGACGGTGCGGGTGCCGATGCCCGGCGGCGCGGCACCGGTCGAGCGCACGCTCTATTCGACGCGGTTCGGATCGGTGATCGTGCTGCCCCAGGCGATGGCGAACTGGACCAGGGCGATGGCGTTCACGGTAAAGGACGCCAATGCCGGCAACCAGCGCGGGCTAGGCACCTGGGCGCGTATCGCCACCGCGCGCAACGTCGGCGAGATTCGCGCGGCGGTGAGCGAGACGCTGGGCATCCCCTGGGTCAACACCATCGCCGCCGACCGCAATGGCGACGTGCTGCACGCCGACGTGACGGCGGTGCCGAACGTATCGGCGGCGAAGATCAAGGCGTGCGCGACCCCGCTGTCGCCGGTGATCGCGAAATCGGCGGTGCTGCTCGACGGGTCGCGGTCGGCCTGTGCATGGGACGTTGCGGCAGGCACCCCGGTGCCGGGGCTGATGCCGGCGCGCGACCAGGCGGTTCAGCTGCGCCGCGATTACGTCGCCAACATGAACGACAGCTACTGGATCAGCAACGCCGGCGACCCGCATGCCCCGCTTTCGCCGATCCTTGGCGAGGCGGAGCAACCGCTGTCGCTGCGCACCCGATCCGGGTTCCTGGAAACCGGGACACTGCTGCGCGTCTACAAGGTCAGCCATGCACGCGCCATCGCGATGCTGATGGGGAACAAGAGTTACGCCGCCGAGCTGGTGATGCCGTCGATGCTGCGGATTTGCGCCGGGCGGGCCGATCTGAAGGCGCCGTGCGACGCGCTCGCCGGGTGGGACCGGCGCTATAATCTCAACAGCCGGGGGGCGTGGCTGTTCGACCGGTTCTGGACGCGGGCGCGGACGATATCCGACCTGTGGGACGTCAAGTTCGACGTCCGCGATCCGCTGAACACGCCGCGCATCGAACGCGTGTCGGACGACCGCGCGACGAAGCTTGCCGACGCGCTGAAGGCGGCGGCGGACGAGGTGGGCAAGGCCGGCATCGCGCTGGAAGCCGCATGGGGCGACGTCCAATATGCGCAGCGTGGCGAGGCGCGCATCCCGATCCATGGCGGCGACGGGCAGCTGGGCGTGCTGAACGTCCAGATCCCGGTCCCCGCGCCGGGCGGCGTCACCCCGCGCCACGGATCGAGCTATATCCAGATCGTCGGGTTCGATGCGGACGGGCCAGTCGCGGATACGGTGCTGACCTATTCGCAGTCGCCCGACCCCGCCTCCCCCTGGTATGGCGACCAGACGCGGATGTATTCGCAGAAGCGCTGGAACCGCTTTCCCTACACCCCGGCGCAGGTAAAGGCACGGCAGGTGGGCAAGGCATTGCGCATCGCGGAATAGGCGGGCCGGATCGATCGACGGGCATCGCCGTCCGCGCCGGCCGCGCGGAGCGACCGGCCCGTGGTCCAGGCTAGCGGAGGATCGTGCTGCCGACGCCGATCCGCTTGCCCCGGGTGATGATGACCTTGTCGCCCAGCTTTGCCTGTTCGAACAACAGCTTCGCGAACGGGGTCGGCACGCCGATGCAGCCATGGGTGGCGAGGCCCATCTCGACCTCCGACCCATGGATCGAGATGCCGTCATTGGTCAGGCGCATCATGTACGGCATCGGCGCGCCGTAGATGGTCGAGATGTGATGCACCTTTTTCTGGGTGATCGGATAGGTGCCGAGCGGCGTCGGCTTTTCATCGAAGCCATAGAGGATCGCGGTCGCGCCGATCTCATACCCGTCGCGGAACACCGACATCGTCTGCGCCTCCAGATCGACGGTGATGATCAGCTGTCCGCTGGTCGCAATGCCGTCGGCATCCCAATAATAGTCGCCGAAGCGGATCGGCCCGGGAATGTCGAGGATGCGCTTGACGACGAATGCGCCCTCGCGCGGGGCGGGCGCGGGCGCTGGAGCCGCCGGTTGCGCTGCGGGCGCGACGGCGGGCGCAGCGGGGCGTGCGTCCGGTCTGGAGAAATCGGGAATCGGGACCAGTCCCGCCGTCGGCTCGGCATCGGCCCGCATCTGGCTGCGCGCGGGTTCGGGCGCAGGCAACAGCGCGCCGGCGGCCACGGCGCCAACCGTGATCCCGCCAAGCGCCGCCGTGCGCGAGGCCCAGGCCCAAAACCGCATGTCGAACTACCTCCGGTCGATCGTCGCCATCCCTATCCGACCCCTGATCGGGATTTGAGATGCCGCTGACCACCCCCTGATTGGCCGGCGTGTCACCATGGGACAGCGGCGCGCGACGTTAAGGGACCGGCCGCAGGCGCGCGCACGGCCTCTTTTCAAAGCGTGCGCGATGCGGCACCAACCGCGCGTGCCGGCATGTTGCGACCGCCCCGCGCGGCCCCATATCGGCATCATTCACAGTCGAGGATTGCCAGCCATGTCCACCCATGCCGATCGCCTGAAGGCGTTGCGCGAACAGCTCAGGCGCGATGCGCTGGACGGGTTCGTCGTGCCGCTGACCGACGAGCATATGAGCGAATATGTCGGCGATTATGCGCAACGGCTGGCGTGGCTCACCGGGTTTCAGGGCAGCGCGGGCAGCGCCGTCGTCCTGCCTCAAGAGGCGGCGATCTTCACCGACGGCCGCTACACGTTGCAGGTGCGCCAGCAGGTCGATGGCAGCGATTGGGACTATGTGCCGGTGCCTCAGGTGAGCATCGCCGACTGGCTGGGCAAGCATGCGCCCGAGGGCGGGCGGATCGGTTACGATCCCTGGCTGCACACCCGCGACTGGGTGGTCGAGGCGACGAAGGCGCTGGCGGAGAAGGGCGCGGAGCTGGTCGCGGTGACGCGCAACCCGATCGACGTGGTGTGGGGCGACAGGCCGATGCCGTCCGACGCGCAGCTGACCGTGCAGGATGACGCTGCGGCGGGCCGCACGAGCGCCGCCAAGCGCGCGGAGATCGCCGACTGGCTGGCGGAGCGCAAGGCCGACGCGGTGGTGCTGTCCGCACTCGATTCGATCGCCTGGGCGTTCAATGTGCGCGGCGCGGACGTCAGTCACACCCCGGTCGCGCTCGCCTATGCCATCGTCCATGCCGACGGCACCGCCGACCTGTTCGTCGCCAGGGACAAGGTGGGCGACGCCGTGGCGCAGCATCTGGGCAATGCGGTGCGGGTGCGCGACCGTGCCGATTTCGCGCCCGCGCTGGCCCACTTCTCCGGCAAGCGCGTCGCCGCCGACCCGGAACGCGCGGTCGCCGCGATCTTCGACGCGCTCGACGCGGGCGGGGCAAAGGTGCTGAAGCTGCGCGATCCGGTGGTGCTGGCCAAGGCGATCAAGAATGAGGCCGAAATCGCCGGACACCGGGCGGCACAGGCGCGCGACGGCGCCGCGCTGGCCCGGTTCCTGAAATGGGCGGAAGCGGAAATGCCGCGGGGCGGCGTCACCGAATTGTCCGCCGCCGACCGGCTACAGGCGTTTCGTGAGGAGACCGGCGTGCTGAAGGACCTGTCCTTCGACACGATCTCCGCGACCGGCCCCAATGGCGCGATCCCGCATTACAAGGTGACCGCCCAGTCGAGCCTGCCGATCGAGCTGGGTCAGCTCTATCTGGTCGATTCGGGCGGCCAATATGCCGACGGCACCACCGATGTGACGCGCGTCATCCCGGTCGGCGAGCCGAGCGAGGAGATGCGCGACCGCTTCACCCGGGTGCTCAAGGGGCATATCGCGATCGCGACGGCGGTCTTCCCCGCCGGGACGACCGGCGGCCAGATCGACGCGTTCGCGCGGCGACCACTATGGGAGGTCGGCTGCGACTATGGCCATGGCACCGGCCATGGCGTCGGCGCGTATCTGGCGGTGCATGAGGGGCCACAGCGCATCGCCGCGCCCAATTATCCGGGCGGCGGCCCTGCCGAGCCGCTGCGCGCCGGCATGTTCCTGTCGAACGAGCCGGGCTATTACAAGGCGGGTGAGTTCGGCATCCGGATCGAGAATCTGGTGCTGGTGGTCGATCAGGAGATTCCCGGCGCCGAATCGCCGATGCTGGGCTTTGAAACGCTCACCTTCTGCCCGATCGAACGCGACCTGATCGAACCGGCGCTGCTGACCGGGGAAGAGCGGCGATGGCTCGACGCCTATCACGCCCAGGTGCTCGAAATCCTGGGGCCGCAGCTGTCGCCCGACGAGCGGGCATGGCTGGAGGGGAAGTGCCGGCCGATCTTCGCGCGATAGCGTCGCGTCACGCCGTTTCGTCGGGCGGGGGCGACGCGGGGGCGGAGCGTTCGGCATCCACCCGTCGCGCCTGTTCCTTGCGCTTGCGCAGATTGGCGCGCAGCGCGGCGGCCCGGCGGGCATGTTTGTCGGCGTCGTTCATCGCGTCCGGCGATAAACCGCCCCGCTTCGCCTTGACAACAGGCGCGTGTCGCGCGAAAGGGCCGCTCCCGCGCGGGACCGAGCCTTCGGTCGCGCCGAGTGCTGCCGTAGCTCAGTGGTAGAGCGCATCCTTGGTAAGGCTGAGGTCGTGAGTTCAATCCTCACCGGCAGCACCAGATTCCCTCTGGCGGATCAATGGGTTAGCGCCGCCCCTTCAAGGGGCGGCAAACTCCCCTCCTGAAACTGGAAGCGTATCGGAAGCAGCGGAATTCGCAACGCCGGATGGCGTGGCGAAGAATGTGCGGCTTTCGGCGGATTTTCAGCCCAAATTCCATGGTGATCGAACGCATCGATTCGGGGGCTCAGCGACCGGGCCTGATCGGTCCAAACTTCACACCTGTCTCTGATCACCTACCGATCTCAATTTTCATGATTCCATATTTCCTTTATCATAGAAATATCGAATCAATGCATCTCCATTCGGTGGGAGGATCAGGTGAAAATCAGAATTGCGCTTATGGCCGCGCTCGTGGCTTCCGCTTCCGCACAGGCTGCCGAACCCACGGGTTCAGGCGCGCCGATTGAAATCAGCGCCTCGGGCGAAGGCACTTGGTATGTACGGTGCGATGTCGAAAGCGCCATCAATCCAGGGCTTCGCGAACTCAACAAGGCACGCCCTGTCTATCGCGACGGCCGGATGCAGAGCGCCACCTGTCATTACGAGTCGAACAAGCGCGGGCTTACGATCAAGATCGTCGGCGCTGGTTGGGATTGCCCCTTCAAGGGCGCGGCCGAGGGCGACTGCACCTTGGTCGATAATCGAGGCAGCGGAGAGTTCCGCATCAAACGGTCAAAATAAGTGCGTCGGCGAGCGCCTTCAGCTCAAAGGCGCTCGTTGATGAATACGATATTTCCGGTATGGTCGAATCATGGAACTAAAAAGCGCAGTCGCGGCACTATCGGCCCTCGCCCATGAGGGAAGATTGAGTGTCTTTCGCATGTTGGTGCAGGCCGGTCGTGAGGGTATCGCGGCGGGTGAGATTGCGCGCAGGCTCGATTTTCCGGCCAACACGTTGTCCTCCAATCTCAACATTCTCAGCAACGCGGGGTTGATCGACAAACGGCGCGAGAGCCGGTCGATCATCTATTCCGCGCGCTATGAGAACATGACCGAGCTGCTCCAATATCTGCTCCAGGATTGCTGCGGCGGGTCGCCGGAAATCTGCGCGCCGCTGGCGGCGCTCGTGCTGGATAGCCGCTGCGCGGCGGAGGGCTGCGCGTGAGCGACACCAGTTTCAACGTGCTGTTTTTGTGCACCGCCAACTCGGCGCGCTCGATCCTGTCCGAGGCGATCTTGAACCGCCTCGGCGGCGAACGCTTCCGCGCTTTCTCGGCGGGCAGCTTTCCCCGCGGTGAAGTGAACCCCGTGGCGCTTGAGGTCCTGCAATCGCTCGGCCACGGCACGGCTTCTTTCCGCTCTAAGAGCTGGGACGAGTTCGCGGCCGCCGACGCGCCGCGGATCGATCTTGTCGTCACCGTCTGCGACAACGCCGCCGGCGAAATCTGCCCCGCATGGCCAGGTCATCCGCTGACCGTGCATTGGGGCATCGACGATCCGGCATCCGCCGATGGCCTCGGCAAGCAAGAAGCGTTTCTGCGCGCCTATGGCTATCTGGCTGCGCGCATCGGACAGTTGATCGCGCTGCCAGTGGAAACGATGGATCGCGCCGCGCTCAGGGCGGCGCTTAAGGCCATCGGCCAAAGCGAGGGCGCTTCGGGGCGCGCGCAAACGCCAACCGATGTGATCATTTATCACAATCCCGAATGCGGCACGTCGCGCAACACGCTCGCGATGATCCGCAATGCCGGTATCGAACCGCACGTCGTCGAGTATCTCAAAACGCCGCCGTCGCGCGCGATGCTCGAAAGCCTGATCGAGCGTGCGGGCATCACTCCCCGCGCGCTTCTGCGCGAGAAAGGCACGCCCTATGGCGAGTTGGGCCTCGGCGATCCGGCCCTTGGCGACGCGGCGTTGATCGATGCCATGATGGCGCATCCGATCCTCATCAACCGCCCGCTGGTCGTGTCGCCGCTGGGCGTGAAGCTCTGCCGCCCCTCGGAAGAAGTCCTCGATCTCCTTCCGGCATCGCAGCGCGGGCCATTCTTCAAAGAGGACGGCGAACAGGTCATCGACGAGACGGGCAATCGTATCCCCGCGCACGCTGCATGACCCCCGTTACGCGTGCGATATTCGCCGAAGCAGTCGGCAGCCTCTTCCTGTTCGCCACGGTGATCGGGTCGGGCATCATGGCCGAGCATCTGTCCGGCGGTAACGTTGCCATTGCGCTGCTCGGCAACACGCTGGCTACCGGCGCGATCCTGTTCGTCCTGATCACCATGCTCGGGCCGATCTCGGGCGCGCATTTCAACCCCGCCGTGACGCTGGTCTTCCGCTTGAAAGGCGAGATCGGAACCGGGGCCGCATTCGCTTACCTGATCGCGCAACTGGTCGGCGGTATCCTCGGCGTCTGGCTCGCGCATTTGATGTTCGACCAGCCCATCCTTGAGTTTTCGGAGAAACTGCGTTCGGGCGTCGGCCAGTGGGCAGCGGAAGGCGTCGCGACGTTCGGCCTGCTGCTCACGATCCTGGGCACGATCAAGGCAAGGCCGCAATGGGTGCCGGCGAGCGTCGCGCTCTATATCACCGCCGCCTATTGGTTCACCGCCTCCACTTCCTTTGCCAATCCCGCCGTCACGCTGGCACACATCCTGACCGACACATTCGCCGGCATCCGACCCGATGACGTCGCCAGCTTCCTCGTCGCACAGGTAATCGGCGCGCTCTTCGGACTAGCGGTTTCGCGAGCCTTGTTGCCGAATAAAGCCCCGGCCTTCGCGAGAGTGACGGAGCGCTAGACCATGATCGCTTCGGACTCCATCAGTCCCAAGCGTGATCATCGGTCTTCTCCCGAGAGAGGGAGACAGCAGGGCAGCCGCCTCTAGGGACACGCGGGGGGA
>NZ_JAHBZJ010000006.1 GCF_019635455.1 Sphingomonas sp. | reverse complement strand
CGTCGGACCCGAATATCGCAATCGCGCCGATGTCCGGCTCGACGACGGCACGACGATCGACTTTCACCCGATCTTCTACGGACGCCCCGGAACCCGAATGATCGGAAGCGAGCCCGTGACCGACGGCAATGCGTTCGAGGAGATGTTTGCCGTCCCGCGGGAACATTGGATCGAGACCCAGGCCACTCGCCTCGATTCGATGCAAGCCGTTACCGCATGTCTTGAGGCACTGGGTGAAAAACTCACCCGATTACGCATCGCTCAACGCCGGTAACCCTGGCCTTTGCACCTTGCAATGAAGGGGAAATCTTCTAAGGGTCGCGCGTCATTTTTCGGCCGGAACGTCGGTTTTTCCGGGGTCTTTCAAGAGGAGTTTCCAGATGTCGCTGCCGCGCAAGTCCACATTGTTTCCGAATGTCGAGCGCGACGCCGACGAACGTGGAAGCATCCTTTCGATCGTCGATGAAACGGTCCAAAACGTTTCGATTATCACCTGCAATCCCGGCGCCCTGCGGTCGAACCACTGGCACCACAAGGATTTTCACTTCATGTATATCCTTGAAGGTGAAATCGACTATTTCTATCGCGACCTTGACGACGGCGAGATCAAGTATCTGAAGGTTCGCGCCGGCGACAATATCTTCACCCCCGATACGGAAGTGCATGCCACCTATTTCCCGGTCAAGACCGTGATGGTCGTCAGCAGCAAATACCCGCGCGACCAGGAAACCTATGAAGCGGATACGGTGCGCGAAGCACTGATCACGCATGAGAATCTGGAAGAAATGCTGGCCACATACGCCCGATGAGCGACGCGGTCCGTAAAATCGTCGCGTGCCGCCTATGCGGCGCCGATGAGCTTCGGCGCTATGTCGACTTCGGCGACGTTCCGCTGGGGAACAACCTACAGGAAGATCAAACGGCGGCCAGGGCGGCGGCCTCATATCCGCTCGCTCTGGACCGTTGTGAATCCTGCGGGCATTTTCAGCTCGGCCACGCGGTCGCACCGGATTTGCTGTATGCCACCAACTACACCTATCTGAGCGGCATCGGCTCAAGCTTCGTCAAGCATTTTGCGGGCTATGCCGAATGGGCGAAGGAAATGGCCGGCGTCGGCGCTGGCTCGCTGGTCGTCGATGTCGGGTCCAATGACGGCACCTGCCTGAAGGCGTTTCAGGAGCGTGGCGCCACCGTGTGCGGCGTCGATCCCGCGTCGCTTGCCGCAAGAATCGCGAATGAAAATGGCGTCGAGACGATCAATGCCTTTTTCGACGCGCGGGCCGTCGCCACGATCATCGATCGGCACGGCCAGGCTGACTTCGTAACCAGCCACAATGTGCTGGCGCATGTCGATGACCTTGCCGAAGTGTTCCGCAACATCCATGCCCTGCTAAAGGACGGCGGTCATTTCGCGTTCGAGATCGGTTATTTCCGCGAGGTTCTTCGAACCGGGTGTTTTGACACCATCTATCACGAACATCTCGACTATCATCACGCCGCGCCACTCGTACGGCACCTGACCGGACTGGGGTTCGACGTGATCGATCTCAGCGTCAACAGCGTGCAGGGCGGCTCGCTCCGCCTGCTGCTGCGCAAGACGGGTGACGGCGAGATTCATCCGCAAGCCGCGGCGTTTCTGGCGGAAGAGAAGCAGTCGGTCCTCTATGATGACGCCTTCCTGAAGGGTTGGAAGCGGCGTATCGAAGACCAGATGCGCGATTTCCACCACATCCTGGGGAAACACGCGGCGAACGGGGCGACCATTATCGCCTACGGCGCACCAACCAAGGCGACCCTGCTCATGAAAATGGCGGGTCTGACCGGTGAACAGGTGTCCTTCGTCGTCGAAGATAATGTTCACAAGGCCGGCCGGTACCTGCCCGGCACCGGGGTTGCGATCCGGCCGTCGGCGGCGCTGGCGACCGCCGAACCCGATGTGATCGTCATTTTCGCCTGGAACTTCGCCGACGACATCATCGGCAAGCTGCGCGGCGCGTTCGACCGACCCGTCGAGATCATTGTGCCGCTGCCTGAATTGAGGACATTGTCACTGTGATCGGAAAGCCTCAACGCCTCACCGTAATCGCACCGCACCCCGATGACGAGACGCTGGGCGCGGGGGGGACCATCGCGCGCTTTGCGGACGAGGGGGTCGAGGTCTCGGTGCTGATCGTCAGCGGCCACCTGCCGCCGCTGTACAAGCCCGAAGCGTTTGAAACCACGCGCCGCGAGGCAACAGAGGCGCTGGAGATCCTGGGCGTGCAGCGCGTCGAGTTTCTCGAAATACCCGCGACCTATGTTCACCAGCGGCCGGTGGCGGAGATCAACGGGGCGATCAACAAGTTCGTTCGGGCGACAAACCCCGAATGGGTTCTGCTGCCCTTCCCCGACCGCCACATCGATCACCGGACCATTTTCGATGCGTCGGTCGTTGCATGCCGGCCTGTCCATGCTGCGGCGCCCCGGGTCGTCCTCGCCTACGAAACCCTGTCGGAAACGCACTGGAATGTCGGCGGCATCGAGCCCGCGTTCATCCCGGATTTCTATGTTGATATCAGCGCGCATCTCGATCGCAAGCAAGCCGCGCTGAACGCCTATGCCTCACAGGTGCATGAGGCACCTTCGCGTTCAATCGAGGCCTGCACGGCACTCGCCAAGTTCCGCGGCAGCCAGAATGGCTGCGACCATGCGGAGGCGTTCAAGGTCGTCCGTATCGTCATATGATCTGCGGACAATCCTGACATGAACTGCGAGCGTCCACGCCTGTGGTGCGTGTCGGAACTCTATTTTCCTGAACAGGGTACGGCGTCGCATTTGCTGACCCAGACTGCCGAAGGGCTGGCAAAGGACTACGACGTCCACGTCCTGTGCGGACAGCCGGACTATTTCGTCAGCGGGCAGAAAGCGCCAGCGCGCGAATCGCGCAACGGCACCCGAATCTATCGGGTAGGCGGGACGAGGTTCGGCGGCGGGCTGGTTTCCCGCCTGATAAACGCCCTGACCTTCACCTGCGTGATTCTGTTCTTCGCACTTGTCCATTTCAGGAAAGGCGATCGAATTCTCGCTGCGACGAACCCACCGCCGGTCCCGCTTGTCATCGGACTGGCGGCCAAGGTCCGGCGATGTCGGGCGACCATGCTCGTCCATGATGTCTATCCCGAGGTTCTGGCCGCGACCGGAACCGTTGATCGCCGGTCGCTGCCCTATCGCGTACTCAGTTCCCTGTTCCGGGCGTCTTATCTGATGTTCGATACCTTCGTCGTCCTTGGCGAGGACATGAAGCGGATCGTTCAGGAGAAGCTCGGCAACGCCGAGCGGCCGATTTTCGTGATCCCCAACTGGGCGGACGACGATATCCAGCCGATCGATCGCGATGCGAACCCGTTCCGCGCCGAACATGGACTCGAAGGCAAGTTCATCGTCCAGTTTTCCGGCAATTTCGGACGAACGCATGATCTCCAGCTTCTGGTCGATGCGGCCCGGCTTCTCGCGGACCGGGAAGACATCGTCTTTCTGTTCGTGGGGACGGGCGCGAAAGCGGGGCTGGTTGACGATGGCGCCACCGGGCGAAGCAACGTCGTCTTTCTTCCGCGCCAGCCGCGCGAGCGATTGCGCGAAATGCTCGCGGCGAGTGACGCCACGATCATTTCCTTTGTCGATGGCATGCTGGGGCTGTCGGTTCCCAGCCGGATGTACAATGTGATGGCGGCGGGCGTCCCGATCATCGCCTCTGCACATCCCGCGTCGGAACTGGTGCGCGAGATCACGGCGGCAAACTCGGGATGGGTACTCGATCGGCCGGATCCGGAAAATCTGGCGGATCTGGTCCGTTCGCTCGCCAGCCGCGACGGGCTGGCCGAAGCGCAGCAGCGGGGACAGAATGCGCGGACGGCGGTGCTCGACCGCTACCTGGCGCATCACGCGATCGAACTTTACAGTCGCGCAATGCGGTGAACCGAAGCCATCCGATCGCACCGGGGCATGGCACCGCCACTGTCGCGACATTTGCGTCTCATCGGGAGAATCGGCGCAATTCGGCTTGGCTATCCATGGTTTAATAACTATTGGCCGCACGGCGTTTCCGGCGGTCAGATCGGCTCTGCGCCGGACAATGGGTGGGGTGGTCGGTTGGTCGCTGTTTCAGTTTCCGAACAGGTACTCGCGCTTCCAAGACCCGCGAAGCGGGCGATCGCTCTTGGGGTAGATGCTGCCCTGTGCGCGCTTAGCGTTCAACTCGCCTATTACCTTCGAACCAACGAATGGGCCGACCCCTTAGGCCCGATGCTCTGGCCAACCCTCACCTCGATCGTCCTTGCGCTTCCGCTGTTCGTCGTGTTCGGACTTTATCGCGCGATCTTCCGCTATGCGGGGGCCGCTGCACTTATCGCGATCGTACAAGCCGTCGCGATGTTCGCGATACCCTTCGCCGCAATCTACACCGTCGCTGGATATGCCGCCATTCCCCGCACCATCGGGCTGATCCAGCCGATCCTGCTGTTCATTCTCGTCGCCGGTTCGCGCGCGCTGGCGGGTGCATGGCTAGGCCAGAGCTATCGCAACGAGGTGGCGGAAGCGGACAAGCCGCGCGTGATGATCTATGGCGCGGGCGCGTCGGGCCGGCAGGTAGCCTCTGCGCTACAGGTCAGCGGTCAGGTACGCGTGGTCGGCTTCCTTGATGACGACCAAACCTTGTGGAAGGCGACGATCAACGGCGTCCGGGTTCACGCGCCGGATCAGTTGAACAAACTGATCGATCGGTACGGCGTCTCGGACATCCTGCTTGCGATCAACAAGGCTAGCCGCGCGCGCCGCAGCGAGATCATTACCCACCTGAAGGGTTCGGGCCTGCATGTGCGGACCATGCCCGGGGTCGATGAACTTGCGAAGGGTATGGTCTCGTTCAGCGACCTGAAGGATCTGGATATCGAGGACCTTCTCGGACGTGCGCCGATTCCGCCCGATGAAACCCTGCTACGGAGCAATGTGACGGGGAAGGTCGTTCTGGTGACCGGTGCGGGCGGTTCGATCGGCAGCGAGATTTGCCGCCAGATCGCAAGGCTGGAACCGGAGATCCTGCTCCTCGTCGATGCCAGCGAATATAGCCTGTATGCGATCCATCAGGAGTTGTTGAAAGCCATTGCGGACGGCACCGCCAACGCACGGACGCTGATACCGCTGCTGGCGACGGTACGCGACAGGCGGCGGATCGACGAAATCCTCACCAGTTGGCGGCCGCATACCATCTATCACGCGGCGGCGTACAAGCATGTTCCCCTGGTCGAGCACAATCTCCTCGAAGGACTCGAGAATAATGTGCTGGGGACCGTCAACATCGCGCTTGCCGCCCGCGAATTCGGGGTGGAAAGCCTGGTGCTGATCAGTACCGACAAGGCGGTCCGTCCTACCAATGTAATGGGGGCGACCAAGAGGCTGGCGGAGATGGTCTTGCAGGCGCTCGCGTCCGATGGAGTACCGGGCAAATTCTCTATGGTCCGGTTCGGCAATGTCCTGGGGTCCAGCGGCTCGGTCGTGCCGCTGTTCCGTGAGCAGATTGCCGCTGGCGGCCCGGTGACCATCACCCATCCGGAAATCACGCGCTATTTCATGACGATCCCGGAAGCGGCCCAGCTTGTGATTCAGGCGGGCGCGATGGCGGATGGTGGCGATGTGTTCGTTCTAGACATGGGCGAACCGATCAAGATCGTCGATCTTGCGAAATCGATGGTCGAATTGTCCGGGCTGCGCCTGCGGACCGACACCGCATCGGACGGGGATATCGAAATCGAATATGTGGGCCTGCGCCCGGGCGAAAAGCTGTATGAAGAGTTGTTGATCGGCAACGATCCGAAACCTTCAGCGCATCCAAGGATATTGCGCGCCAGCGAACCATTTATCGCATGGAAGACGCTGGATGCCTCGCTCAAGAAAATCGCGGAGACGATCGCACGCCGATCGCCGCATCAGGCCCGTGCGCTGCTTCAAGAGCTTGTCGTCGAATTTCAGCCATCAAGCGAAGTCGTCGATTTTGTCGAACTGCGTCGCGGACAACCCCAGGCTAGCGACTAGACGCGTGATCGCGCCACAGGCTAAGGCGCGATCAGCCAGACCAGAATTCACATCATAGGATGAACCGGAAGACCATGACAAAGAAGGCATTGATCACCGGCGTAACCGGCCAGGATGGCGCCTACCTCGCCGAACTGCTTCTGGCCAAGGGCTATGATGTGCATGGTCTGAAGCGTCGATCGTCATCGTTCAACACTGGGCGGATCGATCACATCTACCAGGACCCGCACGAGCGCGGCGCGAAGCTGCACCTGCATTACGGTGACATGACCGATTCCACGAACCTGATCCGGATCGTTCAGGAAGTCGCTCCCGACGAAATTTACAACCTCGCGGCGCAGAGCCACGTCCAGGTTAGCTTTGATACGCCGGAATATACCGCGAACGCCGACGCGATCGGTACGCTGCGCATTCTGGAAGCGATCAAGATTCTCGGCCTGGCCAAACAGACCCGCTTCTACCAGGCATCGACATCCGAATTGTACGGCCTGGTGCAAGAGGTGCCTCAACGCGAAACGACGCCCTTCTATCCGCGATCGCCTTACGCCGCGGCGAAGCTTTACGGTTACTGGATCACCGTAAACTATCGCGAAGCATACGACATGTTCGCCTCCAATGGCATCCTGTTCAATCATGAAAGCCCGATTCGCGGCGAGACCTTTGTCACGCGCAAGATCACGCGCGCGGTGTCGGCAATTCATCTCGGCATTCAGGACAAGCTTTGGCTGGGCAATCTCGATGCACAGCGCGATTGGGGCCATGCGCGCGACTATGTGGAGGGGATGTGGCGGATCCTTCAGCACGACAAGGCGGACGATTTCGTCCTCGCAACGGGGCAGACCCAGACGGTTCGCCTGTTCGTCGAGCGTGCGTTCGCTCATGTCGGCGTCGAAATCGCATGGCAGGGCGAAGGCGTGGAGGAGCGCGGCGTTTGCACGCGCACGGGACGCACGCTGGTCGAAGTGGATCCCCGCTATTTCCGTCCCACTGAGGTGGAGCTGTTGATCGGCGACCCGTCCAAGGCGAAGGCCGATCTGGGCTGGGAGGCGACGACAAGCTTCGAACAGTTGGTTTCCGAGATGATGGAGGCCGACCTCAAGACCGTTGAGCGTGAAGCGCAGCATCGCCGCGTGGATGAGGAAGCGGCGCTTCGTCCCCGATCGGTCGCATAACGCCCATGTCGAACTTTGACCTGAAAGGCGCGCGCGTATGGGTCGCCGGCCATAACGGCATGGTGGGTCGGGCGCTGGTGCGCCGTCTGCGCAACGAACCGTGTACGCTGATCGAACCGTCGGTCCAACGGATCGACCTGCGACGGCAAGCATCGGTCGAAGCCTGGATGGCGGACGAGCGCCCCGATCTGGTGTTTGTTGCGGCGGCCAAGGTTGGGGGAATCCACGCCAACGATACGCGACCGGCGGAGTTCCTGTACGACAACCTCATGATCGAGGCGAACATCATCGAGGCCGCACGCATCGTGGGTACATCGAAGCTGGTGTTTCTGGGTTCGTCCTGCATCTATCCCAAATTCGCCCCGCAACCGATCCATGAGGACGCATTGCTGTCCGGACCGCTCGAACCGACGAATGAATGGTACGCCATTGCAAAGATTGCCGGTATCAAGCTGTGTCAGGCGTATCGAAAGCAATATGGCCTCGATTTCATCTCGGCCCAGCCGACCAATCTCTACGGGCCGTTCGACAATTTCGATCTGACGTCCAGCCACGTCCTTCCTGCCCT
The DNA here is from genome assembly GCF_019635455.1 of Sphingomonas sp. Lineage (GTDB taxonomy): Bacteria > Pseudomonadota > Alphaproteobacteria > Sphingomonadales > Sphingomonadaceae > Sphingomonas. The sequence goes on along the minus strand of NZ_JAHBZJ010000006.1, from coordinate 189,219 downwards.
GATCCGCAAGGCTCATGAAGCAAAGGTAGCGGGCGCGCCCGACTTCACCATCTGGGGCAGCGGTTCGGCACTACGCGAATTCCTGCATGTCGATGACCTGGCCGATGCGCTCATTTTCCTCGCCAAGACCTATTCCGACGCTGACATCGTCAATGTCGGTAGCGGGCAGGAAATCGCGATCGGCGATCTGGCCGAATTGATCGGAGACGTCGTCGGTTTCAAAGGGGGCATCGTTCGCGACGCCTCGAAACCGGACGGCACGCCACGCAAGCGCCTCGACACTGACCGCCTGGAAGGACTCGGCTGGCGCGCGTCCATCGATTTGAGGCAAGGAATCGAGCGCGTGTACGATTGGTATCTTGAGAACCGGGCGGATACCGCGCCCGCATCGTGACCCAAACCGCGAACGGGAGCCGGAATCGAAACGCCCTGAGGCTGGCCGGACCTATGATCTGATCCTGCCAGGGAGAAGTCAGACCTCTGCATGATACGATGGCGGCTGAGGTCGCACCCGTTAAGCGTGATCGCGTTCTTGACCTGAACCGCGCCAAGGGCAACGCGCCAATCTTGAATCCATCCGGGAGGGAGGGGAACGACGTTTCGCAAGCTGGCAGTGCATGCGAGGCGCATTCCCACGCTCTATTTTTCGCCGGCTGGATTTTCCGCCGGCCGGGCTACATCGAACCACACAGGCGGTGCCACCGGCCGGAGATGTGGATTTCGAGAGGCAGCTTGCGCAAATGAAAACGGATCGGCCGATTCTGCCCAGTCTGATGTTGCGTCGCTGGCGCGCTTGCGGGCGTTCGGCCGATGCATTTTTTTACCTGGCCCGGTCTTTCAACGATCTGGATGAAAATTCCGGACAAGGTCGCCGGCCTCCGTTATGTCGCAAGCCGTAGCGACGCAGCGGCGGGGGTGCCAATATGAAACGTTCTTTCCAAGCAACCGTTAGCCGCTAGGGTCGATCCATGTCTCGTTTTCTTTTCGTCCGGCGGCTCATACTGCCAAATCTCGGCTTGATACTTCTCAGTTTTGTGGTTGCGTCGCTCTGGCTGGGCGGGGGCGCATCCCGCGCGGACGCCCTTGGGCAGTCCCTCGTCCGGGCGGTTTCAACCCTGACGCTCATCGCACTGATATTCAGCGGCCGGCGCCCAAATCTGATTGGCATGCGTCCGGTCGCCTATTTCCTCGCGGCGATCCTGTCGCTCGTCCTTATTCAGCTCATTCCATTGCCGCCCGAGCTGTGGATGTCCCTTCCCGGGAGAACACCATTTGCCGAGGCGGCTTCGCTCTCCGGCTATCCGCAGCCCTGGCGGCCGATAGCCATCGTACCGGGGGGCGCGGTGAATGCCGCTGCATCGCTGATCGTTCCCATCACCGTTCTGATGCTGATCGCCTGCCTCAACGCTGATGAGCGCCGCCGTCTGCCGGGCCTGCTGCTCCTCGCGATCGTGGCGAGCGCGGTGTTGGGTGTCATTCAATTGGCGGGGACCGGGATCGACAATCCCCTGATAAATGAGGATGTCGGGCTGGCGAGCGGCATGTTCGCGAACCGAAACCATTCCGGCCTGTTCATTGCTTTGGGCTGCATGGCCGCTCCGGTCTGGGCATTTATGAGTGCTGAGCAAAGGCGATGGCGCATCCCGGTCGCGCTCGGATCTGTTCTCCTGTTTGTGATCATGGCCGTGGTAGGCGGTTCACGCGTCGGCCTGTTGCTCGCCGCTTTCGGCCTGTGCGCGGGCGCAGTGCTGGTTCAGCATGAAATCCGCAAAGCGATCGGGCCAAACCGGCGCTGGGTCTATCTCGCCGGGGGGGGCGGCATCGTCCTCCTGTTCGGGCTTCTCATCGCGGCCAGCGTCATGAGCGACCGGGCGGTCTCCATCGATCGATTCATGAACTCGGACATTACCCACGACATGCGTCAACGCAGTTTTCCCACGTTGATGAATATGATCTGGGCCTACTTTCCGGTCGGTTCGGGTTTTGGCGGCTTCGACCAGATGTTTCGCTTCCACGAACCCCTCGCCCTGCTCAAACCGACCTATTTCAATCACGCGCACAACGACCTGGTTGAGGTTGTACTTGATGGGGGGCTGGCTAGCCTGTTGCTGATGGTGGCCGCCGCACTCTGGTGGCTCCGCGCCAGCATTGGTGCATGGTTCGCAAGTCCCGGCGACGCGATGTTGCCGCGGCTCGGCTCGGCTATGCTTCTGTTTGTCGCCATCGCCAGCGCATTCGATTATCCGGCCCGCACCCCGATGATGATGGCTGTGATCGTGATCGCGGCTATATGGCTGGCACAACGGCCCAAATCCCGGCCCGGGACCGCTTTACCAACCCCAGGCCAACCGCTATAGCGGCCCGCGGTTGGTATCACGGGCGCTCTTATACATGCACAAGCTTATTATGGCGGTATCAATCGCCCTTGCGGTCGCGGGATGTGCGAAGCGGGAGCCACTTGTTTCCACCGACCGCCTGACCGTGGTCGCGGGCAACACCGAGCTGCCAGCCCCCAGTCGCAGCGATCTTGTCGCCGCCGATCGTCCGGCCCTTATCGGCCCACTCGATACGATCGAAGTATTCGTGTTCAACATGCCTGATCTCGGTCGCGAGATGCAGGTCGATGCAAGCGGTCGGATCGCGATGCCGTTGGCCGGGACCATCGACGCGCGCGGCAAGACCGCAGAGGAACTCGCCCGCGCGATCGAGGATGGCCTTCGCGCCCGTTACGTCCGCAATCCCGAGGTGACGGTAAACATCAAAAGTTCGGTGAGCCAGGTCGCGGCGGTGGATGGTCAGGTTATCGAGCCGGGCCTTTATCCCGTGACCAACCAGATGACCCTGATGCGTATCATTGCGTCGGCGAAGGGACTGTCCGAATACGCCCGCCAGCAAGATGTCGTAATCCTGCGAACGGTCAACAACCAAAAAATGGCCGGTCTTTACAATATCGCTGCGATCCGGCGCGGAGCATATGACGATCCGCCGATCTATGCGAATGACGTCATTGTGGTCGGCGATTCCCCTCAACGCCGCATGTTCCGTGATTTCGTGGCACTGTCGCCTCTTCTGGCATCGCCGCTGATCGCCATTCTCCAATAGGCTGGACTGATGAATTTGCTTTCGCCGAACATGCGCACCGACGCTCCCTCCGCCGTGCGTGAGATGGCGGTCGTCGAAGAGCGGTCGTCGGTCGTCCGCGACTATCTGCGAATCCTGCAACGTTGGCGCTTCGTCATCCTCGGGTCGGTCGCTGCCTGCGTCGTGCTCGGGCTAATCTTCACAATGTTGATGACGCCGCAATACACGGCCACCACAACGATCGAGATCGCCCGTGAATCCAATTCGGTCACCCGCTTCGAGGGCGTCGAACGCGATACCAGTCTGGCCGATCAGGAATTCTATCAGACACAATATGGCCTGCTGCAATCCCGCTCGCTTTCGGAGCGTGTCGCCCAGCAGCTTCGCCTGGTCGATGATCCCACTTTCTTCAAGCGCTTCGGAGTATCGGACAGCGACCCGGCCTTTGCGCTCGTCAATGGTCGATACGCGGCGGCTGGCCGGGCCACGCGGCTGCGCGTCGCTGGCGAAACGTTGCTGGATCACCTCTCGATTTCGCCGACCCGCCTTTCACGCCTTGTCGATGTGCGCTTCACCAGCCCCAACGCAGCCTTTTCCGCAAAGGTCGCCAACGTCTGGGCCGAAAATTTCATTCAGACGAATTTAGAGCGAAAGGTTCAGGCGACATCCTATGGCCGAAATCTCCTTCAGCGTCAGCTGACGGAGGCCAAGGAACGGCTTGACCAGTCACAGCGCCAATTGGTCGGCTACGCGTCGGCGCAGCAGATCATCAACCTTCCCGCCCAGCCGACCGCCAGCGGCGGCACCAGCGAGCGTTCGATTGTCGCGGACGAGCTGGCGGCACTCAACAGTGCGCTGGCTCAGGCCACCGCAGACCGGATTCAAGCCGCTGCGCGCGCGCAACAGACCGGGGCGGCGGGCGGATCGGCCGAGGCGCTGCGCAATGGGGCGATCAACAGCCTGCGCCAGAAGCGTGCAGAGCTGGCGGCGCAGTATCAGCAGCTCCTGTCGCAGTTTGAACCCCAATATCCGCCAGCCGTCGCGCTCAAGTCCCAGATTGAGCAACTCGACCGCAGCATCGGTCGCGAGGAAGGTCGCGTCCAGCAGTCGATCCAGACCGAGTATCGGCAGGCGGTAGAGCGCGAACAGTCATTACAGGCTCGCGTCGATCAGTTGAAAGCCAGCTATCTCGACCTGCGCCGTCGCAGCATTCAGTATAATATCTACCAGCAGGAAGTAGATACCAACCGCACGCTCTACGATGGCCTCCTCCAACGTTTTAAGGAAATTGGCGTCGCCGGTGGCGTCGGTATCAATAACATTTCGATTGTCGATCCTGCGGACACGCCGGCGCGTCCGTCGGCGCCGCGACCGCTCATCAACATGCTCATCGCATTGCTGGTCGGTCTGGGTTTGGGGACCCTGCTGTCCTTCATCCTGGAACAGATCGACGACGCGATCGGCGCCCCGTCGGAAATCGGTGCCAGCCTTGGCCTGCCGCTGCTCGGCACTGTTCCGAAGCTGGACGGACAGTTGCCCAAGGAGGCGCTGGTCGATCGCAAATCCGATCTGGTCGATTCCTACATCGCCGTTCAGACCAGTCTTGGATTCACGACGGAGCACGGCGTTCCGAGATCCTTCGCGGTCACGTCCACGCGCCCGGCCGAGGGCAAGTCTTCAACGGCGCTCGCGCTTGCGACGACGCTCGCCCGGTCCCATCTTAAGGTGATACTTGTCGATGGCGACATGAGGTCGCCTTCGGTGCATCACTTCGGCGATGTCGGACACGAGCGCGGCCTGAGCAATTTCCTCTCGGGACAGGATGAGATCGAATCGCTCATCTTCCGAATGGAAGATCTCGGGATCTCGGCCATGTCGGCGGGTCCTATTCCGCCCAATGCCGCCGAATTGCTGACCGGCAACCGACTGCCGTTGCTGATCGATCGGTTGTTGCAGAGCTATGATCATGTCGTGATCGATTCACCGCCGGTGATGGGCATTGCCGATGCACTGTTGATCGCCAATCGGGTCGAGGGCGTCGTTTACGTCATCGAATCGAACGGCATTCGCGTGAGCATGGTCAAGACCGCGCTGGCGCGACTGGCTGCCGCCGATGCGCGAATTTTCGGCGGCGTGCTTACCAAGTTCGTCTCACGCCGTGGCTATTATGGCTATGGGTACGACTATGGCTATGGCTATGGCCGCAACAACAAACTGTCGGCTAACTGATGGGTGAGCGACACGCGGCGTGGTCAACGTTGCGGCGATGGGTTCTACGCGTGGCGCTCTCGCTGGGCGTCGCGGTACTGGGCATGATCGCGGTCGTTTCGTCTCTGTCGCAATCGTTTATGATGGTCAGCCCGCCGCTGGCATCCGCGATCGCGCCCTGGGACGGTCGTTTGGCGGCAGCGTATGCTCGAAGCTTCCTGAAAACCGATACAAAAGACGCGGAATGGCGGCGGGCAGATAAGATCGCGCGAAAGGCGCTGGTACTTGATCCCACAGCCGTTGCCGCAGTGGCGACGCTTGGCCTCGCGGCGCAAAAGAATGGGAATCTTGCCGCAGCCCGCCGCGACTTTGCCTATGCCAACCGCCTGTCGCGCCGCGATATCCAGGTGCAACTCTGGTCGATCGAGGACGCGGTTACGCGAAACGATGTCGAAGGCGCCCTGAAATTTTACGATATCGCCTTGCGGACGTCGAAGAACACCCGCGACATTCTGTTTCCCATTCTGGCCTCGGCGATCGAGGACGAGGAGATCAGGCAAGCGCTCGTAAAGACGTTCGCACTCGGCCCTGAATGGGCGCCACACTTCGCGAGTTACGCGGCCGGAGAGGGGCCGGACCCCAAATCGACGGCACTTTTTTTCAACGCTCTCGGTCGACGCGGTCTTGCGCCTTCGTGGCCACATCAATCCACCCTGATCAACCGCCTTTTCTACAGTGTTTCGGTCGAAGCGGCATGGTCACTATACGAAGTAGCGACTCCCGACGCACGGCGCGATGGCCTGCGCGATCCGGCCTTTCGGTCCGTGCGAGGTTCGCCTTCGCAGTTCGACTGGACGCCACTGCATGATGACGTCATCCAGGCATCGATCCTGGCCGGCGGTGACGGCGGGGTTTTTGAATATTCCGCGCCGACCGGTGTTGGTGGGCCGGTGCTTCAACAGATACTGCTCCTTCCGCCAGGAAAATACCGATTGGAAGGTCGAAGCGCCGGGATCGACCAGCCCGACGATGCCCTTCCCTATTTTCAACTCAAGTGCAGGGAGGGGGCCGAACTGGGGCGGATCGCCGTTTCTCGATCTGCGACCATGTCGGGCGATTTTTCCGGTTCTGTAACGGTGCCTGCGCGCTGCCCGGTCCAATCGCTTACCTTGCAGATCAGGCCGTCCGACGCCATTGCAGGCGCGAGCGGGCAGATTCTTCGCGTGGCGCTACGCCGCGAAGGTTGATAAGGCTGGCTATGGGTCCTCCCGTTACGGGTGTCGATTTCGACTGCGGAGCTTTTGGGGGTGTCATGAAGCGACATGCTGTTTTGCTGGTGGCGATCGCGATAACCGGCCTGACTCCGGCTCAAGGTCAGGAAGTCGATGGGCAGTTAGGTGCTGAATCCAGCGCCGCGAAGGTCAGCAAGCGCGTCGAACGCCCCGCATCAAATACGGCGCCACTCGGCCGTATTGATATGCGCATTCAGAATCGCGTCCAAAATCGCATCCGCAACCGTATCGACCGCTATTACAACCCGCGAGCCAATGCGACCTCACCCTTTGTCGTCGCGAGTGATCGGGTGCGTAATCCAGGCGCCCGTTCACGCCGCTAAACCATTCGGCGAGCAGGTCGGCGCGCGCGATGATCCACTCGTCCTGAAACCTGCGGTCGAACCTCTGCGACCATCCTGCCCGAACGGTTTTTGATCCAGTCAGGCCACCGCCAGCCGCCCACCAGCCCGGATTGGAAGCAGGCCAGCTTTTTGATCAACGGCCTGGAATGCGGCGATCGCGCAGCGCATGAATCCGGGAACTGCGCGCGCCACCAGATTCAGCGATCTTGCCTCCGCGGCCTGGGTGCGCTTCCGCCCCCTGAGGTACGTCGATCATCTGCTGGGCGATGTAACCAAATTCCCTGCGCCAGGCGGCGTGGGCAAATTCAGATCAGTGATCGAGCTTTGATGCGAACGGCGGTTGATCGCCCATAACGAAGCCGATCTTGGCGCTCAGATGCACCGGCAAGGCTTGGGCCAGCGCAAACATCTGATCGTCGGGAAGCGGACTGAAGATCAATACGCTCAACCCACAACCATCCTTTTCGATGGCCGCCGGGGAATAGCCGCGCGCTTCGAGGTGCGCGACGGCAGCAGCTTCATTCTCGGGAAAGACGCTAAATCTCGTGGGTATTGGCTTTGCCATGAAATGTATTTGCCGCCTATTCGACGAGGGCGCAATTGGCGCGGACGCGGTTGATCGAGTCAAGGCTGCTTTTTGGGGGCAGGCTTGAGCGAAGGCGATCTCACCGAAGCGGAGTGGCGCGTTCTGAAGGGCCTGTTGCCCATCGAGCCTGAAAATCGCGGGCGAGGCAAGCGACCAGAGCAGAACCGCTCGATCATCAACCGCATCCTATGGCGGCTTCGTTGCGGAGCTCCTTTGCGGGACGTCCCGGGCGCGACGTCCCGCCCAAATATGGCAGCTGGAACACGATTTTCGCCGGTTCCGACGCTGGAGTGAAGTCGGGTCTGGGAAACCGTCGCGGTGACGCTGGCCGAGATCATGGCAGACAGCGGCCACTACAGCATCGACAGCACCAGCCGATCAAACCGCCGCGTGACGATCGACTACGACCGGACGCTCTACAAACAGCGCAACCGCAGTTCGGCCACCTCAAAGATCAATCGCGCCATCGCCACGCGCTATGACCAACTGGCCAACAGCTTCCTCGGCACAGCGTCCTCGGCATGGTCCATCTCGCCACCGCCAGATACTGGCTCAAATTCCCCCCCCTAATCTCCAGATCACATGGTCGATGATGAAGTAGGCTGCGATGATGGCGATGGCGACCAAGACGCCCATGATGCCCGACACGATCGTGCCGCGGACGCACCCGTGACCGGCAGCGAGCAGATGGCTCTGAACGATTGCATCCGTTACAGCTGCCAAAATGACAGTTGCGATCATGAGCAGCATCGTCAGCGCCTTAATCGCGGCGTGCTCGCATAAAGGCCTGATTGACGAGGTGGCGATTGGCTGATTCACGGCTGTTGGTGGCGACGACCCTGACCGGAGCGCGGATAGCGGGTCCTGAAGGGTCTACTGCCCGTCGAACGCAAGAACCCAAGCATCCACGTCGATGGTCGTCTACCCGCTGATACCCGCTTGATCTGCGCAACAGCCGGTAAACATCCCGCACGCCTAGCATTCATTATCGACACAAAAGAGCCGATACACTCGCCATCGGTGGCCCCACAGTTCGCACATACAAAAACGGCGGCCTTTCGACCGCCGTTTCCGTTTCGATATGTCCGCGAGATTACGGGCTGGTCGGTTCGCCACTGTCGTTGGAGAGGACAATGGCGCCCGCGATAACCGCGATGACCGCGACGGCGGGGATCAGGAAGCCGCCAGCGGCATCGTTCGATTCGTCAGCGGTGCTCGACGCACGCGCCACGCCCGAGAGCGACAGCTTCGACGCGGCCGGCGCCGCAATCGCCGAGGACATCGCCAGCGAGCACGCCGCGATTGCAGTAATGGTTTTCGCCAACCTCATGAAACACTCCCTCTTTTCAAATCCGGGTTCACGCGCCTGATTTGCACAGAACGACGCTTCCCGCAACCGACAAGCGCTCTAGAACCAATTTCTTACCGGCGCGTTGCCACAATGCAACGTCTGCAAAATGGTTCCGCGCCGCCACGGCAAAGGAGCATAAATCCCCGCCGCTTGATCTCCCTATAGCCGAAACAGCGTTGCATAGCAACGAATTCGCTCAGGCCAGTGCGCCGCCAGTCTGGAGAATCCACCGGTTGGCGCCCTCAAAGCCCATCGCGCTCAGCCGCCCGCTCGCGAACGCGCCGGTGTCCAGCCCGATGCGGTGCCGACGCTCCTCGACCTCATCCGAAACGGTGTGACCATGTACGACGATTCGTTCGAACGGCTCGCGATGATGCAGAAACTCATCGCGAATCCAGCGCAGCGTCTGGGGCTTCTGGGCCGACAGCGCGACGCCGGGCTCGACGCCGGCATGGACGAAGACATAGTCGCCGATCTCGATCATGTCCTCAAAGCCATTCAGGAAATCGACATGCGCCTGCGGTACGCTCGCCTGAAGCCGCTCGAGCAGTTCGGGATAGTCGCTCGCGTCGTAATCGCCCTCGCTGACGCCATAGCTCAGGATCGTCGCCTTGCCGCCGATCCGCACGAAAAAGGCGAGCGCCTTGAGATTGCCGGCCAGCGCCTTCAGAAAGACCTCTTCATGATTGCCCATCAGAAAGCGGACCCGGTCCGACCCCGCCCCCAAATCCATCAGGCGCTGGACGACCTGTGCCGATTCGGGACCGCGATCGATCAGGTCGCCCAGGAAGATGGCGGTCGAATTGGCGGGGCTGCGCGCGGCGTCGTCCGCCTCGATCTGTACGAGCAGATCCTCGAGAAGGTCGGCACGCCCGTGAATGTCGCCGATCGCATAGACGCGTTCGTCCGCCGGCACCGCCCCGACTGGCGCGCTGCGGCGTGAACGCGTAGCGGAAAAACCTGAAAAGAAACGGCCGACCATATGTACTCTACAATAACGAAAAACCGCGATCACCACCGGCCCGGCGCCGGCAGCACCCAAGATGCGGGCCGGAACGGGAAGGCCCGCCATATCGCGATGCTGGCGCGCGATATGGCATTGGGTCTCGCAATTTGCACCCCCCTGCTTGCCCCGGCCGCGGCGCAGGACGGCGCGATGCTGGAGACGCTGCGCCAGGCGGACATGCGGCTCGCGACGGTCGGCGCCCGGATAAGCACCGCGATGGCGCCGTTTTGCGACCGGCTGGAGCCGGGGCTGGGCCTGCAACTACAGACGATCGCGCAATATGCGCAATCGGCGCGCCCGGCGGTCCGCGCGCATTTCCGCATGCGCGGCGATGTCGGGATCGAGGGGGTCATTGCCGGCGGCCCGGCCGAGCGGGCGGGGTTGCGCACGGACGACAGCGTCATCAGCATCGCCGGCGTGCCGGTGGGTACGGCATCGTCCAGCGCGGCGACCACCGATCACCTCGTCGCGCTGCACGCCCGCATCGCGGATCTGCCGCCCGATCAGCCCGTCACCTTCGTGGTCCAGCGGGGCGAGCAGACCCTGAACGTCCGCGTGACGCCACAGCCCGCCTGCCGGACCCGGTACGAACTCCAGATCGGGAACCGGTTCGAGGCCCGGGCGAATGGCGAAATGGTGCAGATCAGCTCACGCTATATCGAGGATGTCGATCCCGACCTGTTCCCTGCCGTCGTCGCGCACGAACTGGCGCACAATATCCTGCGCCACAAGGACCGGCTGGAGGCGGCGGGCGCGGATTTCGGGCTGGCATCGGGGTTCGGCCAGAATGTCGGCCTGTTCCGCCAGACCGAAATTCAGGCGGATATCCTGTCGGTCGATATCCTGGCGCGTGCCGGCTATGACCCGCGCATAGCCGAAACCTTCTGGCGGACGGTCGGCCCCAGACTGTTGCAGGGACAGATTCGCCGGCGCTCCCACCCCCCGTTTCGCGACCGCGCGGCGCTGGTGGCGGCAGAGGCAAAGCGCATCGCGACGGCCGGTCGCGACGCAAAGCTGCCCGATTTCTACGATCAGCGGAACGCGACGCTCGACGGCGACTGGCGCAAACTGACGAACGGTGTGAAGCCGGGGAAGTGACCGATCAATGCCGGCAGCGTTCGCCGGCCCGAACCGGACGGGTTACCGGCCCTGTGGCGGTGGTGTGCCGGCGCCGCCGGGTGCGCCGCCCATCTGCTGCTGCATCATCTGTTCATAGACGGCGCGGGGGATGAACTCGATCAGATCGACGTCGAAGATCAGCAGCGAATCGGCGGGGATCACCACCTGGCCGGTCTGCGGGTTGGTCTTCGCCTCGCTGCCATAGCCGAGTTCGGGCTTGATCCAGACGCGGTATTTGCCGCCCTTCTTCATCAGCTTGAGCGCTTCGGTGAAGCCGGGGATCATGCCCGCCACCGGCAGCGGGGTCGGCTGGCGGCTCTGGTCGAACACGGTGCCGTCGCGCAGCATGCCCTTATAGTTCACCAGCGCCACGTCATTGTCGGTCGGGCTGGCGCCCTTGCCCTCTTCCAGCACCTGATACTGAAGGCCGGACGCGGTTTCGACCACGCCCGATTTACCCTTGTTCGCGGCAAGGAACGCCGCGCCGGTCATCCGCTTCTCGACCACCTCGGCGGTTCCGAACCACGCCAGCGCGACGGCGCCCGCGACCGCCGCGACGACGCCGATCCAGATCCAGGCCAGATAGCTGCGCTTGGTCGGCGGAATCGGCACGGCGGTGACGTTCGACATGGCTCAGCTATCCCGGATGGCCGCGCCGGACGGGCGCGGTGATAAGTCACAGATTCGCCGCCCCGCGCCCGGCGCGCGGCGGCCGACGCCCTTAACGGGCGCCGTCGCGCTCCATGCGCTTGCGCTCGAGCTTGCGCGCACGGCGAACCGCGGCGGCGCGCTCGCGCGCCCGCTTTTCGCTCGGCTTCTCATAGTGACGACGGAGCTTCATCTCGCGATAGACGCCCTCACGCTGCAGCTTCTTCTTGAGCGCCCGCAGCGCCTGGTCGACATTGTTGTCGCGAACGATGATTTGCATAAAGCCGTCTCAACTCCAGATTCATATTCAATAGAAAAGGGATCGCCGGGGCATGGACCCCGGGCGTTGGCCGCGCCCCTAGCAGGCGCATCGGCCAAAGACAAGGCGAACCGGCGCAAAACGCCCGGGCCGATCGACGGCGGCGCGGCACAGCGACATCGGCATCGCCACATCTGTTGCCTGAAAACCACATATAGCACGGATTACACCACATTGCAGCCCTGCAACGCGGCGGATACGCTGGCGCCCCACGTTCACGGTCATGCAACTCGCCGAAGCCTTGGATTTCGAAACCCGCCTTCTCATCGTCGATGACGATCCCGGTATCCGCGACCTGATGGCCGCGTTCCTGTCCGGCCACGGCTATGCGGTCGATGTCGCGCAGGACGGCGCCGCGATGCGCGCGGCGATGGAGCGCGCCGATTACGACCTGGTCGTGCTCGATGTCATGATGCCGGGCGAGGATGGGCTGACGCTGCTGCGCGGGCTGGATCCGCAAAGCGCGCCGCCGGTCATCCTGCTGTCCGCGATCGGCGAGGAGATCGACCGGATCGTCGGGCTTGAGATGGGCGCCGACGATTATCTGGCCAAGCCGGCCAACCCCCGCGAACTGCTCGCGCGGGTCCGCTCGGTCCTGCGGCGCGCGCGCGGCGGCGGGCGGGAACAGTCGCCGGCGGCCGAGCGTACGAGCCTGCGATTCGCCGGCTGGCGACTCGATTCGATCGGACGGCAGCTGACCGATCCCGACGATGTCGTCATCAACCTGTCCGATGGCGAATTCCGCCTGCTGCTGGCGCTCGCCGAACATCCGCGCCGGGTGCTGACCCGCGACCAGCTGCTGGACCTCTCGCGCGGGGTGAATGCCGAGCATTTCGACCGCGCGATCGACGTCCAGATGAGCCGGCTGCGCAAGAAGCTCGCACGGCCGGGTACGGAGGATCTGATCCGGACGATCCGGAACGAGGGCTATCTGTTCAACGCCGAAGTCGTCCACCGATAGACCCGCCGTGATGCCGCGCCGCCGCCCGTCGATCGCGATGCCGATCTTCCTGCTCGTCATCCTGTCGGTGACGCTCGCGGCGCTGGTGATGTTCGCGGTCACCTTTCGTGGGCCGCCGCCACAGGGCGATCCGCTGCGCCTGGCCCAGCTGGCGATCGCGCTCGATGGCGGCGCGCTGCCACAGTCGGGGCGCAAGCTGGAACGCGTCGAACAGGATGGCGAGCCGACACCCCCGCCCAGCGATCACGAAATTCCCGCCAGCCGCGCCGCGCTGGCCCAGGCGCTGCGCCTGCCCGAATCCCAGGTACGGCTGTGGGCGATGCAGCCCCAGCGGCTGCCCGACGAGGTGCGCGGGCCGTTCGTCGCGGCGCGGCGCATCGCGACCGGATGGCGCGTGATTCGGATCGCGCCACCGCCCTTCTTCACCCACTGGCACCGGATCAGCCTGACCGCGATGGCGATCGCGCTGTTGCTGCTCGGGGGTCTCGGCTGGGCGCTCGCCCAGGCGATTTCGCGCCCGATCCGCCGCCTTGGCGTCGCCGCCGCGCAGAGCCGTCTCGGCCGGCCGGTGGCGATCCCGCGCGGCGGCCCGCGCGAAGTCGATCAGCTCGCCGCCTCGATCGCCACGATGCAGGACCGGATGGTCCGCACGGCAGAGGGGCGCAACGCCATGTTCGTGGCGATCACCCATGATCTCGGCACGCCGCTGTCGCGCGTCGCCTTCTGGATCGAGCAGCTGCCGGAGCCGGCACGGACGCGTGCCGCCGCCGATCTGGACGAGATGCGCACCATGCTCCAGTCGGTGCTGCGCTTTTCCCGCGATGAACGCACGGGCGAGACGCGCGTGCGGGTCGAAATCGGCAGCCTGATCGAATCGCTGGCGGAGGATATGGCGAGTGCGGGGCAGGACGTGACCGCCACCCCCGGGCCGCGCGCGGTGGTACGGGGCGATCCGGCGGCGTTGCGGCGGATGTTCGCCAATCTGATCGAAAATGCGGTGCGGTATGGCGAAGGCGCGGCAATGCGCTGGACGCTGACCGAGAACGAGGTCGAGCTGTGGATCGACGACAGCGGCCCGGGGTTCGACCCGGAAACGGCGGACGCGCTGTTCACCGCATTCGTGCGCGGCGATCCCTCGCGAAACCGCGCGACCGGCGGCACCGGGCTGGGCCTGGCGATCGTGCGCGCGATCGCCGATGCGCATGGCGGCGGCGTGGAACTGACTAATCATGCGCGGGGCGGGCGCGTGATCGTCCGGCTTCCGCTCGCCTGACATATGATGAAACAGGCGGCAACGGCCTGAAATATGCAGGTGCGCCAGACACCTGACTGGTGTCCCCGACTTTTCGAAACGAAATGGGGAAATCAATCATGTCCGAACCGCTGAACGACCGCGATCTGCACGACCATGATCGCGGCCTGAATCACGACTTGCAGGTGATGGAGGCGCTCGCCAGCCGCCGCCGCGCGCTGCGGTGGTTCGCCGGCGCCGGCACGGTCGCGCTTGCTTCGGCATGCAATAGCGGGTCGGCATCGAGCGGCGGAACGGTTTCCACCACGGCCACGCCGACCCCGACCCCGTCGGCGACCGCAACGCCCACGCCCACCCCGACGCCGACCCCCACGACCAGCGTCAGCCAGTGTGTCGCCGATCCCACCGAAACCAACGGCCCCTACCCCGCCGACGGCACCAACACGTCGAGCGGCGCCACCTCCAACGTCCTGACGTCGAGCGGCGTGGTGCGCAGCGACATCCGCTCAAGCTTCGTCGGATCGAGCACCACCACCGTGGCCGGCGTCGCGGTGACGCTGACGCTGACGCTGGTCGATGTGAACTCAAGCTGCGCGCCGCTGGCCGGCTATGCGGTCTATATCTGGCATTGCGACGCGATCGGCCGCTATTCGCTCTATGACGTGCCGGCGGAAAGCTGGCTACGCGGTGTCGGCGTCACCGATGCCAACGGGCAGGTGACCTTCACCACCATCTTCCCCGGCTGTTATCCGGGGCGCTGGCCGCATATCCATTTCGAAGTCTTTTCGAGCCTGGCCACCGCGACCGGCGGCCGCTACGCCTCGCTCATCAGCCAGCTGGCGATGCCGGCGGCGGCATGCAGCGCGGTGTACAGCGGCGCCTCCGCCACCTATTCGACCAGCACGTCCAACTTCTCGCGAGTCACGATCGCGAGCGACGGCGTGTTCGGCGACAACAGCTCAGCCCAGATCGCCCAGCAGACCCCGACGATGACCGGCAGCGTCAGCGCCGGCTATACCGCCGTCGCGACGATCGGCCTTGCCCGCTAGGCACCGACCCGCAAGTCGCTGATCGGCCCCGACTCTTTTGTTGTGACTTGGCATGGAATTTACGCTAAGCCGCTGTAATCATGCGTAGAAGCGTAACGTTCCGCCGGATGACGGCGATGACCGCGAGCGCCGCCCTGATATCGGCGTGCAGCGGCGGTGGCAGCGGGTCGGTCAGCGGCGGCGGATCGGGGTCGAGTCCGACCCCGACGAGCAGCCAATGCTCGCTCAGCGCGCGGCAGAGCTGGGCGGCGGACGTCCTCAACGAATGGTATCTGTTCCCCGAGACGCTGCCCGCCAATCTCAGCCCCACGCCCTATACCAGCGTGCAGGACTATATCGACGCGCTGACGGCGACCGCCAGGGCGCAGCGCAAGGACCGCTATTTCACCTACATCACCTCGATCACCGAAGAGAATGCCTATTACAATTCGGGGTCGAGCGCGGGATTCGGATTCCGCATGTCGATCGACACGAGCGCGAACCGCGTGTTCGTGGCCGAGGCGTTCGAAAATACGCCGGCGCTGAACGCGGGCATCGATCGCGGCACCGAAATCCTGGCGATCGGCGATACGACCGCATCGATGCGCACCGTATCGGCGATCATCACCGCCGAAGGGTCGGCGGGGATCAGCAACGCGCTCGGCCCATCGACGGCCGGGCTGTCGCGCGCGCTCCAGATCAAGGACCTGTCCGGCGCGACCCGCACCATCACCGTGACCAAGGCGGATTACGAACTGACCCCGGTCTCCTCCCGCTATGGCGCGAAGGTGATCGACGATGGCGGGAAGAAGGTCGGCTACATCAACCTTCGCACCTTCATCAACACCGCCGAAACGCCGCTGCGCAACGCCTTTGCCAGCTTCCGCGCGCAAGGGATTACTGAAGTCATCATCGACCTGCGCTACAATGGCGGCGGGCTGGTTTCGATCGCGGACCTGATGAACAACCTGCTCGGCGGCAACCGCTCCACGTCGCAGGTCGCCAATTACGTCACCTATCGCGCGTCCAAATCGTCGAACAACTCGACCACCTATTTCGCGCCGCAGGCACAGTCGATCGCATCGACCAAGATCGCCTTTATCGGCACCGGCGGCACCGCGTCGGCGAGCGAACTGGTGATGAACACCTATGTCCCCTATCTGGGCGCCAATGCGGCGCTGGTCGGCACCAACACCTATGGCAAGCCGGTCGGGCAGATCGCGATCGACAAGTCGGCGTGCGACGATCGCCTGCGCGTCATCTCCTTCGCGCTCGAAAACGCCAGTCATCAGGGCGCCTATTATGACGGCCTTGCCGGATTCATGGGCGCGACCTGCCGCGCGAGCGACGATGTGACGCAACCGCTGGGCGACCCGGCCGAGGCATCGACAAGGGCCGCGCTCGACTTCCTCGCCGGGCGCAGCTGCACCGCCATCTCGTCGATCACGACGCAGAGTGCGGGTCGGATGCTGCTGGTCAGCCCGGAACGGCCGACGACCGCACAGCGTGAGGTGCCGGGGCTGTTCTGATCCGCGCGAGCGGCTAAGGTCGCGCGACGGCGGAGGGGGAGCGGCATGGCGGAGCAGGCGGGCGTGACGCGCGGGGCGCGGCTGAAATCGATCCTGGGCGGATCGGCCGGCAATCTGGTCGAATGGTATGACTGGTATGCCTATGCCGCCTTCGCCCTCTATTTCGCGCCGCATTTCTTTCCGGCCGACGATCCGACCAGCGAATTGCTGAATTCCGCCGGCGTGTTCGCGCTGGGGTTCCTGATGCGCCCGCTCGGCGGCTGGCTGATGGGGATCTACTCCGACCGGCGGGGCCGCAAGGCGGGACTGGCGCTGTCGATCACGCTGATGTGCGCCGGATCGCTGCTGATCGCGATCACCCCGACCTATCAGACGATCGGCGCCTGGGCGCCGGCGCTCGTCATCCTTGCGCGCCTGCTCCAGGGGCTGTCGGTCGGCGGCGAATATGGCGCCAGCGCGACCTACCTATCCGAGATTGCGAGCCGGCGGCATCGCGGCTTCTTCGCCAGCTTTCAATATGTGACGCTGATTTCGGGTCAGCTGGTCGCGCTGTCCGTGCTGTTGATCCTCCAGGCGACGCTGGGCAAGGGCGCGCTGGAGGCGTGGGGGTGGCGCATTCCCTTCGTGATCGGCGGGGTGCTCGCGGTATCGGTCTACTGGCTGCGGCGCGGGCTGATCGAAAGCGAGAGCTTTCGCAAGGTCGAGGCGGCGGCGGAGGGACCGCGATCAAGCTTCTGGAAGCTGTTGAAGGAGCATCCGCGCGAAAGCGCGACCGTGCTGTTCCTGACCGCGGGCGGCACCCTCGCCTTCTATGCCTATTCGATCTACATGCAGAAATTCCTGGTCGATACCTCCGGCTTCAGCAAGGAGAGCGCGTCGCGGATCAACGCCGGCGCGCTGCTGGTCTTCATGTGCCTGCAACCGGCGGTCGGTGCGCTGTCCGACCGGATCGGGCGCAAGCCGCTGATGGTGGCGTTCGGGGTGCTCGGCACGCTGCTCACCTATCCGATCTTCACGACGCTGGAGGGGGTGCGCGATCCATGGACGGCGTGGGCGATCGTGTCCGGCGCGCTGGTCATCGTCAGCGGATACAGCGCGATTTCGGGCGTGGTGAAGGCCGAGATGTTTCCCGCCCATATCCGCACGCTGGGCGTCGCGCTGCCCTATGCCATCGCGAACGCGATCTTTGGCGGCACGGCGGAGGCGGTGGCCTTCTGGTTCAAGCGCGACCTTGCCTGGCAACGCGGTTTCTACTGGTACGTCACCGCGATGATCGCGATCTCGCTGATCACCTATCTGCGCATGCGCGACACCCGGACCCACAGCCTGATCGTGGAGGATTGACGCCCCCCGGGTGGCGGTGTGGCGGGCGGGTGGATGGCCGGTGCGGCGATCCCGATCGTCAGGGTATATCAGCCAATGCTTGCGTAGCGGATCGCAGCGGCTACGACACGGACGATGACCCCGGTGCTCAACGTCCACAGCTCGATCCTGGGCCAGCCATGGCGGTGGCGGGGGCTGGCGGCCGATGCGCGGGATCCGGGGTTTGCGCCGGACGATCTGGTGACCCAGTTGCTGCTCACCCGGGGATGCCCGCGCGAGGAACTGGAGGCGCATCGCGCGCCCAGCATCCGCGAATTCATGCCGGACCCGTCGATCTTTCGCGACATGGACCGCGCCGCCAAACGTATCGCCGACGCGGTGCAGCAGGGCGAGAATGTCACCATCTTCGGCGATTATGACGTCGATGGCGCGACGTCTGCCGCGCTGCTGATCCGTCTGCTGCGCGATCTGGGGCTGTCGCCCGACGCCTATATTCCCGACCGGCTGATGGAAGGGTACGGCCCGTCGGGCGAGGCGCTGGTCCGCCTCAAACAGGCCGGCGCCGATCTGATCGTGACGGTCGATTGCGGCGCGATGGCATTCGACGCGATGGCCGAGGCGAAAGCGGCGGGCGCGGAGGTGATCGTGGTCGATCACCATAAATGCGCCTCGCAGCTTCCCGAGGCGGTCGCGCTGGTGAACCCCAACCGGCTGGACGAGGAGGAAGGGCGGGCGCACGGCCATCTTGCCGCCGTGGGCGTCGCATGGCTGTTGGGCGCGGCGCTGGTCCGGACGCTGCGCACGCGCGGCTGGTTCGCACAGCGGCCCGAACCGCGCCTGCTCGACCTGCTCGACCTGGTCGCTCTCGGCACCGTCGCGGATGTCGCGGCGCTGCGCGGCCTCAACCGCGCGTTCGTGGCCCAGGGGCTGAAGGTGATGGGCCAGCGCCGCAACATCGGCATGAACGAGCTGATCGAGGCGAGCCGACTGACCCGCGCGCCGACCGCGACCGATCTGGGATTTGCGCTGGGTCCCCGGATCAACGCCGGCGGACGGGTCGGCAAATCCGATCTGGGCGTGCGACTGTTGACGACGAACGACGCGGACGAGGCGCGCGCGATCGCCAACGAGCTCGACCGGCTGAACGAAGAACGCCGCGCGATCGAGGCGGAGGTGCAGCAGGCGGCCGAAGCGCTGCCCGCCGATGGCGCGGTCGCGGTCGTCGCGGCACGCGGATGGCATCCGGGCGTAATCGGCATTGTGGCGGGACGGCTCAAGGAAAAGCTTGGTCGGCCGGCCATCGTCATCGCGATCGGCGAAGACGGGATCGGCAAGGGATCGGGCCGTTCGATCGCCGGGGTCGATCTGGGCGCGGCGATCCTGGCCGCGCGCGAGGCGGGACTGCTGATCGCCGGCGGCGGCCATGCGATGGCGGCGGGCGTGACGATCGCCGAAGATCAGATCGCCGCCTTTGCCGCCTTTCTCGACGCGAAGCTGGCCGAAGGGGTGGAGCGCGCCGCGGGAGAGCGCGCGTTGCTGCTCGACGCGGTGCTCGCGCCCGGCGGGGTCAGCCCCGATCTGGTCACCGCGATGGACGCGGGCGGCCCCTATGGCATGGGCTGGCCCGCGCCGCGGGTCGCCGCCGGGCCGGTTCGGATGATCAAGTGCGATGTGGTGGGCAACGGGCATGTCCGCGCGATCGTCGCGGGCGAGGACGGACGCAGCATCAAATGCGTCGCCTTTCGCGCCGCCGACACGCCGCTCGGTCTCGCTCTGCTCGGCGCCCCCCGCGACCGGCGGCTGTGGATCGCCGGGCGCGCAAAGATCGACGATTGGGGGGCGCGGCCTGCGGCGGAAATTCACCTCGAGGACGCGGCCTGGGCGGATTAGATGCCGCTGAAACGACTTGACCCGAGGCCGAACCGCGCCTAACCGGCCCCCTCGCCTCACGGCCCCTTCGTCTAGCGGTTAGGACGCGGCCCTTTCACGGCTGAAACACGGGTTCGATTCCCGTAGGGGTCACCACGCCTTTGTTTTCACGGGCGCGGCGGCAAACGGGGTCCGTGTGACCCGACATCCCGCACCGATTTTGCGCTCAAATGGATTGAGCAGGCCTGATGCGCCTGAAGTCGCTGTGGCGATGCGGCGTTGGTCGGTCCGCGCCGCACCCGGCCCGGCGGGGCGGATCGGCTCCTGCGCGGTCAGCCCAGCATCGCGACGCTGCGCAGGATCAGCCGGACCAGTTCGGTCTGCCGGTTGACGCCGACCTTTGCATAGACGCGTTTCGAATAGGATCGCGCGGTCCCCTCCGTAATCCCCGCCTGCTCGCTCGCTTCGGAAAGCGAATAGCCCTGGGTCAGCAATGCCGCGAGCCGCGCCTCCGACGGGGTCAGGTCGAACAGCGCGCTGATCAGCTGCTCGAACGAGCCCAGCGAATCGCCGCCGGTGGCATAGACCAGCACCGCCGGACTGCGATCGATCGGGGCCTTGGGCGGGCTGGGGATCGAACGCACCAGGATCCCGCGCTCCAGATTTTCGGGGTCGGTGCAGCGGAACGCGCGCACGCCATTTTCCTCACGCCCGGCGATGCGCGCCGCCAGCGCCTCGTCCAGCGCGCTGTCGAACTTGCGCTGGTCGCTTCGCCCGCGCACCCGCAAGCGGCCGTTGTCGGTGGTGAACGTCTCGTCACGGGCGAGCAGCGCGCGCGCCGCCTTGTTCGCGCGCAGCACCTGCCCCCGCCCGTCGAGGATGCAGGTGGCAATGGTCAGCCGGTCGAGCGTGTCGTTCAGCGCCGCGATTTCGGTTTCGTCGCGGTGGATGCGCGAAAAGAGTTCGAGCGCAGTCCGCACATGATCGCGTAACGCCAGCATCAGCGCCTTGTGCGCCGGGGTGAAGCGGAAGCGGTCGTCATGGGCGATCAGCCCGACATTGCACTCCAGCCCGCCCGGCTCGGCAACATACATCCCCATCGCCTGGGCGATGCCGAACGGCTTCATCACCTCAAGGTAGAAATCGTCCTTTTCCAGCCCCTCGCGCGATGCGACCTCGTCGAGCAGCAGCACCTCGCCGGTGCGTTTGAGCGCGTTGCTCATCGGGTCCATGTCGCCCAGCGCGGCGTGGCGCGCCTTCACCTGCCGCGCGTCGTCGCGGGCGATCGGCGGCGGCTCCGCCCACATCGTCACCGACGCCAGCCCCTTGCGGCTCAATTGCAGGGAGATCGCGGCGTTGTCGCACCCCGCATGCCGCGCCAGCGCCTGGAGGAAGCCGCGCCACGGCTCAGGCTCCAGCGGCCCGTGATACAGCGCCGCGAGCAGCGCCGGATCGAGCGCCGCGATCGCGTCCGCGCGGGTTTCCTGGCCGCTCATGCCCCGCCAGTCTCTCCCGCGAGGGAAAGAAAGGCCGGGATCTCGCCCCCGCCATGCAGCTCGATCGCGGCGCCGGTCACATAGGCGGCGGTGTCGCTCGCCAGCCAGGAAACGCAGGCGGCGATATCCTCGCCACGCGCCAGCCGCCCCATCGGCACGGTGCGCGCGATCCGCGCGACGCCGGCGGCACCGCCATAATGTTCGGCCTGATCGGCATTGTCGACCAGCCCGACGACGATCGCGTTGACCCGCACATGCGGCGCCCATTCCATCGCCAGGCCGCGCGTCGCGTTGATGAGCCCCGCCTTCGCCGCGCCATAGGCGACCGTGCCGGGGGCCGGTCGCGTGCCGGAAATGCTGGCGATATTGACCACCGATCCACCCGCCGCGTGCAGCGCCGGCCCCGCCGCCTGCGCCAGCAACAATGGCCCGGTCAGGTTAAGCGCCAGCACCTTCTGAATCAGCGACGGTGAGGAGTCGGCCACGGTGACGGCGGGCGACCCGCCGGCATTGTTGACCAGCAGGTCGATCCGCCCCGCATCGCCCAGGACCGTATCGACCAGCCCCGCGATCGCGCCGGGATCGCGCAGATCGGCGGCGATGAAGCTCGCGGCGGCGCCATCGGGCGCGGTCACCGGATCGGCGGGATTGCGCGCGCACACAAAGACCCGCCAGCCCTCGCCCAACAGCCGCTGCGCGATCGCGCGTCCCAACCCGCGCGTCCCCCCTGACACCAATGCGACGCGTTGCGCCAACTCCTCATCCTCCCCGTCCATGCCGAGCGTTTCGATCGAGCCTGAACCCTAAATGCCGCAGCGGCAAGGCGAGGCCCCCAAATGGGAGTATCGGCCCGCCCGCGCCGTCCCCATCCTGTGCCGAAATAAAAGGTGAGAGGGCCGTTGAAGGCGATCGACAAACGGATGAGCGCCGCCGACATCGTCGGCGAGTTGCGCGACGGCATGACGCTGGGGATCGGCGGCTGGGGTCCGCGCCGCAAGCCGATGGCGCTGGTCCGCGAAATCCTGCGCAGCGACCTTCGCGACCTGACCATCGTCTCCTATGGCGGGCCGGATGTCGGCATGCTGTGCGCGGCGGGCAAGGTGCGCAAGCTCGTCTTCGCCTTCGTCTCGCTCGACGCGATCCCGCTCGAACCCTGGTTCCGCAAGGCACGCGAGGCGGGCGAGATCGAGGTGCTCGAACTGGACGAGGGGATGTTCCAATGGGGGCTGAAGGCGGCGGCGTTCGGCCTGCCCTTCCTGCCGACCCGTGTCGGACTTGGCACCGACCTGATCGAACTGGGCGGGCTGAAGACGGTGACATCGCCCTATGGCGACGGCGAAGTGCTGGTGGCGATGCCGGCGATCCCGCTCGATGCGGCGCTGATCCACGTCCATCGCTGTGACCGGCGCGGCAACCTCCAGGCCCTCGGGCCGGACACCTATTATGACGAATGGTTCGCCCGCGCCGCCGCGCGCTGCTTCGTCAGCTGCGAGGAGCTGGTCGCGGCGATGGAGGACAGCCATCCCGGCGATGTGCATGCCAATATCGTCGAGCGCAGCTTCGTTTCCGGCGTCGTCGAACTACCCGGCGGAGCGCACCCCACGTCGATGCCGCCGCTGCACGGGCCGGATATGCGCTGGTTCAAATCCTATGCGCAGGCGGCGCGCGATCCGGGCGACTGGGACGCGGTGGCCCCGGATTTCGTCGGCGCGGACGAGGCGGCCTATCTGAACCGCGTGGGCGGCACGGAGGCGGTGATGAACGTGCCGCTGGCGATCTACTGATGGCGACGCTTGCCGAACTCTGCATCGTCGCCTGCGCCGACGCCTTCCGGACCGACCAGGAGCGGATCGCGACCGGCATCGGCCCGGTCCCGCGACTGGGCGCGAGCCTGGCCAAGCTTACCCACTCGCCCGGCCTGATGATGACCGATGGCGAGGCATATCTGGTCGAACAGCCGGTCCCGATCGGTCCGCGCGCATATGATCTGCCCCGGCGCGCGGGCTACCTCCCCTTCTCGCGCTTTTTCGACGCGGCGGTGTGGACCGGCCGCCGCCACGCGATGGTGACGCCGACCCAGATCGACCGGTTCGGCCAGACCAACCTGTCGGCGCTGGGCGGTACGCACCGCCAGCCGAAAACCCAGATGCTGGGCGCGCGCGGCTTTCCCGGCAACGGCATCTACCATCCCAATTCGATGTTCATCCCCGTCCATTCGCCGCGCGTGTTCGTCGCGGGCGAAGTCGATCGGGTGTCCAGCCCCGGCTACAATCCGGCGCGACGGATCGCCGGCGCCAATTATTCGGGCATCGCGCTGCACCGCATCGTGACCAATTTGTGCGTCATGGATTTCGGCGGACCGGACCATGCGATCCGCGTCATCTCGCTGCATCCGGGCGTGACGCTGATCGATGTCGAGCGGGCGACCGGATTCGACCTGATCGACGCGGTCGCGGGCGAGACTCCGCTTCCGGATGCGGAACAGCTCGCCATCATCGCGCGGCTCGACCCGCATGATCTGCGCGCCGGCGCGATCGCCGGCAACCCACCTGCAAGCGGAGCCACTGCATGAGCCAGTTCGACGACGGCATCGAGCCGCCGACCCCGAGCGACCATGTCTACGAAACCGACGCGCCGGTCCTCTACGCCGCGCACGACGGGATCGCGACGGTCACGCTGAACCGGCCGCAATTCCACAACGTCCAGAATAGCCAGATGACCTATGCGCTGGACGACGCCTTCCGCCGCGCGGTCGATGACGATGCCGTCAAATGCATCATCCTCACATCGGACGCGAAGCATTTCAGCGCCGGCCACGACATCGGATCGCCCGGACGCGATTTCCACGCGCCGGTCGACCGCCGGCTGATGTGGTACGATCATTCGAACAAGGCCGGGGCGGAAAAGGCCTATATCCGCGAGCAGGAACAATATCTGGGCATGTGCAAGCGCTGGCGCGACCTGCCCAAGCCGACGATTGCAAAGGTCCATGGCGGATGCATCGCCGGTGGGCTGATGCTTGCCTGGATCTGCGACCTGATCATCGCGTCGGACGATGCCTTTTTCCAGGATCCGGTGCTTCAGATGGGGTTTCCGGGACTCGAGTATTTCGCGCATTGTCACGAACTCAACGTGCGGATCGCAAAGGAATTCCTGTTCCTGGGCGAGCGGATGAGCGCCCAGCGCGCCTATGAGATGGGGATGGTCAACCGCGTCGTCGCGCGCGCCGATCTGGACGCGGAGGTCGCGAAGGTCGCGGGCCGGATCGCGCAGCAGCCCCGGCTCGCGCTGCAACTCGCCAAACAGGCGTGCAATCACATGGAGACGCTGGCCGGCAAGAATGCCGGGATCGACGCCGCGTTCGGCTATCATCACTTCGCGCACGCCAACAACACGCTGGTGAAGGGCGACTATATCGCCGGCTTCGACGGCAAGGCGATGGCCCGCGCCAACAAGAAGCAGGCGGGCGAAGACTGACGCGATGACCGCCCCGCTCGCCACCCGCCTGACCCGCCTGCTCGGATGTCGCGTGCCGGTGATCCAGACCGCGATGGGATGGATCGCGACGCCGCAGCTCGTCGCGGCAGCCAGCGAGGCAGGGGCGTTCGGGTTTCTGGCCGGCGCGGTGATGACGCCGACGCAGCTCGACGCCGCGATCGCCGAAACGCGCCGCCGCACGGGGCATAGGTTCGGCGTCAATTTCCACAGCTTCCAGCCCGGCGCGGCGCAGATCGTCGAGATCATCCTTGCCAATGCCGATCATGTGGGCGCGGTGAGTTTCGGGCGCGGTCCCGACGCGTCGATGATCGACCGGTTCCGCCGCGCCGGCATCGTCTGCATGCCGACCGTCGGCGCGCTCAAGCACGCGCAGAAGATGGTGGCGCTCGGCTGTCAGGCGATCACCGCACAGGGCGGTGAGGGCGGCGGGCATACCGGATCGGTGGCGACCACCGTGCTGCTGCCCCAGATTCTCGACGCGGTCGATGTGCCGGTCGCGGCGGCCGGCGGGTTCGCGGACGGACGTGGCCTTGCCGCCGCGCTCGCCTGGGGGGCGGACGGCATCGCGATGGGATCGCGCTTCATGATGACGGCGGACAGCCCGGTCCCGGCGGCGGTGAAGGCGGCCTATACCGGCGCAACGACCGCCGACATCCTGGTCACCGACCGGATCGACGGCATCCCGCAACGGATGATCCGCAACCCGATGCTCGACCGCATTCTTGCCGGCGGCGCGCTGGGCAAGTGGCGGCGCGGCCTGATCGCCGGGCTGGAGATGAAGCGCGAGACCGGCGCGAGCTGGCGGACGATGATCGGCGCGGCGCGCGCGATGACCGCGCATGGCGAACAGCCGCTGTCCCAGGCGATGCTCGCCGCCGCCGCGCCGATGCTGCTCCAGCGCGCGGTGGTCGAGGGCGATTCGCGGAACGGGCTGATGGCCGCCGGCCAGGTCGCCGGGCGGCTGGACGACCTGCCGAGCTGCGCCGACCTCGTCGCCCGCATCGAAGCCGAGGCGCGCACGCGGATCGACGCCCTCATGACACGCGACGCGCAGCCCGTGCGCGAAGGAGCCGACTGATGCCGATCAACTGGAGCGTGAGCGATCGCATCGCCGAAATCGTGTTCGACGTGCCGCCGGTCAACGCGTTCGATTCCACGACCTGGCTCAAACTGCCTGGCATCATCCGCCAGGTTTCGGCCCGGGAGGACGTGCATTGCGTCCTGATCCGCGCCGAAGGCAGGGGCTTTTGCGGCGGCGTCGATATCAAGGAGATGCAGGCGCATCCCGAACGGATCACCGATCTCAATCGCGGCAATTACCTGACCTTCAAGGCGGTGCGCGATGCGGAGGTTCCGGTCGTGAGCGCGGTACATGGGTTCGTCATCGGCGGCGGGATCGGGATCTGCGGCGCATCGGACACGATCATCGCCGCCGACGACGCCTATTTCTCACTGCCGGAGATCGATCGCGGCGCGATGGGCGGCGCCAGCCATCTGTCGCGGATGCTGCCGCTGCACAAGGTGCGTGCCGCCTTCTTCACCGGCGGGCGAATCCCGGCCGCCGAGGCCCATCGCCTGGGCGCGATCGAAACCGTCGTCCCGCGCGAGGCGTTGCTGGCCGAGGCGCGCACCTTTTGCGCGACCATCGCCGGCAAGAGCCGCAAGGCGCTGGTGATCGCGAAGGAAGCGCTCAACGGCCTCGAACCGCGCGACGTCGATCACGGCTATCGCTGGGAACAGGGCTTCACCCTCGAAATGTACATGCACGAGGACAGCCAGCGGTCGCGCGACGCGTTCGTCGAAACCGGCAAGGCGGCCAAATTCTGATGGACCTCGCCTTCACCCCCACGCAGCAGGCGTTCCGGCAGGAGGTGCGCAGCTGGCTCGCCGCGCATCTGCCGCCCGCACCGCTGACGACGCTCGAATGCCGCGAGGGATATGATCAGCATGTCGCATGGGAACGCGAACTCGCCAGCGGCAACTGGAGCATGGTGACCTGGCCCGAAACCTATGGCGGGCGCGGCCTCGACCTCATCGAATGGCTGATCTTCGAGGAGGAATATTGGGGGGCGGGTGCGCCGCTGCGCGCCAACCAGAACGGGATCTTCCTGCTCGGCCCGACGATCATGGAATATGGCGATGACGCGCAAAAGGCGCGGTTCCTGCCGCCGATGGCGGCGGGCGACGTCATCTGGGCGCAGGCATGGTCGGAACCGGACGCCGGCAGCGACATGGCGGCGATCAAGACGACCGCCCGGCGCGAGGGCGACCATTATGTCATCAACGGACAGAAGACCTGGTCGAGCCGCGCCGCCTTCGCCGATTGGGGATTCGGCCTGTTCCGGACCGAGGAGGGCAGCAGCCGTCACAAGGGGCTGAGCTTCCTGCTCTTCGATCTGGATACGCCCGGCATCACCCGCCGCCCGATCCGCCAGCTGCACGGCAATCCGGGCTTTGCCGAACTGTTTTTCGACGATGTCCACGTGCCGGTGGACAACCGGCTGGCCGGCGAGGGCGACGGGTGGTCGGTGGCGATGGCGACTGCCGGGTTCGAACGCGGCCTGATGCTTCGCTCTCCCGGACGGTTTCAGGCGACCGCGCGGCGGCTGGTCGATCTGCTTCGCGCGCATCGCGACAGCGCCTCCCCCGCCCTGCGCGAAAAGGTGGTCGCGGCGTGGGGTGCGGCACAGGCCTATGCCTACAACACCTATATGGTCGCCGCGAAGATCATGGCGGGGGGGCGGATCGGCGCGGAGGCGAGCCTCAACAAGATCTTCTGGTCCGAGCTCGATCGAGACATGCACCGCACCGCGATGCTGATCCTGGGCGCGGCGGCGGAATTGCGTGAGCGCGCCGACGGTGCCGCCAATGACTGGCTGGAAGGGTATATCTTCTCGCTCTCCGGCCCGATCTATGCCGGGTCGAACGAGATTCAGCGCAACATCGCCGCCGAACGCCTGCTTGGCCTGCCCCGCATGGGAGCCGGGTGATGGCGTTCCGGTTGACCGAAGATCAGGAGGCGCTGGCCGCCGGGGTGCGCGACTATCTTGCCGGCACACACGGCACCGATGTGCTGCGCCGGCTCGACCAGCAGGAGCGTCCGCGCGACCCGGCGATCTGGCAGGGGCTGGTGGAAATGGGCCTGACCGGGCTGCTCGCGCCCGAAGCGCAGGGAGGCATGGGGCTGGGGCTGGTCGAGGGCGCGCTGGTCGCGCGCGAGGCGGGGCGCGCCTGCCTTGCCGAACCGCTGGTCGATACCGCGCTGGTCGCGGTCCCCTGGCTCGCCGCGCACGACCGCGTTGAGGAGATCGGCGCCATCGTCGCGGGCGACCGCACGGTCCCGCTGGCGCACGCGGCGAATGGCTGGACCGCCGACGGCACCGGCGAACCGCTCGACAGCGTCGATCCGCTGCGCCTGCTCGCCCGCTCCACGCAGCCGGCGAGCGACGATCCGCTGCTGCTCGATCTGGGCGCGCTGATGGGCGCGGCCCAGCTGATCGGCATCGGCGAGGCGATGCGCGATCAGGCGACCGATTATGCCAAGCTGCGCAAACAGTTCGGCCAGCCGATCGGTGCGTTTCAGGCGGTGAAGCACCATCTCGCCAATTGTGCCGTCGCGCTGGAATTCGCCTGGCCGGTCGTGCTTCGCGCCGCCGACGCGATGCAGACGCGGATCGCCAGCGCGCCGCTGCACGTCAGCCATGCCAGGCTCGCCGCCGGGGACGCCGCCTGGCTCACCGCCGAAACCGCGATCCAGGTCCATGGCGCGATGGGCTATACCTATGAGGTCGATCTCCATTTCTGGATGAAGCGCTGCTGGGCGCTGGTCGGCGCATGGGGCGATCGCAATTTCCACTATCACCGAATGGAGGCGGCGCTGCTCGACGGCGCGCATCCGATCGGCCCCGAACACAGCTTTGCCTGAGGATCCATGCCCGAAGCCTATATCATCGACGCCGTCCGCACCCCGATGGGCCGCAAGAAAGGGTCGCTGGCCGGGGTCCATCCCGCCGATCTGGCCGCGCACCCGCTGCGCGCGCTGATCGACCGCAGCGGGATCGACGCCGGCGCGGTGGACGATTGCGTCTGGGGGTGCTGCGATACGATCGGGCCGCAGGCCGGTGACATCGGCCGCACCGCCTGGCTGGTGGCCGGCCTGCCCCAGCATGTGCCGGGAACGACGATCGACCGGCAATGCGGCTCCTCGCAACAGGCGGTGCATTTCGCCGCGCAGGGCGTGATGAGCGGGACCCAGGAGCTGGTCGTCGCCGGCGGCAGCCAGGCGATGAACGCGATCCCGATCAGCGCCGCGATGTTCGCCGGACAGCCCTATGGCTTCGGCGATCCCTTCACCGGCTCGACCGGCTGGGTCGCCCGCTATGGCGACGGGCTAGTCAACCAGATCAATTCGGCCGAGATGATCGCGGAGAAATGGGGGCTGGACCGCGCGGCGATGGAGGCGTTCGCGCTCGCCAGCCACCAGCGGGCGCAGGCGGCATGGGACCAGGGCTGGTTCGACGCCGAGGTCGCACCGCTCGACGCCCTCGACCGCGACGAGACGATCCGACCCGGCACGACGCTCGACGGCCTCGCCGCG
This sequence comes from Sphingomonas sp., assembly GCF_019635455.1. Lineage (GTDB taxonomy): Bacteria > Pseudomonadota > Alphaproteobacteria > Sphingomonadales > Sphingomonadaceae > Sphingomonas. The sequence continues at coordinate 159,712 of NZ_JAHBZJ010000006.1, read as the reverse complement.
CTGAAACCGGTGCAGGAGGGCGGTCGGATCACCGCCGGCATCGCCAGCCAGAATTCCGATGGCGCCGCGGCATTGCTGATCGCGTCCGAACGCGCGGTGAAGGATCACGGCCTGACCCCGCGCGCGCGCATCCATCATATGAGCGTGCTGGCCGACGACCCGGTGTGGATGCTCACCGCCCCCATTCCCGCCACCCGCCGCGCCCTGGAAAAGGCGGGGATGCGGATCGACGATATCGACCTGTTCGAATGCAACGAGGCCTTTGCCAGCGTGCCGATGGCGTGGATGCGGGAACTGGGCGTTCCGCATGAAAGGGTGAACGTACAGGGCGGCGCGATCGCCCTTGGCCATCCGCTGGGCGCCACGGGCGCGCGGCTGATGACGACGCTGCTCGGCGCACTCGAACGCACCGGTGGCCGCTACGGCCTGCAAACGATGTGCGAGGGCGGCGGCCAGGCCAATGTGACGATCATCGAGAGGCTGTGACGATGGGAATTTGCGACAATCGTACGGTCATCATCACCGGCGCCGCCCGGGGCCTGGGTCGTGCCTATGCCCTCGCCTTCGCTGCCGAGGGAGCGAATGTGGTGGTGAATGATATCGGCGCCGCGCTGGACGGCGCGGGGCGCGACACCAGCGCCGCCGACGCGGTGGTGTCGGAAATCGTCGCGGCGGGCGGCCATGCCGTCGCCAATTACGACGACGTGACCGACTGGGAGGCGGCGGGGCGGATCGTCGATGCTGCGCTGGACGCGTTCGGCGACCTGCACGTCGTCGTCAACAATGCCGGAATCGTGCGCGACCGGATGTTCGTTTCGGCGACCGTGGAGGAATGGGACGCGACGATGCACGTCCATCTGCGCGGCCATTTCTGCCTCAGCCGCCACGCCGTCAACCATTGGCGCGCCAAGCAGAAGGGCGGCGCCGATCCCGACGCGCGGATCATCAACACCACCAGCGGCGCGGGGCTTCAGGGATCGATCGCCCAGGCCGCCTATTCGACCGCGAAGGGCGGGATCGCGGCGCTGACGCTGGTGCAGGCCGCCGAACTGGGCCGTTACGGGATCACCGCCAACGCGCTCGCGCCCTCGGCCCGCACGCGGATGACCGAACAGGCGTTCGCGGACAAGATGGCGACGCCGGGCCGCGGCTTCGACGTCATGGACCCGGCCAATGTCGCCCCCGCCGTCGTCTGGCTCGGCTCGCCGGAGAGCGCCGGGGTGACCGGGTGCGTCTTCGAACTGGAGGGCGGCAAGATCATGATCGAGGATGGCTGGCGCGAAGGACCGTTCATCGACGCGGGCGTGCGCTGGGCGCCCGCCGAGGTCGGTTCGGCGGTCACCCGGCTTCTCGAACAGCGGCAACCGCCGCGCCGGGTTTGGGGCAGCTGAACATGGATTTCGCGCTCACCGACGAACAGCGCATGATCGCGGACACCGCCAACGCCTTCTTTGCGGAAGGCGCGACGAGCGCGCGCACCCGCGCGGCGATGGATGCCGGCGGGCTGGATCGCGAATTGTGGCGCGCCTTTTGCGGCGAGCTGGGACTGGGCGGCATCGCGGTGCCGGAAGCGCGCGGCGGCGCCGGCCTGGGCATGGTCGAATTCGCGCTGGTGGCGATGGCGGCCGGCGAGCGGGTAGCCGCGATACCGCTGCTGGGTCACATCATGGCGACCCGCGCGATGCGCGACGACGCGCGGGCGCCGCTTGCCGCCTGCCTGGCCGGCGATGCGATCGCGACTGCGGGCGAGGCGGATGGCGAGGTGATCGCCGACGATAGCAGCGTGACCGCCATTGCCGACTTCGTGCCGCATGGCGCGGTCGCCGATCATCTGCTGCTGCTCGACGGGGGGCGCGGCTGGCGCATCGCGCTCGGCGGGCCGGGGGTCACCGTCGAACCGCGCGCGACGATGGACGCCACCCGCCCCTATGCACGGATCGCCCTCGACCGGGCGCCGGCGCACACAATTCCGCCGGACGCGGTCCGCCAGGCACGCGCCGCCGGCCTGCTCTGCCTGGCGGCGGAAGCCACCGGCGGCACGCAGGCGGCGCTCGACGCCACCGTGGCCTATACGCTCGAACGCCAGCAGTTCGGGCGCCCGATCGGCTCGTTTCAGGCGATCAAGCACCGGCTGGCGGACCGCAAGGTCGATCTCGAACAGGCCCGCTCGGCAATCTATTGGGCGGCCTGTTCGCTGGACGAGGGAACCTCCGACGCCGGCACCGCCGTCCACGCGGCAAAGGCGTTCTGCGCCGACGCCTTCACCCGCATGGCGGCCGACATGCTTCAGCTTCATGGCGGCATCGGCTTCACCTGGGAGCATGATACGCACCTGTATTTCAAGCGCGCCCGCGCGATCGCCGCGATGATGGGGTCGTCCGCCTGGCACCGCGAACAGGTCGCCGCCGCGCTGCTGGACCGTGCCGCATGAGGCTGGGATTCACTCCGGACGAACAGGCGTTTGCCGCCGAATGCCGCGACTGGCTCCAGGCGCGGATGCACGGCGATTTCGCCGATATCCGCGGCATCGGCAACCTGGTCGCCAAGCCCGAACGGCGCCGCGACTGGGAGCGGCGGCTGGCGGCGGACGGCTGGTCATGCATCGGCTGGCCGCGCCAATGGGGCGGGCGCGACGCGACGCTGACGCAGCAGGTGATCTTTGCCGAGGAATATGCCCGCGCCGGCGCGCCCAACCGGCTCAACCATATGGGGGTCGAACTGATCGGCCCGACCATCCTGGCCTATGGCACGCCCGCGCAGCAGGCGCGAACCCTGCCCGGCATCGCCGCCGGCGCCGATATCTGGTGCCAGGGCTATTCGGAGCCGGGCGCCGGGTCCGATCTCGCCGCGATCCGCACCCGCGCCCGCCGCGATGGCGACGAATGGGTGATCGACGGGCAAAAGATCTGGACCAGCCTCGCCCAGTTCGCCGACCATATCTTCGTCGTCGCGCGCACCGCCGAGGGGTCGCGCGGGCGCGACGGCCTCAGCTTCCTCCTCGTCGATATGCGCCAGCCGGGGGTCGAAGTCCGTCCGATCCGCCAGATCAATGGCGAGGCCGAATTCAACGAGGTATTCTTCACCGACGCCCGCTGCCCCGCCGACGCACTGCTGGGCGTCGAGGGCCAGGGGTGGGAAGTGGCGACCGCCCTGCTCGGCTTCGAACGCGGCGTCTCCACGCTCGCGCAGCAGATGCAGTTCCGCAACGAACTCGACGCCATCGTCGCCCAGGCGCGCGCCAACGACGCGGCCCGCGACCCGCTGATCCGCCAGCGCCTGGCGGAATCGGAAATCGGCCTTCAGCTGATGCGCTATGGCGCGCTGCGCATGCTCTCGCGCGCGTCCCAGCTCGAGGAAAGCGCGGCCGCGCTCACCTACAAGATCCAGTGGGCGAGCTGGCACCGGTCGCTCGGCGAGCTCGCGATCGACGTGGCCGGTCAGGCCGGGGAAATTCTCGACGGTCCGGACGGCGGCTATGGCCCGCTCGCCAACCTGTATCTCTACAGCCGCGCCGACACGATCTACGGCGGCACCAACCAGATTCAGCGCAACCTCATCGCCGAGCGTGCGCTGGGCCTTCCCCGCGAAGTGCGAGGCGACCGATGATCCCTCCCCCCTATCCCCCGCCCCGCAACCTGCTCGCCGACCGAACCGTGGTGGTCACCGCCGCCGCCGGCACCGGCATCGGCTATGCCGTCGCCCGCCGGGCGATGGAGGAAGGCGCGCGCGTCCTGATCAGCGACTGGCACGAACGCCGTTTGGGCGAGGCGGCCGAGCGGCTTGCGACGGAAACCGGCCTGCCCGCGCCCGCCACCTGCCTGTGCGACGTCACCGCCCAGGATCAGGTCGATGCACTCGCGACGGCGGCGATCGACACGCTGGGCCATGTCGATGTGCTCATCAACAATGCCGGGCTGGGCGGCGAGGTCCCGGTGGTCGAGATGAGCGACGCGCAATGGCACCGCGTGCTCGACGTCACCCTCACCTCGGTCTTCCGCATGACCCGCGCGTTTCTGCCGCACATGAGCGCGCGGGGGACCGGTGCGATCGTCAACAATGCCTCGGTGCTCGGCTGGCGCGCGCAAAAGGGACAGGCCCATTATGCCGCGGCGAAGGCGGGGGTGATGGCCTTCACCCGTTGCACCGCGCTGGAGGCGGCGGAACATGGCGTGCGGATCAACGCGGTGGCGCCATCGATCGCGATGCACGCCTTCCTCGCCAAGGTGACCAGCGACGACCTGCTCGCCGCGCTGTCGCAGCGCGAAGCGTTCGGCCGCCCGGCCGAGGTGTGGGAGGTGGCGAACGTCATGATCTTCCTCGCCTCCGACCTGGCCAGCTACATGACCGGCGAGATCGTCTCCGTATCGAGTCAGCGCGCATGAGCGGGCCGGCGATCTTTTCCAGCCCCGACGCGCTGCTCGGTGCGGAAGGGACGATGCTCGGCCCCACCGACTGGCTGGAGATCGCGCAGCACCGGATCGACGGCTTTGCCGAGGTGACCGAGGACCGCCAGTGGATCCATGTCGATCCCGATCGCGCACGCACCGGGCCGTTCGGCGCGACGATCGCGCATGGCTATCTCACCCTGTCGCTGGTCAACCATTTCCTGCCCCAGCTGATCGAGGTGCGCGGCTTTGCCCATGCCGTGAATGTCGGCGCAGACCGGTTGCGCTTCCTCGCCCCGGTTCCGGTCGGCAGCCGCATTCGCGCGACCGGCGAGATCGTCGCCGTCGCCCCGCGCGACGCGGCGATCCAGTCCACCGTGCGGGTCACGGTGGAGATTGAGGGGGGCGCGCGTCCCGCCTGTGTTGTCGATACGATCAGCCGCTATTTCCCGGAGACGGCCGATGGCTGATCCCGCGAAGATGATCGAGGCGGTCCACGCCTATGTCGCTGCGTTCGCGTGCGCCGATGCGGAACGGATCGTCGCGCTGTTCGCGGACGACGCCACGGTCGAGGATCCGGTCGGCACCGCGCCGCTGCGCGGAACCGACGCGATCCGTACCTTTTACCGGCGGGCAGTGGGGCTGCACATCCGCCTGGCGCTCGACGGGCCGATCCGGCTGACCGACGATCACGCCGCCTTTCCCTTCTCGATCCGGCTGCGCCGCGCCGACGGCTGGCGGATGATCGACGCGATCGATACCTTTCGCTTCGACGGCGCGAACCGCATCGTCGAAATGCGCGCATTCTGGGGAGCCGCGAACGAACGCGCGATCGCGGAGAACCAGGCATGACGCGCGCATCGCCGCTGCCCCCCACCATCCCGCACGCCGCGCGCGACGCGGCCGCGCGCTGGCCGGATCTGGCGGCGGTGATCGATGGCGAACGGACCGTCAGCTTCGCGCGGCTCTGGGCCGATTCTCGCGCCGCCGCCTCTGCGCTGATCGCGCGCGGCATCGGCGCCGGCGACCGCGTCGCGATCTGGGCGCCGAACGGCTATGGCTGGATCGTCGCGGCGATCGGCGCGATGTGCTGCGGCGCGGCCATCGTCCCGCTCAACACCCGGCTGAAAGGGCGGGAGGCGGGAGACATATTGCGCCGCGCACGCGTCCGCCTGCTGTTCACCGTCGGCGACTTTCTGGGCAATGACTATCCCGCATTGCTGGCCGATGAAACGCTGCCCGCGCTCGATGGCCTTGTGAAGCTCGACACCGGCCTCGACGCCTTCCTCGCCTCCGGGCGCGGGGCAGGCGATCCGCGCGTCGATGCCGCGCTGGACCGAATCGGCCCGGATACGCTGTCCGACATCCCCTTCACCAGCGGGACCACCGGTGCGCCAAAGGGCGTGCTGATGACGCATGGCCGCGTGCTGCCGCCCTGTGCCGAATGGATCGCCAATTGCCAGCTGCGTCATGGCGACCGCTATCTGATCGCCAATCCCTTCTTTCACGCCTTCGGGACAAAGGTCGGCTGGGTCGCGTGCCTGCTGGTCGGCGCGACCGCCGTGCCGATGGCGAGTTTCGATGTCGAAGCCGCCGTCGCCGCGATCGAGCGGCTGCGGATCAGCTTCCTCCCCGGACCGCCGACGATCTTTCAGATGCTGCTGGCTCGCAAGGAGGAGCGCGATTTCGACGGATCGAGCCTGCGTGGCGGCACGACCGGCGCGGCGACGGTGCCGCCCAGCCTGGTCACACGCATCCGCGACGAACTGGGCATTGCGGACATCGTCACCGCCTATGGCATGACCGAATGCGTCATCATCACCAGTTGCCGGCCGGGCGACCCGGCGCTGCGCATCGCCCAGACCTGCGGCACCGCGATCCATGGCAGCGAGGTCCGCATCGCCGATGCCGATGGCCGCACATTGGGGGTCGGCGAAACCGGCGAGATCCTGGTGCGCGGCAACGGCGTGATGCTCGGCTATCTCGACGATCCCGACGCGACCGCCGCCGCGATCGACGCGGATGGCTGGCTGCATACCGGTGATGTCGGCGCACTCGATGCCGACCAGTATCTGCGGATCACCGATCGCAAGAAGGACATGTATATCTGCGGCGGCTTCAACGTCTATCCGGCCGAGGTCGAACGGTTGCTCGCCGCGCATCCCGACATCGCGCAGGTGGCGGTGATCGGCATTCCCGACACCCGGCTGGGCGAGGTGGGCAAGGCGTTCGTGGTGCCGCGCGCCACCGCCGCGCCGACCGCCGCCGATCTGCTCGCCTGGGCGCGGGAGAATATGGCGAATTACAAATCCCCTCGCGAAATCGCGTTCGTGGAGCGGCTTCCGATCAATGCTGCGGGCAAGGTCGTGAAGTCGGATCTGCCTATGTGATCGCGAGTCAAAGTCATGGAGAGAAGACAATCCGCCTCGTGCGGAAACAATCCCGTGCGTCACAATATGTTAAATCAATTGGTTAGTTCATAAATGCCAAGATACTGAACCTATCCGTGAACAAATAAGTCGTCCCTGCGGACAATGTTTTCTTTGAAATGCGCTATAGCGGCTCAATGGCCGCGCGGCGCGAAACGACCGCAGGCAGCGAACAGAGCGGACCGTTCAGGTCGCCAGTCGAGAAGGGAGAGGGCTATTATGCGTAAGTTCCATCTTTATGCCGCGTTGCCTGTCATCGCGCTGATGCCGGCTCAGGCATTCGCCAAGGCGGATGAGGCACCGTCCACCACGGCCGCGCAGGGCGTCGATGGGCAGGATGCCACCGACCCCGCCCAGTCGGGCGAGATCGTCGTTACCGCGCAGCGCCGCGAGGAGCGGCTGATCGATGTGCCGCTGTCCGTATCGGCGGTCAGCCCCGCCGAACTCGATCGCGCCCAGGTCCGCACCGTGACCGACATCGCGACCGTCGTTCCGAACCTTCAGATCAACGAGACGATCGGCAACACCTTTGGCCCGCTGATCACGATCCGCGGTCTTTCGCCGTCCGCCGACACCAGCCTCGCCCGTGACCAGCCGGTCGGCCTGTATCTGGACGGCGTTCCGATCGGCAAATCCACCGGCGCCGCGTTCGACACGATCGACCTGCAACGCGTCGAAGTGCTGCGCGGTCCGCAGGGGACGCTCTACGGCAAGAACACGATCGGCGGCGCGGTCAACCTGATCACGCAGGAACCGACCGGCGAATTCGGCGGCCAGGTGTCGGCCAATGTCGGCAGCTATGGCCTGTTCAATGCCAAGGCGGTGGTCGATCTTCCCGAGGTGGCGGGCTTCTCGCTCAAGCTGAGCGGCACCACCAAGCAGCTCAAGGGCTATTACCGCAATTCGTTCAACAACACCCATTTCGGCGAGGCCGATACCTGGTCGGGCCGCGTCGATCTGATGTGGCGTCCGGTGGATTCGCTCAGCGTCCGTTATGCCTATGACATCACCGACAGCCACGGCACGCCCAGCCAGCTGGCGACCACGGCGGTGACCGGATCGGGATCGACCGCGTTCATCAACGCGATGCTCGCACCCTATGTCGTCACCGGGCGCACGCGCACCATCGCGGCGCAGAGCGCGTTGCAGAGCGATTTCCGCACCACCGGTCACGCCGTGACCGTGCAGTGGGAACCGGGTGTGGGCGACATGGTGCTCAAGTCGATCACCGCGTGGCGCACCGCCAAGACGTTTTCGCAGAGCGATTTCGACGGCAGCCCGCTCGACCTGTTCCGCTTCACGCTGAACAACGACTATCGCCAGTTCACCCAGGAGCTTCAGGCGATCGGATCGGTGGGCGACCTGCGCTACACGCTCGGCGCCTTCTACCTCGACGACGCCTATGACGTGTTCAACCCGCGCTGGAACTTCCAGTTCGGCGGCAATTCGACCTTCGACGTCTCTCAGCGCGGCGGCAATTCGAACTCCTATGCCGGCTATGGCCAGCTCGCCTGGAGCCCTTCGGCGCTCGACAACCGCCTGACCGTGTCCGTCGGCGCGCGCTACACGAAGGAAGAGAAGTCGGCTTATGAGCTACTGCTCGCCAACACCGCCTATCGCACCAATCCGGCATCGGCCAGTTCGGGCGTGTTCCGGCGCGACGCCGCGGGCAACCCGATCACGCGCAGCGGCCAGCCGGCGGCGGGCGCGCGGCCGGGCGCTGGCGGGATCGGCTATACCGACCTCTATCCGCTGACCGCGAGCGGCGACTGGTCGAGCTTCAATCCGGAGCTGAACATCCTCTACAAGTTCGCGCCGACCTTCTCGGTCTATGGCCGGGTCGCTTCGGGCTTCAAGAGCGGCGGCATCAACGACACCGCCGCCACCAACGATGCGTTCGCGACGCCCTATAACCCGGAAAAGCTGACCTCGTTCGAACTCGGCTTCAAATATGCGAGCGCGGATCGCCGCATCCGGCTCGACGTTGCGGCCTATCATTCGATCTACAAGGATTTCCAGGCGGGCGTGTTCGTCCCCTCGCTGGTCACCACCAACATCATCAACGCCGGCGAAGCGCAGTTCACCGGGGTCGAGGTGGAGGGCAATGTCGAGCCGGTCCGCGGCCTGACGTTCAGCTTCGGCGGCGGCTATATCGACGCGCGCTATACCGATTTCGTGCTGCCCAACGGCACCGACGTCACCAAAACCTATGTCATCCCGCGCGTGCCGGAATGGAATTACAAGCTCGGCGCCCTGTATCGCGCCGATGCCGGGTTCGCGACGGTCGAGGCGAGCGTGAACTGGAGCTGGCGCGACTCGCAATATACCAACATCACCCCCGATCCGCTCGCGGTGCTGCCGGCCTATGGCCTGCTCGACGCGCGGCTGGGGCTGACGCGGATCGATCTGGGCGGCAAGGCCCGGCTCGAATTCGCGCTGTGGGGCAAGAACCTGACCGACACCAAGTACAAGGTCAGCGCGATCAACCTGTCGGTGCTGACGCTCAGCCAATATGGCGATCCGCGGACCTTTGGCGCGGAAGCGCGGATCCGGTTCTGATCCCCGGCCAAGAGCGACGGACGTGATGCATCCCCGGGTCGGACCGCTGATCCTTTTCCTGGGGGTCGTCACCTTCCTCACCGCGATCGGCAATACCGGTCTTATCTCGATCATGCCGGCGATCGGCCGGATGATCGGGATGGCCGATTATCTGGTGGCCAGCATCTTTTCGCTGTCCGCGTTCACCTGGGCGATCAGTTCGCCTTTCTGGACGCGGCACGTCGCCGGCCATGGCTGCAACCTCTTCATCCGTGCCGGGCTGATCGGCTTTTCGCTGTCGATGGCGGGGTGCGCCGGCGCGGTCGCGCTCGGCATGAACGGGATCGTCGGGCCGCTCGCCTGTTTCCTGATCTTCTTCTTCCTGCGCGCGATCTTCGGGCTGCTGGGATCGGCCTCGGCGATCGCCACCCAGACGCTCGTCGCGCGCAACACGCTCGGCGCCGATCGTACCCGCGCGCTCACCAGCCTCGCCGGGGCGCTCAGCCTTGGCACCATCGTCGGCCCGGCGGTCGCGCCGTTCCTGATGATGCGCCCACTCGGCGCGACCGGGCCGATGCTCGCCTATATGATGATCGGCCTGCTGACCCTCGCCGCGTCCTTCCTGCTGCTCCCCCACGAGCGGCGCCGTCACCCGGAGCAGGCCAGCGTTCCGGCGGCCGGGCGCCATGTGCGTCTTCAGGACATCTGGCGCCAGCCCGCCACCGCCGCCCCGCTCAATTTCGGCATCTTCCTGTGCTGCGCGCAGGCGATCAACATCTATACCACCGGCTTCGTGCTGATCGACCGTAGCGGCGATGCACCAGCGGCCGCACAGACGCTGATCGGGCTGACGATGACCGGCGGCGCGCTCGCCGCGCTCACCGCGCAATGGGCGTTACCGCGCCTCGTGGCGATCACCCCGCGCCGGATGACCCAGCTGGGCGGCACGCTGGCATTGCTCGGCAACCTGATTCCACTGGTTGGCGACTCGGCGCTCCATGCGACGATCGGCTTCATCGTCGCCAGCTTCGGCTATGGTCTAGGCAGGCCGGGCTACAGCGCGCAGGCCTCGCTCGCCGGCACCGACGAGCAGCAGGTCGCGATCGCCACGGCGGTTTCGTTCATCGCTGGCGCCTCGATCACCCTGCCGCCGATCATCGCGACCGCCGCCTATGGACGCTGGCACGACGCGCCGTTCGCGCTGGCGATCGTGCTGGCGGTGGCGGCGCTAGGCTTTGTCGTTCGCGGTGCCGCTTCCCGGGCCATTGTCCACTCAGGGCAATAAAGCGTTCTTGCCGCCCCGCTTTATCCGGTGTCGCGCGCGTCTAAACTGCCGGCCAAGCGCAACCGGCGTCGCCCATCGGCGGCACCGGCACCGCAGCGCCAGACCATAACGATGCCGGAGAAGGATTATGGACCGCTATCTCGTCATTTCGTCGGACGGCCATGCCGGCCTCCCCCCGGAGCGTTACCGGGATTATCTCGACTCCAAATATCACCAGATTTTCGACGAGACCGTGCCGCTCGAGATCAAGGCGCGCGAGGAGCATGAAAAGCAGTTCCTGATCGACGATTTCAACACCAAATGGCGGGCGAAGGTCGGCGACGGGCTTGAGGGCGCGTGGGACGGCGCGATGCGCAACAAGATCCTCGACGGCGACGGCGTGGTGGCGGAAGTATTGTTCCCCGACGGCATCACCGAACGCAACGCCCCGCCCTTTGGCGCGGATATCGGCCTCAAGCCCTCCCGCGACCGGGCAGAGCTGCAATGGGCCGGCGCGCGCGCCCACAACCGCTGGATGGCCGATTTCTGCCAGGAGGATCCGCATCGCCGCATCGGCCTGGCCGTCGTCCCGGCGCTGTACGACATCGAAGAGACGAAGAAGGAAATTCTGTGGGCCAAGGAAAACGGCCTGAAGGGCGTGTTCTTCCCCGCCTTTTCCGGCGAGTTCGATCTCTACAATCACCGCAAATATCATCCGGTGTGGGCGATGCTTCAGGAAATGAAAATGCCGCTGCATTTTCATTCGGGCGCCTCGCCCGGCTATGACATCAGCCAGCCCGGCTGGATCGGCACCTATCTGTGCGAATATGCGTTCTGGATGACGCGCCCGCTATGGGGGATGACGTTCGGCGGCGTGTTCGAGGACTATCCCGACCTCAAGGTCTGCTTTACCGAAGCGGGCGGCGAGTTCTGGTTCCCCTGGATCCTTCAGCTGATGGACATCCGCGCCTCGGCCAAGCACACCAGCGGCAAGCTGGGCGATTATTATGCCAATATGAGCATGAAGCCGAGCGAGTATTTCGCCCGCAACGTGTGGGTCGGCTGTTCGGCGCTGCCGGACGAGGAGACGACCCAGTCCTATTACGAGATCGGCATCGACCGCATCCTGTGGGGGACCGACTATCCGCATCCCGAAGGCACCTGGCCCAACACGCTCCAGAAGATGATCGAGAGCCTGGGCGGTCTGCCGGACGAGGATATCCAGAAGATGCTCGGCACCAACTCGCTCGAACTCTATGACGTTGACGAAAAGGCCATGTGGGATATCGCGAAGCGGATCGGTCCGAAGCGCGAGAATTTCCTCAAGCACGCGGCCGAATAGGCATCGGACGGTCGCAGGTTCCGCACCCCCGTCCGGCAGCGATGTTGGGCGGGGGTGAATCATGTCGGAATGGCGCGGGATCGAGGAATTTCTGGCGGTCGTACGCTATGGCAGCTTCACCGCCGCCGGGCGCAAGCTGGGCGTCTCCAAATCGTTCATCAGCAAGACCGTCCAGGAACTTGAGGACCGGCTTGGCGCCCAGTTGCTGATCCGCACCACGCGCCGCCTGTCGCTGACCGACGCGGGCAAGGTGTTCCATGGCGAATGTTCGGAGCTTCAGGAACGGCTCCGCAACGTCGAATATGCGATCGGGCGCTACAGCGCGGAGCCGGTCGGCCGGCTGCGCATCGGCCTCAGCGACATCTTCGGATCGGACTATATGTCCACCCTGCTCGCCGATTTCAGCCGCGGCAACCCGGGGATCAAGATCGAGCCGATCGCCTATCTCGACGAAGGCGACGTCGCGCAGGAGCGGTTCGATCTCGTCATCCGCTACGGACAATTGTCCGATTCGAACCGCAAGGCGCGGATGTTCGGCTATCTCTCCCACTGTCTGTGCGCCTCGCGCGATTATGTCGATCAGCATGGCTGGCCGACCGGCCCCTCCGACCTGCGCAATTTCGACTGCCTGACCGATCTCAGCTCGACGCTCGTCTTCAACGGCGGGATCGAGGTGAAGGTCGATCCACGCTGGCGCAGCAACAGCGGGATCGCGCTGCGCAGCGCGGTGCGACGGGGAATCGGCATCGCCAGCCTGCCGGTCAGCATCCTGATCGATTCGCTGATCGACGGATCGGTCGTCGCGCTGGACGAGGAATGGGCCTATTATGACCGCGAGTGCTGGGCGGTCTATTCGCCGGGCATCATGCCCGCCTCCTCGCGCGCGTTCATCAACTATCTGGTCAAGAGCGTGTCGCGGGTGAAGGTGCGCCCCGCCATGGCGAAGGACATTGCCCGCCGCAAATAGCGGCAATTGTCCACCTTTGTGTACAAAGCGTACACCGCGACTGTCTTACCTTTGCGTCTCGTCCGGCTAGTATGCTGCCAAACAGACGCGATGATAGGAGAGCGGCCCGTGTCAAAGGTCGAACGATTCCCGATGTCCATTCCGTTCGGATGGTTTGGCATCGGCTATAGCGGCGATCTGGCGATCGGTGATGTGCGCGCACTGCGCTATTTCGGTCGCGACCTCGTCCTCTTCCGGAACGAACAGGGCGAGGCGGGACTGCTCGACGCCTATTGCCCGCATCTCGGCGCGCATCTCGGCATCGGCGGCACGGTCGAGGGGGACAGCATCCGCTGCCCGTTCCACGCGTGGCAGTATCGCCCCGACGGCTTTTGCAGCAAGATCCCCTATGCCAAGGCGTTTCCGCCGCGTGCGAAACGGGAACCACTGACCCGCGCCTATCCGCTGGTCGAGAAATCGGGCGTGATCTGGGCCTGGTATCATCCCGACAATGCCGAACCGGCGTTCGACGTCATCGACTATCCCGAATTCACCGACGCCGAGTGGGCCGAACCGACCAAGCGCGAATGGCGCTTTGCCAGCAACCCGCAGGAAATCGCCGAGAACGGCGTCGATGTCGCCCATTTCGCCTATGTCCATCAGATGGACGCGGTGCCGGAGGGCGAAACCAGCTATGACGGCGTCCAGCGCCGCAGCGTCGCGCGCGGCCACCGCACCGTGCCGATCGATGGCGAAACCCGGCAGATCCCCTATTCGGTGGAAACGGTGCAGAACGGTGCCGGCCAGAAATATACCCGGCTGAAGGGTATCGTCGAGCTCAGCCTGCTGGTGATCGCGACCCCGGTCGAGCGCGACGATGTCGAACTGCGCTTCTGTTTCACCCATCCCAGGGTCGAGCCCGGCTCGCCGCAGGAAGCGGCGGTGAAGGCGGCGATCGCCAACACCTGTGGCCAGGCCGGGGTCGAGGGCGACATTCCCATCTGGGCGAACAAGATCCATCTCGAACGGCCGTTCCTGTGCGACGGCGACGGGCCGATCCTGCGTTTCCGCAAATATTTCGAACAGTTCTACGCCGACGGTCCCGAAGGCGGCGAACTTGCGGTCGCGGCCGAATAATTCCCCCATCGCGCCGGTCCGACCGGCCGACACAAATCACGAAGTCAGGAGAATGCCATGACACGCCTTCGCTACGTCCAGGGTCCCGCCGCATCGCGCGATGCGGGCATGCTGCGCAATTCGGTTTACGGCATCCGCGCCACCTATGAAACCGATCGCGAGGTGATCGACGCCTTGCTGCCGCGCCCGCTGGAAGCGGTGGAGCGCCCGGAAATCTGGCTTCAGATGATGCATGTGACCATGCACGTCACCGAAACCGACGCGGTCGAGATCGGCGCGTTGACGGTCGGCGTGACCTGCACGCATGAAGGCGCGCCCGGCGCCTATTGCTTTCACATGGCGATGGAGGGCGAAAGCGTCGTCACTTCGGGCCGCGAGCGTTTCGGCGAGCCGAAGAAGATCGCCCAGACCCATTTCGAGCGCGACGGCGATCGTCTGCGCGCTACCTGCACCCGCCACGGCATCCCCTATTTCGAGATCGAAGGGACGATCGGCGAGAGCATCGACCAGCCGCTCAAGTTCGAGGAGCATCTGTTCTGCTACAAGGGGCTGGTGGCGATCCAGGATCCCGGCGCGTTCGACGGCGACGTCTATCTCACGCGCCTCAACTGGGAACGCAACTACAGCGATCGCCGCGCGATGACCGGCACGATCACGCTGCGCGATTCGGCCTATGATCCGCTCGCGGACATCCCGGTGCGCAAGCTCACCTCGATGAACTATGTCGAGGGCGGCACGCGCACCGGCGGCCAGATCCTGCGCACCGTGCCGGGCGAATGGATCGCGCCGCACTGGGTCGGCCGGTTCGACGATCCGCGCAACATCGGCGTCGAACTCGGCCGGAAGCAGGCTGCCTGATGCAGGATTTCTCGGGCAAGGTCGCCGTCGTGACCGGTGGTGCGAGCGGGGTCGGCAAGTGTCTGTGCGCAGACCTTGCCCGCGCCGGCGCGCATGTCGTGATCGTGGATATCGATCCGGCGCGGCTGGAACAGGTGCGGGAGGAGATCGATGCACTCGGCGCGGGCCGAACGCTCGCGCTCGCCTGCGACGTCACCAAGGAGGCGTCGGTCCGCGAGACTGCGGACCGGGTGTTCGATGCGTTCGAGACGGTCCACCTGCTCTTCAACAATGCCGGCGTCGGGCTGGGCGAATCGCAGCGCAAGATCTGGGACCTTCCGCTCAGCGACTGGCGCTGGGGCATCGACGTCAATGTGCTGGGCGTGGTGCATGGCATCGCCGCCTATGTGCCGCGCATGCTCGCCGCCGGGCAGGAGGGGATGGTGATCAACACCTCCTCCACCAATGGCGGGCTACGCTCGCTGCCCAACACGCCGATCTATGCCGCGACCAAGGCGGCGGTGACCAGCATCACCGAAGTGCTGCACCAGCAATTGCTGCGCGAGGGCGGGAAGCTGAAGGCCGGCCTGCTCTTCCCAGGCCCGCACACCGTCAATACCGGCATCCTCGCCTCTGGCGCGGTCCGGCCCGACGACTATGTCGAACATGAATCGCAGCGGAACGTCGCCTACAAGTCGATGGACGATCTGCTCGTCGCGACCGGCCTCAAGCTCAAGCTGACCGAACCCGAAGAGGTCGCCGCCTTCGCGCTTGACTGCGTGGCGGAAGGGCGGTTCTGGATGCTGCCCGACAGTGCGGAGAACGATCAATTGCTGAACGCCCGCCACGAACAGATCATCGCCCGCGCTGACCCGCCATCGGCATGGTGACCGGATCCGTCGCCGCGACGGCGCCGCGCGCCGCCGACCGGACGCCGACCGGCGGCCTGTATCCCTGGCTGGTCGTCGCAATCCTGTTCGTGGGCTATTGCTTCAGCGCCATCGACGCGCGCGTCCTGACGCTGATGGTCGGGCCGATCCAGCGCGACTTGGGCCTTGGCGATTTCGAGATGGGCCTGCTTCAGGGCTTCGCCTTCTCGATCATGTATTCGATCTCGGCGCTGCCGATCGGCCGCTTCGTCGATCGCACGAAGCGGCGATCGGTGCTGATCATGTGGGGCGTGATCTTCTGGTCGCTGATGACCGCGAGTTGCGGCTTTGCGGGCAGTTTCGTCGCGCTGTTCATCGCGCGGATCGGGGTGGGCGCGGGCGAGGCGACGCTCAGCCCGACGGCCTATTCGCTGATCAGCGACTATTTCGACCGCGCCCGTCGCGCACTGCCCATCAGCTTCTATGCGATCGGCTATCCGATCGGGGGGGGCCTCGCGCTGCTGATCGGCGGCTATCTGCTCGGCATGTTCACCCGCGCCGGGGGCCTGCACATCCCCGGCATCGGCCAGTTCGCGCCATGGCAGGCGGTGTTCCTGTGCGTCGCGGCACCGGGGGTGTTGATCGCCGCGCTGATGCTGCTGATCCGCGAACCCGAACGCCGCGACGTGACGGCGGAGCTTTCGAGGGAAGCGACGCTGCGCGACGCCGGCTCCTATCTGTGGAAGCGCAAGCTGGTGTTCGGATCGCTGATCGGCTCGCTCGGGCTGATCGCGCTGCTGGCGATCGGTACGTCGCTGTGGTTTCCCACCTTTCTCATCCGCACCTATGGCATGACGCCGGCACAGGTCGGCGCGTCCTACGGCACGGTGATGCTGGTCTGCGGCACGATCGGCACGCTGTGCGGCGGCTGGCTGTCGGTGCGCCTGATGCGTTCCGGGCGCAGCGACGCGAACATGCGAATCGTGCTCGTCTCGACCGTGCTCAAGGGGCTGCCGCTGATCCTGGCGCCGCTGATGCCCAATATGACGCTCTCGCTCGTTCTGATGGGAATCGGCACGTTGATCGGACAGGCGTCGCAAGGCGTCATGCTCGCCGCGCTTCAGGATGTGACGCCCAATCAGCTGCGCGGCCAGGTCACCGCGATCGCGCTGCTGATCGTCAACCTGCTCGGCATGGGGCTTGGCGCTGCGGTGATCGCGGCGATCACCGAATTCGGGTTCGGCGATCAGTCCGCGCTCCGCTATTCGATCGCGATCACCGGCGCGGTCACGCTGCCGCTGATCCTGGCCATGCTCGCGATCGCGCTGCCGGACTATCGCCGCGAGGTGGAGCGCCTTTCGGCCTGACGGGTCCAGTCCAGTCGGCCGCCGCGTTGCGCGCCTTTCGGGTGCGCGGCGCGGCGGCGGCGCGGTCAGGCGATCTTGAGGATCAGCTTGCCGCGATTGCCGCCCTTGAACAGCATCATCAGCGTCGCGAAGGCCCGGTCGATCCCCTCCTCGACATGCTCCGCGAAGCGGATTTCGCCGGAACGGGCATGGGCGAACAGAGCGCGCGTCGCATCGGGAATCGCCTCGGCATAATCGAGCATCACAAAGCCGCGCATCGTCGCGGAGGCGAACACCAGCTCCATCAGGTTGCGTGCGCCCCGCCGGGGACGGTTATATTCGGAAATGAGGCCGCACAGCGCGATCCGTGCGCCCTTTGCCAGATTGCGCAACGCCGCATCGAGCGGGTCCCCGCCCACATTCTCGAACACCATGTCCAGCCCGCCGGGCGCCACCCGCCGGATTTCCGCCGCCAGGTCGTTTTCGTCCCTGCCGCGATGATCGATCGCATGGTCGATCCCGAGTTCATCGACCAGTCGCCGGCATTTTTCGACGCCCCCGGCAATGCCGATCACCCGCGCGCCGGCCAGCCGGCCCAACTGGCACGCGACGGCGCCGACGCCGCCGGCGGCGGAACTGACCAGCAACGTCTCCCCCGCCTGCGGCATCAGGATGCGATGCACGCCGAAATAGGCGGTCAGGCTGGCCCCGCCGACGACCGAGATATAGTCGCGCATCGACCCGGCCAGATCGGGATCGATCAGCCGGTTCGCGTCCCCCGCCCGCCCGACCGAATAGCGTTCGATCGCGTTGACGCCCTTTACCCATGCGCCCACCGGGAACGCCGCATTGCGGCTGGCCACGACCTGTCCCACCGTGCCGGCGCGCATCGCATCGCCGATCCGGACCGGCGGATAGTAGCTTTCGACATCGTCGAGCCAGTTTCGCATCGCCGGGTCGATCGAGGCATAATGGTTGCGGATCAGGAATTCGCCCTCGCACGGTTCGGGTGCCGGCATGTCGCGCAGCGCGAAGTCGCTTTCGACCGGCATTCCCCTGGGGCGCGCCATCAGCACGAACTGGCGATTGACGGTCATGCCCCTCCCCCGGGTTGCTGCCAGCGCCGCCACAGCAATTCGCTGACCAGTTCGCGCGCGTCGTCCCGCTCCGGCGGCGCGGTAACGAGCCGCAGCAGCATGTCGCCATCCTGCTCCACCCAGTCGAACCAGCGGGTCAGCGTCGTGCCGATCCAGTTCGGATAGGAACATGCCTCGACCAGATGTTCGACGCGATCCTCATGCACGACATAGGTGCCGGTATAGGCAAGGTAGCTCGCCGCGGCGGCAGCCAGTTCGTCGCGATCGCCGTTCCAGCGCGCATCCACCGGCTTGCGCATCGGCGGGCGCGCGCGTTCGCACAGCGTCGCCGACATCCGCCCCTCACCGGTATAGCTGATCCACCCGCGCGCATCCGGGCCAAAGGGGAACAGCGTTTCGCCATGCTGTCGCCGCCGATAGGCCACCAGTTCCCACGACCCGGCGAGCAATGCGGGCGCGTCCCCCGGTCCCGCCAGCAACGGCGTCAGCGCCGTCGGCACGAACACCGGCAGGTCGAGCATCGCCGTACAGAGCGATTTGCCATAGACGTCGAGCAGCCGGTTGCGCGACACGCCACCGCCCAGCACGCCGTCGATCCTGAAATTGAGCGCCTCGATCGCATCGACGCGATAGCATGTGACCGGCCCGGTCGCCGCCGCGCCCAGCCGCTCCGCAACGCGCGCGGCGGTCACCTGCTCGATCAGCAACGGGTAGAATTCGGGCGCATAGGCGATGACCGAAAGGGACGCGGCATTGCCCTTGTCCCCCGATCGGACATGCGCGATCCGGCGGAGTGTCGTCAATCGCATCGGCTCAAACCTCCACCCAGTGAACGCGGGGCGGAACCGCCGCGCGCGGGACCAATGCGGACCACACGCCGACCACCTCACGCACGCGATCGCTTCCGGGCAGACGCTTGCCGGTCATCCCCACACCGGAAACGGCCATGCCATCGACCGCGCGCGCGATCTTCTCCGCGTCCTCCCGCGTGGCCCCGTGCGCGGTGACGCGGATGCCGATCTCATGGGGTGTCGGCACGTCCGCCGGCGTCGCGGCGCGATGCAGCGCGTTGACGCCCAGCAGATCGACGCTGAATGCCGACATCCCCGCCGCCGCCAGCCGATGTCGCAACACATCCACCCCCAGCATCGCCCGGTCGATCGCCCCGGGGCCGGCGTGATAGAACCAGTCCTCCCCGACGAACCCCTCCAGACAGCCGATCGAGGCTTTCAGCATATCGGGGCGCGGATGCCCGGAAATTCCGGCGACGCGCACGCGGTCGGGACCGGCCGTCGCAAGCTCGACCGTGGTGAAATCCACCACCACGTCGGGCGTGATGTAGGCGGCGGGATCGAACACCTCATAGAGCATCTGTTCCTTCACGGTGCGCAGATCGATCGCGCCGCCGGTGCCGTCCAGCTTCGACAGGATCGCCGTTCCGTCCGCCGAAACCTCGGCGATCGGCAAGCCCAGGTCCCACAGGGCCGGTACATCCTTGAACCCGGGATCGGCGAAATAGCCGCCCGTCACCTGCGTCCCGCATTCGAGAAGATGGCCGATGCCATGCGCCTGGCCCAGCCGGTCCCAGTCGTCGAGTGACCAGCCGAATTCATGGATGAGCGGCGCGGCAAAGATCGACGGGTCGGCGACGCGCCCGGTGACGACGATCTGGGCGCCCCCCGCCAGCGCCTCCAATATGCCCGCCACCCCCAGATAGACCTCTGCCGACACGATCGCGTCGGCAAGGTCCGCCAGCGGGGCGCCGGTTTCCAGGATCGTATCCGCGAGATCCAGAATCCGGTCGGTGATCAGGCTCCCCTCGACCGCCGCGATCCGGATGCCTGCCGCGCCGATCCGCCTGGCGTGATCGGCATAACGCTCGGCCGCGCCGACCGGGTTGATCCAGCCCTGGTTGGACACGATGCGAACCCCCTGCTCGATACAGGCGGGGAGCACCGCCTCCGCGCGCGCGTCGAGATGCGTTTCATAGCCGGCGAACTCCGGATCGCGCCGCCTGCGCACCTGCGCCGCGGAAATCGTCACCTCCGCCATGGTTTCGAAACAGAGATAGTCGAGCCGGCCCTCCGCCGCGATCCGCCGTGCCGGTTCGATCGGATCGCCCCACCAGCCTGATCCACAGCCGATGCGGACCACGCGATCGTCCTGCCGGTCCGGCGCCGCTCGGGTCATCGCAACTCTCTCCCGCTTCCGGACCTCCTGGCCCGTGAATTCGACCCGAACCCTAAAGGAGCGCACGCGCGTGAATAAGCCGTCTGGCATGCACGCTCTGTTCGCGAGCGCGAACCAGTCGAGGGGGGAAGACGGCGGTCGCGGCGCGCGCCTTCCCCCTTGCGCTTGTACGATCGAGGCGGGATGAGGGCGCCATGAGCGACCCCTATGATATCGCGGTGATCGGCGGCGGCGTGAACGGCGCGGGAATCGCGCGCGACGCCGCCGGACGCGGCGCGCATGTTCTGCTGATCGAGCGCGGCGATCTTGCACAGGGGACATCGTCGGCTTCGACCAAGCTGATCCATGGCGGATTGCGTTATCTGGAGCATTATGAATTCGCGCTGGTTCGTGAATCGCTACAGGAGCGCGAACGGCTCTGGGGCATCGCGCCGCACATCATCCGCCCGATGCGGTTCGTGCTCCCCTATCGCCCCGGGCTGCGGCCCCGCTGGCTGCTGCGTACCGGCCTGTTCCTCTACGACCATATCGGCGGTCGACGCGATCTGCCGCCGACGCGCACGATCGATCTGGCGCGCCATCCCGCCGGCGCGCCGCTCAAGCCCGAATTCCATACCGGATATGCCTATTCGGACTGTTGGGTGGATGACGCGCGGCTGGTGATGCTGAACGCGCGCGACGCCGCGGACCGGGGGGCAAGCGTGCGAACCCGGTGCGAGGCGACGCGACTGACGCGCCTGGGCGATGGCTGGCGGATCGAGGCGGGGGACGAAACCCATCACGCGCGTGCGGTCGTCAACGCGGCGGGACCACGCGTGCTCGACCTGCTCGCGCGCGCGGCGATACCCACCGATCGCGCGATGCGGCTGGTACGCGGATCGCACATCGTGGTCCCGCGCCTGTTCGACCATGACCATGCCTATTTCTTTCAATTGCCCGATGGACGGATTTTCTTCGCGATTCCCTATGAGCGTGACTTCACCCTGATCGGCACCACCGACCGCGACGAGCATGGCGATCTCGACCTGGTCCATGCGGCACCGGACGAGATCAGCTATCTGTGCGACGGCGCGAACCGTTATTTCCGGACACAGATCGCGCCGTCGGACGTCGTCTGGAGCTATTCGGGGGTACGCCCGCTGGTCGATGACGGCTCGGGCAAGCCCGAAGCCGCGACGCGCGGCTATCGCTTCGATCTCGACGATGGCGAGGGTGGCGGCGCGCCGATCCTCTCTGTGTTCGGGGGCAAGATCACCACCTATCGCCATCTCGCGCGGGAGGCGGTGGATCTGCTCGCGCCGTTCGTTCCCGCACTGAATGGCGGCGACTGGACTGCGGGCGCGCCGCTGCCGGGCGGCGATTTTCCGAAGCTGGGGGTCGCCGCGCTCCATGCCGATCTGGCGGCGCGCTATCCATTTCTCCAACCCGAATGGCTGGCGCGGATCGTCCCGGCCCATGGCACGACGGCGTGGAGGATATTGGGCGACGCGCAATCGCTCGACGACCTGGGCCAGCATTTCGGCCATGGCCTGACCGCGCGCGAGGTCGATCACATGGTCGCGCGCGAATGGGCGCGGACGGCGGACGACATTCTGTGGCGGCGCAGCAAGCTGGGCCTGCGGTTCAGCGCCGACGAACGCGCCGCGCTCGCCACCTATCTGGAGGTGGCGCGCCCGGCCGGGTAAGCCGGGCGACGCGCGGGATCAGCGTTCCTGCGTCCGCCAGCTATAGCGCAGCGCGCTGACCGCCGTCGGCTTCTTCGAAATCCCGCCACGCGTTGCCGACCCGATCAGCGCGGAGTCGATCAGATCCTCGACCGAGGTGCCGCCGGCACCGCCGCTGCGCAGCCGGGTGCTGGCGAGCGAAACCCCCGCCTCCTTCATGCAGGCCTCACCATCCTCCGGCCCCGGAACGACGGGGCATTGGACCAGGCGTGCATAGCTTGCCGGCACGCCGTCGGTGACGTCGCTGACGAGCACCACCAGATCGTCCTTCAGGCTGGCGCCCTGCTCGGCGTCGCTCAGGCTGTATTGCAGCACGCCCGTCTCACCCGCGCGCAGGCGGGTCGGATTGTCCTGCTTGATGCCGGCACGATCGTCCCGGCCATCGAACAGAAGGATGCCGCCATCGGGCGAGAAGATCAGTGGATTGACGTACAGATCGGCCTTGCCGGTGTTGGTGAACTTCACGAACAGCCAGTCGCACCGCTGGAAGGTGAAGCTGCCCTGTTCGCTGCCGTCGCCGCCGATCTTCGTGGCGTCCTTGGCGACCGCATAGAAGTCCGCACTCGTATCCGGGCATGCCGCATCCGCCGCGACCGGCTTGGGCCGCGCCACATAGAATTCGACCTTCAGCGCCTTTGCCGGATCCTCACCGTCTTCGGTCGAGGTCGCGAGGCCGGGATTGGCGAGGACCTTCTTCAGCCGGCTGAACCGCGCGACCTTCATCAGCGCGGGGCCGATCACGCGCAGCCGCATGGCGAGTTCGGGATCGTTGCCGCCCGCCGCCATGACCGCGCCCAGATCGATATCGCCGAACGAGGCAGTCACCATGCCCGGGGGCTGGCGCAGCGACATCTTGTCCTCCGGTTCGAATTTCAGGATCAGGTCGGCATCCTGCCCGGCCGGCACCAATGTCGCACCGATATCCGCCGGCTTGAGCGCCGCCAACGCGGCGAGCGCGGCCTTTTGTGCCGGGGTCGGTGCCGACGGCACCCTGGGCAATGCGACGCGATAGTCGAGCTGGACCGGTTGCTGCTCGATCGTCGCGATCAGGCGCATCTCGCGCGTCATCGACGGATCGGACACGCGCGCGTCGGCCCAGCGCTCGGCCGGAATGTCGCCAAAGCTGACCGGCACCAGGATCGCGGTGTTCGCGTCCGCCTTGTCCACGCGGCCGAACAGCACGGTCTTGTCCCCCTGGGGTCCGGGGATCGCCAGGCGGACGATCGTGCCGGGTACGACGCCCTGCAACTGCCCCGCCGTCATCTGAAGCTGGTCGATCTTTCCGTCGATCGTGACCGGCTTGTACACCGCCCAGCTGCCACCGCCCGCCGACGCCTTGATCAGGCCACCCATCAACGGGCGATCGACGTCGCCATCGAATTCGGGTCGCGGCGCGCCGGGATACATGTCCGTTCCCGCGGTGATGCGGTTGGCGAGATCGCGATAGGTGACGACGCGCGGATTGTTCCAGTTCGCCATCGCATAGACGCTCAAAAGGCCATGCGACATCTGTTCGGACCGGTCGGCCGATTTGGGGGCCATCGCCTGCCGCGCCTGGGTGGGCGATGGCGCCGCCATCATCCCGACATAGGCGCCCCAGCCCGCGCGACCCTTTTGCGTTTCGCCCGACAGGTCGCGGATAAACCCGGCTGACGTCAGCGACGCATATTTAGCCGGGGGCAGTTTCAGCCTCGCCTCGATCGGCTCGACTGCCGCAGCGCCCTCGGTACCGCGGCTCGAATCGCCCGAATGGCAGAAATCGGCAATATAGGTGACATTGCCCCCCTTGGACCGGATCGCATCGATCGCGGCGCCGATCTCATCGTCGATCACCGCATTCTGCACCTTGGTGAAGTTCGCGTCGGGTGGGCCGGTGTCATAGGGCAGGAACACCTCGTCCAGCCCGTCGGGTTCGGAACCCGCCACCGCCTCGACCTGCTGTACCCCATGGCCGGAGAAGCTGAGCAACACCTCGTCGCCCGGCCTGGTATCCTGGGCCGCCTTTTTCAACGCGCCGAGGATATTGTCGCGGGTCGCGATCGCATCGGCCTTGATCTCGGTGGACACCAGCCGGGGATTCCCCTTCGAGGCGAGCAGCTCCGGACTGGGCTTGTCGGCGAGAATGGTGAGGTCGTCGCGCTTCGCGCCCGATCGCATCAGCGTTTCGGCGATCAGCATCGCGTCGTTATAGGTGCCGAGCAGCGGGCTTGCGATCCCCTCCTTATAGGCAGCGACCGCCACGATCACCGCGCGGATCCGGCCCTTCGCCTCCGGCGCCGGAACCGGCGTCGGCGCGGCGCCGGCCGCGAGCAACGGCTGCGGCACGGCGGAAACGGTCATGGCGATGGTGATGATCGAAAGCAGCAGCCGCTTGAACACGCATAATCTCCCTGCGGGTCAGTTCGATACCAGGATCGCGCGGGTCCACACCCGCCCCCGGTTTTTCAGAACGATACGATATTCCTCGGTCCGGTTCGGTGTCCAGCGACAGAGCAGGTCGCGGCGGGCGATCGCCACGGCGTCGGTCGGCCGGTCGGTACAGGCGACGCGTCCGTTGCTGTCGGTCACCGAGAGTTCGAGCGCCGCGTCACCATCGCCGCGCACGCGGACCAGCGCGATGCGCCCGCCCTCGGCACGCGCGCGCATCGTCAGCGTCCGTTCGGCCGGCAGGTCGTGGGTGTAGACGATGGCGGCGGGGATGATCCCGCGCGATGCCTCCGCCAGCGCCTCATCGACCGCCGCGAGCTGATCGGGATCGCCCTTGGCCCAGCCCTTCGCCTCGACCAGCAGCGCGGCGGGTTCGGTGACCGGCAGTTCCTCCCCCTTGCGCGCACGGCCCAGCACCAGCGGCGCGTTCTCCGCCGGGACGAGCACGAAATCGCCCTCGCGCAACATGCGCGCGGCGACCAGCATCATCGGCACGTCGCGATCGGCGCGCGCGCGCGCGATCAGGTCGCGGACCAGCTCCGCGCGCTCGATCATGGCATCGGTGGCCGACGCATCGGCGGACGGCGTCTCATTCCCACGCGCGACGACCGTCCCCGACGGAACGGCAAGGAGCGCGGTGGCGAGGATCAGGGCGAATAGGGATTTCATGAATCGCATGGGATCGATCGAATTCTTCTCGGTTCAAACCAGTCCGGCAACCCTGCCATCGCGGGCAACCGCGATCCACTGTCATTCCCTGACAGACAGGGCGCGGGATCCCGGTTCGCCGCTGCGGCCGTCATCGCGCCTGGGATAGCCATGCGACCCTCACCTGCCGCTGAAAGATCGGGCCGAACATCCGCAGTTCCGCCTGCGCGGCCGGCCCATAGTCGCGGGCGCCGTCGATCCGCTGCCGGATACCAAGCGTCGCGCGCGCGAAATAGATGCGCGCCCCGCGCGGGTCGTGTTCCGCGATCAGGTCGCCGGCGGCGGCCGCCGCCGTGATCGCCTCGACATTGTCCCAGATACCGGTCACCGCGTGCAGGGCGACCGCGCGGCGCAGCGTCCGCTCCGCCTCGGCGGTCGCACCCAGCTGTTGCTGGGCAAGGCCCAGTGCGACCAGCGCCTTGCGCGTCTCGAAATGCGTCTTGCCGAATTGACGTTCGCACAGATCGACCGCGCGGGCGAGCATCGCCGCAGCATCGGCATAACGTGCCTGCCCCATCAGCCCGATGCCCAGCGCAAGCGTGGCGTTGGCAAGCTCCTTCGTGCCGCCCAGTCCCGCCGAGTCGGTCATCGTCAGCGCGCGGCGGAGCACCGGTTCGGCCTCGGCATGGCGATCGAGCATCGCCAGCGCCAGCCCATGCTGGACCAGCACCCCGGCCAGCAATTCG
Organism: Sphingomonas sp.; assembly: GCF_019635455.1. Lineage (GTDB taxonomy): Bacteria > Pseudomonadota > Alphaproteobacteria > Sphingomonadales > Sphingomonadaceae > Sphingomonas. Next base: position 133,787 of record NZ_JAHBZJ010000006.1, on the reverse strand, counting down.
GGCGGCACCTGCGGCATGGCGGACAGCACCGCCACCGCCCGCCGCGCGAGCCGTTCGGCCTCGTCCCAGTTGCCGGTCGCGATCAGCCCCGCCGCCAGCCGCGCGGAGATGATCGCCGCGCCGGCGCCGCCCGCCCCCTCGACGCCGATCGCGGTTGCAAGGGCGGCGCGCAACAGCGGTTCGGCATCGGCATATCGGCCCCGTGCCTGCAACACGCTGGCGAGGACCACGGCGGCACCGATGCCGTCCTCACTGTCCGGCGCGACAAGCGCGATCGCGCGGCGGGCGCCGATCTCCGCCACGTCCGCGCGATCGGCGGCCAATCCCGCCTGCGCGACGAATTCCCAGATGTCGAAACAGGCGTCACGTTCGCGCGCGCTCGCGGTGCAGCGCTCCGCCGCCGCCTGCGCCAGCGCCAGCGCACCGGCCGCATCGCCGCCTTCCAGCGCGGCGGAGGCGTCGGCGGGAATCGGCGCGCGCTCGGCCGCGGCGGCGGTGCCGGCACTGGCGAGGACGAGCACGGCCGCCCAGGCGCCAGGGCAATATGCGAACGCGCGGTTCAGCGCGGCGAGGGATCGACCAGGCGCCCCCCGCCTCACGTCACTTCCCCGGATCGCCGACCAGCGAGAAGGCGGCCCAGAATTTCGGACTGACGAACTGGCCCGATCCGGCCTCGCGCACGGTCTTCATCGCCGCCTGCAACGCCCGCGCGCGACCGGCGACATCGCCCCTTTCGATATGCTGGAACGTCTCGCGCATCAGCAGCGAGGTCGCCTCGTCGCTGACCGCCCAGTGGCTAACCATCAGCGAGCGCGCACCCGCGAAGATGAACGCGCGCGCCAGACCCGACAGGCCCTCCGCACCCGGCTTGCCGCTCGACGCGGCGGTATTGCAGGCCGACAGCGCGACCAGATCGGCGCGCAGGTTGAGCTGCGCGACCTCCGACGCGGTCAGCAGCCCGTCGTCGAGCGGCGTCGCCGTCTTTGGCGGGGTGAAGACAAGGCCGGGTTCGGCATTGTCGCCCACTTCGGTGGCGAGCAGGCCATGGGTCGAAAAGACCACGAACCGCGCAGCCGGGATGACCTTGCTCTGCTTGACCGCGGTTTCGGTCGCGGCATCGCCCAGCACCACCTGCGCCTTGTCGCCAAAGGTCGCGCCAAGGCTCTTCAGCTCGGCCGCGGCCTGCGGCAGATAGGCGAGCGCGCGCAGCTTCTCGGTATTGGCGAGCTTGCCGTCATACATGCTGCCGGCCAGATCCGGCGTGACCGAGCGATCCTTGTCGGCGGTCGTGAACTTGCCCGCGAGCGTCGGCGCACCATAGGCGGCGAGCGCCACGCTGCCGGCCTTTGCCTGGGCATAGCTCGCCGACGCCGCTTTCACGTCGCAACCGGGATGCGCATCCGCCGGATTGGCGATGAGAAGACAGCGCAGCGAACGGAGCGAAGAGACCGACGGCAGTTCGGCGAGCGCATATTTGTCGATCAGCCACGCGCTGGTCGCGACCGCCACCGCATCGGTGTCGCTCCCCTGCGGCGGCGCGGTGAGCAGCAGCGACAGCGGGAGCGAGGTCAGCGGCCCGGTGACGTTGGTCAGCAGCACCTTCTTGCCCGCCAATACCGCCTCGGACGGCGCGAGCAGTTCCTTGTAGATTTCATAGGCGACCTTGCGATCGAACACCTGCTCGCCCGGCGCGGGGCCGGTCGCTCCGGCGGCGCGGGGCGGCTGGCGTGCGCTGCCCCGCGCGCCATCGACCTGCATGCTGGCCCGAAGCGCCTTCACCTTGGCGGCGAGCGCCTCTTCCTTCATCGCTTCCGACCGTGACCAGCTCGCCTTTTCGCGGGTGATCGCCCAGGTGTAGCTCGCATCGTCGGAGACGAGGATCATCACCATCGCCTCATCGGGGTTGAGCAGCTTCTGCACCTGCGCGATGTCCAGCGCCTTGGGGCGCGTAAGGTCGAAATATTGCGGAAAATCCTTCTGGATCTTCGCTTCGATCGCGGTCACCTCGTCGCGCAGCGCGGCGCGGCGCTGGGTGAGCGTACGGCGCTCCTCCTCCGGCACGGCGCTGCCGCGTTCGATCAGCGCGCTGAACTGACGATCGACCGCCTCGATCTCGGCGAGCTTCTTGTCACGCTCCTGCTCCAGCACGGCGAGGCCGCCCGACCCCGCCGCGTAGCGCGCCGTCACCCGGTCGAGCGCGGCGGCCGCGCCCGAGATCAGCGCATATTGCGCGGCGACGAACGCTTCGGATCGCAGCACTTCGGGGGAGGGAACCGGCTCGATCTTGATATCGGGCGTGGTCTGCGCGGTCAGCAGGCCGGCGAGCAACGGCAACGCCACCAATTGCTTGAATTTCGATACCACCGAGCCGCCTCCGTTTCGTCGTTCGATTAGTTCGTCACCAACTTGATGCCGGTGCCGGTGTCGCGATGATTGATCGTCTGGATCGAGAGCGACCGCCGCGCGCGATCGTGGAAACCGCGCGAACGCGTTCGGTTTCCGCCGCCTGGCCGTCGCTGATATCGGGACCGCGCCTGTCCCGCGCGGCGGCAGGGGGTGCAAGGGGGGAGCGCCGCGTTCAGCGGCAGGAACGATCGGATCATCGCGGTCCGGTTCATGCGCCCACTCCTGCTTTCGCGATCGCGTCGTGCGCGATCCAGCGAAAAAGCCGCCGCCCCGGACGCCGATGACGTCCGGGGCGGTCGGTTCTCTGGCTTAGTTGGTCACCAGCGCCATGCCGGTGCCGTAATCGCCATGGTTGATCAGCTGAACCGAGAACGGGCCAGTCCAGATCGGGTTGACGCGGCAGTACAGGGTGACGTTGTGCGACATGTCCTGGCAGACCAGGTTGCCGTTCTCGTCATAGACCTTCATGTCCACCGGGGTCGCCGAGTCGCGGCGGGCGCCGACGACCAGCGGCTCACCGCCGCGCGCAGCGAAGCGGACGGTCCAGGTCGTCGCGCTCGGGACGTACTGGACGGTACGGATCGCACCGCCGACAACGCCCTTGGCGCCACCGGCCTGCGCTTCGTCGACCGCCGCGATGACGTCCGGGTCACCCGCGGCGAGCTGCTTGGCCTCGGCGAACAGGTCGGCGGCAGTCGCGGTCTTCGCGGTGCCGGTACCCTTGCCGGTGCCTTCGATCTTGCCCTTGTCGGTGCCTTCCTTGACGGTGATCGAATCGATCATCTTGGCGGCAACGATCATCGCGCGCGCATCCTTGGTGGTGCGGGCGTAATCGGCCAGGCGATATCCGAGCGTCAGCGTATCGACGGCCTTCGAGCTGTCGGTGGCGGCCACTTCCTTGTCGCCAAGGTTCGTGCCCTTCTTGTCCTGCGCGATCGACGGCGAGGCCAGAACGCTCGCAGCGAGCAGAGCCAGCGCCATCTTGTTGTTGAACTTAACCATTACCTACGTCTCCTCACTCTCAGGTCCTGCTCCCAAGCAGACCTTCGTTACTGATCCCTCGATCAGGCAGGTTCTTCTGTAGTGTGGCCCCCGCCGCCGCGACACTAACAGTTTCAGTCCTCAATTCCAGACCGATTTGGTGTTCCGAACCCGAATCGGCGCCCGAAAAGAGCGGTTTATGGGACGGCGAAGCCGAGTCGCTGGCGACAGACGCGCCTAAATGTAACCTTGTTACATCTTCACGTCATCTTGCCAGTCTCGCGAATCGACTAAACCCGCCCGCTCGTGGCGGTCAGCGCTCGAGTCGCAGCTGGACCAGGCTGTTGCCCCGCGCGACGAACAGCACCGCGCCGCCGGCGATGTTCTGAAGCGCGCGGGCGAACTCGGCCGCGCTGCGCACCTGTTCGCCATTGACGCCAACGACGACATCGCCGGTCTGCAAGCCCGAGCGCGAAGCCGGCGACCCCGGCTGCACCGACGCGACCACCGCGCCGCGCACCTGCGCGGGCAGGCGATCGCCCGCGTTCACGTCGCGGAACGTGGCCCCGAGCGCGCCCAGGCCCTGACCGCTGCCGGTGGTCGGGCGCTGGACCTGCACCGGGCGCGGCGCCTCGACCGTCACCGTGGTCCGGGCGGTCTGGCCGCCGCGGCGATAGCTGAGCGCCACGGTCTTGCCCGGTTCGAGCACGCCCAGGATCGCGGTGAGGTTGCCCGGCCCCTCGATGGTGCGGCCATCCGCCTCGACGATCACGTCGCCGGCGCGCAGGCCGGCACGCGCCGCCGGGCTGTCGGCCTGCACTTCCGACACCATCGCGCCGCGCGTCGATCCGCCCCCGGCCGCCTCGCGGCTCACCGGGCCGACGGTGACGCCGATGCGTCCGCGCTTGACAGTGCCGTTGCGGCGCAGCTGATCGACGATCGCCATCGCCATGTTGACGGGAATCGCAAAGGCGATGCCGGCATTGTCGCCCGATTTCGACCAGATCGCGGTGTTGATACCGATCAGGCGGCCGCGACTGTCGATCAGCGCGCCGCCGGAATTGCCGCTGTTCACCGCTGCGTCGGTCTGGATGAAGTCCTGGAATCCGTCGCCGATCCCGGTCCGCCCCAGGCCCGAGATGATGCCCATCGTCAGCGTCTGGTCGAACCCGAAGGGATAGCCGATCGCAAAGGCCAGATCGCCGACCTGGATATTGCCGCTGTCACCGACCTGGATCGCCTGCAACCCGCCCGGCTTGATCCGGATCAGCGCGATGTCGGTCTGCGGATCGCGACCGACCAGCGTCGCATCGACCACGCGTCCGTCATAAAGCTGGACCTGCAACGCCTGCGCCTTTTCGACGACATGGTTGTTGGTCAGAATCTCGCCCTTCGCCGCGTCGATGATGACGCCCGACCCGCTGCCGATCGGCTCCGGCTTGCCCTGGGCGGGCGCCTGCTGACGCGGCGAATCATCGTCATCGTCGCCGCTGCTCGCGCCCTTCTGGCCGAGCACGATCACCTTCACCACCGCCGGCGCCACCGCGCGCAGGTCGCGGGCATAGGAATAGACGCCGCGCTGCGTGTCATAGGGAACCGGGGCGGTCTGCGCCGACGCGGTCGCGATCGGCACCGACGTGGCAATCAGCGCCACTGCGGCGACGCCGCCCAGCAGCGAACGAACCTTCGACATCATGTAACCCTTTCCCCGATTCATGCCCTTGCCTCTTCCTTTACCGCCGGCAACGAAATCGCAATGCGAAACCCGTGTGCGATGTTCGATGCCTGGACATTTCCGCCCGCACGCAGCGACACCGTCTTGACGAATGCGAGGCCCAGCCCGTGGCTGTCCGCGCCACCGCTCGAATAGCCCGGTTCGAAAATCCGGTCGATCTTGCTCGGCTCGATCCCCGGCCCGTCATTCTCGACGGTGATCCGCATCTCGTCGCCGTCGCGTTCGACGCGACAGCGCACCATCGTTTCGGGCGTCGCAAACTTCACCGCATTGCCAAGGATGTTCTCGATCATTCGGTCGAACAGGTCGCCCGGCACCCGCACCTGCCCCTGCTGCGCGTCCAGATCGAAATCGAGATCCTTGTCGTCGCCCAGATAGACGAACATGTCGTCGATCAGCTGGCGCACGCGCGCGGCGGGATCGACGATGTCGGTTCCCGCACCCCGCGACACCTCCGCGTCGATGATGCCGAGCAGCATCCGGCACCGTTTGTCGACGGTGACCAGCTTCGCATCGGTTTCTCCGATCAGCGGCTCGCCCGGCGCCTTCGCGCCCAGCGCCTCAAGATGCCGACGCGCCACCATTACCGGCCCGCGCAGATCGTGCGCGACGTGGCGATGCAGCCGCCGCATGCCGCCGATCATGTCCTCCGAGCGGGCAAGCAACGCATTGAGATGACGGGCGAGCGACCGGAATTCGGGCTGGTCATCATCCTCCTCCGCGCGCTCGGAGAAGCCGGAGCGGTCCGCCCGGTCGAGCAGCGCGTTGAACCGGTCGAGCCGGGTGCGCCAGCCCCGCATCAGCGCCCAGGCAAGCAGGCTCGCCAGCGCGAGGAACGCGATCGCCACCCCGCCCGCGAGCAGATAGGCGCGCGTGACCAGGCGCGGGTCGGGACTGTAGATACGCGCGCTGAGGAAGCTGCGCCCTCCGCCCAGATCCTCGATCACCCCGACCGCCGTCGCCCTCGCATGCTGACAGGCCACGCCGGCCGGCACCGAAAACCGGACCTCGCCGCTGCCGCCGGGCCAGACCAGCCGGGGGGTGCCACGCGTCGTCCCATCGGCCATGCGATAGAGGAACAGGGCGCGGGTCCGCTCGCCGCTGTCACAGCGCCCGCCATCGGTTGCTTGCAGCGCGCGCGCGGCGATCATCGTCAGCACCTCCGCCTCGCGCTCCTCGACCGAATAGCCCGGTGGCAGGCTCGCGATCTTGCTCGACAACACCGCCGCGTCCGCCTGCGAACGCACCAGCGCGAGGTCCCGGGCGTTGCCCGCCACCATCTGCAACAGGCCGAGCGTCAGCCCGGCCAGCGCGACGGCGGCAAGCGCGCCGATCACCAGCGTCGTGCGAAGCGGAAGCCAGCGCAGCATCAGCTCAGCGCGCGCCCTCCATCCCGGCGAGATTGCGCAGCGCGAACCCCTGCGCCCAGATGTTGGTCACCAGCGGATGATATTCGTCGGGAATGTCGGGGCATTGCCGCTTCAGCGACTTGCGCAACCGCTTGATCGCCTGATCGACGGTGTTGGCGAATTCCTCGGGGAAGTGGCTCCACCCCTTGCCGATCCAGCACCGGTCCCACAGCATCGATTGCGACAGCGGATTGCCCCGCTCGCGATAGAGTTCGACCAGGATGTCCGCCTCGCGGCTGGTCAGCTGGAGCAGCCGGCCATTGCAGCGGACTTCCTTGGTATCCGCATCGACCTCGATCGGCGCGCAGGTCCACCCCTTCGACCGCATCGTCGGCTTGCGACGGCGCAGCTGCGCCGCCACCCGCGCGACCAGTTCCTCGCTCGTCGCCGGCTTGGGAACATAATCGTCGGCGCCGCGCGCGATCAGCCCGTGGATCCGCTGGTCCTCCCCGCCGAGCAGCGAATAAACCAGCGCCGGCACGTCGGGATCGGTCTTCAGTCCGTTGGGACGGCGGCGGATGCGGTCGAGCACCTCAAGCCCCTCGATCCCCGGATTGATGCGGTCGAGGACGACGACGTCATAGGCGGCATCGACCATCGCTTCGAGCGCGGCATCGCCGGTTTCGAACAGATCGACGCTCTCGCATCCGGCATCTTCCAGCGCCGCCTTCATCTCGGCACCGATCTCGTCCTCCAGGATCAGCGCGCGGCATCCGGCGAAGGTGTCGGCGATGTTCTGCGCGGCTTCCGCGTCCAGGTTCAGCGCGGCCATCAGAGCGGCCCCCGCGGGAAGCGGCGCGGCACGCCGGGGCGGCGGGCCTTCGCGGCCTGCGCGCTCAGCGGCAGCGCGACATGGAGCGTTCCCTGCCCGGCGCGCTGGATGCGCAGCACCGCCACATCGCGCTTGGACCCGGTGATCGCCGTCATCGCCGCGGCCGCGTCGCGAACCGGGGCGCCATCGACGGCGAGCAATTCATCGCCTTCGTAAAGTCCGTACATCTGGCCGATCGAAGCCTCCTCTACCTTGCCCACCATCACCTTGCCGGGGGCGCCAGCCTTGAGTTCGAAACCGAGTGTGAAGCCCCCGTCCGGGGCGATGCCGTCGGACATGGACAATGCGGCGACCTTGCCGCGTTCGCCCGCCGTATCCTCATCGGCTTCCAGCGCAACCGACAATTCGACCGGCTTGCCATCGCGGACGATCTTCACCTTGACCTTTTCGCCCGGCACGGTGTCGATCAGCGCCATGGACAGGTCGCGAACGACCTCCAGCTTGCGCCCCTCGACCGAGAGCAGCAGGTCACCGATGCGGACGCCCGCCCGCTCGGCGGCACCACCCTTGCCGACGGCGTCGATGATCAGGCCGCTCTGGCCCGGCGCGCCCAGCGCTTCGGCCATACCGGCATCCGCGCTGCTGGCGGTGACGCCGAGCCGGCCGCGCACCACCTTGCCGTCGGCGACCAGCTTGGCCGCGATCTTCTCGGCCAGTTCGGCCGGAATCGCGAGGCCGATGCCGATGTCGAAAATCGTCTCGGGCGGAGTCGCCGTGTTGATACCGATCACTTCCCCATCCTCCGTGATCAGCGGCCCCCCACTGTTTCCGGGATTCAGTGCGGCATCATGCTGGATGAAATTCACGGGCCACGCAACGTCGTAGGAACGATCATAGCCGCTGACGATGCCCGCGCTGACCGAAAAGCGATTTCCCAGCGGATTGCCGAGCGCATAGACGCGTGTGCCGAGCGGCAGCCGTGACGATTTGACGAAGCGCACCACCGGCAGCGGCCCCTCCGCATCGATCTTGACGACGGCGAGATCGGTCCGGCCGTCACGGCCAAGCACCCGTCCCTTGTACTTGCGCCCATCGGCGAACGCGACCTCGACCGTGTCGAGCTTCGCGACGACATGCGCGTTGGTGAGGATCAGGCCCGACGCGTCGATGACGAAGCCGGAGCCGCCCGCCGCTTCGCTGTCGCCGTTGCGCTTGCGGGCCGCTTCGTCCTGGGGGCTGATCGCGACGACCGCCTTCATCGCCCGTTCGATGCCGGTCTGTGCCGGCGCGGCGGCCTGTGCGATCGCGACGGGCGACATCGCCGATGCCCGCGCGGTCGAAGGAAGCGCGATGCCCAGGCACAGCGCCGACGCCAGAAACCAGCCGAGCGTCCGGCGCATCAGATTTGCGGATGTTGTGGAAGTCATGGATAATCCGGGTAAAGACTAAGACCCGATCTATCTGTCATTTCGTTCATCCCGGTTCGACGGTCAGGTTCAGACAAGTCCCCGATTCGCAGTGGCTTCGCCCGGTTCCGGCCGGGTGCGCCTGCTATTTTCCCGCCCCGGCGCTCAGTTGCCAATCGGCGCGGACCTGGTCGCGAAAGACGATGGTGAAATCCGACAGTTCCTGCTGCGCGCGCGCATCGAAGCCCGCGCCACCGCCCGCCCGCGTCAGCACCTGCCGCCCCGCGTCGCGCAGCAACGTGCGCGCGAGCGGAAGGCCGGCAGGCTGGCCCATCATGAACCGGCCATAGCGCCAGGCGATGTTGATCCGCTGGCTGTGATCGGCGCTGAACGCGGTACGCGAATCGCGCTCCGCGCGCCCGAACCACATGCGCGCCGCCGCCATGTCGCCCGCCTCCTCCAGCGCGGTGCCGAGGCTGCCGGCGATCATCACCCGCAGCTGGGCGGCCTCCGCCCCCAGGTCCGTCGCCGCCGCATAGTTCGTCTTGAGCAGATCGATCGCCTCGGCGCGTTGCCGCAGCTTCAGCAGCGCGACCGCCAGGTTGTTGCGGATCAGCACGGTCCGTGCATGGCCGGCGCCGAAGCTGGTCACCGCGATCTGCAACACCTGTCGCTGGATCGAAACCGCGCTTTCCAGTCCGCCGGTACGGGTGAGCACCGTGGCGAGGTTGCCCATCACGGTCACCAGTTCGTCGGGATTGGCGCCGCCGCTGGCGTTGAGGACACTCACCGCCCGCAGGAACATGTTCCCCGCCTCGTCATTGCGTCCCGATTCCATCAGCACCAGCCCGACATTGGAATAGGCGAGCCCGGTCAGGTTGCTCGTCTCTCCGAACAGGCGCAGCCGGATCGTCAGCGCCTCGCGCAGCACCGGTTCCGCCTCGCGCAGGTCGCCCCTGCGCACCAGCGCGACGCCAAGACCCGTCAGACTGTCGGCGGTGCCGGCTTCGTCCCCGGCGGCGCGGCGCGCGACCAGCGTCTGGCGCCACAATGCGATCGCCTCATCGGTGCGGTTCTGTTTTTCAAGACATAGCGCGAGCGACTGCTGGAGCGAGACGACCTCCGCCGATGCCGGACTCGTCAGTGCCGCCAGCCGCGCGATGCCGGTGCGCAACGTCGCCTCCGCCTCGCCCAGCCGCCCCAGCGCCATCAGGGCATTTGCCTGGGTCAGGCGAAAGAAATTGCCATCGACCGTATCGCCCGCGATGCGGATCGCCCGTTCCGCAAACACCAGGCCCTCGGCAAACTTGCCCAGCATGACCAGGTTGTTGCCCCGCCGCGCCACATAGGAAGCGAGCGCGGGATCGTCGCCCAGCAGCTTTTCGGCGCCTTCGAGCGCGAGCCGGAACGGCTCCTCCGCGTCCGCATTGCGTCCCTGCCGCTCCAGCACCAGCCCGTAGAAGAAGTTGGCGACCAGCGAGACCTCGCTCTCGACGCCGAACGTCGCCGCCACATCGACCGCGCGCCGCGCGATCGGCACCGCCTCTATCGAGCGACCATTCTCGCTCAGCGCCATGCCGTAATAGGCGAGCAGCAGGACACAGGAATCGAGCGAGTCCACGGTCGCCTTGTCACCGCCGGCTGCGGCGATGCACGCCTTTGCGTCCGGCTCGATCAGCGGGAGTGCCTTGCGCAGATCGCCGGCCTCGAACGCGGCGGTGAAGGCGTCGCTGGGCGATTTGACCTGAACCTGCACCTGGGCGTGCGCCGCCGACACGGCGAAGGCGGCCGGCAATATCGCGATGGCAATTGATCGGTGCAGCTCAAGCATCCGGCTCGCTCCCCCTCTTACCGGTGAACCTCAGCCTATCCCCGCGCGTTCACAAGCGACAACCCCTGACAGGCCCCGGCAGGTCAAACCAGGCCGCACGCATCAAACTGGTATCATTTGACACCAAATTGCGTGCATTGTAACCGGCGCGCAAAGCACAGGAGCGATCGACATGACCGGCCCCACCACCACGCCCGACAACCCCCTTGGCCTGAACGGGTTCGAGTTCGTGGAATTCACCTCGCCCGATCCGGAGGCGATGGCGCGGCAGTTCGAACAGCTTGGCTTCGTCCCCTCGCATCGCCACCCGACCAAGGCGATCACCCGATACAAGCAGGGGCGGATCAGCCTGATGCTCAACCGCGACGAGAGCGGTCGCGTGGCGACGTTCCGTGCCGCGCACGGCCCGTCGGCCAGCGCGATGGCCTTCCGCGTCGCGGATCCCGACGCGGCAATGAAATGGGCGCTGGAACATGGGGCCGAGCGGACGGCGGAGGACGACACCTGCATCCTGGGCATCGGCGGATCCTATCTCTATTTCATCCAGGACGGCACCGATCTCTATGCCGACTGGGAAGAAATTCCCGGCTGGCAGGCGGCCGAGGCGGAGAACAATGTCGGGCTCGACCTGCTCGACCATCTCACCCACAATGTCCGGCGCGGCCAGATGCGGGTGTGGAGCGAATTCTATCGCACGCTCTTCAATTTCGAGGAGCAGAAATATTTCGACATCAAGGGGCAGGCCACCGGGCTGTTCAGCCAGGCGATGATCGCGCCGGACAGGGCGATCCGCATCCCGCTCAACGAAAGCCAGGATGACAAGAGCCAGATCGAGGAATTCATCCGCGACTATAAGGGCGAGGGCATCCAGCACCTCGCGCTGACCACCGACGACATCTATGACACGGTCGAGCGCCTTCGCGCACGCGGCGTCAAGTTGCAGGACACGATCCTCACCTATTACGAGCTGGTCGATAAGCGCGTTCCCGGCCATGGCGAGGATCTTGAGCGGCTCCGGCAGAACCGGATCCTGATCGACGGATCGGTCGAAACCGGCGAAGGCATTCTGCTTCAGATCTTTACCGAGAACATGTTCGGCCCGATCTTTTTCGAAATCATCCAGCGCAAGGGCAATGAAGGCTTTGGCAACGGCAACTTCCAGGCGCTGTTCGAAAGCATCGAGCTGGACCAGATTCGTCGCGGCGTGATCAAGGTGGATGCCTGATCGCGTTCGGGACGCCTGAGACGGGTTGGAGAGGAGAGTCGGGGGGAGCGCGCGGGTTGCGTATGGCGTCGCTCCACCCCGGCCATTATCGTACCTGGCGATGACCGATCGCCTCACCGCCACGCCGCCCGGAATCCGCCTCGGTCCGGTCGATCTGATCGCCGATGGCGCCGCGCGCAATTTCGTGATCGAGATGAAGGCGGGCCGCTTTCACGGATTCGCGGTCCGCTCGGGCGACGGCGTCCGGGGATTTGTCGATCGCTGCCCGCATATGGGGCTGCCGCTTGCGCAACAGCTCGACGATTACCTGACCGACGACGGCACGCTCATCCGGTGCAGCTGGCACGGCGCGCTGTTCCGCACGAATGACGGCGCATGCGTCGGCGGCCCGTGCGCGGGCGCGTGTCTGACCCCGTGGCCGATCGCGCTGCGCGACGGGGCGATCTGGACCGCGTGACGGCCGGCCCGATCAGGCCGCGGCGCTGTCGTGGCTGGTCGCCAGCGGCGCGGTCTTGTCACCATCGGCCATGAGCACGTCGGTGAACAGCGTTCGCCACCACACCACGTCCTCCGCCTCGATATTGTCCATCATCGCCCGCCAGCGCCGCTTGCGCTCGCCCAGGTCCATCCGCAGCGCGGTCAGGATCGCGTCCGACATTTCGTCGGCGCTGTACGGGTTGACCAGCACCGCCTCCGGCAACTGCACGGCCGCGCCGGCGAAGCGTGAGAGGATCAGCACGCCGGGATCTTCGGGATCCTGTGCGGCGACATATTCCTTTGCGACCAGGTTCATCCCGTCGCGCAGCGGCGTCACCAGCCCGATCCGTGCGGCACGATAGATGCCGGCCAGCACGTCGCGCGGATATCCCTGGTTGACGTAGCGGATCGGCACCCAATCGACATCGGCATAGGCGCCGTTGATGCGCCCCGCGATCCCCTCCAGCGTCGCGCGGATCTTCTGATAGCTTTCCACCGCCCCGCGCGAGGGGGGCGCGATCTGGAGCAGGAACACCTCCTTGCGCTCTTCCGGATGCTCTTCAAGGAACCGTTCATAGCCCAGGAACCGCTCTTCCAGCCCCTTTGAGTAATCGAGCCGATCGACGCCGACGATCATGTCGCGCCCCACCGCGCTGTCGCGCATCCGGCGGAATGCCTGCTTCGCCGCCCCGCCATTCGCGCCCTCGACGAACTCCTTGGTATCGATGCCGATCGGCGCGACGATCAGCTTGAGCGTTCGCCCATCCAGCGTCAGCGTGTCGCCATCGGCGACCGCGTCCATCTCATGGGTCGCGTAATGGCGGAACGAATCGAGCCATTGCCGGGTATGGAATCCGACCAGGTCATAGGCGAACATGGTCCGCACCAGCGCCTCGGCCTCGGGCAGCGTCGCGAGCAGGCGGCTGGGCGGCCAGGGGATGTGCAGGAAGAAGCCCATGCGGTTCCGGCACCCGCGATCGCGCATTTCCTGGCCCAGCGGGAACATGTGGTAATCCTGAATCCACAGGATGTCGTCGGCCTCGACCAGCGGGCGGAGCGTGTCCGCGAAGCGCTGGTTCACCCGGCGATAGCCGCCCGCGAACCCGCGCTCATATTCGGCCAGATCGATGCGATAGTGAAACAGCGGCCACAGCGTGCGGTTGGCATAGCCGTTATAATATTCCTCGACATCCTGCTGTTCCAGATCGACGGTCGCGGTGGTCACCCCCTGCGCACGCTGAAGGTTGATGTGGCCGGTGAACTGCTCGGTCGTCTCGCCCGACCATCCGAACCAGATACCGCCAAACTCGCGGATCGCCGCCTGCAACGCGACGGCCAGCCCGCCCTGCGCGCCCGAATGCGACTCCAGCGGCGCGGTGACGCGATTGGAAATGACGATCAGGCGGCTCATCGGATGGCGCTCCATGGTTTGCTCAACAGGACGGCGCAGTTGATCATGCCGACAAGCGAGTAGGTCTGCGGGTAGTTGCCCCACAATTCACCGGTCACGGGATCGATATCCTCGGACAACAGGCCGGCGGCGGTGCGCCGTTCTAGCATCTCCTCGAACAATTGTCGCGCATCGGGGTCGCGGCCGGTAAAGTGCAGCGCCTCGATCAACCAGAAGGTGCAGACGTTGAATGCGGTTTCGGGGAGGCCGAAATCATCCTCGGTCGCATAGCGGAGCATGTGGCTGCCGCGCCGCAAGCCCTGTTCCACCGCTTCCAGCGTGCCGAGGAACCGGGGATCGTCGGGCTTCAGGAAGCGCAGCTCGAGCAGCTGGATCAGGCTCGCGTCCAGGTCATCGCCGCCGAATGTGGCCGACATGCGGTTGGTTTCGGGCCGCCACGCCGCTTCCTCGATCGCCCTGCGCATGCGGTCGGCACGTTCCTGCCACAGCGCCCGCTCGCCCTCCATGCCCAGCCGCTCCGCGGCATTGGCCAGACGGTCGCATGCCGCCCAGCACATTGCGGCGCTATAGGTGTGGACGCTCTGGCGCGTGCGAAGCTCCCACAGCCCGGCATCGGGCTTGTCGAACAGCTCCAGCGCCCGCTCGCCGATCCGCACCAATGCCTCGAAATCCTCGCGCCCCGCCATGCGGAACAGGCGGCGGTCGAAAAACGCCTGCACGTTCGACAGGACGATCTGGCCATAGGCGTCGTGCTGAACCTGCTCATAGGCCTGGTTGCCGACGCGCACCGGCCCCATGCCGCGATAGCCGGCCAGGCGCGGTGCCTGGGTCTCGATCAGCGTGGGTTCGCCCTGCACCCCGTAAAGCGGCTGGATATGCCCCCCGCGCGCCTGATCGACGATGTTGCGCAGATAGGCCAGATACCCCTCCAGCACGTCGAGCGCGCCGACGCGGTTCAGCGCCTGGACGGTGTAATAGGCATCGCGGATCCAGCAGTAGCGATAGTCCCAGTTGCGCTCCGAACCGGCATGTTCGGGGATCGAGGTCGTCAGCGCGGCAACGATCGCGCCGGTTTCCTCGTGCTGGCACAGCTTCAGCGTGATCGCGCTGCGGATGACCACCTCCTGCCATTCGAACGGGGTGGCCAGGCCGCGCGACCAGCTCTGCCAGTGGTGGCGGGTATAGCCCTCCATCTCCTCGACCGTGGTGCCGATGTCGCCGGAAAAGCTCTCGTCCGGTCCGAGGAAGAAATGCAGCGGCCGTTCGACGCGAAAGCTGCGCTCCTCCTGCAACAGGCCGACCGGCGCGGTGGTCGTCAGGCGCAGTTGCAGCCCGTCGAGCAGGAAGCGGACATGGTTGGACCCGCTGGTGTGAACGACGTTCGCATCGCCCCAGTTGCGCGTCGGACGCAGCCGCACCCGGATGCGCGGCGATCCGTGAACCGGGCGGACGATCCGCACGAACGCGACCGGGCGATAGGTCCGCCCCAGCCGTTCGAACCGCGGGCAGAAGTCGGTGATCTCGATCGCGCCGCCCTGGCTGTCGGTCATCCGCGTGACGAGGATCGGCGTGTTGGCGACATAGGTCTGCTCGATCCCGACCCGGTCCTCCAGATCGATCGCCCAGAGGCCCACCGCGTCATCGGCGGTCGGATCGCGACCATCGACCAGCGAGGAAAAGACCGGATCGCCATCGACGCGCGGCACGCAGCCCCAGACGAACCGGCCCGCGCGGTCGATCAGCGCACTGACCTGGCAATTGCCGATCGGCCACAGGTCAAGATTGGGCGTCACCGGCATTCCTCCACGAATTGCGTCAGCCATGCGCGGACCCCGGCGACATCGGGCAGGCGGTGGCGTGCAGCCGTCGCCCGCATCGGCCCGACCAGAATGCCCGCGCCATCCAGTGCGTCCGCCGCCGCAAATCCATCCTCGTCGGTCACGTCATCGCCCAGAAAGACGGGGTGCGACCCGGCGAATGGCGTCATCGCCATCAGCGCGCCGATCGCCGCGCCCTTGTCGCCCGGCGCGCGCAGCTCGAACACCATCTTGCCCTCCTGAAGCGTCAGCCCCGAGGTCTGGGCGAGGTCGGCGGCGAGCGCGGCGCATTCCGCTTCCGCCGCCGGTGCGCCGCGAAAATGAAGGCCGGCACCCAGCGTCTTCGCCTCGACCAGCACGCCCGGGCGACGAGCGGCGAAGGCGCGCATTGTGTCGAGAACCCGATCCAGCTCCGCCGGGCGCGTCGCCCCCCGAACGGTCCCGTCGGCCAGCCGCAGCTCCGCACCATGGCTGCCGCCGATCGTGAAATCCGGATGATCGAAAAGCGCGGCGATCTCATGCGCGCCGCGTCCGCTCACGATCGCGAGCCGGCCATCGAGCCGGCGCGCCAGCGCGCGGATCAATCCGCCCAGATCGGCATCGACGCGCACCGCATCGGGCCGATCGACGATCTCGACGAGCGTGCCGTCGAAATCGAGGAACAGGCTGGCGCCGACAAGCAAATCGACCGGAGGCGGCGCGAGTGCGTCCGCCAGCTTCGTTTCCGCAGGATCAGGCATCTGACCCCTCTTAAAGCAATTGGAACGCGTTCGTTCCGATTTTTCGCTGCAATGCGGGATTTTTTGCTCAGGCGGACTCGCGTGAGCGCGCCGCGGCCGGCGCGGGGTTGGAGAATTCCATGTCCTGGTCGATCCCGCCGAACCGCAGCGCCATCAGGTCGAGTGTATAGTTTTGCGGCACGCGCCACGGCTTGCGGTCGCCCTGGCGGGGCATGCGATCGACCGCGCGCTCGATATAGCCGGAGGTGAATTCGAACAATCGCTCGGGCGTCACGCTCGCGTCCAGCCGGGGCGTCACCTGGCGCATCCTCCGCCGCTTCATCGCGTTGAGCAGACGGCACAGATAGGCGGCGGTAAGGTCCGATTTCAGCGTCCAGGACGCATTGGTGTAGCCAAAGGAATAGGCCAGATTGGGAATGCCGGAGAACATCATCCCCTTGTAACTGAGCGATTGCGCGGGGTTTTTCGCCACGCCATCGACGTCAAGTTCGATCCCCCCGATCAGCTTGAGGTCAAGCCCCGTCGCGGTCACGATCACATCCGCCTCGATCAGGTCGCCCGATTTGAGGCGGATTCCCGTTTCCTCGAACCGGTCGATATGGCCGGTGACCACCGACGCCCGCTCTTCGCGCAATGCGGCGAACAGATCGGCGTCCGGCACCAGGCACAGCCGCTGGTCCCACGGATTGTAGCGCGGCGTGAAATGCGTTTCGATATCGTGGCCGGGCAGTTCGTCGCGCACCATCTGGAGCAGACGCTCCCTGGTCTTTTCCGGGTTCTTGCGCGCGAGGCGAAAGAACAGCTGTTGCAGCGACACGTTCTTGATCCGCGTCAGTCGATAGGCCAGCCGCGCCGGCAACTTGCGCCGCAGCCAGTTGGCGAGCGCATCCTGCGAGGGGCGTGAGACGATATAGGTGGGCGAGCGCTGAAGCATCGTCACATGTGCCGCAGTCTTCGCCATTTCCGGGACCAGCGTCACCGCCGTCGCGCCCGAACCGATCACCACGACCCGCTTGCCCGTATAATCGAGATTGTCGGGCCAATGCTGGGGATGGACGATCCGCCCCGCAAAGGTCTCACTGCCTTCGAACCGGGGCGAATAGCCGGCTTCGTAATTATAATAGCCGGTGCAGCTGAACAGGAAGTTGCAGCTCATCTCCACGATCTCGCGATCGGGGCCGCGCTCGACCGTCAGCGTCCAGCGGGCCTGGTCGCTCGACCAGCTGGCCGCGATCACCTTGTGCTGGTGCCGGATATGGCGATCGATGCCATATTCGCGGGCGGTCTCGTCGAGATAGTGGAGGATCGAGGGGCCGTCGGCGATCGCCTTGGCCTGCGTCCATGGACGGAAGCTGTAGCCCAGCGTGTACATGTCGCTGTCCGATCGGATGCCGGGATAACGGAACAGGTCCCACGTCCCCCCGCTGCGCTCGCGTCCCTCCAGGATCACATAGCTGCGGTCGGGGCAGTCCCGTTGCAGGAAATAGCCCGCGCCGATGCCGGAAATGCCGGCACCCACCACCACCACGTCGAAATGTTCGCCCATCGCGTCCTCTCACATTCCGACGATATTTACACCGATGTCAATAAAGCGCAATCATTCCGCGCCTTCGGGATCACCGGCCCCGGAACGTCCCTTGAACCCCTGCGCGACGACGAACCATTCGACCGACCCCTTGCGGCTGGACGGCGGCTTGGCGTGCTTCACGGTCGAAAAATTGCGCTTCATCTCGGCGACCAGGCCGCTGTCCGCGCCGCCGGCGAACACCTTGGCGACAAAGGCTCCGCCCGGCGCGAGGTTGCGGATCGCGAAATCGAGCGCGGTTTCGACCAGCCCCATCGTCCGCAACGCATCGGTCTGGGGGTGGCCGACGGTGTTCGCCGCCATGTCCGACAGGACCAGATCGGGCGCGCCGCCCAGCGCCGCGATCAACTGATCGGGGGCGCTGTCGTCCATGAAATCCATCTGAAAGATGGTGACGCCGTCGATCGGATCGACCGGTAACAGATCGATGCCGACGACCGCCGCCCGGGGCAGCTTGCGCCGCACCACCTGGCTCCAGCCACCCGGCGCGATTCCCAGATCGACGACGCGCTTCGACCCCTTGAGCACGTCGAACTTCTCGTCCAGCTCGATCAGCTTGTAGGCGGCGCGGCTGCGATAACCCTCTGCCTTGGCCTGTTTGACATAGGGGTCGTTGAGCTGGCGCTCCAGCCAGCGGACCGACTGGCTCGACCGGCCACGCGCGGTGCGCACGCGGGTGCGTCCCCGGGTTCCGCCCCGGCTCATCGCCACCTCCTCATTGCGCGCGGCTCCCCATCAAATGGCGCAGAATGCCCTCGCGAATGCCGCGATCGGCGATGCCCAGCCGCTCGGCCGGCCACAGATCCATGATCGTCTCCAGGATCGCGCAGCCCGCCACGACCAGATCGGCGCGTTCCGATCCGATGCACGGCACTGCCGACCGGCCGGCCATGTCCAGTCCGGCGATCCGCCGGCTGACCGACCGCATCGACGCGACCGGGACGATCAGCCCGTCGATCGCCGAACGGTCATAGGAGGACAGGCCAAGATGCACGCTGGCGAGCGTCGTCACCGTGCCGCTGGTGCCGAGCAGCCGGCGGTTGCCGTTGATCGCGGGCAGGCGGGCGACGAAGGGCGCGAACGCCTCCGCCACGCTCTCGCGCATCCGCGCATAGCCGGCCTCGCGCGCGGCCGCGTCGGCATCGGGGGCGATCCCCCGCGCCTCGGTCAGCGACACGACGCCCCATGGCGCGCTGTGCCAGTCGATGATGCGCGGCAGGGTTTCGCCGTCATCGCCGCCGCCCTCGACCAGGACGAGTTCGGTCGAGCCGCCGCCGATATCGAACACCAGCGCCGGTCCGTCCCCCGGCTCCAGCAGCGCATGACAACCCAGCACGGCGAGCCGCGCCTCTTCCTCCGCGGTGATGATGTCGAGGACGATGCCCGTCTCGCGATAGACGCGTTCGATGAACTCGGCACCGTTCGCCGCCTGGCGGCACGCCTCGGTCGCGACCGAGCGGGCGAGCGCGACATGGCGCCGGCGCAGCTTGTCCGCACAGATTCGCAGCGCCGCGATGGTCCGCTCGATCGCCGCGTCGGACAGGCGGCCGGTCGATGCCAGCCCCTCGCCCAGACGGACGATCCGCGAAAAGGCATCGACCACGGTGAACCCTCCGCCTTGCGGACGCGCGATCAGCAGCCGGCAATTATTGGTGCCGAGGTCGAGCGCGGCATAGTGCCGCGCCTCCGGCCATCGCGCCCTGATCTTGGGCGGGGCCTGTATCGGGGCCGCTCGGGCCGGCTGGGACGCCGGCGGGCGCGGCATCCTGGCGGAGCCATCCCCCATCAAACCAACTCGCTTATGTTCTTCCGTCACGGTCCATCAGGGGCCGCCGGTGCTTGGCAGGAACGCTAGCGCATGCGCGAACCAGGGGCAAGGCGAGGGAGAGCGCGGCGATCCGGCGCAAAGGCGATCAACCCCCTTGACCCCCGCCACGCCCCCGCCTAGATGCGCCCCCCTATCGGTGCTGCCCGATCGTCTAATGGTAAGACAACGGACTCTGACTCCGTCAATCGTGGTTCGAATCCACGTCGGGCATCCAATCCGCTTCCACCGCGCCAGTATCAGCCGTGCCGAGCGAGCGGTGTGGTCAGCCTACCCATTCGGGCCAGATCCGTACCGTGACCCGGTCATAGGCGCGTTCCTGCCCCTCGATTTCGGCGCATTTTTCCGGATCGTAGCGCGCCGCGCGTACCCCGCCCGTGGCGAGCATCGCGCGGACCGTGGCGACGCGGCGGCGTTTCAGCGCGCGGCCATCCCCCCGCCCCGCCTCACCCGGTGCGCACAGATAGGCGACGGCGCCGGGCCTTCCGAAGCGGACCACGTCGCGCAGTCCGGCGGCGAGCCTTGCCGCCTCACCCGCGGCGGGACGCGCGGTGCCGGGGTCGAACCGCACCTCGAACGGACCCAGAAGCCGGCTCGCCGTCGCGGGCGGCGCCAGCAGCGCCAGCGCCAGTCCCGCCGCGACGCCGGCGCGACGCATCAGTCGCCGGTGAGGATGCGATCGACCAGTTGCTTCACGGTCGGCACGAACCCGTTCGAATAAAAGGGGTCGCGCTTGAAATGATAGGCGGCGTGGCCGGCGAACATCAGATTCTGGTCGATATCGCCGCCATGGGCGATGTCCTGCAACGTCTTTTGGATGCAGAAGCTGCGCGGATCGGCCAGGCGGCCGGTCGAATTCGTTTCGGTATCCGCCCAGGACGAAAAGCTGCACTGGCTGAGGCAGCCCATGCAATCGGCCTGGTCCTTGCGGATGTCCTTCTTTTCGTCGGTATCGACAAAGATCAGCGTGTTGTCGGGCGTCTTGAGCGCGTCGGTATAGCCCAGCCCGACCCATTCGCGCGCGCGCAACAGGTCGCCGCGTGTCACCCAGAAATTCTTGCCCTTCACCCCGACATCGAGCTGGAAGGTGTGATCGCCCGCCTGCTCGGTCGAATAGGGAATCTGCCGTTCCGACCGCGCCTCAAGGTTGCGCAGAAAGGGGTTGCGAACCGCGGAGGAATAGAAGCCGGTCGGCGAGAACCGGTGCAGCAGCACCTCGCCCTCCTCGATCTGGGTCAGCTTCGCCTTCCACGCGTCGGGGATCGGCGATTCCTGTGTCAGCAGCGGGCGCGTGCCGAACTGGAACGCGATGGTGCCAAGCTCGGGATTGTCGATCCAGTCGTTCCAGTCGCGCAGATACCAGACCCCGCCCGCCATCACGATCGGCACATCGTCCGAAATGCCGCCCTCCCGCATCACCGCGCGCAATTCCTTCACGCGCGGATAGGGATCCTGCGGCGCGCGCGGATCCTCGGCGTTGGACAGGCCGTTATGCCCGCCGGCCAGCCAGGGATCCTCATAGACCACCGCCGCCAGCCATTCCGCCGCCTTCGAATAGGCGCGCTTCCACAGCGCGCGAAAGGCGCGGCCCGAGCTGACGATCGGGAGATAGTTGACGCCATAGGACGCCGCGATCTCGCTGAGCTTGTAGGGCATGCCCGCGCCGCAGGTGACGCCCGCGACCATGCCGCGCGTCCGCTCCAGCACGCCGTGCAGCACGCGTTGCGCGCCGCCCATTTCCCACAGGACATTGATGTTGATCGCGCCCTTGCCCCCGGCGATGTCGAACGCGCGCTTCACCTGCTGCACCGCGCCCTCGATCGCGAAGGCGATCAGCTCTTCGTGGCGCTCGCGCCGGGTCAGCGCCTTGTACACCTGGGGAATGATCTTGCCGTCGGCGTCATAGCTGTCGGCGTTGACCGCGCTGACGGTGCCGATGCCGCCCGCCGCCGCCCAGGCACCGGCCGAGGCGTGGTTGGTGGCGGCGACGCCCTTGCCGCCCTCGACCAGCGGCCAGACTTCGCGGCCGTTATAGACGATCGGCTTCAGACCCTTGAACAAAGATATCCTCCAGAAAATTCGCGCGACCCTAGCGGGGATCGCCCCCCCGCGCGAGGGGAATCAGCCAAGAACCCCCGGCCGGCCCACCGCGTCGGCATAGAGCGCGGCATAAGACGCGATCATGTCCTTCTCATCGAACAACGCCTGCGCGCGTGCGCGGTTCGCTTCGCCCACGAACCGGCGGGCATCGGGATAGCCGGCCAGCCGCTCGATCTGGTCGCGCAGATGCACCGGGCTCCAGTCGGGCGCGATGAAGCTTTCATTCTCGGGCGCGACCATCTGTGCGACGTCGCCGACCGGGGTGGACGCGACCGGCAGGCCCGCCGCCATCGCCTCCATCACCGCGATCGGCTGCTGCTCGCTCTTGGACGACAGGGCAAAGATGTCGAACAACCCCATATAGCGGCGCGGATCGGCGACGAAGCCGGGCAGCAGCACGGTCTTTTCCATCCCCATATTCTCGACCGTGTCGGCGATCGCGCCGCGTTCCGGCCCCTCGCCGACGATCACGAGCTGCGCGCGGCTCTTCATGCCCCCCATCGCGCGGACCAGCATCGGCAGATCCTTTACCGCGCGCAGCCCCGCGACCGTGCCGACCACGACATGGCCGGGCAGCCGCCTGAACCCCGGAATCGCGCGGGGATCGGGCTTTTTCGCATAGGCGGCGACGTCGATCCCGTTCGAGATACGATGGACGCGCGCCGCCGGCTGCTTCCACGCCTGGCGCGCGATCCGCTCCAGCCGGTGCGAGGGGACGACCAGCGCATGCGCCGCGCCCAGCGCCATCCGGCGATACATGTTGCGCACCGGGTTGAGCCGGTTCGCCTCGTCCGCGTTGAAGCCGTCCTCATGATGGACGACCGGCGGCATCCCCTTGGCAAAGACCCGCCGCGCCATCACCCCGTCGATCGCCCCCCAATTATAGGTGAGCACGAGATCGAAGCGGAGCATGTACTTCGCGATCGCCTCGTACCGCGCGACCGAGGGCCTGCCGGTCAGCGGCGGGGGGTTTTGCGCGATTTCGTAGCGGATGCCCTTCGCGATCGCGTCACGGGCGCCATACGCCCCCTCGACCCCGGAAACGATGACATGCTTCGCCCGGTCGCCGAACGCGTTCATCAGGCGCACCGCCCGCGCCTCCTTGCCGCCAAGGTCGAAGCTGGAGTGGAGATGAAGAATGTTGAGCGTCATCGCCCCTTCGCACTCGTCATTTTCGCGAAGGTGTCAACCGCTGCCCACAACGCGACCGACCTGAGGCGGGTCCCGCAGCCATTGGCGGCGGCGTGGCGGCGCACACCCGGCCCGACATGCGCCAATGCCGGGACAGCGCTACCGGCCGGCCAATCGCCCGAAGCCCGCAACGATTTCGGCATTCACCGCGCGGCGATCATGGCCATGACGGCCAACACCACCCTCCTCACGCCTGTACCGCCCCGGCGATCTTCGCCAGTAACCGGTCGATCGCTGCCGCGGCCTCCGGTTCGGCAAGGGTGGGGGCGTGGCCGGTGTCGGGGATGGTGACGAGATCGGCGCCGGGGACGTGCGCGCGCATCGCCTGCGCAGTGGCGGCCGACAGGATATCCGAATGCGCGCCGCGCACGATCAGCAGCGGCTTGTCGTTCAGCGCGTCGAACGCGCGCCACATGTCCGGTCCCGCCTCGTTCCCCGGCACGCGGAACGGTTCGGCGATCTTCATGTCATAGTCGAGCACGATGCGCCCCGCGCTGGTCAGCCGGTAGAGGCGCTTGGCCATATCCAGCCACTCGGCGATGCCATAGGTGGGATGGACGTCGCCATTCGCCTCCGCCAGCGCGCGGGCGGCGTGCATCCAGGTGGGAAACCAGTTCGCCTTTCCCACATAGCCGCGGATGCGGGCCAGACCCGCCGCGTCGATTTCCGGTCCGACATCGTTCAGCACCGCGCCGGCGATCCGTTCGGGATGGGTCGAGGCCATCAGCATCGTCAGGATACCGCCCAGCGACGTGCCGACCGCGACGAAGCGGGTGAGCTTCAATTCCGCCACCAGCGCCTCCAGATCCTGGAGATAGGTGAGCGGGACATAGCTCATCGGATCCTTGGCATAGGCGCTTTCGCCACGGCCGCGCAGTTCGACCGCGATCACCCGCCAGTCGCCCGCCAGCCGCTCGGCCAGCGCCTCGTAATCACGCGCGTTGCGGGTCAGGCCGGGAATGCACAGCAGCGGCGGGCGCGCCGCGTCGCCGGGATAGTCGCGATAATGGAGACGCAGGCCGTCCCCCGACCACCAATAGCCGTCCGTGAAGCGGGGCAGGTTGCGCGCGGTCGCCATCCGTCCCCATATCGCCGCATGACCGATTTCCCGCAAGCGCCGCGATTATCAGAATGGTATGATCCCGATCCGGCGCTGCTGAAGCTGGGCGATGCCTTTTACGACGCGGTGGAGGCGGCGAGCTTTCCCCAGACCATCCTGCGCTTTCGCAACGACCGCGCCGCGCAGGAAGTGGGTCTGGAGGGGCTGACCGACGCGCAGTGGCTGCGCCATTTCGGGCGGTTCGAGCCCCTGCCCGGCAACCTCCCCCAGCCGCTGGCAATGCGTTATCACGGCCATCAGTTCCGCACGTACAACCCGGATCTGGGCGACGGGCGCGGCTTTACCTTCGCGCAACTGCGCAACAGCCACATGAAAGACCTGATGGAGCTGGGGACCAAGGGATCCGGCCAGACGCCGTGGAGCCGGTTCGGCGACGGTCGCCTGACGCTGAAAGGCGGGGTGCGCGAGGTGCTGGCGACCGAGATGCTCGAAGCGCTGGGCGTGCGGACCTCGCGCAGCCTTTCGCTCATTGAAACGGGTGAGGCACTGCACCGCAATGACGAACCCTCCCCCACCCGGTCGGCGGTGCTGGTGCGGATGAGCCTGGGCCATATCCGCATCGGCACCTTCCAGCGGCTGGCCTATCATGGCGATGCCGAGAATATGCGGCGCCTGATCGACTACTGCCTGGACGAGATGTTCCTGGTCGAAAAGGATGCGGACCCGGTAGCGCAGTTCTTTGAACTGGTCGTCGCGCGGACGGCGGCGCTGGCGACCCAATATATGGTCGCGGGTTTCGTCCATGGCGTGCTGAATACCGACAATATCAACGTGATGGGTGAGAGTTTCGATTACGGCCCGTGGCGGTTCGCGCCGACATTCGATCCCGGATTCACGGCGGCATATTTCGACCATGCCGGCCTCTACGCCTTTGGCCGCCAGCCCGACGCGATCCTGTGGAACGTCGCCCAGCTCGCGGTCGCGCTGCGCATCGTGAGCGAGGCGCCGCCGCTGATCGAACGGCTGGAAGCGTTCGAGCCGGACTATCGGCTCTTCTACCAGCTGGCGCAGGAACGCCGGCTCGGCATCACGACGCCGGACGGCACGATCGATACCGAACTGGGCTGGCGGCTGAAGGATGCGATCGAGGCGGCGCTGATCGCGACCGGCCATTCGATCGACCGTTTCTATTTCGACGCCTATGGCGGGTCGTTGCCCGATGGCTATGGACCGCAATGGGACGGGGTGCGCGCGGCGCTTGCCGGATATCGCCCGACGGCGACGGGGCGCACCCACCCCTATTTCGCGCGGGGAGCGCCTTGTTCGATGCTGATCGACGAGGTCGAGTCGATCTGGGCGGCGATCGACCAGCGTGACGACTGGGACCCGTTTCACGCCAAGATCGCACAGGTGCGCGAAATGGGCGAAGCGCTGGCCCCCGGCGCCGCCGATCGGTGAGGTGGCGTCGCGACGCGACTTGGTGCTAGAGCGAGCGCCGACCGACAGGCCTTAACCATCAAGAAAGACCCCATGGCCGCTTCCGAGATCGTTTCGACCGAACCCGCCACTGGCGCCGTCCTGTGGCGGCAGGAAATCGGCGATGTCGATGGCGAGGTCGCGGCCGCGCGCGCCAGCTGGGCCGACTGGGCGTCGCGGCCGATCGCGTTCCGGATCGAAACGCTGCGCCGCTATGCCAATGTCGTGCGGCAAAAGGCGGACACGTTCGCCGACCTGATCGCGCGTGAGACCGGCAAGCCGCTGTGGGAAGCGCGCAGCGAGATCGATGCGGTGATCGGCAAGGTCGATATCTCGGTCACCGCCTATTCGGAGCGGACCGGACAGCGGCGGGTGGATGCGCCGATGAACACGCGGCTGGCGCTGCGGCACAAGCCGCATGGCGTGCTGGCGGTGCTCGGCCCCTATAATTTCCCCGCACACCTGCCCAATGGCCATATCGTCCCGGCGCTGCTCGCGGGGAATGCGGTGGTGTTCAAACCTTCCGAAAAGACGCCGGCGAGCGGCGCGTTCCTGATCGAGTGCCTGCACGCAGCCGGGGTTCCCGCCGGCTGCGCCCGGCTGCTGATCGGCGGGCCGGACGAGGGCAAGGCGCTGGCCGGGCATGACGGCATCGACGGCCTGTTGTTCACCGGGTCGGCGCGCACCGGCATCGCGCTCAACCGCGCGTTCGCGGCAAAGCCGGAAAAGATCCTGGCGCTGGAGATGGGCGGCAACAATCCGATCGTCGTGTGGGACACGCCCGACCTGTATTCGGCGGCGGTGCTGGTGGTGCAATCGGCATTCACCACGGCCGGCCAGCGCTGCACCGCCGCGCGCCGCCTGATCGTCGATCAGGAACTCTACGCGCCGCTGATCGGCGAAATCAGCAAGCTGATCGGCCGGCTGATCATCGGCGAGCCGCATGCCGACCCCGCCCCGTTCATGGGTCCGGTGATCGACAACGACACCGCCGACCTGCTGACCGAGAGCTTCCTCGAACTCACCTTTCTGGGTGGCAAGCCGATCCGGCACATGGAGCGCCCGATCGAGGGGCGGCCGTTCGTCACCCCCGCGATGATCGACATGACCGATGCGCGCGAGAAACCGGACGTCGAACTGTTCGGCCCGATCCTGCAAGTTGTGCGCGCCGCCACGTTCGAGGATGCGATCGCAGAGGCGAACAACACCCGATACGGGCTGTCGGCGAGCCTGGTGAGCCAGAATCCGAAGCTGTACGACCAGTTCTGGGCCAATGTCCGCGCGGGCATCGTCAACTGGAACCGGCCGACCAATGGCGCCAGCTCGACCGCGCCGTTCGGTGGCATCGGCTGGTCGGGCAATCACCGCCCCAGCGCCTATTACGCCGCCGATTATTGCGCCTATCCGGTGGTGTCGTCCGAAGCGGAACAGGCGCGGGTATCGATCGGCATCGGCCTGCGCGACGGCTAGCGCGGATCGGCTGCCGGATCAGTCGCGCGCGCGCTGGCGGGCGGCGAGAATCCAGTCGGCGAAAATCTGAAACTTCATGGTTTCGCGCAGGTCGCGCAGCGTCTGCTGCTCCGCCGCGCCGAACGCCGGCTGGTCGGCGATCGTCGCCAGCCGCATCGCAATCCCGGATTTGAGGAAATGGCGCGACCCGGCGGGATCGCCCGATGCCAGTAACGCCTTGCCCAGCCCGATATCGGCATCCGCCCGGGCGGCGTCGCGCGGCGAGGTGCCAGCGATCACCAGTTCGCGAATCTGTCGCGAGAGCGCGAGATAGGCGGTGACCTCACCCCGCAGCTCGGCGATCGTGCGGCGGTGGAACAGGACCCGCAGCAACGCGGTCCGGTCGAACGAACGCGCACCGCGCGCAATCCGCTCGGCATCCGCCAGGTCGGCGGAAGCCGCGTCGATCCGGCGATCGCGCAGCTCCAGGATCGCGCGCAGCATCAGGATATCCAGCCAGCCGCCGTCATTATGCGCGAAATCCGATTTCGGCGTCCCGGCGTCATAGGTCGCGACGGCGACCGACAAGTAGCGGCGCGCATCGTCGAACCGCGACTGGCCGAACGCGTGCCGCGCGAGCGCGACCGTGAATTCGACCCGCAGGCGCGGCGGCAGCGACGCGGTTTGCAGATATGCCTGGACCTGGCGCCAGATGACCGCCGCCTGGGCCACGCGACCGCGCGCCTCGATCGTATTGGCATAGTCGATCAACAGCGTTGCGGTAAAGGAATCGAGCCGCGAGATACGTTGCATCGCTCGCGTCATCCACTGATCCTGCTCAACGACGCGCGAACGGATTCCCGCGATCTGCGCGTTCATCAGCGCCCAGTAGAGGGCGTTGCCGCCCTCCTCCAGCGCGTCCCCCGCCGCGCGGCGGAACGATGCGGCGATCCATTCCATCAGGTCGAGCCGGCCGCCCGCCATCGCCATGTTGAACGACATCCAATATTGGACGCGACAGCTGAACAGCAGGTTCGGCCTGCCATCGACGCCCAGGTCCATTCCGGTCGTCGCGCATTGCCGTTCGGTCTTTGCCAGTTCCACCTTCACTTCGGCGAGCTGTCGATCGGTCAGGACGGTTTCGGCCATTGCCGTGCCGGGGGCGAGCGCGAGCATCGCAATCGCAGCGACAGGGGCGAACGACGCGGAAGATCCGTTCATCCAGGCCATATCGACGAAGCTAGAGGACCGATCCGCGCGCTGCAACGGACGGAACCGGACAGCGCCGTGCCGCCGCCCGATGCCCGGCTGAACCGGTCGTACAAGGCGTTGGCACGATCGTACCAGCGCCCGGGCTGGGGGGCATCGCGGGCCTGTCCTATGACGGACGCGAGGAGCGAAGCCTGCGATGTTCCGTATCGTCTGTTTGCTGGTTGGCCATCGGCGCGCGCGCAACCGTGTCCGTTACGACGGTGACAACTGGCGTACCAAATGCACGCGATGCGGGACCGCCATCATTCGCGATTACAGAACTGGCAAGTGGCGTCGCGCCTCAAAATGAAGCGGCTTCACGATCCATCATGACGCATTGCCGCCCGCATCGCGCGATATTCGCCGGGGCTCATCCCGTAGCGCGCGCGGAACAGTCGCCCGAAATGCGGCGCGTCGCAAAACCCCCAGGCCTCGGCGAGCGTACCGACCGGTTCGCGGACCGAAGCGTCGCCCAGCAACACATGCACACGGGCGAGGCGGCGGTCGCGGATATAGGCCACGACCCCGCCCTCGTCCCGGAACACCCGGTAGAGCGTCGAGCGCGAGACGCCGAGCCGACGGCACAGACGCGCGATCCCAAGCCGCGCGGACGCCAGTTCGGCCTCGATCATCGCCTCGGCGTGCTGCCGGGTGGCACGATCCACAGCGGCCGTCGTCACCATGACCGGCCGCCCATTCATCGACACCGCGACCCCCAGCAGGTCGAGCATCACGCCCGCCATGCGATCGCCATCGGCGGCCGACATGTGTTCGACATGGGCGAACAGCGTGCGCATCGAGTCCCGCAACAGGGTCGCGCCCGGGCCGCTCAACACCGCACCGTGCAGCGCGCGGACCGGTCCGACAACCGCCTCGGCCCGCACCCGCGGGACCAGCAGCAGCGCGGTTTGCGAAGCCTCTGAAACATGCACCATCGGGCGGCTGAGGTCGGAAAGGATCACGGTATCGCCCGCGCCGCAAAAGGCGGTGCCGTCCGCCTCCCCCACCGCGCCGCCGCGCGTGCGGATATTGACGCTGAGCAGATCGACACCGTCGGCGCGCGCCATCGCCGCCGTCCGTTGCCAGGTTTGCGAACTCATTTCCGACTGGGCGGCGACGACCGTACCCAGCGGGACATAGATCGCGTTCGCCGAAAACGGACCATGCGGCCGGGTGTCGTGAAGCTGGGCGAGGCCGCCATTGCGTTCGCGCCACATCGCATAGCGGTCCGCCGGCGCGGTGGCGTCGGTGGAAAAGCGCTGGGCGCAGATCGGCGAGGCGCCTGCCATTCGCGCGTGAACTACCGCGATTTGGGGCCGCCCACAATCGTCGCGTGACGACGTCGCCGCCAAAGCTGCGCTAGGATCGCCCCAAGCATCCCTCGGTTGCCGGTTGGGCGCGCGACGACCATCTGACGTGCATGGCTAGTCTTCTCGATCCCACCGCGCGGGGCCGCGTGATCCTGGTCGGCGCCGGTCCCGGCGACCCCGACCTGTTGACCGTCCGCGCCGTCGAAGCGCTCAAATCCGCCGACGTGCTGGTACATGACGGACTGGTCGATCGCCGGGTGCTCGATCTTGCCCCGCAGGCGCATCGGATCAGCGTCGCGAAGACGCGCTCCAGACATACCGTGCCACAGGACGGGATCAACGCGCTGATCATCGCGCATGTGAAGACCGGCGCGATCGTCGTGCGGCTGAAGGGCGGCGATCCGTTCATCTTTGGCCGCGGCGGCGAAGAGGTCGAGGCGGTGCGCGCGGCCGGCCTGCCGGTCGAAGTCATTCCCGGCATCAGCTCGGCGCTGGGCGCGGCGGCGGAGGCGATGCTGCCGCTGACCCATCGCGACTGGTCGAGCGCGGTCAGCTTCGTCGCCGGCCAGTGCAAGGGCCTGACCGATCAGGACTGGTCGGGCCTTGCCGGCAAGGGGCGGACGCTGGTCATCTATATGGGCGTCGCGACCTGCCCCGACATCGCGGAGAAGCTGATGCGTGACGGCGTGGCCCCCGACATGCCGGTCGCCGTGCTGGAGCGTGCGACGCTGCCCGGAAGCCGCGCGTTGCGCACGCTGCTCGCCGATCTTGGCCCGATGGTCACGCGCGAGAAGGTGGCGAGTCCGGCGATCATCGTCGTCGGGGAGGTGGTGCAGCTGTCCGACGCGCAGGACCGGCTGGGCCATTGGGCGCGACAGGCACAGGCGATGCACGCGCCCGAAACGGTGTCCGGGGCCGAACCGGCGCAAGGGAACGCCGCATGAAGCTGTTGACCGGAAACGACCTTGCCAGCGGCGACGTCACCTGGTGGACCGGCAGCGGCTGGTCCCGCCATGTCGAGGACGCCGCCGATGTCGGCGATCAGGGCGAAGCGATCGCCCAGGCCGAAGAGGGCGCGCGCCGCGTCAACGGCCCCTATGTGATCGACGCCACATCGACCCCCGACGGCCCGCGCCCGGCGCATATCAAGGACCGGATCCGCGCGCTCGGCCCGACGGTGCGCCCGGACCTGACGCTCAAACCCGCCGACCCCGATGCCGGCAGCTGGGTGATCTGACATGTATAAATATGACGCATATGACCATTCGATCGTCGCGAGCCGCGTCGCGGAGTTCCGCGATCAGGTGAATCGCCGGCTGGCGGGCCAGATCACCGAGGACCAGTTCAAGCCGCTGCGGCTGATGAACGGCCTGTATCTTCAGCTGCACGCCTATATGCTGCGCGTCGCCGTGCCGTACGGCACGATGGACAGCCGCCAGATGCGCATGCTGGCGCATATCGCGCGCAAATACGATCGCGGATACGGGCATTTCACCACGCGGCAGAACATCCAGTATAACTGGATCAAGCTGGCCGACGCGCCCGACATCCTGGCCGATCTGGCGACGGTGGAGATGCATGCGATCCAGACCAGCGGCAATTGCATCCGCAACATCAGCAGCGATCAATATGCGGGCGCCGCCGCGGACGAGCTGACCGATCCGCGCCCCTGGGCCGAATTGCTGCGCCAGTGGAGCAGCTTCCACCCCGAGTTCAGCTATCTGCCCCGCAAGTTCAAGATCGCCGTGATCGCCAGCGACGAGGATCGCGCGGCGATGCGGCTGCACGATATCGGCTTGCAGGTGGTCGAGAAGGACGGCGTCCAGGGCGTCGCCGTCTATGTCGGCGGCGGCATGGGCCGCACCCCGATGATCGCACCGAAAATCAATGACTTCGTGCCGCTGGAGGATTTACTCAGCTACATGGAGGCGTGCCTGCGCGTGTACAACCGCTATGGCCGCCGCGACAATATGTACAAGGCGCGGATCAAGATCCTGGTCCATGAGATCGGCGCGGAGAAATATCGCGACGAGGTCGCCGCCGAGTTCGTCGAGGTCAAGAAACTGGGCATCGACCCGCCCCGCGCGGAGTTCGACCGGATCGCGGCCTGTTTCGCGCCGCCCGCGTTCGAGAGCGGGTTGAGCGACGATATCGACCGCAGCGATCCCGACTTCGCGCTGTGGGTCGATCGCAACGTCGCCGCGCACAAGGCGTCCGGCTATGCCATCGTCAACATCAGCCTGAAGCCGACCGGCGGCATCCCGGGCGACGCCTCTGCCGACCAGATCGACGTCATGGCCGACCTCGCCGAGCGCTACAGCTTCGACGAACTGCGCGTGACGCATGCACAGAACATCGTCCTGCCGCATGTCCGCAAGGCCGATCTGTACGCAGTGTGGGAACGGCTGGTCGCGGCCGGACTGGCCGACGCCAATCTGGATCTGATCAGCGACATCATCGCCTGCCCCGGCCTGGATTATTGCAGCCTGGCCAATGCCCGCTCGATCCCCGTCGCGCAAAAGATCGCGACGCGGTTCGCCGATCTGGGCCGGCAGCGCGAACTGGGCGAGCTGAAGCTGAAGATCAGCGGCTGCATCAATGCGTGCGGCCACCACCATGCCGGGCATATCGGCATTCTGGGCGTGGACCGAAAAGGGACCGAGAATTACCAGCTGTTGCTCGGCGGATCGGGCGCGGAAGATGTCAGCCTGGCGTCGATCACAGGACCCGGGTTCAGCGAGGACGGCATCGTCGATGCGGTCGAGAAGGCGACCGACGTGTATCTGGCGCAGCGTGAGGCGGGCGAGCGTTTCCTCGACACCTATCGCCGGATCGGCATGACCCCGTTCAAGGAGGCGATCTATGGCTGAACCGCTCCGCTATCGCGACGACGCGCCGCTTGACGAACCGGCGGTGACGCTGGATTCGTTTCTGACCCAGAGCAACGCTACCGCCGTGCGTATCGAAAGCGGGGAAGATGCCCGCGCGCTGTTGCCGCATCTCGAGCGGCTGGCCCTGGTCGAGATAAGCTTTCCCAAATTCCGCGACGGGCGCGGCTATTCGACCGCGCGCATCCTGCGCGAGGCAGGCTATGCCGGCGAATTGCGCGCGCAGGGCGACGTGCTGGTCGATCAGATCCCGCTCATGCGCCGATGCGGATTCGACAGTTTCGCGCCGGAAGCGCCGGTGGACCGGGCGGTGCTGGACGCCGCGCTCGCCCGGTACGACCATGTCTATCAGACCGCCGCCGACCGCGCGGTGCCGGTGTGGAAACTGCGCCATGGCTGATACCGAGGCGCGCCGCATCGACCGGATCGACACCGCCCCACGCTTTACCGAGCGCGACGCGCTGCGGCTCAACACCCTGTTTCGCGGCGCACCGACGCAGGAGATGCTGCGCACCGTGCTGCACGAACAGATGGCCGGCGATCTCGCGCTGGTCTCGTCCTTTGGCGCGGAGGCGGCGGCGCTGCTGCATCTGGTCGCGACGATCGATCCGTCGGTGCCGGTGCTGTTCCTCGACACCGGCAAGCATTTCCCGGAGACGATCGCCTATCGCGACGCGCTCGCCGCGCGGCTGGGACTGACGGATCTGCGCATCCTGACCCCCGATGCGCAGATGCTGGCGAAACGCGATGCGGCGGGCGAGCGATGGTCCTATGACCCCGATGGCTGTTGCGAGATCCGCAAGGTCGCGCCGCTCGAACGCGCGCTCGCCGGGTTCGACGCAAGCATCACCGGGCGCAAGGCGTTTCAGGCGGCGACCCGCTCCGCGCTGCCCCGGTTCGAGGTCGATGCGGCGGGACGGCTGAAGGTAAACCCCCTCGCCGACTGGGCGAAGGCCGATCTCGACGCGTATTTCGCCGCGCACGACCTGCCCGCCCACCCGCTGGTGGCGCAGGGCTATCCTTCGATCGGCTGCGCGCCCTGCACCAGCAAGGTAAAGCCCGGCCAAGACCCGCGATCGGGCCGCTGGGCCGGGACCGACAAGACCGAATGCGGCATCCACATGCCGGTCAGCGACAGCGACTCCGATGCGCCGGTGTCCTGAGCCGCATCATGCCTCGGCAACATCCAGGAACAGCCCCATAAACGGTTGATTTATATAATCATTATTGAATCCAACGCGTTGCTTCTCCAGAAAGCCCGCGTCCCTCGGCAGTTCGGGATATCTGGTCGCGGTCGGTCGCGAGACGCGCAAATCCAGATTATTTTTCCATATTTTTCGAACGTGTAAAAATCCGGGGAACCGCCCCGACCACCTTATGATCGACGCCCTTCCCCCTCACTCATAAGGCTCGGCGACCATGTCGCCGGCATAGTCGCTGAATCGGGTGAAGCTCGATTCGAAGCCGAGCAGGACCTTTCCGGTCGCGCCGTGGCGCTGTTTGGCGATGATGAGTTCGGCAAGGCCATAGACGCGCTCCATGTCGAGCGCCCATTTCGCGTGATCCTCGAACACCCGGGGGTCGTCGCCTTCGCGCGGACGCTTGGGTTCGCGGGCGGCGACGTAATAGTCTTCGCGGAACACGAACCAGACCATGTCGGCGTCCTGCTCGATCGATCCCGATTCGCGCAGGTCCGAGAGCATCGGCCGCTTGTCCTCCCGCGATTCGACGGCACGACTGAGCTGCGACAGCGCGATGACGGGAACGTTGATATCCTTTGCCAGCGTCTTGAGGCCGCGGCTGATTTCCGAGATTTCCTGGACGCGGTTGCCGTCGCGATTGTTGCCGCTGCCCTGAAGCAGCTGGAGATAATCGACGATGACGAGGCCCAATTCGCCGTCATGCTTGGACTGAAGGCGGCGAACGCGGCTGTGCAGCGCGCTGATCGTCAAACCGGCCGTATCGTCGATATAGAGCGGCAGCTGTTCCAGATCCGCCGCCGCCTTGGCCAGCTGGGCGAACTCGGCCTTGCTGATATTGCCCATGCGCAG
Source organism: Sphingomonas sp. (assembly GCF_019635455.1). Lineage (GTDB taxonomy): Bacteria > Pseudomonadota > Alphaproteobacteria > Sphingomonadales > Sphingomonadaceae > Sphingomonas. The sequence goes on along the minus strand of NZ_JAHBZJ010000006.1, from coordinate 99,391 downwards.
CGATTCCGACGGGATTCGCGACGATTCGGACAGGATGCGCAGCGCCAGCTGGTCCGCCGACATTTCCAGGCTGAAGAACGCGACCTTGGCGCCGATCGATTCCTTTGGACTGATGCCCAGGCGGACGTCGTCCATCATGCGCCGTGCCGCATTATAGGCGATGTTGGTGGCGAGCGAGGTCTTGCCCATGCCCGGACGCCCGGCAAGGATGATGAGATCGCTGTGGTGGAGACCACCGATCCGGCCGTTGACCGAATCGAACCCGGTGGTGACGCCGGCGACGCCGCCCCCCGCGCTCTGCGCCCGCTTCGCATTCTCCAGCGCGATCTTGGTCGCTTCGTTGAACGATTTGACCGTGTTTGCGGTGCCGCCATCGGCCGCGACCTTGAACAGCGCCTCTTCGGCGCGATCGATCTGGTCGCGCGGGTTGACGTCCTCGCTGGTGTCGAGCGCCTTCTCGACCATGTTGCGCCCCACCGTCACCAGTTCGCGGAGCAGCGCGAGATCATAGATCTGGCGCGCGAACTGGCGCGCGCCGATCAATCCCGCGCCCGACCCGGTAAGCTGGGCGAGATAGGCCGGGCCACCCAGCTGGCCCATCCCCTCGTCCTTTTCGAACAGCGGCTTGAGCGTCACCGGGGTCGCCAGCATGTCCTGCTTGCGCAGCGTCTTGATCGCCTTGAAGATGCGGCCATGGACGGGCTCGAAGAAATGCTGGTCGGCCAGCACCTCGACGATGTCATCGGCGAGCCGGTTGTCGATCATCATCGCGCCGAGCAGCGCGGCCTCCGCCTCGACATTCTGGGGAAGCCGGGGCGCGGGATCCGCGCCGGCGGGATGGGTTGCAAGCGTCGCCATACCCCCCTTTCCCACCCCGCGCGCCGTCGCTCAAGCCGGGCCGGCATGTTTATCCTGTGGACGAGGCCCCCGCGCGACCGGTAGTGGCGGGGACATGGCCGATCCCCGGATCATCAATGTCACGCTGGACGAGCGCACCATCCTGTGGCGATCGGCGGATATCGAGCAGGAGCGGCGGATCGCGATCTTCGACCTGATCGAGGACAACAGCTTCGCCCCCGCGCGCGCCTATCCGGATGGCTATGCCGGGCCGTATCGCATCCACCTGTCGGTCCAGGAGGGGCGATTGCAGATCGACATCAAGCGTGAGGACGACAGCCTGCTGGAAACGATGATCCTGGGGCTGGCGCGGTTTCGCCGGCCGATCCGCGACTATTTCGCCATCTGCGACAGCTATTTCCAGGCGATTCGCAGTTCCACCCCGGCACAGATCGAAACGATCGACATGGCCCGGCGCGGGATCCACGACGATGCGGCGCGGACGCTGATCGAGCGGCTGGAGGGAAAGATCGCGATCGATTTCGCCACTGCACGGCGGCTGTTCACGCTGATCTGCGTGCTGCACATCAAGGCGTGAGAGGATGAGCGGCACCTGGCGGATCGGCGCGGGAATCGCGCTCGCGCTCGCGCTGGTCGGCGTGTGCGCATGGATGTTCGCGATCAACTGGGCGCCGCCGCGTCAGGATTTCGCGCTGCAAGGCGTCGACGTCTCGGATGAGGACGGGCGGATCGACTGGTTCACGGTCAAGGCGGCGGATGTCGATTTCGCCTATCTGCGCGCGACCGCCGGCGCGGACGTGCGCGACGCGATGTTCGCCGAACACTGGGCGGCATTGTACGAGGCCGGCATCCCGCGCGGCGCGATCCATGTCTATTCGCTGTGCCGCCTGGCCGCCGACCAGGCGAAGAGCTTCGTCGCGACCGTGCCGCGCGATCCCGGCGCCCTGCCCCCCGCGATCGACCTGTCGTTTCAGCCCGACTGCCCCGCGCGGCCCGAGCGCGACGTCGTGCTGAACGAGGTGCGCGAACTGGCGACGGTGATCGAAACGCATAGCGGAAAGCCCGCGATCCTGCGCATTTCGCCCGCGTTCGAGGCGCAATATGCGGTCAGCGCGGCCATTCCCCGGACGCTGTGGAGCAGCGGCATGTTCTTTCCGCCCAGCTATCTGGCGCGGCCCTGGCGGATGTGGCAGGCGAGCGCGATGCGGCGGATCGAAGGGATCGAACGGCCGGTAAACTGGGACGTGGTGGCACCATGAACGATGCGGAGACCGCACGCCGGCTGATCGCGGCGGCACGGAAGGCGGCGGCCCATGCCCATGCGCCCTATTCGAATTTCGCGGTCGGCGCGGCGCTGTTGCTGACCGATGGCAGCATCGTCACCGGATGCAATTTCGAAAATGCGAGCTATGGCCTGTCGCTGTGCGCGGAGACCGTGGCGACCGCGAAGGCGAGTTCCGAAGGACGGCTGCGCGATGTGGTCGCGGTGGGGATCATCGGCGGCATGATGACCGACGCGATCGCACGGGGCAGCGACCCGATCCGCCCGTGCGGACGATGCCGTCAGGTACTGAACGAGGCGGCGCAGATGGGCGGCCGCGACCTCGCCGTGTTCTGCGCCGGGGCGGAGGGCGATCGCTATGAGACTCACCGCCTGAGCGATCTGCTGCCGCAGGCCTTCGGGCCGGGGGATCTGGGGATTGGGTGATCCGGATAGCGGTCGTCATCCTCAGCGCTGCGCTATGGGGATGCGGCGACAACAATCCTCATCATAGTGGCACGATTGACGGACCTTTGAGCGGGAACCGCGCGATTCCCGAGCGAGCTTCTGGCGGCGAGGCTCACGGACTTGGACCCGGATGGGGTCCGGGTTCTCATCGCGCCGACATTCGGGCGCTACGCTTTTTATCTTTCGCTTCTCCGGCTGCCGACGGGCTGCCCCCCGCGCGACCGACGCCCCGATGACAGCAGTGCCGACTCACGCGCGTGCGGCCCGTCGCGCGTGGATGTCCGGCGCATCGACCAATTCGACAAATCGGTCGCCACATCCCGACTCTTCCTCCCGCCAGAAGAGAGCGATACGCTCTTCGCGACACTCGATACGCGGTTGACCCGCTGGCGCGGATCCAACTTGGGCGGCACCGACGGCACAGGCATCGCCCTCGAACGCGTGCGTGATGGTCGCGTCACATCAATGTCGAGCAACATCTCTGCCGGGGCAGATAATCCGGCGGTGATGCTGAGCGGCGATCTTCATCGTATCCTGCTGGCTTACGGCCCCGACGGGTTCCCGCCGCGATCCTGGGACTGGAACGTTCGGCAACCCGGCGACGAGCGCGACCCGTGCAATGAACCTGCCCTTGCCACACCGCTCGAACGGGGTTTTGGGCTGGGCGACAGCGACTGTGACGCCGCGAAGCGCTGGCCCGGCTAAAGCCCCCTTGCCCCGCGCGCGCATTCCGGCGATGCGGGACGCGCTAATCAGGAGCGCACATGTCCATCCTCTCCGACCGCTGGATTCGCGAACAGGCCACGCAGCACGGCATGATCGAGCCGTTCGTCGAGGCGCAGCGGCGGGAGGGGTGCATTTCCTATGGTCTGTCCTCTTATGGCTATGACGCCCGGGTGGCGGACGAGTTCAAGATTTTCACCAACATCGACAGCGCGGTGGTGGATCCCAAGGATTTCGCATCGACCAGCTTCGTCGATCGCCAGACCGACATATGCATCATCCCGCCCAACAGCTTCGCGCTGGCGCGGACGGTGGAGTATTTTCGGGTGCCGCGCGACGTGCTGGTGATCTGCCTGGGCAAATCGACCTATGCGCGATGCGGGATCATCGTCAACGTCACGCCGCTGGAGCCCGAATGGGAAGGGCATGTGACGCTGGAATTTTCGAACACCACGCCGCTCCCCGCCAAAATCTATGCCAATGAAGGCGCGTGCCAGTTCCTGTTTCTGAAGGGGAACGAGGCATGCGAGACGAGCTACGCCGACCGCGCCGGCAAATATATGGGCCAGCGGGGCGTTACACTGCCACGGCTTTAGCTAGAGCCGCGAACGCTGTTGCGGACGGCGTTACGCGGACGTCGCTCGCAACGGAGGCGGCGCGCGACTCGGACCCAGCGGGCGCGCTGGCACAAACGAAATCGTCATTCAGGTTCGGCCCGCGCGATCGGGCGCGCGCGTGGCCGCGGCAGGTGATCGGCACGCGGCGGACCGGGTTACCGGATACGCCGGCTCAGCCGATCCGCCTTCCAATTCCGGCATGCCCCATGACGGGCGAGAGCATCGAGAAACGCCGGGCGCCGTAACTCACCGGTCACCGCTATGACGCGCGCGGCCGCACCCGCACCTCGCCATTCGGAAGAGCGGTGCCGGACGGGATCAGCGCGCCGCCTGACGCACGGGGGCGATCAGCGCCAGGCCGCGGTGGGCGACAAGGTGCGAGGGCGCGATTTCGCCGCCCGCGACCGTCATATCGACCGGATCGAGCGCCAGCACCTTGTTGTAGAGCGCGCGTGCCTGATCCGGGCGACCGGTGTTCGAATAGACGGCGGCGAGATTGAGCAGCACTTCGGGCATGGAGGGGAAAATCCGCTGTTCGGCGACCAGCCGGCGTTCGGCCTGCTGATAGTCACCCTTCAGGATTTCGGCATGGGCATAGGGGTCGGCCTGGCGCGACTGGGCCTGGGCGACGCCGAACGGGGCAACCGCCAGCGCGAGGGCCAGAACGATACGCATGACATCTTCTCCCATATGTTACAGTTCAATGACATATTGGTGTCATTAATGTTGCATCGGGGCAAGTGCGTTTATTGCAGTTATATGACAAACGCCTTCGGCCAGCGCAGGGCGAGGGAGCGGACGCGTGATCGCGACATGGCAGGCCGAAGTCGTGCCTGAAGGACGGCGTCGCGCCGGGCGGCGTCTGTCCCGTGGCTTTCGGTCACGCCTGTCAGCCGCCGGGGCGCATAGCGCCGCGGATATGCGCCACCGGGACTGGACGGCCCCCTGATCGGATCAGGGCGAGTCAGGCGCGAGCGGAAGGCCGTACGTTTGCCGGGGTGGCGCCCTCACCCGCCTGCCGGCTCATCACGCGCAACCCGGGTCGCGTCAGCGGAACGCGATCGCACGCGTGAGGGGACGGGCGAAACGACACAGGCCGGCCGCTGCGAGCCATGGGGGCCGGCTGCCCCGTAGCTGGCGGCGAAACGGATCGGCATCGCGTCTGGGTGAGCGGCGCGGTGCGGTTTTGGCTTCGAACCGCGCGAGCGGAGAACGAACGACTTCCGTCCGGCCACACAGGGTTCGACGATCTGGGGGCGGGTCGGGTTCGGCGCATAGCTGCCCCCAGCGCTTCATCGCAGCCAAGAATTCGGGTATTCTGGAAGCACGGCAAGATGCCAACAGGCCCAGCCAACTTGGCGGCCTCCGGCAACAAATGTGTGGCTATGCTCTATCGGCGCCATGGCCGATCGCCAGCCCCGCGCGAGAAATTCGCGCAGACCAGTACCAGCCGGAATGCGATGAGGATGAAGCGCGCTGGGACAACGCTATCAAGTGCTTGTCCCGGCATAAGCTTGCGCCCGTCCCTAACGCCCCCGAAGCTGACGCGTAAGTTCATCATTCAAGGGGCGCGGGTTCATTTGGATGCCGATAGTCTTGCCGTACGACATCATCGGGCAAACGTAAGCATAGCCATTGTCGCCCCGACCAGCGGATTCGAGGCCGATAGGCTCGACCCTAACGCTGGAAAGCTGCCGATTGCGATGGGGGCATTTGCCATTCCCTCCTCCCGCTCTTGCGCAGGAACGTCAGCCAGGCCGTTGTATTCGCAATCTATATAAACGCAAAAAAAGGGGCGGCCGAAGCCGCCCCTGATCGGGTTCGAACGATCCTGTCTGACGATCAGAAATCGTTGCGATACTGTTCGTTGCCGACGAAGCCGAGCTTCGTGACCGCCGACCGCTTGATCGTCGCCAGAACATTATCGACCACTTCGTAGCGCGCCTGCGGATCCGGCTGGAAATGCAGTTCCGGCTCCGGGACGATCTGAACGCTCTGGTCGAGATACTGGCGCAGCGTGACGGTATCGACCTGAACGCCGTTCCAGTAGATCTTGCCCTCGGGGTCGATCGTGATCTTGTTCTTCTGGGGATCCACCGGCGGAGGCGTGTTCTGGCCCGTATTCTGGGGCAGATCGACCTTCACCGCGTGGGTCTGAATGGGGATGGTGATGATGAACATGATGAGGAGCACGAGCATGACGTCGATCAACGGCGTCGTGTTCATCTCCATCATCGGCTCGCCATCGTCCTTGCCGCCGCTCATTGCCATGATTTCTTACTCCTGAACTGCGGGCTTATTGCGCGGCCGCCGCAGCGGCCTGGACGCCGGGTTCGGGTTCGGAAATGAATCCGACCTTCACGAAACCTGCCGACTGCATGGTGTAGATGGTCGCACCGATGCAGCGATACGGCGTGTTGACGTCACCGCGGATATGCACCTCGGGGATATCGTCCGGGGTGATGTTGCTGCCCAACCGGTCGACCACCGCCTTGAGCTTGTCGGCGCCGCGTTTCAGCAGCTCCGCGCTCGTGATCGGGGTCATGTTCCAATAGACCTGACAGCGCCCCTCCGACCCGGTGACCGACAGCGAGATATTCTCGGGCTTGGTCGTGGTCGGCTCGAACCGAACCTTGGGCAGCTGAAGGTCGACCGTCTGGATCACGACCGGCACCGCGATCAGGAAGATGATGAGGAGCACCAGCATCACGTCCACTAGCGGCGTGGTGTTGATGTCCGAAAGCGGGGTGTCTTCGCCGCCGCCGCCTGTGCTAATCGCCATCGCGTATTCCTATTCAAGCATTCCCCGCCCCGCCGTGGCGGGTGCGGGCGTGCCGGGCGACGCGCGTGCGCCGCCCGGCCGTCGTCCTCAAGCCTTGGTCTGCACGCCACCGGCCTGACCGGCGGTGGTGGTGCCGGTGACCGGGGGCTTGGCCGGGGCCTTCTTGCCCTTCACTTCAGGACGGACGCGGCCGTCCGAAGCGAGGAAGCCCAGCACGTCGGTCGAGAAGGCGCTGAGATGCTCCGCGATCGCCTTGTTGCGGCGTTGCAGGAAGTTGTAGGCGAGCACCGCGGGAACCGCGACGACGAGGCCGAGCGCGGTCATGATGAGCGCTTCACCGACCGGACCGGCGACCGCGTCGATCGACGCCTGGCCCGCCGCGCCAATCTTGATCAGCGCGCGGTAGATGCCGACCACCGTACCGAACAGACCGATGAACGGCGCCGTCGCACCGGTGGTCGCGAGGAACGCGAGGCCGCCGTTGAGCTGCGAGTTGATCGACGCTTCCGAACGGGCGAGCGAACCGTGCAGCCAGTCATGAGCCTCGACCGGATCCTTCAGCTTGCCATACTGCTCCTGCGCCTCGATGCCGTCATCGACGATCTGGCGATAGGCCGAGTTCTTCTCGAGCTTCGCCGCGCCTTCGCGCAGGCTGTTCGCGTTCCAGAAGGACGAGCGGACGCGCTTGCCCTGGTTGATGATCTTCTGCTGCTCGAACAGCTTGGTGAACAGGATGTAGAGCGAGAAGAACAGCATGATGACCAGCAGGCCGAACACGGTCTGCGAGATCAGGCCGCCTTCTTTCAGCGCGGGAATGAGGCCGTAGGGGTTTTCGCCGGCCGGAGCAGCCGCGGCGCCAACGGCAAGGAGGGTGGTGAACATGTTCGGTCTTTCCTCTGTCTAAGTCGTCATATTGTTGCCGGGCCGGATGGGCCGAGACCGGCGCCTGAAGTTATTGCGGAATCCGCCAGGTGAACCGGCTGGAGAAGGGCGCGGCGATCTTGTTGCCGTTCGCGTCTTCGGCCGGATTGAACCGGGCGCGCCGCTGGAGCAGACGGCAGGCCGTCGAGTCGAGCAGCGAGGAACCCGAGGACGAGGTCACGCGACAATCGGTCACGCGGCCGTCGGGGCCGACCTCGAGCCGGAAGCTGAGCGTTCCCTGATCGCCCGAACGCAGCGCCGCGGGCGGATAATCGTCGTCGGTCACCCAGCTGCCCGGCGAACCGCGCGGGGTCAGCGGCTTGGCGACCTTCGGCGGAGCCGGCGGCGGCGGCGGCGCGGGCGGGGCCGGCGGCGCGGGCGGCGTCGGCGGCTGGCTCGGCGGAATCCGCGTGCTCATGTCGATCTGGACAGGCGGCGAAGGCACCTGGACGATCGGCTTCTGCACGACGACCGTCGTCGGCGGCGGCGGCACCGGGGTGTCGGGCGGCGGCGGCGGCGGCGGGACTTCTTCGGGCGGCGGCGGCGGTTCCTGGATGTCGAAGGTCGACATCTCTTCCTGCGCCTTCTTGATATATTGATAAGCAAGGCCGGTCACGAAGGCGTAACCCGTGATGGCGAGGATGATCGCCACCACGATGATCGCCACGACGCGGCTGCCTGCTACATCACGATCTGCGTAGGCCATTCAGCAACTAAACTCCTTCATTCGCCGCGCCGTTACCCGGCACCTGGGGATTATGTCTTCGGCGTGGCTCGACCGGGCGGGCGCAGGCGACCGACCAGCAGAGGCGGGATTCCTATCGCGGCGCATTGCATGACGCAAACGCTTTGTCGGACGACACAAACGTACAGACGACGCATGGCAGAAATATTTCTATATCGTTCAGGTCAATTCGAATACGCTGAGCCCCATGCCCAGTTCCCGCGCCCCCCTCATTTTTGCCGCATTTGCCGCGGCTTTGCCCCATTTTTCAGCGCCAGCGTCGGCGCAGATCGTCGCAGAAACCGGTGTCGTGCTCCCCGCCTATGGCACGGTCGCCGATCTGGTGTTGGACTCATCGGCGATCGTCGATGCCCGCATCCGCAGCGCGGTGCGAATCACCGGCGCGGAGGCCGCGAACGTCGCGCCCGGCCGGGTGCGATTCTATGTGGAGGCCGATGTTCTGGCGCTGATTCGCGCGCCCGACGCGCTCGCGACGCGGGTCGGATATGTGGTCGATGTGCCGCTCGACCCGCGTGGGCGAGTCCCGAAATTGAACAAACGTCGCGTTTTGGTCTTCGCGCGCCCGGTCCCCGGCCGCGCGGGCATGCTTCAGCTGACGGGCCTGGACGCCCAGCGCGACTGGAGCGCGGAACTGGACGCGATGGTGCGCCGGATCACCCGCGAAGTCGTCGCCCCCGATGCGCCCCCCGCGATCACCGGGCTGGGCAACGCGTTCCACGTCCCGGGAACGCTGCCGGGCGAGGGAGAGACCCAGATTTTCGTTCAGACCGCAACCGGCGCGCCGATTTCGCTGTCGATCCTGCGCCGGCCCGGTGAGCAGCGCCGATGGGCGGTCGCGCTGGGCGAGATCGTCGATGATGCCGCCGGCCCGCCGCCGCGCGACACGCTGCTATGGTATCGGCTGGCCTGTGGCCTGCCGCGCGCGCTGCCGGCGGCGAGCCTGGCGGCCGAAGACCCGGCCAACGCCGCGACCGCGCGCGAGGATTATCAGTTCGTGCTCGACCAGCTCGGTCCCTGCCGCCGATAGATGACGGGGCGGTGACCGCGCCCATGCCGGTCGGGGGCGGAGCGGGCGGGCGGCCAGCCCCGCGCCCTTAACGCCGGTGTCGCACCAGCGTGATGCCGATCCGCTCATCCGCCTCGGCAATGGCGAGCTTGACGATCTCGACCTCCACCCGGGTGATTCGCGCGTCGGTGATGAACAGCGTGTCGGCGATATGATCGGCCACGCCTTCGATCAGGGTGAAATGCACCCCCTGGGGCAGCGCGCCGCTGGCCGCGTGCTTGAGGTCGAGATAGCTTTTCGACGCGCTGAGCGGCGTATCCGGCGCGAACCGTTCGGGCGGGATCATGTCCACCGTGATCGAAATGCGCAGCGGCTGGGGCAGGTGCGTCTCTTCCGAATAGACGCCGGTCAGCACCTGCACCTCGAAATCGCGAACCTGTAGCTTGAGGAGATCGTGCAACGGAACCTGCCCTGGCGGAAATGGATCGCGCGCCCATAGCAGAACGCGCGGTCGCGAAAAGCCTTCAGGCGTCGGCGCTGGCCCGGGCGGATGCGTCGCGATGCCAGCGGTGAAGGTTCACCAGATGCTCCGCCGCCGCCAGCTTCGCCGCGCGGGCGAAGTCGATGGTGACCAGCGCGGTGATGTCGGCGAAGCTGTAACGCTCACCGGCGATCCAGGGACGATCCGCCAGCCGCGCGTCGAGCGCCTCGACGAAAGACTCCCACATGATCGCGCCGCGTGCGGCCAGTTCAGGGATCTGGGCGATGGTGAGGCCGGCATCGGGAATCGCGCGGTCGCGAAAGGCGGGCGCCGTGTTACGGAGCACATAGACGCAGGCGGCATAGCCATCCCCTTCGATCCGGCGGGTCCAGCTTTCGATCCGGCCGATCTCCAGCGGGGTCGATCCGAACAGCGCCGGATCGGGGTGCAGCGCCTCGAAATAGCGGCAGATCGCGGCCGATTCGCAGAGCACCTCGCCTCCGTCGAGCAGCAATGCCGGCACCGCGCCGCGTGGATTGATGCGCAGATAGGCGTCGCCCAGTTGCTCCCCGCTGCGCAGGTCGATCACCTCTCGCGGGATATCGATCCCCTTTTCGGCGAGGAAGATGCGCACACGGCGCGGGCTGGGCGCCCAGGGCGCATCATAGAGCTTCACGCCGACCGACTCCCGATTCAGCTTTGCGTCAGGGACGTTGACCGCTAAAGGCCCCCGCCCCCGGCGTCCAGCCCGGGTCCGGACGGGAGATGCATGCGGTGTTCGATCTGGTGCCGATTGCCGAGGTCGCGGCCGATGCGGTCGAGGCGCTGCTCGACGCGGCGTTCGGTACCGACCGGCACGGGCGCACCGCCTATCGCGTGCGCGAGGGGATGGACGCCATCCCCGAACTGAGCTTCGCCGCGCGGGAACAGGGCGCGCTGGTCGGCAGCATCCAGTGCTGGCCGGTCGCGCTGCATGGCGACGATGGCGGACAGACGCCGATGGTGATGGTCGGGCCGGTCGCGGTGTCGCCCGCGCGACAGAATATCGGCATCGGCCGCGCGCTGATGTGGCGGGCGATCCGCGTCGCCATGGCGGGCGGGATCGCGGGCGACGACGCGCTGATGCTGATCGGCGATCCGGAATATTACGACCAGTTCGGCTATGACGATGCCGCGACCGGCGCATGGCGGCTTCCGGGTCCGTTCGAACCCCGTCGCCTGCTGGCACGCGCCGGCGCGCCGGACCGGCCGGGGATCGTCGGCCCGCGCATCGCCCACTTTGCCGGAGCGGGCAAAAGCGCCTAGGCGGGTGGCGATGCCGATGCCGCCGCCGCCCGACCTGTCCAGCCTGTCGCTCGCCGATGTCGCACGGCTCGCCGGCGAACGTCGCCTGCCGCCGGTCGCCAGCTGGAATCCCGCGCATTGCGGACACAGCGACATGCGCATCGCGCGCGATGGCACCTGGTTTCATCAGGGGTCACCGATCGGCCGCGCGGCGATGGTGCGCCTGTTTTCGACGATCCTGCGACGCGAGGATGACGGCCGGCACGTGCTGGTGACCCCGGTCGAAAAGCTCGACATCGATGTCGAGGACGCCCCGTTCGTCGCGGTGGAGATGAAGGTGGAGGGAGAAGGCGTGGATGCCGATATCGCCTTTCGGCTCAATACCGGCGATCTGGTGCCGGCGGGTCCGCATCATGCGATCCGGTTCGAGGAGCGCGGGGACGGCCCCCACCCCTATCTGCACGTCCGCGACGGGCTGGAGGCGCTGATCGCGCGCGCGCTCTATTACGACCTCGCCGCGCTGGCGCTCGACAACGGCTCCGATCCGCCCGGGATCTGGAGCGGGGGCGCGTTCTTTCCGATCGCCCCGCAATGACGCTGGCCGAACGGCTGACCACGGCACTGAGCGCCGGACATCGCGACACGCCCGAACTGCTGATGGGCGACGTCGTCGAGTCCGGTATCGTCGCCGGCGGCCCGCCGATGCCGGCGGCGGTGCTGGTCGCGGTCACCGACCGGCGCGATCCGGGGGTCATCCTGACGCGCCGGACCGATACGCTGCGCCGTCACGCCGGCCAGATCGCCTTTCCCGGCGGGCGAATCGACCCCGGCGACGCCGACGCGACCGCCGCCGCGCTGCGCGAGGCGCAGGAGGAGATCGGCCTGTCCCCGGCGGCGGCGCGGGTGATCGGATCGGCCGACCGCTATCGCACCGTCACCGGGTTCGAGGTCGAGCCGGTGCTGGCCGTGATCCCGCCCGGGCTTGATTTCACGCCCGAGCCCGGCGAAGTCGCGGCGGTGTTCGAAGCGCCGCTCGCCTTTCTGCTCGATCCCGCCAACCAGATCGCGGTCGCCGCGCAATGGCAGGGCCGCACGCGCCATTATTACGAGATCCGGTGGAACGAGCACCGCATCTGGGGGGCGACGGCGGCGATGCTGGTCAACCTGTCGCGGCGGCTGCGATGGACGGCGTGACGTTGCCGGATGCGCCGTGGCGGGAGCGCCCCGGCCTCGATCGCCTGACCGCCGCGCTGGGGCCGGGCATGGCGCGGTTCGTCGGCGGCGCGGTGCGCGACACGCTGTTGGGCCTGGCGGTGACCGATATCGACCTCGCCACGCCGCACCCGCCCGAGCGCGTGGTCGAACTGCTGGAGCGCGCGGGGATCAGGGCGGTGCCGACCGGTATCGCCCATGGCACGATCACCGCGATCAGCAGCGGCACGGTGGTGGAGGTGACCACGCTGCGCCGCGACGTCGCGACCGACGGGCGGCACGCGACCGTGGCCTATACCGCCGACTGGCAGGCCGACGCGGCCCGGCGCGATTTCACGATCAACGCGCTCTACGCCGATCCGATGAGCGGCCATGTGTTCGACTATTTCGGTGGGCTGGCCGATCTGGAGCGGCGGCACATCCGCTTCATCGGCGATCCGTTGCAGCGGATCGCCGAGGATCATCTGCGCATCCTGCGCTTCTTCCGCTTCCTCGCGCGGTTCGGCGACACGCCCGATGCTGCGGCGATCGCGGCATGCACCGCGCGCGCGAACGACCTGATGGCATTGTCGCGGGAGCGGATTCGCGACGAACTGCTGAAGCTGCTGGTGGCGCGCGACGCGGTCCGCGTCGCCGGGCTGATGGTCGAGCACGCCATCCTGAAGCCGGTGCTGCCCGAAATCGACGCCGGCGGCGTCGCGCGGCTGGTCGATCTGGCGGGGGCCGAGGCACTGGCGGGAATCGTCCCCGACGCGATCCGGCGGCTTGCGGCGTTGTTGCCGCGCGATGCGGAGGTGAATGCGGCGGCCGGCAATCGCCTCAAATTGTCCAACGCCGAAAAACAGGCGCTGGCGAGCGCGATCGGCGATGATCTGGACGCCGGCCCTCGCCCCCTTGCCTATCGCATCGGAACGGAGCGGGCGATCGACCGGCTGCTGCTTGCGGGCGAGCCGCACCGCGCGGCGGCGATCGCCGGATGGACGCCGCCCCGATTGCCGCTGACCGGCGGCGCGCTGATCGACCGCGGGCTGCGCAAGGGGCCGGACGTCGCGCGCGCGCTGCGCCGGGTCGAGGATCAATGGGTCGCGGAAGGCTTCCCCGACGCTGCGCGCGCCGGCGCGATTGCCGATCAGGTGGTCGCCGAACTGCTCGCGCCGGGGAGCAGCGCATAGGCGCGATCGGCGGGAAGCGGCGGCGAATACAGATAGCCCTGGCCATAGCTGCATCCCAGCGCGGCAAGCGTCTGCGCCAGCTCGTTGGTTTCGATCCCCTCCGCCGTCGTGCGCATGCCCAGCGCCTGCGCCAGGCTGAGGATCGCACGCACGATCGCCACCTTGTCGCGATCGGCAAGCATGCCCGAAACAAAGCTGCGATCGATCTTGAGCACGTCGATCGGCAGCTTCTGAAGATAGGCGAGGTTGGAATAGCCGGTGCCGAAATCGTCCATCGCCAGCGTCGTGCCGAGCGACTTCAACGCGTGCATCGTCCGGGCGATATGGTCGGGATCGCTGATCAGCGCGCTTTCGGTGAGTTCGAGGGTAAAGCGCCGCCCCTCCACATTGTGCGCGGCGAGCGCGCTTTCGACCAGCGGCGCGATCTGGTCACGCTGCAACTGGATCGCGGACAGGTTCACCGCGACGGTGACGCCGCAATCGCCGCCGTTCGCCGCGTCCCATTGCGCGACGGTGCGTGCCGCCTCGTACATCGCCCAGCGGCCGAGCGGGACGATCAGGCCGGATTCCTCGGCAACCGGGATGAAATCGACGGGCGAGAGATTCTCGCCGCATTCGGTGGTCCAGCGCGCCAGCGCCTCGAACGAGACGATGCGACCGGTGGCCAGATCGCAGATCGGCTGGAAATTGAGCGAGAGCGCACCATTGTCGATCGCGCGGCGCAGTTCGGTCTCGATGCTGAACTGCTGGCGCGCGATGTCGAAGGCGCTGGTCTGGTAGATTTCGGTGCGCCCGCTCTTCTTTGCGCGCTTCATCGCGAACTGGGCGTGACGGATCAGTTCCTCGACGTCGGTCAGAACGGGATCGCCAATCGAAATGCCGATCGAGCAATCCACGCGAATTTCGAAGTCGGACAGGCGGAACGGGGTCGTCAGCGCGTTCTGGATGCGCTTTGCGACATGCAGGGCATCGCCCGGCCCGTCGTCCAGCTCCATCTGGATCGCGAATTCGTCGCCGCCGACCCGGGCCAGCACGTCATGGGCGCGCAGCGCGCCCTTGATGCGGCGGGCGACCGAGATCAGCAGTTCGTCGCCGGCAAGCCCGCCCATACAGGCGTTGATGCGGCTGAAGCGATCGAGGTTGATGACCAGCACGGCATAACGGCCCATCCCCTCACGCTCGACATCGCCCTCCAGCTGCTCGGAAAAACCCGGACGGTTGGGAAGACCGGTCAGGCTGTCGGTCAGCATCTCGCGGCGCAGGCTGCGCTGGGTGCGAAGTTCGGACGTGTGATCGACCAGCGTGACGAGGCATTGGCCGGTGTTGCGGTTGACAGCGCGGCGGGCGAACCTGACCTGGAAATGGCGGCTGTCGACCGCCTCTCCAAGATCCCAGTCCAGATCGAGTTCGGTCGCGTCGGACGCCAGGAACCGGGCAATCTGCGCCCCCAGCTGTCGGATCAGCATCGAATCGTCGGCCACGGCGCCCAGCCCGGCGACGCGAAACTGACGGTTCACCGCCTCGAACGCGAACCGGCCGTCGCGATGCTCGATCACTGCCGCTGCCACCGGTAGCATGTTGAGAATCTGGGCGATGGTCCCCGGCCCCAGCGTGCGCGCATCCGCCCGGCCCGGCGGGGTCGGCGCTTGAGGGGATTTGTCCTTCCTGCGACGGGACAACAGCATCTTTATGGCCGCTAGCAGCCCGTTGGTTAAGGGCAGCTAAAGACCCGCACCGAAATCGCTGCGATCAGAAGCGGTTGTCACGCGGAAAGCCGACCGGCGGCATGCGCCCCGCCGCCCCGCGCGCCGCGCGCCAGGCGCTGAGATCCGATTCGGTGCGCGTGCGCCCCTGATCGCCGCCCATTTGCCAGCTGAGGCCGTCGGCAAAGCGGAACGTGACCGCATCCGACAGGCCACCGTCGCGATAGCGTTGCAGCTGCACGCCCTGGCCCCGCGACAGTTCGGCAAGTTCGCCGATCGGAAAGACCAGCATCTTGCGGTTGTCGCCGATCGCCGCGACATAATCGTCCTCCGCCCCGACCGGCTTGACCAGCCGCAGCGTGGCGCCGGCCCGGGGGGTCACGACCTGCTTGCCCTTGCGGGTTTCCGCGATCACGTCCCCGGTCTTGACCAGGAAGCCGCGCCCGTCGCTTGCCGCGACCAGCAGCCTCCCCGCCGCCCCGGCGGGCAGCAGGCCGACGATATGGGTCCCGCCATCGAGATCGATCATCAGCCGCACCGGCTCGCCAAAGCCGCGCCCGCCGGGCAGCTTGTCGGCGGCAAGCGTGTAGAAGCGCCCATTCTCCGCAGCCAGCAGCAGCTTGTCGGTGGTCTGGGCGTGGAAGGCGAGGAAGGGGCCATCGCCCTCCTTGAACTTGGCGGTGTCCGCACTCGCCAGATCGGCATGGCCCTTCATCGCGCGGATCCAGCCGCGTTGCGACAGGATGACGGTGATCGGTTCGCGCTCGATCATCGCTTCGAGCGGAATCTCGCGCGCCGGCGCCGCCTCGGCGACCAGCGTCCGCCGCGCGCCCAGATCGGTGTCGGGGCCGTAGCGATCGCGGATCCGGCCCAGGTCGCGCTTCATCCGCGTCCGCTGGCGCGCATCGCTGGACAGCAGCGCCTCCAGCTCCGCCCGTTCCTTTTCCAGCCCGTCGCGCTCCTTGCGGATCTCCATTTCCTCAAGCCGGCGCAGCGCACGCAGCCGCATGTTCAAAATCGCCTCGGCCTGCCGGTCGGTCAGGCCGAATTCGGCCATCATCACCGGCTTGGGCTCGTCCTCGGTCCGGATGATCTGGATCACCCGGTCGAGGTTCAGATAGGCGATCAGATAGCCGTCGAGCAGTTCGATCCGGTCGGCGATCTTGGCGAGCCGATGTTCGGACCGGCGGCGCAACACGATGAACTGATGATCGACCCAGGCCGATATCGCCTCGCGCAGGCTCATCACCCGGGGCGTGCGGCTGTGGTCGAGAACGTTGAGATTGAGCGGCACCCGGGTTTCGAGATCGGAGAGGCGGAACAGGCTCTCGATCAGCGTTTCGGGATCGACGGTGCGCGATCGCGGTTCCAGGACGATGCGGATTTCGGCATCCGATTCGTCGCGGATATCGGCCAGGATCGGCAGCTTCCTGTCGTTGATCAGCGCCGCGACCTGCTCGATCAGCTTCCCCTTTTGCACCCCATAGGGGATTTCGGTGACGACGATCTGCCAGGTGCCGCGCCCCTGGTCCTCAATCCCCCATTTGGCGCGCACGCGAAACCCGCCACGCCCGGTGGCATAGGCTTCGGCGATCGCGGCGGGGCTGTCGATCACGATCCCGCCGGTGGGGAAATCGGGTCCCTTCACCAACTCCAGTATCTGCGCGTCATCGACCTTTGGCTGGTCGATCAGCAGGATCGCGGCATCGATGATCTCGGCCGCATTGTGCGGGGGGATGCTGGTCGCCATGCCGACCGCGATCCCGCTGGCGCCATTGGCGAGCAGGTTGGGGAACAGGCCGGGAAACAGCTCCGGCTCCTCATCCTCGCCATTATAGGTCGGGCGGAAATCGACGGCATTTTCGTCGAGGCCGTCCATCAGGTCGATCGCGACCTGGGTCAGCCGCGCCTCGGTATAGCGATAGGCGGCGGCGTTATCGCCGTCGATGTTGCCGAAATTCCCCTGGCCATCGACCAGCGGGTAGCGCAGCGCGAAGGTCTGCGCGAGGCGCACCATCGCATCATAGACCGACTGATCGCCATGCGGATGATATTTGCCGATCACGTCGCCGACGACGCGCGCGCATTTCTTGTACGCTTCGTTCGGATTGAGCCGCAGCCCGCGCATCGCCCACAGCAGGCGGCGATGCACCGGCTTCAGACCATCGCGCACGTCCGGAAGCGAGCGTGCGGTGATCGTCGACATCGCATATACGAGATAGCGCTCGCTCAATGCGGAATCGAAGGGGGCGTCCACGATGGCGTCGAACGGATCGGGAGAGTCGTCGGTGCGGATATCACTCATCGGAACGCTTGTTAGAGGCGTGACCGGCCGGGGCAAGCCCCGCGCGCTGCTGTTCGCCGCCTGCGCCGTCGGGGCGCCGCTTTCCGCGACGGCGGCCGACCGGTGGCGATTGCCCCCGGAGGTACGCACGCTTGCGCAACTTGGCGGCAATCGCGAGGCGCTGATGCGGCTGGAAACCGAAATCCGGCGCTGCGAAACCGCCCGCGCGACGCGTCAGGTGGCCGGTGACGCGTGCCTCGACCTGCTGGTGACGGGCGCGACCCTGGCCCAGCGGATCGGCGGTCGCCGGGCGGCCGAGGGCTTCGCGCGCCGGGCGGCGGCGGCCGCCGATGCCGCACTGCCGGAAGCCCATGCCGACCGCGCGCTGGCCCATCGACTGTTCGGCAGCGTCCTCGCGCCCGATGCGGCGGCACTCGCCGAATATCGGATCGCGCTGAACATCTATGTCGCCGCCGGAGCCGCCGCGCAGGACAATGTCCGCGGCGACATGCTCCGCCTGCTTGACGCGAAGGCGCGCTATCGGGAGGGCGAGCGCCTCCGCCGCGAGCTTCTCGACCGCAGCATCGCCGCAAAGGGACCGGATCATCCCGACGTCGCGGCGGACCTGACCAATCTGGCGATCAACCTGTCGGCGCAGGGCCGCGAAGCAGAGGCGCATCCGCTGCTGGTTCGCGCGCTCGCGATCTATGAAAAGGCGTTGCCGCCCGCCCATCCCTATATCGCGCTGCTGCTGACGAATGTCGGCGCGTCGCTGATCGCGCTCGACCGCGCGGCCGAAGCGCTGCCGGTCCTGCAACGCGCGCTGACGCTGCGGGAAGCGAACCTGCCGGCGGGTCACATGGATATCGCCGTGGCGATGGGCGCGGTGGCGAACGCCCTGGTCAAGCTGGATCGACTGGCGGAAGCGGAGGCGCTGCATCGTCGCGCGCTCGACCTTCGCCGCGCGGCCGGATCCGGGGGCGCTGCGACGGTCGCCAACGCGGTACTCAACCTGGCCAACGTCCTGCGCCTGCAAGCGCGCTATGCCGATGCCGAGCCGCTCTATCGCGAGGCACGCGATCTCTATGCGCGCGCGCTGCTTCCCGGCCACCCGCTGCGCCTGAACGCCGACTGGTCGCTTGCCGCGGTGCTGCTGGACGGTCGGGTGAAGCTCGCCGAATCGCGCAGCTTGTTTCGTCGCGCGGCGCTGGATGCCCGCGCGCGCCTCGCCACCTATCCCGATTTCGGGGCCGGCGCGGTTCGTGAACTCGGCACCTGGCGGAACGTGTTCGTCGGCGAGGTGCGCGCGGCGTGGGCGCTCGGCGGCGCGCGCTGAGACTTCCCGTTTCGGAACAGCGCGCAACGCCCACCCTTCCGGGCGTTAACCGTTTCGCCTATCGTAGCGTCGAAACGCAGGGGGGAAATGGCATGCGAATCGCGGGGGGCGTCATCGCCGGTCTGATCGGGCTGGCATTGCTCGGCGGATGCGACACGGGAGCGTCGAAGGCCAAGACGCCCGACGGGATGAGCGGCGAGGCGGTCGCCGCCCTGTCCGCCGCCGGCGGCGCGTTCGACTATCGCTATGCCTACAAGCTGCCGGGCAGCAACGTGAAGGCCGTGGTCGAATCGCATGCGCAGGGGTGCGACCGGCTGGGTCCGGCGCGGTGCAAGATCCTGTCGATGCGCTATCGCGTCGATGACGCGAACCGGATCAGCGCCACCCTCACCTTTCGCATCGACCCGGCGGTGGCGCGCAATTTCGGCGAAGCGGCGACCAAGGTGGTGACCGGCGCCGGCGGCGCGCTGGTCGAAACCGAAATCGCCGGCGCCGATTCGACGGCGGCGGCGCGATCCAACGCGCTGGTCACGCGGCTGCGCGAACAGCTGTCGAACGCGCAATCGATGTCCAATGATCCGACGCAGCGCGCGCGGGCGCAGCGCATCCAGACCGCGCTCGACGTGATCGGCGAGAGCGAGGCGGGCCAGGGCGAGAGCTTTGCCACCGCGCCTGTGCTGATCACCTATACCGGCGGCACCCCTGCCCCCGGCCTGAACGGATCGACCGATGCGACGTTCAAGGATGCCGGCAACAAGCTGGTCAACTCGACCGCCGCGCTGGTCCAGGTGCTGGCGGGTGTCGGCCCGTGGCTGTTGCTCATGCTGGTGGCGGTGATCGTGCTGCGCCTGATCGTTCACGGAACCGGCGGCGCGGCCCGGGCGGAAGCCGGTGGCGAAGTCAAGCCCTATCGCGACGAGGACGAACAGGGCGACGATCGCAACATCATCAAACGCTGGTTCAACCGCGACGAGGACGAGCGTTAGGGTTCGACCGAAAAACGGCATTGCCCAATGCCCCCCGATGTGATGGGTTATCCCGAACGGATCGCAACGGGAGAGACATCATGACCGGCAGGGTGGCGGCACTGTCACTTGCGCTCACGCTGATGCTGGCCGGGTGCGGCGCCGCAGAAACGTCCGCACCCGTCGCAGAGGCGGCGGCGGACGTAGCGGAGGCGGCACCGGCCAAGGGCGATGGCGCCGCGCCCGTCGCGGTCAGCGTGCCGCGCATCGCCTATATCTACCGGCTCGGCTATCGCGTGGCGGGCGATGCGATCCCCAAATTGCAGCAGGCGCATGTCGCCCTGTGCGATCGACTGGGTCCGACGCGCTGTCAGGTCGCGGGCATGCAGAGTTCGGGCGGCGAGGCAGATTATGCGAGCGGCACGCTGAAGCTGCGTGTCGAGAGCGGCGTTGCGCGCGCCTTCATCACCCGGCTGAACGCGGCGGCGGCATCGGCCGGGGGACGCACCACCGAAACCGCGATCGAGGCGGAGGACGTGTCAAAGCAGATCGTCGATGCCTCTGCCCGGATCCGCCAGCGCGAGTTGCTGGTCACGCGGCTGACCGAGGTGCTGCGCACCCGCCAGGGCAGCGTCGGCGATCTGGTCGCCGCCGAACGCGCCGTCGCGGAGGCGCAGGAGGAACTCGACCAGGCAAAGGGCTGGCTGGCGGAACTCAACGGGCGCGTCGCGCTGTCGACCGTCGAGATCAGCTATGGCGCGCAGGCGGCGGACAGCGGCGGGTTCGGCGCCCAGTTACAGGATACGCTGGCCCAGTCCGGCAGCCTGTTCCTGATCGGGCTGCGCAGCCTGCTGACGATCCTGATCGTGCTGGCGCCCTGGGCGTTGCTGTTCGGGCCGCTGGTCTGGCTGGGGCTGCGCTGGCGGCGGCGGCGCATGGCGCGCCCCGTCGCGCCCAGCGACTGATTGCACGGCGGGCCGGCTTTGGGTATAGGCTCGCCGCTCTCGCCCCGGCATCGCACCCGCGCCGCCGGGGCATGCTGTTTCCAAAGGACCGCACGCGCATGGCACGCCGCCGCCAGATCTATGAGGGCAAGGCCAAGATCCTCTATGAGGGTCCAGAGCCGGGTACGCTGATCCAGTATTTCAAGGATGACGCGACCGCGTTCAACGCCCAGAAAAAGGGGACGATCAGCGGCAAGGGCGTGCTGAACAACCGCATCAGCGAGCATCTGTTCACGCTGCTCGCCGGGATCGGCATCCCGACCCATTTCATCCGCCGCCTGAACATGCGCGAGCAGTTGATCCGCCAGGTCGAGATCGTCCCGATCGAGGTGGTGGTCCGGAACGTCGTCGCCGGATCGCTGGCCAAGAAGCTGGGGCTGGAGGAAGGCACCCAGTTGCCGCGCACGATCATCGAATATTATTTCAAGGACGATGCGCTGGGCGACCCGATGGTCACCGACGAACATATCCTGTGCTTTGGCTGGGCCAGCCAGGACGAACTGCACGACATGGCCGACATGGCGATCCGGGTGAACGATTTCATGTCGGGCCTGTTCGCGGGGATCGGCATCCGCCTGGTCGACTTCAAGCTGGAATTCGGGCGGATCTGGGACAATGATTACAGCCGGATCATCCTGGCGGACGAGATCAGCCCGGACGGATGCCGCCTGTGGGACATGGCGAGCGGGGAGAAGCTGGACAAGGACCGGTTCCGCCGCGATCTGGGCGGCGAGGTCGAGGCGTATCAGGAAGTCGCGCGGCGACTGGGCCTGCTGCCGGAGGGCGCGGATTCGGCGGTGCTCGACCTGGAGAGCCACCGCAAGCGGCGGGGAAAGTAGCGGCGAGCGACGCGGTTTCGCCGCCCGCCCCTGAACAACGGGCGCGGCGAGCGGCTTTCATCCCCGCGCCTTCATCCCGGCGATGATCCCGAAGATGAACGAACAGATCAGCGCGATCTGGATCGTGTGGCCCGGGTCGGCCCAGCCGAAATAGTCCTGGCCGAATCCGACCAGCACGATGAACAGGGTGATCGCCAGAAAGGCCATCGCACATTACTCCACAAACCGGCGCCTGCGTGTGGCGCGACTCGGCGGAGCCGAGCCTCGCACCCGCCGGTAAACGGGTGATGAAGCCTTGCGATCATGACGCGCGCGGCCCATAGGGCGCGGCACGTTCCCGGAGGAAATTGGCATGAAGCTGCGCATCGTCGTCACCCTGAAGAACGGCGTGCTGGACCCGCAGGGCAAGGCGATCGAACACGCGCTCGGTGCGCTCGGCTTTTCCGGCGTTGAACAGGCGCGGGTCGGCAAGCTGATCGAACTGGACGTCGCCGACGGCACGAGCGATGCCGATATCGACGCGATGTGCCAGAAGCTGCTGGCCAATACGGTGATCGAAAATTACCGGATCGAACGCGCATGAAGGCGGCGGTCATCGTCTTTCCCGGTTCGAACTGCGACCGCGATCTGGCGGTGGCGATCGAGCGCGTGACCGGCGTGCGCCCGCAGATGGTGTGGCACGGCGAATCCACCCTGCCCGACGGGCTGGGCCTGATCGCGCTGCCCGGCGGGTTTTCCTATGGCGACTATCTGCGCTGTGGCGCGATCGCGGCGCGATCGCCGGTGGTGCGCGCGGTGATCGACGCGGCGGCGCGCGGCACCCCGGTGATCGGCATCTGCAACGGCTTTCAGATCCTGACCGAGACCGGCCTGCTGCCCGGCGCGCTGATGCGCAACGACGGCCTGGATTTCGTGTGCCGCGACGTCGCGCTGACCGTCGAAAGCGATCGATCGATCTTCACCCGCGGCTATGCGGCCGGCGAGACGCTGACGATCCCCGTCGCGCATCATGACGGCAATTATTTCGCCGATGCCGACACGCTCGACCGGATCGAGGGCGAGGGCCAGGTCGCCTTCCGCTACGCCGGCAACGTGAATGGCAGCGCGCGGGGTATTGCCGGCGTGGTGAATGCGGCAGGCAATGTGCTGGGCATGATGCCGCATCCCGAACGCAGGATCGAACCCGCGCATGGCGGCGACGACGGACGCCGGCTGTTCGAGGGGCTGGTCGAAGCGGTCGCGTGAGCAACGCCGCGCCGATCGTCTGCGACAGCTGCCCGGTCGCCGACCGCGCGGTCTGTTCGGCACTGGCGGAGGGGGATCGCGACGAACTGGCACGGATGGGGCATCACCGTCGCTATGCGCGCGGGGAGACGATCGTGGCGGCCGGCGACGCCGCCACGCTCTGCGCCACGCTGACCCGCGGCGCGGCGAAGATGTCGACCATCGATCGCGACGGCACCGAACGGATCGTCGCGCTGGTTCATCCCGCCGGCATGCTGGGTCAGCTGTTCGCACCCACCGCGACGCTGCACGTCACCGCGCTGACCGACAGCGAGGCCTGTGTCTTTCCGCGCGCCGATTTCGCGGCGATGGCCGACGCGCGGCCCGCGCTCGCCCGACGCCTGCTGACCGAAGTGGGGCGCGAGCTGGACGAGAGCCGCGGCCTGATCGACCTGATTTCGAAGCGTCAGGCCCGAAGCCGGGTCGCGGCGCTGATCCTCGCCTTTTCGCGCGCGGCCAGCCCCGCCCCCTGTCACGATGCGGCGGCGTTCGACCTGCCGCTGACCCGGGGCGAGATCGCGCAGTTGCTGGGACTGACGATCGAGACGGTGAGCCGGATGCTGACCGCGCTGGAGAGCGCCGGCATGATCGCGCGGCGCGGCAGCCACGGAATCGCGATCCTGGATCGTGGGGCGCTGGAGGCGACGGCAGGCTGACGCACGCACAAAAAGTGGGCGACGCCTGACCGCGCCACCCACCAGGTGAGGGTTGGTCGAAGTTCAGACCGCGAGGCGGATCGCCGCGACGATGAGGCCCCAGAGCACCAGCATCGCCGGCATGATCATCACCTGAACGATCGCGCCGCCGGCCTTGAGATGGCCGGAACCACTCTGAATCCCCTCCGCCATGAACTCGCTCCAGCTGGGCTTGCGCCCCTCGCCCGGGGCGACACGCGCCCACCAGCCCGGCACCACGAAGGCGGCGGCAAGGAACACCGCAAAGATGACGAACGGGATCGCCAGCCCCTTTTCGCCGAACGCGGCCCACATGATGCCAAGATAGGCGAAGAAACCGCCGAACATGCCGATGTGCAGCGCGGGGTGGAGGTCGAACACATGGTCGCCCCGGTTGCGCCGTCGCGGCATCGCCGGCGCGCGCACCGCTGCGGCATTCTGAAAGCTGTCATGCGTGACGGCCATGTTCATCATCGGTCTCCTGAATGTGGAGCGACGATGCGCCGGCTATGCGCGCGCAGCTTTGCGTTTCGTCAAACCCGGGTGCGAAAGGGCGTGAAATCGGTGCCGGCGTCGAACACGTCGATGCCCTCCCGCCGTTTCAGGAACCCGACGACGACATAAGTGAGCGGGGTCAGCGCCGCCTCCCAGAACACTTTCAGCCACCAGTTCGTCACCATCACCGTCAGCACCTGGCCCGGCGTCCACACCCCCCAAAAGGCGAGCGGGTAAAAGATCAGGCTGTCGATCCCCTGGCCGAAAATCGTGGAGCCAATCGTCCGCGTCCACAACAGCCGCCCGCCGGTCCAGATCTTCATCCGCGCGAGCACATAGGAATTGACGAACTCGCCCGCCCAAAAGGCGATCACCGACGCGCCGACGATCCGCCACACCTGGCCAAAGGCGGCCTCATACACGTCCTGCCCGCTCCAGCCGGGCGCGGGCGGCATCACCACGATCACCCAGCACATCACCGCCGCGAAGACCGAGGCCCCGAATCCCGCCCAGATCACCCGGCGCGCCCGTGCATAGCCATAAACCTCGGTCAGCACGTCCCCGATGACATAGGAGATCGGAAAGAACAGGATGCCCGCACCGAACGTCATCCCGCCCAGCGTCGCCACCTTTGCCGCGCCGACGACGTTGGACAGGACCAGCACCACGCAGAACGCCGCCATCACGAAATCGTAATAGCGGAATCGCTCACGTGCGATTTCCGGCGCGTTCATCCGGACCGGTTCGCCGTCGGCCATCGCAAATCCCCCTGTTGCCGCATCGGTTATGATCGCGGTTCCCCGTCCGCGCAATCCGCGCTAACGCCCATAGCGGCGCGCGCCCGTAGCTCAGTTGGATAGAGCACGAGCCTTCTAAGCTTGGGGCCGCAGGTTCGAATCCTGCCGGGCGCGCCATTCAATGGAAACCCCGGAAATCCGCCATTATTGGCCCAGCCCGACACGACGAAGATGAGAACCTGGGTCTACCCGGGCCGAAATCTGACAAACGGGGTTGAGTTGGCGAACCTTGTGAAAAGGCAGCCGCCAGCCGCGGGCTCGCCTCATTTCTCGCGATAGCGGATCGTTTCAATCAGCAGCCGGAAAGCGGATGAGGCGAACCGCCGGTTGGGATAGTAGAGGTGATAGCCCGGCAGGTCTGGCGTGAAACGCGCTAGTGCGCGCTGTAGCGCTCCATTTTCCAAGTGCTTGTCCAATTGGTCGAGCGGAAGGTAGGCGAGACCATGCCCGGCGAGTGCTGCGTCCAGGATGAGATCGATGGAATTGAGGACCAGCGGCCCATCGACCCGCACACGCGTTTCGCGATCGCCGCGCCTGAGCCGCCAGCTGTTAAGCGTGCCTGAGGTCGGGAGCCGCAGGTTGATCGCGCGATGCTCAGCCAGGTCCGATGGCGACGTCGGCATCGGATTGCGCTCGAAATACGCCGGAGCACCGACGATCGCCATCGGGATGTCCGGACCGATCCTCACCGCAATCATATCCCGGGCGATCTCTCCGCCAAGCCGCACACCGGCGTCGAACCGGTCGGCTACGACGTCCGCCAAGCCGTAGTCGATCGTGATCTCCACGCGGATATCGGGATTGTCGGGTAGCAACAGCGCCATCGCTGGGACGAGGATCGTCTTCGCCGCATGCTCCACCGCAGTGATGCGAATCGTACCCGATGGCCGGTCGCGCAGCTCACCGAGCGACGCGATCGCCGCGTCCATGTCCCGAAGCATCGGGACCAGCGTGGCGATCAGTCGTTCGCCCGCCTCCGTCGGCGCAACGCTCCGCGTCGTTCTCGCCAGCAACCGCAATCCAAGACTTGCTTCGAGACGCCGCACGATTTGGCTGAGCGAAGATTGGGCAATGCCCAAGCGGGTCGCTGCGCGGGTGAAGCTGCGTTCCTCGGCGACGACGACGAACGCTGTCAGATCGGCCATTTCATCGCGGCGCATTTATCATCCAGTCGATAGGTTCATTCGTAATTGATGCCCTAATCGCAGGATCGGGTCTGCGCTACATCTGTTGTCGCGATAATCGGCGGGCATGGTTCAGGCGCGCCCGCAGCCACGAGGAGAAGTATGATGGACGATGCGAACGCGACAACGGTCGATGTCGGTGCCAACGATGTCGATTATAAAGCGGCGCTTGGCGCCGACGATGGCGGGCTGATCGACAGCGCGATCGAGGCAGTGAAGGGCGTGGTTGGCAAGGTGGCAGACAAGCTTGACCCGCTGACCGAGCAATATGCGGGTCTGTTCAAGACCGGCCTGCGCACGCCGGTCATGCGCAAGCCGAGCGACTATGGCATGGAGTTCGAGGAAACATGGTTCCCGTCGATGGACGGCGTGCCGCTGGAGGGGTGGTTCATCCCGACGGAAGGATCGGACCGCCTGCTCATCATCAATCACCCGATGACGTGCAACAAATACGGCTTTCCCGGCCACTTACCCGAATACAAGGCGTATTTCGGCGGGTTCGAGGTCAACTTCCTGCCCGAGCTGAAGGCGCTGCACGACGCCGGCTATAACATCCTGACCTATGACCTGCGCAACTGCGGGCGCAGCGGCGAGGGCAATGGCGGCATCAGCGGCCTCGGCCTGCTCGAATGCCGCGACGTGGTCGGTTCGGTTCGTCATGCCAAAAACCATCCGGTCATGGGCAAGATGCGGACGAGCTTGTTCAGCCGCTGCATGGGCGGCAATTCGACGATCATCGCGATGGCGAAGTGGCCTGAGGAGTTCGAGCACATCGAGGCGCTCGCGATCCTCAACGTCGTCTCCGGCCAGACCTTTATCGAGCGCGGCGCGGAAAACCTTGGCCTCGATCCGGCGAAGGCCGCCGAGCGGCTGGACGAGAGGTGTCGCGAGACGACCGGGTTCAGCCTGTTCGACTTCCGCCCTCAGGATTACGGTTACGGTGTAAAGGTGCCGACGCTGATGGCCCAGCTTCGCCGCGACTTCCTGATCCATGGCGAGAAGGACGGGCAGGAGATCTTCGACTCGCTTGCGGCTGAGAAGAAGGAATTGCTGTGGATCGATACGTCAAACCAGCGCTTCTACGCCTATAATCACTTCGGACAGCACCCCGAGCGGCTGATTGCATGGTTCGACGAACATATGCGGGTGGAAGGCGCGATGCCTGCCTCCGAAAATGCGCGGGTGATTGAGAACGCCTAATGCGGCCCTGAACTGCGACGCCGCGCCGAATGCGGCGTCGCGGAACCTTCACTGGGCGGATGTTGTGCGCGGCCGCTTTACGCGGCACCACAGGTGCTGGAGGCGGCGGATCGCCCGATGGACGCCTTTGCGGAACTCGAACGCGGGCGATCGATTCTGACCGTGCGCGCGAGCGACGACAACCCCTATGTCATCATGTTCGACGCGGCGATGGCCAGCGCGCTGCGGCAGGGTGGGCAGGCCCGGCGCGGCCTGCCGCTGGTGCGCGCCGCATTCGGCGCGACGCTGCGCCAGCTAGCCGCGATGAAGGCGTTCGGCGCGCGCGAGCGGGAGCGGTTGCTGCAATTCAGCGATGTGTTCGACACCTATGTCGCGACCGCATGGGACGCCGCGCGCCGCTGACCGCCACCTGTCGCGCAGCCCCATCGAACGCCAGGCCGCCCTATGCCCGCGCGCCCGCCTCGACCTCGCGCTCGTTCCAGCGCAGCGCCTTCAGGACGGTATCGACGATATGCGGCGCGTTCAGCCCGGCCTCGTCATATTGCAGTTCGGGCTTGTCCTGATCCTGGAACCGGTCGGGCAGGCGCATGGTCCGCAGTTTGAGTCCGCCATCGATCAGGCCCGCATCGCTCGCCATGGTCAGTACATGCGCGCCCAGGCCCCCCACCGCATTCTCCTCGATCGTCACCGCGACCTCGTGCGTGGTCAGCAGGCGGCGGATCAGATCCTCGTCCAGCGGCTTGGCGAAGCGCAGATCGGCGACGGTGGTCGAAAGCCCCTTCGCGTCCAGCGCGTCCGCCGCCACCATCGCTTCGGCGAGGCGGGTGCCGAGCGAGAGGATCGCGACCTTCTTTCCCTCCCGCACGATCCGCCCCTTGCCGATGTCCAGCAGTTCCGGCGTGGCGGGCAGTTCGACGCCGGTGCCATTGCCGCGCGGATATCGCAGGGCGATCGGCCCGCTGTCATGCTCGGCCGCAGTTCGGGTCATATGGACCAGTTCCGCCTCGTCGGCGGGCGCCATCACCACGAAATTGGGAAGGCTGGCGAGATAGGTGATGTCGAAACTGCCGGCATGGGTCGCGCCGTCGGCACCGACCAGGCCGGCGCGGTCGATCGCGAAACGGACCGGCAGGTTCTGAATCGCGACGTCATGGACCACCTGGTCATAGGCGCGCTGAAGAAAGGTCGAATAGATCGCGCAGAACGGCCGCATCCCCTGTGCGGCCAGGCCAGCGGCGAAGGTGACCGCATGTTGCTCGGCGATGCCGACATCGAAGGCGCGGTCGGGATGCGCCCTGGCGAACCGATCGACGCCGGTCCCCGACGGCATCGCCGCGGTGATGGCGCAGATGCGCGGATCGGCGTCGGCGAGCTTCGCCAGCGTCTCGCCAAAGACGTTCTGATAGGCGGGGGGACCGGGCGGCGCCTTGGCCTGGGCGCCGGTGATCACGTCGAACTTCTGCACGCCGTGATATTTGTCGGCGCTGGCTTCGGCGGGGGCGTACCCCTTGCCCTTCTTCGTCACGACATGGACGAGCACCGGCCCCTCCTTGGCGTCGCGAACATTTTCGAGCACGGGGATCAGATGGTCGAGATTATGGCCGTCGATCGGGCCGACATAGTAAAAGCCCAGTTCCTCGAACAAGGTGCCGCCGGTGACCATGCCACGGGTATATTCCTCAGCCTTTCCCAGCGACTGATGGACGCGGCGCGAGAGCTTTCGCGCGACCTTTGACGCAAGGCTGCGCAGGCCGAGATATTCGGAACTGGACACCACCCGCGCGAGATAGGCCGACAGGCCGCCGACCGGCGGCGCGATCGACATGTCATTGTCATTGAGGATGACGACCAAGCGATTGCCGGCCTGTTCGGCGTTGTTCATCGCCTCATAGGCCATGCCGGCGCTCATCGCGCCGTCGCCGATCACCGCAATGCCCTTGCCCGGCGTCCCGGCCAGCTTGTTCGCCACCGCGAAACCGAGCGCGGCGGAGATCGAGGTCGAACTGTGCGCCGCGCCGAACGGATCATATTCGCTTTCGCTGCGCTTGGTGAAACCGGACAGCCCTCCCCCCTGACGCAGCGTGCGAATCCGGTCGCGGCGACCGGTCAGGATCTTGTGCGGATAGCATTGATGCCCGACGTCCCAGACCAGCCGGTCCCGGGGCGTGTCGAACACATAATGGATCGCCACGGTCAGTTCGACGACACCCAGCCCAGAGCCGAGATGCCCCCCGGTGGTGCCGACGGCGGAAATCGTTTCGGCGCGCAGTTCATCCGCCAGCTGCCGCAGCTGCGCCGGCTTGAGCGTGCGCAGGTCTGCGGGCGTATCGACCGTGTCGAGCAATGGAGTTTCGGGAAGATCAACCATGGACAGCAATTACCCCAGCGATTTCAGCGTGTCGATTCGCTAGCGGCGCGCACGCCCACGGTCATGAGCCGCGGATGAGGGTTTGATGAGGAACGGGGTATGCGAGGGGGTCAGTCGCAATCGGCGCACTTGCCCCGCACCTCGATCACCGGGCGGACCGGTTCGAACCCCGCGCCCTTCGCCGCCGAACGTACCGTGCGCGTGATCGAATCGTCGTCGAGATGCGTGGTCTGGCCGCATGAATCGCAGACCAGGAAGATGCAGTCGTGCAGGCAATCGGGATGCGCGTTGGCGACATAGGCGTTCGCGCTTTCGACCCGGCGGGCAAGGTTCGCGGTCACGAACAGGTCGAGGATGCGATAGACGCTGTTCGCGGCGACGCGCCGCCCCTCGCGCTTCGAAACCTCTTCGGCGATGTCATAGGCGGATGCCGGCTTGTCGAACCCGGCGAGCGCGTCGAAGATCGACGCGCGCATCGCGGTCCATTGCTCGCCCGCCTTCTCCAGCGTCGCCTGCGCCGCGCGGGTCAGGTCCTTGCCCGAATGTTCGTGATGATGGTGCGCGCCCATCCCACGGATGTAGGCGCGCGCGTCCCCCGCAGCAAGCGTCAGTAGGTCGCCCGCCGATTGAGATCGTGGCCCAGCGCCAGCACCGCGACGCCGACGATCGTCCACATAATCTCCTGCTCGCCATGCGGAAGCGACAGCGCGCCGGCCATCATGCCGAGGCCGAAGCCGCCGACCGCCGCGGGCATCATATAGCCGTGCCGAAGGATTCCGCGGCCCAGCGCGATCACGCCGAACAGGATCGCCAGCGCCAGGCCGACCTCATGGATCGCGGGATGCAGCAGCGATCCGGCGGCGGAAACAAGCGTCAGCAGGATGGTGCTCGCCAGACAATGCACCAGGCACAGGCTCGACAGCCCGATCGCGAAGCGATCGAAGCGCGAATCGACCTGTTCCCAGAATTGCGGGGCGAAGGTGGAACCCATGACCCGCATATAGACCGGCCGGGGAAAGTTACAACATAACATCGGCGACGCGCCGCTGGTAATATTGGTTGACGGGGAATAAACGGCGCACGTGTCCGCTTTCAGTCATCCGGCGCGTCCCCGCGCCATCGCCAACTGGCTCACCGTCGTCGCGGCACTGATCGTGCTGATGGTGGTGGTCGGCGGAATCACCCGCCTGACCGAATCCGGCCTGTCGATCACCGAATGGAAGCCGGTGACCGGCGTGCTGCCCCCGCTGAGCGATGCGGCGTGGCGGGCCGAGTTCGCCAAGTACCAGCAGATCCCCGAATATCAGCAGCTCAATCGCGGCATGAGCCTGGCGGCGTTCAAGGGCATTTATTTCTGGGAGTATCTGCACCGCCTGCTCGGCCGGCTGATCGGCATGGCGTTTGCGCTGCCGCTGCTGTGGTTCGCGTGGCGGCGGGCGATTCCCTCCGGCTATGGCTGGCGTCTCACCGGCCTGTTCGCGCTGGGCGGGCTTCAGGGCGTGATCGGGTGGTGGATGGTCACGTCCGGCCTGACGGTGCGCACCGATGTCAGCCATTTCCGGCTCGCGACGCACCTGTTGCTGGCGCTGACGATCCTCGCCGCGATCTGCTGGACGGCGGCGGACCTGCGCGCCCTTGCCCGCGATCCGGGTGCGCGGCCGGCGCGGCTGACGATGGTCGGCGCGGTCACCTTCGCGATTCTGTTCGTCCAGCTGATGTTCGGGGCGTTCGTCGCCGGGCTGAATGCCGGGCTGGTGACCGATCAGTGGCCGCTGATGAACGGGCATTTCTTCCCGGCGGACGTGTTGCAGGTCCGCCCCTTTTTCGACGCGCTGTTCAACGATCCGGCGATGATCCACTGGGTCCATCGCTGGTGGGCGTGGATCGCGGTCGCGGCGTTCATCGTCCTCGCCCGCCGCGCGCGCGGGGCGGGGGACCGTCCAGCATCGCTGGCGCTGCATGCGGCGTTCGGCACCCAGATCCTGCTGGGCATCGCGACGGTGATGACCGGGGTGAGCATTCCGGTGGCGGCGGCGCACCAGCTGGTCGGCGCGCTGGTGGTCGTCTGCGTCGCCTGGTGCGCCCATTCGGTCGGCGCGCGCCGTTGAGCGACATCGCACTGCTGCACGTCACCTTCGCGGACGCTGCGGAAGCGGAGCGGATCGCCCGCGCGATGGTCGATGCGCGGCTCGCCGCCTGCGCCAATCTGCTCGGCCCCTGCACGTCCATCTATCGCTGGGCGGACGCCGTCGAGACCGCGACCGAGACGCGCGCATTGTTCAAGACCACGGCGCCACTCGCACGGGAACTGGCCGACCGGATCGCCGCGCTCCACAGCTATGACCTGCCGGTGATCGAAATCTGGCCGGTCGCCGCCGGGGAAGCGGTCGACCGCTGGATCGACGACGCGACGCGATGATCGCTTCGACGGTGCTGATCATGCAGGCGGTGGCGGCGGCCTTCGCGCCGCCGCTCGACACCCGAATCACCGTGCGCTCCGAGATGCGCCGGACCGACAATGGCGTGTCGCGGCGCTTCGCCGCCAGCCGCACGGTCGTATTCACGCGCCGTGAGGATGGCTTTCGCGCCACCGTGACGCTCGAAGCCGCCGAGGCGGAGGAGCCGGGCGACGATCCCACGGCGATGTTCCGCGCGGCGTTTTCGCGGCTGGCGGGGCGACGTGTCGTCTTTGACCTGGATCGCGACGGGGCGGTGATCGCCATCGCCGACGCGGCGGCGTTGTGGGCCGCGCTGCTGGACGGTATCCGGTCGCTGGCGCCGACAGGCGGCTCCGCGACGGAGCGGGGACGGGCGGCGCGGATCGCGGCGGTCGTCGCTGCGCTGAACGCGCTGCCCGATGCCAGCCGTCGGTCGATCATCGCATCGCTGCTCACCCCGCTGATCGCGACCGACGTCGCGCGCGGCGGTGCGCAGTCACCACAGCCGGTTCGCGTTCCCGCCGCATCCGCCTTTGGCGCGACGCAGATCGACGGGGTGCGGAGCGTGCGGCTGGCCGCCGACACGCTGGAGGTGCGCACCGCCGCCGAGGGTCCGGTCCGCCTGCGCGGCCCCGACGGGATCGTCGATGGCCGGATCGCCGTCGAAATGCGCCGGATCGTGGAGCGCGGGAGCGGCCTGGTCGTGCGCAGCGAAGAGACGGTGCGGACGCGGACGGGAACCGAAGGCGCGGCGCAGGAACGGGTGACGACGACCCGCCTGATTTTCTGACGGTATCATATTACCCGTCAAGCAGCCCCCGCATTTGCTTGACTTTCGCCCCCTTGGAATGCAGATGGCGCCCGTTCGCGCCGTCCTGGCCTCTGGGCATATGGGCGGCGTCATTCATTTCAACCCGAAGAGGTCCGGCCCCATGAAGGCGCTCATGAAAACCACCAAGTCGGCCAAGCCGGCCGAGGTGGAAAAGAAGTGGCATATCGTCGATGCCGACGGTCTGGTCGTCGGCCGCGCGGCGGTCGTCATCGCCAACGTCCTGCGCGGCAAGCACAAGACGAGCTTTACCCCGCATGTCGATTGCGGTGACAATGTCATCGTCATCAACGCGGACAAGGTGCGGTTCACCGGCAAGAAGCTGGCGGACAAGGTGTATTACAAGCACACCGGCTATGCCGGCGGCATCAAGGAAATCACCGCGGCGAAGGTGCTGGAGGGACGATTCCCCGAGCGCGTTCTGGAAAAGGCGATCGAGCGCATGATCCCGCGCGGTCCGCTGGGTCGTCAGCAGATGCGCAACCTGCGCATCTACAAGGGCGCCGAGCATCCCCACGAAGCGCAGAACCCCGAAGTCCTCGACATCGCCGGCATGAGCCGCAAGAACAAGGTGGGCGCATAATGTCCGACACCAATATTTCCGACGGGCGCCAGTCCCTTTCCGACCTCGGCACGGTCGTCGAAGCCCAGCCGGTTTCGACCACGGGCGAGCCGGGAACCGAGACCGTGATGCAGGCGCCGGTCACCCAGACCACCCCGCTGCGTCAGCAGGAACTCGACAAGTTCGGTCGCGCCTATGCGACCGGCCGTCGCAAGGACGCGGTCGCACGCGTCTGGCTGAAGCCGGGTTCGGGCAAGATCACGATCAACGGTCGCGATCAGGAAGTCTATTTCGCGCGTCCGACGCTGCGCCTCGTCATCAACCAGCCGTTCGGCGTCGCCGAGCGGGACGGCCAGTATGACGTCATCTGCACCGTCAAGGGCGGCGGGCTTTCGGGCCAGGCCGGCGCGGTCAAGCACGGCATCGCCCAGGCGCTGACCAAGTACGAACCGGCGCTGCGTCCGCCCGTCAAGGCCGCCGGGTTCCTGACCCGCGACAGCCGCGCGGTCGAGCGCAAGAAGTACGGCAAGGCCAAGGCCCGCCGCAGCTTCCAGTTCTCGAAGCGCTGATCGCAGCCTCATCGAAGCGAACAAGAGGGGGCGTCCGGGACATCCGGGCGCCCTTTCTTTTCGCCCTCACGCCTCCCCGAAAGAGACATATCCGTAACGAATTTTACGGCTTGACGCTCGCGCGCGTCCGCCTAGCCTGCGGGTTCTGGCCCACGGGAAATAGGGCCGACAGGGGGATCATCATGAACTCGATTCGTAATCGCCGTGCCGTGCGCGCGTCGCTGTTTCTTTCCGCCGCCGGCATCGGCCTGCTGGCGACGCCGGCGTTTGCGCAGAGCGGCCCGCTCGACCCGGGCAGCGCCGTGCTCGAAGCGCAATCGGGCGCGATGCCGGTTTCGGATCTCAACGTCGATGCCGCCGAACTCGATCCGCAGATCGTCATCGGCTATCCCGGCACGCCGACCACCGCGATCGATCCGAACAATGTGACCGGCGTCGGCCAGATGATCGTCGATAATCAGAACGGCACGATCGGCCTTTGCACCGGCACGCTGATCAACCCGCGCACCGTCATCTTCGCCGCGCACTGCGTCAATTCGCGCGCCGCGACCGCCTATGGCTCGCCCAGCGGCGGCACCGCGATCGGCTTCGGGTTCAATTCCAACAACAACCAGGCGGGCAACAGCGCGTTCGGGATCTGGCTGAACGGCAATTCGACCAACGCGAAATATGCCAGCAGCGCCGCGCGCAACATGTTCAACGTCAGCCAGGTCTTCTACAATTCGCGCTCGACCGAGGCGGATGCGAACGGCTTCCTCTACGCCGACGTCGCGACCGCAGTGCTCGATACGCCGGCCGCCGGCATCCCGACCTGGGCGATGCTCTTCTCGCCGCTGCCCAACCCCGGCACGATCGGCGCGAACGGCACCGGCTATCACGTCACGATCGAGGGCTATGGCCGTAACGGCACCGGCGACACCGGATCGGTCAACGGCGTGGATTATCGCCGCCGCATCGCCGACAACATGCTGGGCGCACTGACCTCGCTCAACGTGTTCGAACAGTTCCTGTTCGGCCCCGGCGGCGCGACCAACAATCCGCAGAATCTCTACTGGATCGATTTCGACGATCCCCGCCGCTTCACCACCGGGGGCGACCCGCGCGACTTCAACGCGTTCCGCGACAATGCGCAGGCGAATGAAGGCATCACCGCATCGGGCGATTCGGGCGGTCCACTGATCCTCGACACGACCTATGCCCGCCAGCTGGTGATCGGCGTCCTGTCGGGCGGTTACACCCGCTTCTTCAGCGGCGCGCCCGCCAACGGCTATGGCACCGCCAGCTTCTACCAGCCGCTCTACCTGTACTGGGACTGGATCGCGGCCAACAATCCCTATCACTATGTCGGCGCCGTCGCCGGCGACGGCAGCTGGACCGACCCGACCCATTGGGTGAGCAAGGTCGATCCCAATTACTATGTCCTGTCGGGCGGCAATCTGGTCAACGGCGTGCCGACCAATCCGGGCGGCACCACGGTCGATACCAGCGGCCAGTTCGGCCAGATCTGCTTCCAGTCGGGCGGGGTCAGCGATTGCTATGACACCGCCACCGGCCAGGAAATCGTCGAGGTCCGGCCGAAGGGAACCGGCGATATCGGCGACACCAATGGCGGCGGCCTGACCGTCGGCGTCGATACGCTCGACCTTGCCAGCACCGCGATCGCCGACGGATCGGCGACCGACGCTGCGGCCAGCGTCGGCACCTCGCTCTTCGCCAAGGTCGAGGACCCCAGCGCGCAGGCCGATGGCAGCGTGACGGCCCAGGCACTGCCGACCGCGACGCTGACCAACGGGCTGCCGGGCGCGACCAACTTCGTCCCCAACAACTCGGACGGCAACCGCGCCACCGGCGTCGCGGCGCAATATTTCGACGTGACGCTGTCGGCGACCGGCACCACGACGCTGTCGAGCGCGGTGACGATCGACAACCTGACGCTGAACGGCGCCGGCGCGGGGCTGACCATCACCTCGGCCGGGTCGCTGACCAGCCTGATGAACGTCAGCCAGATTACCGGCACGATGCGCGTCGATGGCCAGCTGACCAGCAAGGGCGATTACATGATCGTCGCCGGCGGCCTGAGCGGCACCGGCCAGATCAACGCGCCCTATGTGACCAACGTCGCGGGCGTCATCTCGCCCGGCACTTCGACCACGGTCGGCACGCTGACGTTCAACGGCAACCTCGTCCTGGGATCGGGTACCGGCTATATCGTCAACCTGGCGAACGGCGCATCGGACCTGATCGCGGTGAAGAAGGTGAATGGCACGAGCGGCGTCGCCAGCGTCGGTGGCGTGTTGCAGATTTCGTACACCTCGGCGCTGCGCGCGGGCCAGAGCTACACGATCCTGAGCGCGGAGGGTGGCCGCTCCGGCACCTTCGCGACGCCGAGCGCGATCAGCGCGATCCTGACGCCGACGCTCAGCTACACCACCAACGCGGTGGTGCTGAACATCGCGGCGGGCAGCTATACGAACGTGGTCTCGCCTTCGAACCCGATCGCCTATGCCTATGCGCAGCTGCTCGATCAGAACCGCAGCCGCGCCAGCAGCTATGACGGGCTGTACGGCCCGCTCGACCTGCAAAACGCATCGACCATCCTGTCGACGCTGAACGGCCTGGCGCCCGCGGTCGAATCGACCGTACAGACGCTCGGCATCGCGGCGGTCGATTCGAACGCGACCTTCATCCGCAACCGCATGCAGAGCCTGGATCCCAGGGATATGGGCGGCACGCTGGCCCGTTACGGCCAGCCGGTGCAGGTCGCCGCGGTCGGGCTGTCGTCCTTCGCGACCAATGTGAAGACCGACATGACGCAGCCGTCGATGGTCCAGGAAGGCGCGTTGCCCGAAGACGTCAGCGCGTTCGTGTCCGGCGGCTATCTCACCGGCGACGGCGCGGCGATGACCGGTGTCGGCGGGCGCGATAGCTTCAATGGCTGGTATGTCGGCGGCGGCATCGAGGTCGCGACCGGCGAAAACGGATTTATCGGCTTCGCGTTCAACTATTCGGATCTCGACGGCACCGCTTCGTTGCCCGGCCAGACGGTGAAGAGCAGTTCGTTGCAGGGTACGTTGTATGCGAAGAGCATGATGGGCGGGCTGACCGTCGATGCGCAGCTGACCGCCGGCGCGGTGGGTGCGAACAGCAAGCGCGTCGTCAATTTCCTCGGCACGCCCTACACGCTCGCGGCGAAGGACAACGCGCTGGTCATCAGCTCCGAGGTCGGCATCGGCGCGGATCTGGGCAGCGAAACCTTCTCCATCGCACCGCGCGTGGCGGCCCGGGCGACCCAGATCGGCTTTGGCAGCGCGCTGGAGACCGGTGGCCCGATGGCGCTCAACGTGCAGCGGCCGAAATACACCAGCCTCCAGGGCCGCGCCGGCCTGACGCTCAGCACCAAGAGCGGCGGCGTTCGCCCGTTCCTGACCGGCACCTATGTCCATGAGTTCCAGGACCAGCCGAACAGCGTGGGCGCCAATCTGGTTGGCGGGATCGGTGGCGGCACGCGCTTCGCGCTGAACGGCCAGGACAAGGATTGGGGCGAGATCAGCGGCGGTCTGACGATGAAGACCGGATCGGTCGATCTGTCGATTGCGGCGGATACGACGGTGTCGCGCAGCGACCTGTCGGCACAGACCTATCGCGGGTCGGTGACGTTCCACTTCTGATCGCCGTCACGACGACACAATGCGACGGCCGTCCCCGATGGGGGCGGCCGTTTCATTTTCACTCAGCCAAACGGGGTCAGCCAAGCGGGGTATCCGGCGCGCCCATGCGGCGGGCGATCGTGACGATACCCTCTGGCCCGATCCGCAGTTCGTTGAACGATGGCGGGCTTTCGCGCACCCGTTCGGACAGGGTTCCCGCGCCGATCAGTCGCACCACGCGCCCGTCGCTGCGATGTTCGATATCGAACGGATCATGGACATGGCCGGTCAGCACGGCATGCGCACCGGCCCGCGTCAGTGCCTGTAGCGCGCGCCGGCCACCGCGCGTGCGCGACGTGCCGCGCGTTCCCGCCTCGATCAGCGGATGGTGGCACGCGATCAGCACCTGATGTTCCGGCGGGGCGCGGTCCGCCAGCGCCAGCGCCTCCGCCAGCGCGCGCGCACCCACATGACCCTTTGACCAGTTGAACCGCAGCTGAAACCGTGCCGTCGTCTTGAGCGGGACGATCGTCACGCCATCCAGGTCGAGCGGACGTTCGATCATCCGCTCCAGCGCCCGATAGCGGCGATAGGGCATGACGAAGCGCGCCCACAGGTTGAAATAGGGCAGGTCGTGATTGCCCACCTCGACCGTCACCGGGCGGCCAAGCCCTTCGAGCCAGGCGGCGGCCGCGTCGAACTCATGCTTGCGCGCGCGCATCGTCAGGTCGCCGGTCATCACGATCGCGTCGGGCCGCTCGTCGCGCACCGTCCGTGCGAACCAGTCGAGCGCGGCGACATCCTCTGCGCCGAAATGAATGTCGCTGACATGGAACAGCCGGGTCATGCATCGCCCTCCCGCGTGGTCAGAAAGATCGGGGGAGTCATGCCGCCAGCGATTTCGATGCCCGATCGTATGGTCACGGGCTCGCCGTCGAACAGCGCCAGCAACGCGCGCCGGGTATGCGGGCGCACCCGGGTGGCGCGCCGATCGGTCACGGCACGCGCGGCAAGCCAGTCGCCGGTGAGCCACGACCAGCCCAGTTCCACGATCGATCGCCAGTCGCGCGCGTCGATCGCCGCAACGTCCAGCCCGTCCGCATGGGGTGCGATGAAGACCGCCTGATACGCATCGATCATGCCCGGTACGCCGTCGATGCGGATGCCACGCCCAAAGGTGCGCCGCCACGCGTTGCGCGCAGCGCCCAGGACGCGCGCGAGCCGCCCGCGCCGTGCCGCCTCACGCGCGCGTCCCCATTGCGCGGCGGGACCGAGGATCAGGCCGACAAAGGCGCGGTGCGGACCTGCCTCGACCACCGGCAGGGCGACCCGGCGGAGATCGGCATGCGCGGCATGGATGATCGCATCGGGCGCCGCATCGCCGTGCAGCACGCGGGCAAGCATGTTCATCGTACCACCGGGCAGAATGAGAAAAGCCCCGTCCCATCCGGCGAGCGCGCACAGCGCCGCGTTGATCGTGCCGTCGCCGGCGAACAGCACCACCGTGTCGATATGCGCCGCCTCCAGATCGGCGACCTTGGGCAGTGGCTGATCGGGAAAGCGCGTGCGACCGGCCAGATGAAGCCCGCGATCGGCAAACACCGCCTCGATCGCTTCGCATTTTTCCGATGCCGCCGAGCCGGACCGGGGATTGGTAATGAACCAAAGTCGTTTCATGCCCGGTCCAACGCACGAACAGCCGATCGCGCCGCATCACGGACCGGACGAAAAAAAGGGGACCGAACTGCGGCCCCCTTTTCAGTCAGTTTGACCGCGCCTCAGCGGTCGGGCTGTTCGCCGTCCATGTCGCCCTTGCGGCGATCCGGATCGGCGTCCGTAGCGTCGTCGCGCTGCTGTTGCCGCTGACGATTTTGCTGCTGGTCGAGCGTCTGGTTATGCTGCTGAATCTGCTCGCCACCGGGGTTCGGGGTCTGACCCGCGTTACGTTCGTCCATCGCATCCGTCTCCTGTCGATTGCCCCACTCCACATCGACAACGAGCGATCATCGGCCGCGATCCTCAACCTGTCGCAAGCAAGTACCAGTAATCGCTTTATTTTCCGGTCCACTTCCCCGGGCGCTTTTCGACAAAGGCGGCCATGCCCTCCTTCTGGTCGGCGCTGCCGAACAGGCCGTGGAACAGCCGCCGTTCGAACTGGACACCCTGTGCGAGCGTGGTTTCATAGGCGGTGTTGACCATCTCCTTGTTCGCCAGCACCGCAAGCGGGGCCATGCCGGCGATCGTCGCGGCGGTCTTCATCGCCTCGTCCATCAGATCGGCGGCGGGGACGATGCGGCTGACCAGGCCCGCGCGCTCGGCCTCGGCGGCGTCCATCATCCGGCCGGTGAGGCACATTTCCATCGCCTTGGACTTGCCCACCGCACGGGTCAGTCGCTGCGAACCGCCCATGCCGGGGGCGACGGCGAGCTTGATCTCGGGCTGGCCGAACTTCGCGGTGTCGGCGGCGAGGATGAAGTCGCACATCATCGCCAGCTCGCACCCGCCGCCGAGCGCGAAGCCGGACACGGCGGCGATCACCGGCTTGCGCGTGCGGGTGAACCGGTCCCAGCCCGCGAAGAAATCATGCCCGTACATGTCGGCGAAGCCCTGTGCCTGCATCTCCTTGATGTCGGCGCCGGCGGCGAACGCCTTTTCGCTGCCGGTCAGCACCGCGCACCCCTGTGAGGGGTCGGCGTCGAACGCGGCGAACGCATCGAGCAATTCACCCAGAACCTCGCTGTTCAGCGCGTTCAGCGCCTGCGGGCGATTGAGCGTGACCAGCGTGACGGCGCCGCGCTGTTCGACGAGGATACTGTTGTAATCGGCCACGGAATACTCCCGAAGTTGACCAAAATTGGCTTATTTACGCGTTGGCGTCGGCTAACCGGCCGGCGCTGCGGGGCCGGGATCACCGCTGATGGTGCTCGCACAAGCCGGCCATTGTAGGAAAGCGAACATCACGCCGGCGCCCACGCCTCACCATCGGGCAGCGGCGCGAAGATCTGGTCGATCAGGTGATCGCTGACATCCTCTGGCCGCGCGGGGTTCCAGCGGGGTGCATTGTCCTTGTCGACGATCACCGCGCGGACGCCCTCGATGAAATCGTGGCGCTGGACGACGCGGCAACCGACCGCGAACTCCTGCCGCATCTCGTCCTCGAATGTCGGCATGGTCGCGCCGTCGAGCAGCAGCTTCAGGCTGACCTTCATCGTCTGCGGCGACTTGGTCTCAAGCGTCGCGAGCGTCTGCGCGGCCCAGTCGCCGCCGTCCGCCCGCAGCGCGGCGAGGATATCCTCGAGCCGGTCGGACGCGAACAACCGGTCGATCACGTCGCGATGCGCGAGGATGCGCGCATCGGGCGCGGGCGCGGCGAACGCGTCGAGGATCGCGGCAAGTCCCTGCGGCTCGGCGAGGATGCGCGCCTTTGCCGCATCCAGCCGGTCGGCATCCAGATAATGGGTCGCGAGGCCGAGCGCGAGACACTCCGCCCCGTCTAGCCGGTGGCCGGTCAGCGCCAGATACTGGCCGATCCGGCCGGGCAGGCGCGAGAGATACCAGCCGCCGCCGACATCCGGGAACAGGCCGATCCCGGTTTCGGGCATCGCCAGCTTCGTATTCTCGGTCGCGACGCGATATTTCGCCGGCTGGCTGATCCCGACGCCGCCGCCCATCGTGATGCCGTCCATGAACGCGACGATCGGCTTCACATAGGTGAACAGCGCGTGGTTCATGGCATATTCGGTACGGAAGAATTCACGCGCGGCGCTGCCATCGCCCGCGCCGCTTTCCGCGATCATGCGGATGTCGCCGCCGGCGCAGAACCCCCGACCCTCGGCATGGTCGATCATCACCGCCTCGACCGCCGTATCTTCGCGCCAGGCCTTGAGCGCCTCCAACACGGCGGCGCACATCGCGGTGTTGAGCGCGTGGATCGCCTTTGGCCGGTTGAGGCGGATGCGGCCGACCGCACCCTCGACATGGATCAGCACATCGTCGGTCATAACTTTTGCTCCTGCGGACGCAGGAACCCAGAGTCGCGAGCGCCGCACCGGTGGCTCTGCCTTCCCGCTTTCGCAGGAACGCGGATGGAAGGCCCCCTCACTGCCGCGTCAGCTCCCGCCCGACGATCATCCGCATCACCTGATTGGTGCCTTCGAGGATCGAGTGGACGCGCAGGTCGCGCCAGAAGCGTTCGATCGGATAGTCGCGCAGATAGCCATAGCCGCCATGCAGCTGGAGCGCGCGATCGACGATGCTGGAGCCGTTGTCGGTCGCCAGCCGCTTCGCCATCGCGGAAAAGCGCGACTTGTCCGGCGCATTGGCGGACACCTTGGCGGCGGCAAGGTAGAGCAGGGCGCGCGCAGCCTCCAGATCGGTCGCCATGTCGGCGAGCGTGAACTGCGTATTCTGGAAGTCCGCCACCGGCTGGCCGAACTGCTGGCGGTCCCTGGTATAGGCGATCGCCTCGTCGAGACAGCGTTGCGCACCGCCCAATGAGCAGGCCCCGATGTTGAGCCGCCCGCCGTCAAGCCCGGCCATCGCGAAGCGGAACCCCTCCCCCTCCGCGCCGACGCGGTTTTCCACC
This sequence comes from Sphingomonas sp., assembly GCF_019635455.1. Taxonomy (GTDB): domain Bacteria; phylum Pseudomonadota; class Alphaproteobacteria; order Sphingomonadales; family Sphingomonadaceae; genus Sphingomonas. Next base: position 57,098 of record NZ_JAHBZJ010000006.1, on the reverse strand, counting down.
GGCACGCGGCAATCCTCGAAGATCACCTGGGCAGTGGGTGAGGCGTTCCAGCCAAGCTTCTTTTCCGGCGCGCCGAATGACAGGCCGGGCGTGTCCTTCTCCACCACCAGACAGGTGATGCCCTTCGCCTTTTCCTCGCCGGTACGGACCATGCAGACATAGACGTCGTTATAGCCCGCGCCCGAGATGAACTGCTTGGTGCCGTTGATGACATAATGGTCGCCGTCGCGGCGCGCGCTCGTCTTGAGCGCGGCGGCGTCCGAACCCGATCCGGGTTCGGTCAGGCAGTAGCTGGCGATCTTTTCCATGCTGACCAGGTCGGGGAGGAAACGGTCCTTAATCTCCTGTCCGCCGAACCGGTCGATCATCCACGCGGCCATGTTGTGGATCGAGATGTACGCGCTGGTCGCGGGGCAGCCATAGGCCATCGCCTCCATGATCAGCGCCGCCTCCAGCCGACCGAGGCCGATTCCGCCCGACTCCTCGGACACGTAGATCGCGCCGAAGCCAAGTTCGCCCACCGCCTTCCAGACATCGACGGGATAATGGCTATTCTCGTCCCACTCCGCCGCGAAGGGGGTGATGCGGTCGGCGGTGAAGCGGCGCGCGAGATCCTGGATCTCGCGCTGGTCGTCGGTCAGGTCGAACTGGCTCATGCCCTTACCCCATCGTGGGAATGACGAACGCGTTCTCGCCCGCGACGCTGCCGTCGGGCCAGCGCTGGGTCACGGTCTTCACCTTGGTGAAGAACTTGACGCCCTCCATGCCGTGCTGGTTGGTGTCACCGAACGCGCTGCGCTTCCACCCGCCAAAGGTGTGATAGGCGACCGGCACCGGGATCGGCACGTTGATGCCGACCATGCCGACGTTGACGCGCTGCGCGAACTCGCGCGCGGCATGGCCGTTGCGGGTGAAGATCGCGACGCCATTGCCGTACGGATGCTCGCTCGGCAGGCGCAGCGCGTCTTCGAAACTGTCGGCGCGCACCATCTGGAGCACCGGACCGAAGATTTCCTCCTGATAGGTGCGCATCTGTGGCGTCACCCGGTCGAACAGGCTGGGGCCGATGAAGAAGCCCTCCTCATGCCCCTGAAGGCTGAAACCGCGACCATCGACCACCAGTTCGGCGCCCTCATCGACGCCCATCTGGATGTAATTCTCGATCTTCGCGCGGTGCGCGGCGGTGACCACCGGGCCGTAATGCGCGTCGGCATCGGTGGAGACGCCGACCCGCAGCCCCTCGATCGCGGGGAGCAGCTTTTCGCGCAGTGCGGTCGCGGTCTTCTCGCCGACCGGGACGACGACCGGGAGCGCCATGCAGCGCTCGCCCGCCGATCCGAACGCCGCGCCGGAAAGGTCGTTCACCACCTGATCGAGGTCGGCATCGGGCATGACGATGCCGTGATTCTTCGCGCCGCCCATCGCCTGGACCCGCTTGCCCGCCGCGACGCCGCGCCGGTAGACATAATGCGCGATGTCGGAGGAGCCGACGAAGCTCACCGCCTTGATCTCCGGATGGTCGAGGATCGCATCGACCATTTCCTTGTCGCCATGGACGACCTGAAGCACGCCCTCGGGCAGGCCGGCCTCCAGCATCAGTTCGGCGAGGCGGACGGGAACGCTGGGGTCGCGCTCGCTGGGCTTCAGGATGAAGGCGTTGCCGCAGGCGATGGCGACGCCGAACATCCACATCGGGATCATCGCCGGGAAGTTGAACGGCGTGATGCCGGCAACCACGCCCAGCGGCTGGCGCATCGAATAGACGTCGATGCCGGGACCCGCGCCCTGGGTATATTCGCCCTTCAGCACATGGGGGATGCCGCAGGCGAATTCGATCACCTCCAGCCCGCGCTGCACATCGCCCTTCGCATCGGCGATCACCTTGCCATGTTCGGAGCTGAGCAGGCGCGCCAGCTCCTCCATGTTCTTTTCGACCAGCGCCTTGAACGCGAACATGACGCGCGCGCGCCGTTGCGGGTTGGTCGCCGCCCAGCCGGGCTGCGCCGCCAGCGCCTTGCCCATCGCCGCGTCCAGATCAGCCTGCACGCCGAGCGGAACCCGCGCCTGCACCTTGCCGGTATTGGGATCGAAAACATCGGCAAAGCGGGTTGCCGCGCCGCCGCTGGCTCCAGCAATCACATGGTCGATCGTGCGCATCCTGTCCTCCTGATCGCGGCCGCCTCGCCGCCCATTATGCCAACCGGCCGCGCCAGGCGCGGTGCCGATACGATCCAATTCTGAACCCGGCGGCATGGCAGGCGCCGGGGGGTCGTCGCGTCCGCATTGCGGACCGGTTGCCCCCGGGTCAAGGCCGCATGTACACCCCTAACCGGCCGGGGCGGCTCCGCGTTCGTCGGGACAGGGCATGCCTGCCGCCACCCAGCGGCCGGTATCGTCCAGATGCGATTGCAGCGATCCGGGCGGCTTTTCGCGCCCCGGGCCGGGATCGAAGCCCCAGCGGATGAAGCCGTTCACATCATGATCGTGGACGATATGTTCGATCAACCCGGCGCCATCGCGTCCGCCGTTGCGACGCGGATCGCGCAACTGACGACAGATTTGCGCGCTGGTCCGGCCGACCCATGTGAATTCAACGGGCGCGAGTTTCCATTCGATGCCGGCATGCGGCGGCGCATGGGGGATGCGGTTCGGCCGGTTCGACACCCGGTGGCAAGTGGCGCAGGGCAGGGTTTCCTCTCCCGTGCGGCTCTTGCCCCCGCGCACGTTCATCGCATGGGCGCGGGTTCCGCCGAAATAGGCGCCGGACCAGAGCGGAACGCCGCGTTCATCGACATGGCAGGACTGGCAGCGCGGGTGCGACAGGACGGCATGGATCGAATCCCATGCCTTCAACCCCTCCGCCACGCCGATGGCGCCGAAGCGGCGCACCTCCAGGCCCGGCGCCGCGGATTTCGGCGCCGTGGCACCGGTCGGGACATCGCCCGGTCGCGCCATCACCGCGCCCGCCAGCAGCGCCGAGGGAAGGATCAGCATCGCCAGATTGATCTGCCACCGCATCGCCGCCCCCTTCTCAGACGAAATCGACGAATTTGTTGAACGGCATTTCGCGCAGCCGCTTTCCGGTCGCCACGAAGATCGCGTTGGCAAGGGCGGCGGGCGCCGGGGGAACCGGGGGTTCGCCGATGCCGGTAATGCGCTTGCCGGTCTGCACCGCCTGTACCTCGATCGCCGGGCATTGATGCATCCGCATCCCCTGAAAGGCGTGATAGTTGGTCTGTTCGGCGCGGCCGTCGCGATAGGTGATCTCGCAATTCATGGCGTGACCCAGCCCCCACACCACTCCGCCCTTTACCAGATTGTCGAAATTCACCGGGTCGAGCACCGGGCCGACATTGACGGCGACGAATACCCGGTCGATGCGGATGCCGGCGGGGGTGCGCGTCACCTCCACTACTTCAGCCACCGGGGTGCCAAAGGACTCGATCATCGCGATGCCGCGCCCGCGGTCCCGGCCGGGATCGGTTCCCCACCCGCTCATCCGCCCCACCGCCTCCAGCACCGCGCGGGCGTGCGGGCTGTTGCACAGCCGCAGCCGCTCCGCGAGCGGATCGCCGCCGGCCGCCAGGATCGCCTCGTCCAGCGCGCATTCGAGGAAGAAGCCGTTGCCCGACGCGCCGACCGACCGCCAGCTACTGGTCGGCGGCATCCGTTCCACCGCATGCGCGCGCACCCGCATCGCCGGGATGGCATAGGGGGCGTTCGAGATGCCGGCATGGAATTGCGCGTCAGGTCCCAGCGAGGGCAGGCCGGCGCGGGCGCCCTGCGACGCCATGACCGAGGGGCCGGCGACGGCGATGTCGAGCGCCTCGACCCTGCCGTTGACGGCGCGGGCGCGAAAGCGCGACATCGCCATCGGCCGGGGGAAGTCATGGGCGAAATCCTCTTCCCGGCTATAGGTCAGCTTGACCGGCGTGCCGCGCAGCGCGGCGCCGATCCGCGCCGCCGCCCGGATATTCTCGAACTCCAGCCGGTGACCGAAGCTGCCGCCGGCATATTGATTATGGATATGGACGTCATTCTCGTCATGACCGGTGAGTTCGGCGACGAACTTGCGCGCGAACAGCGGCATCTGGCTCGCCACCCACATGTCGGTGCGCGCATCCGTCACCAGCACCAGCGCGCCGAGCGGCTCAAGCGGCGCATGGGCGAGATAGGGGATGCGATAGTCGCCCGCGACGGTGATCCCCGCGCCCAGCGCGGCATCGACATCGCCATCGTCGCGCGCGGTCGAATCGATCGTCCCGCCGAACGCCGTTTCGACCGCATTCCACTGGGCGGCCATGTCGGGAAGATAGCCGGCATCCTCCCAATCGCATTCGACCGCGTTCGCCGCCTGCATCGCGGTCCAGCTATTGTCGGCGATCGCGGCGATCCCGCCCTCGATCGCGATCACGTCGCGCACACCGGTCATGCGCCGGGCGGCAGTCGCGTCGAACCCGCGCAAGCCGGCGCCCTGGGCGGGATTGGTCCGCACCGCAGCATGGACCATGCCGTCGTGCGTCAGATCGATGCCATAGCGCGCCGTGCCGGTCGATTTGGCGACGATGTCGAGCCGCCGCATCGGTTTGCCCAGATGCCGCCACTGCGCCGGATCGCGCAATGCGACGCGCGTCACGGGATCGATCGCGGCGGCATCGGCGGCGAGGCTGGTATAGGGAATCGCGCGCGCATCCGGCAGGATCACCGCGCCATGCGCCGTGCTCAGCTGTTCCACCGGCACGCGATGGCGGATCGCGGCGGCGCGCTTCAGCGTCTCGCGGGCGATCGCCCCGGCCTCGCGCAGCTTCACGAAACTGTCCGGCACGGTCGAGGAGCCACCGGTCACCTGAAGCCCCAGGGTCCGCGCGAGCGTGTCGAGCGCGGCAAGGGTGAAGCGCGTGCCGAGTCCGGGATCGGCCGGATCGATGCCGACATTTTCGATCGCCAGTGCCGAATTGCGGTAATTGGGATCGGGCGGACCGGTCTCGACCGCGAACTGGCCCGGTTCCAGGTCCAGCTCTTCCGCGATCAGCATCGCCTGAAGCGAACGCACGCCCTGCCCCAGATCGGTGTGCGGCGCGATCAGGGTGATGCCCGCCCCGTCGATCCGGACCCAGGGATTGAAGGTCACCCCGCCCTCCCCCAATCCGTCGGCGAGCGGGTTGGGGTTGGGGGTGTTGTAGAGATAGGCGCCGAACGCCACCCCGCCGGCGACCGCCGCCGATCCCAGGATCAGCGTGCGGCGCGCGATCGTGCCGGCACGGCTCATGGCTTGGCTCCGCCCGCGTCGGCGCGCTTGCCCTCGGTCAGCCCGGCGGCGGCGCGGATCGCCTCGCGAATGCGCGGATAGGTCCCGCAGCGGCACAGATTGCCCGCCATCGCCGCGTCGATATCGGCATCGCTGGGGGCGGGGTGGCGGCGCAGCAGGTCCGCAGCCTGCATGATCTGGCCCGACTGGCAATAGCCGCATTGCGCCACCTGCCGGTCGATCCATGCCCGTTGCACGGGATGCGGCGCGTCGGGAGTCCCCAGCCCCTCGATCGTGACGACCTGCGCGCCGTCGAGATCGGCGGCGAGCACCTGGCACGAGCGGACCGCATGACCGTCCAGATGCACGGTACAGGCACCGCACTGGGCGATGCCGCACCCATATTTGGTCCCGAACAGCCCCAGCATGTCGCGCAGGATCCACAACAGCGGCATGTCCGGCGGCGCGGTGACCTGGACCGCGCGTCCATTGACGGTGAACCGCGTCATCAAAACCTCCCCCGCCTCATGCCAGCAGCGCCCGGACAAGCGCGATCACGATGACGGCGTCCACGCCGATAAACGCCCAGACGACCCAGCGGCGCACCGCCAGCCGGCGCCGCATCACGAACGCCGCGCCCATCCCCGCCATCACCGCGAGCAACGCGACCACGCCGGCGATTCCACCGCCAAGATTGAGCGCGATCAGCACGCCGAGCAGCGCATAGACCGCACCGACCGGCACCAGCCGCAGCGTATCGGCGGTGCGGCGATCCATCACCCATTCGGTCATGTGCCAGATGCCGGTAAATACCAGCAGCGCGGCCGCCAGTCCCATGTCAGCCTCCCCGTCGGGCATCGGGGCATCGCCTCGGCCCGACGCAGAGGTTAGCCGCTCGGGCGCGCAACGCAATGGCGGCCCTATCCCTGATGAATCGCCTTGGTCACGGTGTAGCTTTCATATCCTTCGGCCCCGCCCTCGCTGCCGAAACCCGACAGCTTGACGCCGCCAAAGGGTGAATCCGCGCCGCCGATGGCAAAGCTGTTGATGCCGATCATCCCCGCCTCGATCGCATCGCCGAGCAGGTTGGCGCGACGACCGCTTTCGGTGAAGGCGAAGGCGGCGAGGCCATAGGGCAGGCGATTGGCCTGCGCGATCGCCTCGTCCATCGTCGCGAAGGGGCGGGTGACGGCGACCGGGCCGAACGGCTCGCTCGACATGATCTCCGCCTCGTTCGGCACATCGGCGAGCAGCGTCGGGCGGAAGAAGAAACCCTCATTGCCGATCCGCTCCCCACCCGCGAGCGTGCGTGCGCCCTTTGCCTGGGCATCGCGCACCAGCGCCTCGACCGCATCGGGACGGCGGACGTTGGCGAGCGGTCCCATGCGGTTTGCGGGGTCCGCGCCATCGCCGACCGGGAGTTGCGCGGTGCGTGCGGCGAACCCGGCCAGGAACGCCTCATAGACCGGCTCTTCGACATAGAAGCGGGTGGGGCTGACGCAAACCTGGCCCGCGTTGCGGAACTTCTGTGGCACGACCATGTCGAGCGTCCGTTCCAGATCGCAATCGGCAAAGATCAGCACCGGGGCGTGACCGCCCAGTTCCAGCGTCATCCGCTTCACCCCGTCGGCGGCGAGTCGCATCAGATGCTGGCCGACCGGGACCGATCCGGTGAAGCTGACCTTGCGCACGATGTCCGAGGCGATCAGGTGGCGGCTGATCGTGTCCGGCACGCCGAACACCACCTGCAACACGCCCTTGGGCAGGCCGGCATCGTCCAGGCAACGGGCCAGCGCCAGCGTACAGGCCGGCGTCTCTTCGGGCGGTTTGGAGATGACCGCGCACCCGGCGGCGAGCGCGGGCGCGACCTTTTTCGCCATCAGATAGATCGGGAAATTCCACGGGCTGAGCGCCGCGACGACGCCGACCGGCTGGCGGACGACCACCGATCGCTGGCCGGCGGGGCGGACGAGCACGCGGCCATAGTCGCGCAGCGCGTCTTCGGCATACCAGTCGAACAGCTGGGCGGCGCCGGCCACTTCGCCGCGCGCCTCCGCGATCGGCTTGCCCTGTTCGCGGGTCAGCAGCGCGGCGATGGTGTCCGCCCGATCGCGCATCAGCGCCGCCGCCTTGTGCAGGATCGCGGCGCGCGCATTCGCGTCGGTCGCGCGCCAGCTGGCGAATGCGCGTTCAGCGGCGGCCAACGCGGCGTCGAGATCCGCCGTCGTCGCGACCGGCAGGTCGGCGATAGCGGCGCCGGTGGCGGGATTGACGACCGGGCGGCTGTCCCGCCCCTCCCCCGCCTGCCAGGCCCCATCGACGAACAGCGCAAGATCGGCGGCGACGGACATGGGCATTCCCCTCTTTCAACAATCGATGATCGAATGTGCGGGAGATAGCCCGACCGGCGGCGCATGAACAGCGACCGCGCGGCCGCCCGCTGCGGCCCGGCGAACGCGACAGGCGAGGGCGACCCGCACGGGGGCGAGCGTCAGCGGCTGAAGCCGAATTCCATGCGCAGCCCCAGCACCAGCGCATCGCCGATCGCGGGGTCCGCCGACGGGCGGCGGACATAATGGAGGTTCGGTTGCACCGCCAGCCAGGGGGTGAGCGGGGCGCGATAGCTTGCCTCGATCGCCACTTCGCTCGCGGCCGCGCCGGTCGCCGCGCGATAGGGGGCGCCGGTAAAGGCTGCGGCGAGCGCGATGCCGAACTGATCGGCCGGGCGGTCGGCATGCAGGCCGGCAACGGTCAGGCCGGCGCTGGCGAAGCGATCGAACATGTTGAAGCGCGCGCGCGCCACGCCGAGCCGCGCAAAGGTGGTGATCGCCGGGCCGTCGCCCTGCACGATCGGCAGTTCGGCGCGCAGATAGCTTCCCGAATTGCCCCGCGCCTGCCCCGCGCCGTCCTGCCGGTCGAAGCGCGCGGTATAGCGCCAGTGGCCGAGCAGGATCTTGCCGCCGCCCAGCCGCATCTCCCCCTCGCCGACGATCAGCGCGCCATCGGACGGCCGCAGGCGGATGACGGTCCGGCCCGGCCGCGCGGGATCGCCCGGCACGCCATCGAGAATCGCGGCACGGAAGGTCAGGTCGCGGGTCGCCGCGACCTCGATCCGGGCGGCGAGCGAGGTGGCGGGAAAGATCGAGGGGCCATTGCCGCCGCTCTGGGCGAAATCGGTGCCGATTCCGTGCGGGCTGCTGACGAACAGGCCGGCGCTATCGAGCGAATCGAATTCGGAATTGAGATCGTAAAGGCCGGTTCGAAGCGAGATGCCGGCCCCGATCCGCTGGTCGAGCCACATCTCGTACAGGCGGAGCGCGCGCACACCGGTCTCGATATTGCTCACCGCCTGCGCGTCGCCGGTCAGTTCGCCGAGCGAGGCGCCGTTATTGTACAGCGCATAGAGGTGCAGCCGCGCGCCGCGCCATCCGGCGATCCGGGCGAGATCGGCGTCGGCGATCACATCGACATTGTCGAGATAGCGAACCCCGCGCGCGACGCCGCCCGCAACATTGCCGATGACCTCGGCGGTGTAGACCGCTTCGAGTTGAAAGGGCGGCGCCGGTTCGCTGGCCGTGTCGCCCGGCGGCGCGCGATGAGTGTGGGTTTCGGTCTGCGCTTCCTGTGGCGCTGCGACGGCGATGGCCAGGGCGAGCAGCGGGAGCGCCATCAGAACGACACCATCAGATTGAGCCGGACGCGATCCCGCCAGGCGAGCGAGCCGGTCGTATAGGCCGGATCGAGCGGGCGATAGCGATACCAGTCGAGTTCCACGGCCAGTCCGGAGCGAGGTATGTGGCTGAGCACCAGCCCGTGCAGCAGGTAATTTGTCGACAGGTCGATATTGTCGTGACTGAACGCGGCCAGCACCGCGTCCACCTCTACCCGGCCGAACTGATAGGCCATGCGCCAATCCCCCGCCCGCGCCGCGCGTCCCGCGGCGAGTTCGGCGTAGATCCCGCTGTCGCCCGGCACCGTCGCGCCGAAATTGCGAACCACATCGCCGGTCAACGAGACCGGCCAGCGATCGCCCAACCCGCGATATTCCACTGTCGCCAGCAGCTCCGCGAGGTGGAATTGCGAGCGATATCGCCCGCCGGAGACCAGATTGCCCCGAAAATCGCCCGCATCGGCACCCGCCACCGAATTCAGACGATAATGATAATAGCTGCCGGCCAGGCGCGCGGTCACCGGCGCATCGGCGGGGGTGGCGAGCGACAGCTGGCCGCCCAGCATGTCGCTGTCGCGTCCGCCAGCGGATTCATCGACCGCGAACCAGAGAAGCCGGGCATCGGTGCGCAGGCCGGCGAGCGGCATCGACAGCGTTGCGCCCAGCCCCTGTGGCGATACATCGCCATCCCAGACCATGTCCGTCCGCGCGAAGGGGAGCGGGAATTTGCCCGCCGATATCGCGACGCCCCCATGCTGATACCGGATCCATGCCTGGTCCAGCGATACCATCAGGTCGTCGGCGAAATTGCCCAATGTGACGTCGGCGCTGTTGGGATCGTCCGGATCGCCGGTCGCCAGCTGTGCGCCCGCCGAAAAGCCGGATGGGCCGCGATAGGTCGCGCGCAGGCGGGCGCGCAGCACGGCGCGGGCGCGATCGCGGCCGGCACCGCGATTCCACTCTTCGCGCACGCGCAGGTCGCCGGAAACCGCGAGCACCGGCTGTGCGACCGGCCGTGGCACCGGTGGTGCGGCTGGGGACGAGGACGCGGCGGCAACGGCGGCGATCGACGGCGCGGCCTCGGGCTGGGTGCGCGACGGCTCCTGCCGCGCGGCGAGCTGACGCTCCAGCTCGGCGATCCGGTCGCGCTGCGCGGCGAGTTCGCGTTCGAGCGCCGCCAGCCGGGCATCGGCAGTCTGCGGCGCGGCGGCGGCGACGGCAAGCGCCAGGGCGTGGGGGGTCAGCATCGGCTATCCCCCCTGCCGCCGCGGCCGGCGCCGCTTCGCCCAGAGCCAGACCCCGGTGACGATCATCGTTATCAGCCACAGCCCGATCGCGATCGAGAGCAACCGGCCGACCAGCCCGCCCGCCTCCCCGGTATGGATCGGGAACAGCGCGCTCATGAACCGGTTGGCGGGTGAGGCGGCCGCGATCGGGAAGACGCCGCGCACCCGGCCGTCATTGGCATCGACCAGCACATAGCTGCCCCCATAAGCGCGCCGTAGTTCGCCCGGCGCGCGCAGCCGCACCCGATAGGTGGCGTCATCGGGTTTTGGCCAGGCGACCTGGGTGAACGCGCTTCCCGGCAGGGCGGCAAGGCCGGCGCGCGTGGCCGCGGCAAAACCGATCGGCGGGCCGGCCGGGGGATTGGCCGGCAGCGTGACCGATGTCGCGCCGATCCATTCGCCCACCCCATCCTCGAATTTGAGCAGCGTGCCGGTCCCGGCGATCGCCAGCGCCGGAACGACGACCAGCAGCCCGAGCGCACGATGCCAACCGTAAAGCCGCGCCGTCAGCGGACCGCGCCGACTGGGCCGCAGCGCCCGGCCCCATGTTCCGCGCCGTGGCCAGGCGGTGGCGAGGCCGAGCAGCAGGTTGGTGCAGAGCAGCAGGCCGCTGATCGAGACGATCCAGCTGCCCCATGCGCCGAGCAGATCGTGGTGAAATCCGACGAGGAACCCCATCAGCCGCTCCTCGCCCGGTTGCGGCGTGTCGAGGATGGTGCCGTCGCCGGCGATGCGAATCGACCGGCTGGTTCCGTCGGCATCGGTATAGTTGACATTGTAGCGGTCGGGCGCGCCGGCGGCGGTCCAGACCGATCCGACGGTGCCGCCGCGCGCGGTCACCGACCGGGCGATGCGGCGCTCGATCGCCGCATAGTCGGTGGGACGGTGGGTCGCGGAGATCTGCGCGTCGGTGACTTCCCAGTGGAAGACGATCAGCACACCGGTCAGCGCCTGAAGCAGCCAGAAGATCGCCGCGCAGAGACTGATCCAGCGATGCAGGCGGAGCAGGGTCGAGCGTTGGCCGGGACGAGCGGAGGCGGAGACGGTCATCGCATCAGGATAGGCGGACAACTGGCCCCGGCCACCCCCAGAATTTGCAAGCACGGGGGTCCAAGCAACCACAAAAGGCCCGACCGTCGCCGGCCGGGCCTATCGTGATCGATGCGTCGGCGCGGATCAGAATTCGATCGTCGCGGACGCCTTGAACGTGCGCGGCATGCCCTGCACCAGATACCCGCCGAGCGAGGACGCCCAGTAGCGCCGGTTGCCGATATTATCGACGTTGAGGCGCAGGGTGATCGGCGCGTTGCCGGCCACCAGCACGTAGCGCGCACCCAGGTCGAACCGGGTCCATTCGGGCAGTTCGAGCGTGTTGGTCAGGTTCACCTTCTGCTTGCCGGTCTGCATCACGCGCCCGGTCAGCGTGACGCCGGGCAGGAAGCCGAGATCCCATTCGACATTGACGTTGGCGGTATAGTCGGGAACGCCGATCGCATCCTTGCCGTCCGTCGTGCCACCCTGGGTACGCCGCTGCTTGGCATCGGTGAGCGACAGGCCGGCGATGACGCGCAGCCCATCGACCGGTTCGCCGTCCAGCGCGAATTCGATCCCCTTGTTGCGTTGCTGGCCATTGACGGTGAACACATTGCCCGCCGTCGTCGGCACGGTCAGCGTCTGCGGACGATCGGTCTGGAACAGCGCCATCGAGGCGTTGAACCCGCCCAGCGCCACCTTGCCGCCGACCTCATACTGGACGGTCTTGTAGGGTGGGAACACCTCGCCGACATTGATCGTGCCGGCCGGTGCGACCGGACCCTGTACCAGACCCTCGATCCGGTTGGCATAGATCGACACCGTCTGGCTCGGCCGGATGACCAGGCCGACAACCGGGGTCGTCGCACTCTTGTTATAGGTGCTGGTCTGCACGCCGGTGGTGATGTTGTAGCTGCGATAATAGATGTTCTGGCGACGAAGGCCGGCGGTCAGTTGGACCACATCGTCAAAGAAGCCGAGCGTGTCGGAGAAGAACAGGCTGGAGAGCCGCGTCCGGTTCGCCGGGTTCGGATCGGCGAGGTTGCCGGCCCGCAACGCGGTCAGCGCCGGCATCGCGACCTGGATCGGATTGTAGAGATTGTTCGCCGGCGCGATTGCCGTGTTGGACGAACTGAACTCATAGGCGTTGCGGTTCACGTACCGGCTGTGGGATCCGCCCAGATTGATCTCATGCGTGATCGGGCCGGTCGCGAACTTGCCGCGCACGCCCACCTGCCCCGCTTCATTATTGTCGTTGCGCGGGATGTTCGATCCGGTGACGAACCCGGCCCCGGTGGTGGCGTTGACAAGGCGGAAGCTCTGGTACGACCCCCGCTCCGCCGCGTCGCGGGCGCCGGCCGAGAAATAGAACATGAAGCTGTCGGTCAGATCATATTCGAACTTGAAGATGCCGAAGATGTCGCGAAGCGTGGTGTAGTTCCATGCCTGACCATAGTTGAGATCGGCGGGCGGCGCGTCCGGCACCGTCGTGACGGTGCTCTGCAACGTGACCGACGGGCGCATATGCTGCACCTTCGCGCGCTGGTAGGCGAGGTCGAGGCTGACGCGCGCGCGGCCGCCGCGCCAGTCGATGCCCGCGCCCAGCACCACCGAACTGCGGAATTCATCCTCGATCGCGATATCACCCGAGCGGCCCGCGCCGTTGATGCGCACGCCGAACGCATTGTCGGCGCCAAAGCGGCGACCGAAATCGAACGCGCCGCCGAAATGGCGGTCCGACAGGTAATTGGCGGTGAGGCGGTTGGTATCCTTGTCCTTCGCGCGCTTAGGGCTGAGGTTCACCGTACCGCCCAGTGCCGATCCGCCCGGCGCGGCGCCGAACAGGAATGCGCTGGCGCCGTTCAGGATCTGGACCTGGTCATAGAGTTCGGGCGAAACCAGCTGACGCGGCGTGACGCCGTACAGCCCGTCGATCGCGACATCCTCGCCATAGAGCGGGAAGCCACGGATCACGAACTGTTCAGAAGCGTTGCCGAAGCCCAGAGAGGTACGGACCGAGGGGTCATTCTCAAGCACCGCGCCCAGCGTCAGCGGCTGCTGGTTGAGGATCAGCGCCTCGTTATAGCTCTTGACCGCGAAGGGCGTGTCCATCGCGTCCTTCTCACCCAGCGCGCCGAGCGATCCGCTGCGGCTGACCTGGGTTTCGTTCTCGCGCTGGGCAGTGACGACGATGTCGTCGCTGGACGTCGCCTCCTGCGCCTGGGCCGGCGACCCGAACACCATCACGGCGGCCAAGGTGGCGAGGCCGGTGCGGCAAAACTGCGTGCGATTGACAGCCATGTTCAATTCCCCCGAATTTGGTTGTGCCTTCTCCCCGATCCCGGTCCGGTTTCGTGCCAGCCAGGTCATCGCATGATGACATTGCGCGGATGCATTGGGCCGCGAAACATCCAGTTTGGCGATGCACGGGGGTCCAATGCGAAAGTTGCGCAAAAGCGTGGCCGCATCGGCGCTATCCGTATCGCTGAACCCCGCCGACGATCGTCCGCAGCACCCTTGCCTTCAAAAGCAAATGCGAGTCAATCGCAAATAAGTCGCGATCCCAGACGGCGAGATCGGCCAGCATGCCGGGCGCGATCAGCCCCATCCGCCGTTCGTTGAACCCGGCATAGGCCCCTTCGCGCGTGTAGCAGCGCATCGCCTGTGCCAGCGAGATGCGCTGCGCCGGAAACCATCCGCCCGGATTTTTCCCGTCCAGCGTCTCGCGATCGACCGCCGCCTCCAGCCCGGTGAGCGGGTCGATCGGCGCGACCGGCCAGTCCGAGCCCATGCAGACATGCGCGCCCGAGCGGATCAGCGTGCCAAAGGCGAAACTGGTCTCCAGCCGCTTCTCGCCGACGCGGCGGACCGCCCAGCGACCATCGTCGATCGCGTGATAGGGCTGAACCGAAGCGATCACGCCCATTTCCCTGAACCGGGGAAAGGCATGCGGTTTCACATGCTGAACATGCTCGACCCGGAACCGCCGGTCGCGCGCGCCGTTCGCCCGGATCACCTGTGCCATCGTCGCCAGCACGATATCATTGGCCTCGTCGCCGATCGCGTGGACCGCGATCTGAAGCCCCGCCTTGTCCGCGCCGAGCATCCAGCGTTTGAGGTCGGCCGGATCGGTGACGATGATGCCGCGGGTCTGCGGATCGTCGTGATAGGGTTCGTAGAAGCGCGCGGTGCGCGAGCCGAGCGAGCCGTCGAACACGACCTTGCACCCGCCCCATTGCACCCAATCGTCGCCCCGCCCTTCACGTGCGATCAGCGCGGCCTGCGCCTCCCAATCCTTGAGCGGCAGATAATGGCGAAAGCGAAGACCCGTTTCGCCCTGCGCGCGCAGGCGCCGGGTCGAATCGAAGCTGATCGTTTCCAGCTCGGTCGGATGGACCTGCGTCACGCCCTTGCTCAGCGCGAGCGCGATCCCCTGTCGCGTCACCGCGTCGATCTCGTCCGGCGTCGGCTGGCCGATCGCCCGCAGCACCAGCTCCTTGGCGGCATCCTTGACGATGCCGGTCGGCTCGCCCTTCGCATCGCGCTCGATCACCCCGCCCGGCACGTCCGGCGTGTTGCGATCGATGCCCGCCAGCTTGAGCGCGAGCGAGTTGAGCAGCAGCATGTGCAGGTCGTAACGGATCACCGCGACCGGCGTGTCTGGCGTCACCGGATCGATCCAGCTTCGGTTCGGCATTTCGCCGCCCCAACGATCCTGATCCCAGTTCCCGCCCTGAAGCCAGGTCCCCTTGGGCAGATCCCGCGCCGCCGCCGCCACCCGGTCGATGAACGCGCGCGGCGTCGCCGCGTCACGCAGCGAGGGCTGTGACAACATGGTCGATGCTTTGACGAAATGGACGTGCGGATCGATGAAACCGGGCGTCACGAACGCGCCCTGAAGGTCGATCACCTGCGTCCGCTTGCCGATCCGCGCGCGGACTGCGGCGGCACCGATCGCGGCGATGCGATCGCCCTTCACCCCGATCGCGTCGCTGCGCATGTCGGGACCGGCCCCGGTCCACACCCGCGCGTTCAGATAGGCGATGTCGAGCATGTCGCCCCGCGCCCCGGCGAACGCGGCAGGTGACAAGGCGGTGACCGCCATTCCCGCGCCGCCGCCGAGCAGCGCGCGCCGATCGACCCTCATTTGCCCATGACCGGCTTGCGAGGCGGATTTTCCGCGCGCCATTTGTCGAGCCGGGCGATCCAGCGCGCGGCGGACAAGGGGCCATAGGTCTTTGAATCGGTGTGCGAGGCGACCAGTTCACGGATGTCGATGAAATAGGCCGGGCCGCTCGGCATGCCGAGTTCCCGGCGCTTCTTTGCCATCGCCGCCTGCTGTTCCGGCGTCGGCTTGAATCCGGTCACCGGCTTGAACAGGATCACGTCGAAATCCGCGCCGTCTTCGTGGAAGAACAGCTGGATCGGGGGCAGACCGGCCGCGGCGGCGACCTCGTCCGCCTGGGCGATGCGGCGGATGAACTCTTCCTGCTTGCCGGGCGCGAGCTTGAAGATTTCGAACCAGGCCTCCGGCCACGCCTCGGATACGGCCGCCGGTTCCGCCGGCTTGGGCGCCTCCTGAGCGAGAGCCGGAACCGCAACGCAGGCGGCCAGAGCGACGACGAGATGTTTCATGCCAGTTCCTCCCAGATCGTGGCGATGCTGCGCCCCCGCCATGGATCGGAAAACATCCAACAATGGGTCACCCACAGGGTCCAGTGCCGCCGGCCTTATCCAGCCGCCTCGCGCAATGCCGCCAGTGCCGCCCGCGCCTCCCGCTCGTTCAGGCTGGCGAACCCGACGCGCAGCCCGCGGGGAGCGTCGTCGCGGGTCATGAACGAGCGTGACGAGGCGAAGCGCAATCCCATTGCCGCCGCGCGCGCCTCCATCTGGTCGAGATCGACGTTGAAGCGCAGCCAGAAGGCCAGCCCCCCCTCAGGCATGCGATACTCGACGATGTCGCCGAACCGGCTGTCGAGTTCCGCCGCGAAACTTTCGCGTCGCTTCGCATAGACCTGGCGCACCTTGCGCGCGTGCCGGCGCAACTCGCCATTCTCGATCAGTTCGGCGGCGGCATCCTCGGTCAGCCGGTTGCCCATGCCGTCGGTCAGCGACACCATGTGCGCGATCGCGTCGATCACCGGCGGCGGCGCCGCGACATAGCCGATCCGCAGTGTCGGCAGCAGCAGTTTCGACATCGACCCGACATAGATGACGTGGCCCGGCCCATAGCCCGCCATCGGCAACAGCGGCTGTGATTCGAAATGGAATTCGTGATCGTAATCGTCCTCGATGATCGCGAAGCCGAACTGATGCGCCAGTTCCAGCAACCGCAGCCGCCGTTCCGGGCGCAGCGAGACCGTCGTCGGAAATTGATGATGCGGCGTCAGGAACACCGCGCGCACGGCATTGCGCCGGCACGCCCGTTCGACCTCCGCCACGTCGATCCCGTCCGCGTCGAGCGGGACCGCGACGATATTGGCGCCGAGCGACCGGCAGGCAGCCACTGCGGGTTCGTAGGTCAGCGCCTCGACGATCACGGTGTCGCCCGGCCGGACCAGCACATGGGCGGCGAGGAAGATGCCGTTCTGGCTCCCCCGCGTGATGCAGATATTTTCCGCCGAGACAGGCAATCCGCGCTGGCTCTTCAGCATCGTCGCGACGCTCTCGCGAAGCGCCGGCGTGCCGCGCGGATCGCCATATTGGAACTTGTTTTCCCGCGACGCGCGATGGGCGGCGGCGCGATAGGCGCGGGCGAGCAGTTCGGCGGGGAACAGGCGGCCGTCGGGCGCCCCCTCGTCCAGCTTCAGCCCCGGCCCCGACGGCAGCGCCAACGGCCGATCGGGCGGCGAAGCGTAGCGATAGTCGATCGGCACCTCGCTCATCGTCGCCTCGGCCTCGCCGCGCTGCCGCTCGACCGGGTCGGGGAGCGAGGTCGATACCATCGTCCCGCGCGTCCCCGCCGAGGCCAGCCAGCCCTGCGCGATCAAATCCTCATAGGCGAGCACCACCGTCTTGCGATTGACACCCAGGATCGACGCGAGTTCGCGACTGCTGGGCAGATAGGTCCCCGATGTCAGGCGCCCGCGCTCGATGTCGCGGATCAGCGCCTGGATGATCTGCATGTAGATCGGCACATCGCGCGCCGGATCGATCCGCTCGCCGAGCGTGACCTGCCAAGGCCTGAGCATTGGACCCCCGCTCCCTCCGTAATTTGCCTCAAGGAGAGCCAAGGCTATCGAGATTCACGGCCTTCCGCAATGTGCTTGGACCCCCATCCTTTTTTGACTTGGTGCTTGCCGCCCCCCGGCGGCTGCGGAAAAAGGGGGCCAGTTGGAACAGGTGGCGGGTCAGCATCACATGGGGGACGGGGATATCCGCGTGGCCGAAACGCGCCACGATACCGGCATTTCGCCGTTCGACCGGTTCAGCGACGCCGATGTCCGGGCGCTTATCGCCGACTATCCGCTGGCATGGGTCTGTGGCGGGACCGGCGCGGCGATCGAGGCGAGCCTGTTGCCGCTGGTGGGCGTCTATGACGATTCCGGCCGGCTGATCGAGCTGATCGGTCATCTGATGCGGAGCAACCCGCTCCATGCCCTGCTTGCCGGACGGCCGGACGCGACGATCCTGTTCCGGGGGCCGGCCGCCTATATCAGCCCCGAACATGCCGGGCGGCGCGACTGGGCGCCGACCTGGAACTATGCCCAGCTGAAGATCGCGGCGCGGATCGCGTTCGACGACGCGCTCACCGAACACGCGCTCGCGCTGCTCATCGACGCGGTCGAGAATGGCCGTGCCGCGCCGTGGCGGGTCGAGGAGCTGGGGCCGCGCTATCACGCGATGCTGCCGCACATCATCGGCTTTCGCGCGCGGGTGACGGACCTGTCGGGCAAGTTCAAACTGGGCCAGGACGAGAAGCCGTCGACCTTTGCGGCGATTACCGCCACCCTGCCCGATGTCGAAACGGTCGCGTGGATGCGGCGGATGAACGGGGAGCGCTGACACATGCCGATGGCGGGACGGATCGGGTGGATGCTGGTCGCGGGCTTGTCGCTCGCCGCGCCTGCGCCGGGCGATGCGCAACGGGCCGCCGCGCCGGCGCCCGGGCAACAGGACCCCTTTCCCAGCCGCTATGTCCAGCCAAGGCCCGACGACATGCTGCTGCGTGGCGCGACGATCCTGGACGGCGCGGGCGGGCGGATCGACGGTGGCGACGTCCTTGTCCGGGGCGGCAGGATCGTCGCGGTCGGCCGGGCGCTGGCCAATCCGGGCGTCCGCGAAGTGGATGCGAAGGGCCGCTGGATCACCCCGGGCGTGATCGATGTACACAGCCACGACGGCACCTTCGTGCGCCCGCTGACCGACATCGACCGCGAGGCGAGCGACGTTGCCGAAACCGCCACTCCGAACAGCGCCGATACCTGGATCGAAACCGCGGTCAACGCGCAGGACATGGCGTTTGACCGGGCGCTGGCGGCGGGCGTCACGACGATCCAGATCCTCCCCGGATCGACCCCGATCTTTGGCGGCCGGTCGGTCGTGGTGAAACCCGTGCGCGCGCCGACCGTGTGGGACATGAAGGTCGCTGGCGCGGTTCAGGGCTTCAAAATGGCCTGTGGCGAAAATCCGAAAAGCTGGGGCGCGGAAAAGGACCAGGACGGGCCGACCAGCCGCGAGGGCGTCATCGCCTATATGCGGCAGCGGTTCATCGAGGCGCAGGAATATCGCCGCGCATGGGAGCGGCATCGCGCGGGCGCCGGGCCGGCACCGGCGCGCGACCTGAAGCTGGAGGCGATCGCGGGGATCCTGACCGGCGACATCCGCGTCAACCTGCACTGCTATCGCGCGGGCGACATCGCCGCGATGCTGAACATCGCGAAGGAGTTCGGATTCCGGATCGGCGCGATCCACCACGCGACTGAGGCGTACAAGATTCCGGGATTGCTGCGCGCGGCGGGAACCTGTGCCGCGGTCTGGGCCGACTGGTGGGGATTCAAGATGGAGGCGCAGGACGCGATCCGCGCCGAGGCGCCGCTGCTCGAACGCGAAGGGGTGTGCGTGATGATGCATTCGGATTCGCCGGCCGATGGCCAGCGGCTCAATATCGCGGCGGCCAAGGCGGCAGCGGCGGGGCGGCGCATCGGCATCGTGACGCCGCCCGAAACGATGATCAAATGGACCACGAGCAATCCGGCGAAGCTGCTGGGCCTGGACACCCAGATCGGGACGCTGGCGCCCGGCTATCGCGCCGATCTGGTCCTGTGGTCGGGCGATCCGTTCAGCGTGTACAGCCGCGCCGATCTGGTCCTGATCGACGGCGCTATCGCCTGGGACCGGGCGCAACCGCGTACCGCGCCGGTTTCCGATTTCGAACTGGGCCGTCGGAGTGCGCAGCCATGAAGCGCCTGATCGCCATGTTCGCGCTCGGCGCGGCCACGCCCGCATTGGCCCAGACGGCCGCCCCGCCGATCGCCATCACCCACGCCGAAGCGTGGACGATGGAGAGCGACACGCCGGTCCGCGACGCCACCATCATCGTCGCCGACGGCCGGATCGTCTCGGTCACGCCGGGCGGCGCGGCGCCGGAAGGGGCGACCGTGATCGACGCGAAGGGCAAGCCGGTGACCCCCGGGCTGATGAACGGCGCGACCCAGATCGGGCTGATCGAGGTTTCGTCATCCGCCGATACGCGCGACCAGGCCTCCGCCGACGATCGCAATCCCGGGTTCGACCCGGCCCGCGCGCTCAACGGAAATTCGACGCTGGTCGATCTCGCCCGCGCCGACGGCTTGACCCGCGCGCTCATCTACCCCTCGCCGTCGCGGCAGCCGGTGTTCAGCGGCGAGCCGGTGATCGCACGATTGCGCGACGGCGCCGACATTCTGGGCCGGGGCGATGTCGCGGCCTATGCGGTGATCGGCGGCGGTGCGTGGGACCGGATCGGATCGCGCGCCCAGCAATGGGCGGTGCTGCGCAAGGCGCTGACCGATGCGAAGCGGGCCGGAGCAGCAGGCGAAGCGGCCGACGCGGGCAAGCGTCGGGGCGGTCCGCCGCCGGGACGCGGCCGCCATGACGAGGGCGAAGCGCTGCGCGACGTGATCGCCGGCGAGATCCCGCTCGCCATCCAGACGCATCGCGAAACGGACATTCGACAGGCGATCGACCTGACGCGCGAGTTCGGCATCCGGGTGGTGATCGTGGGCGGCGCGGAGGCGTGGCGGGTGGCCGACGCGCTGGCACAGGCAAAGATCGCCGTCGTGCTGGACCCGCTGACCAACATGCCCGAGAGTTTCGACCAGCTTGGCGCCCGTCAGACCAACGCCGCGATCCTGACCGCCGCCGGGGTGCGCATCGCCTTTGGCATGGTCGGCGGCGGCATCCATATGAGCTACAATGCCGGCATGGCGCTGCGCGAGGGCGCGGGGATCGCGGTGGCGAACGGCCTGCCCTATGCCGACGCGCTGCGCGCGGTGACGATCAATCCCGCCGCGATCTGGGGCGGCGAGCGGATCACGCTGACACCCGGCGCGCCCGCCGATCTGGTGGTGTGGGACGGCGATCCGCTCGAACCGTCGAGCATCGCGCTGAACGTGATCGTGGAAGGGCGCACGGCATCGACGCGATCGCGTCAGGACCTGCTCGCCGAACGCTATCGGGACGCCCGCTGATGGAGGTGCTGCTCATCGGCTGCGGGCGGATGGGCGGCGCGCTCGCCCGGGGCTGGCGCGCCAGTCACCGCGTACTGGCGTTCGATCCCATGGCCGACGCGCTTCCCGACGGGGTCGAGCGCATCGAAGCGCTGGAGGCGCTGGCCCCCGACGACGCACGCGTGATCGTGCTGGCGGTCAAGCCACAGAGTTTCGCCCATGTCGCGCCGGCGCTTCGCCCGCTCGCCATGGACGGCGCGCTGATCGTTTCGATCATGGCCGGGGTGACGCTGGCCGGGCTTGAAGCCGCGCTGGACACGCGCCGGGCGATCCGGGCGATGCCGAACACCCCGGCCGCGATCGGACGCGGCATCACCGCCGCCATCGCCGGTCCCGGCACCCGCGCGGGCGACCGCGATCTGGCGCGCGACCTGCTTCGCCCCGCCGGCGATGTCGTGTGGGCGGAGGCCGAGGCCCAGATGGATGCGATCACCGCCCTGTCGGGCAGCGGCCCCGCCTATTTCTTTCGCTTTGCCGAGGCGCTCGCCGCAGCGGGGGGCAAGGCCGGCCTGTCCCCGGACCTGGCGATGCGGCTGGCCCGCGCGACCTTTACCGGCGCAGCCGCGCTGGCCGAGGCCGATCCCGCGGCGCTCGACGAACTGCGCCGCCAGGTGACCAGCCCGGGAGGAACCACCGCCGCCGGGCTGGCCGTGATGGACGCCGGCAAGGCGATCGATCGCCTTGCGGCCGACATGCTGACCGCGGCGGCGGCACGCTCGCGCGAACTCGCGCACTAGGATCGAACGCCGACGAAAAGGCGTCGCAGGAGAGGAAGATGAACGCAGGTCCGGCCATGATCGGCGTCCCCGGCGATGGGGCCGCCCCGCTCGACACGCGCGATGCGCGCCCGATCGCACTCGACCGACGCACCCGCGCGCGCGCGGCGGTGGCGGGATCGATCGGCAACCTCATCGAATGGTATGATTTCTATGCCTATGCCTATACCGCGCTCTACTTCGCCTCGGCGTTCTTTCCCTCGGGCGACCGCACCGCGCAGTTGCTCAACGTCGCGGCCATCTATGCCGCCGGCTTTCTGATCCGGCCGCTCGGCGGGTGGTTTTTCGGACGCTATGCCGACCGTCGGGGCCGGCGGGCGGCGATGATCGCGTCGGTCATCCTGATGGGCGCCGGGTCGCTGCTGATCGCGTTCCTGCCGACCCATGCCGCGATCGGCGCGGCCGCCCCCGCGCTGTTGCTGGTCGCGCGGCTGATGCAGGGGTTTTCGACGGGCGGGCAATATGGCGCCGCCGCCACCTATCTCAGCGAGATCGCGGAGCCGGGCCGGCGCGGCTTCTATGCCTCGTTCCAGTTCGTCACGCTGATCGGCGGACAGTTGCTGGCGCTGCTCGCGATCTTCGCGCTCCAGACGAGCCTGTCCGAAACCGCGATCCGCGAATGGGGCTGGCGCGTGCCGTTCGTCATCGGCGCGGGGCTTGCCGGCGTCTTCCTGTTGCTGCGTGATCAGATGCATGAAACCGCCGAACCGGCGGCAAACGGGTCGGACGCGGGATCGCTCGCCACGCTGTTTCAGCATCCGCGCGCGATGTTCGTGGTGATGGCGCTCAGCGCCGCCGGCGCGGTGACACTGTACACTTTCACCACCTATATGCAGAAATATCTGGTCAATACCGCCGACATGGACGTCGCCGGGGCCAGCCGGGTGATGCTGATCGTCACCTTTGCGTTCCTGTTGCTTCAGCCGGTGCTGGGGACGCTGTCCGACCGGATCGGGCGGCGGACCAACCTGCTGATCTTCAGCGGCGGCATGACACTGTTCGCGGTGCCGCTGCTCGGCGCGATCGGGCGGGCGGGTTCCCTGTGGAGCGCGGGGCTGCTGGTCTTCGCCTCGCTGTTCCTGATGAGTTTCTACACATCGGTATCCGGGTTGTTCAAGGCGGAGCTGTTCCCCGCGCGGATCCGTGCGCTGGGCGTCGGCCTGGGCCATTCGATCGCTGCGGCGATCTTTGGCGGAACCGCCGAATATGCCGCACTGCTGATGAAGCAGATCGGCCATGAACAGGCGTTCGCCTGGTATGTCTCGGCGGTCTGCGCGATCGCGTTCGTGGTGGCGTGGCGGATGCGCGAGCCGCGGGCGCACGGCCATCTCGCCTGACGCTGGCGGGGGCGGTTTGTGCGACTTGGCCCGTTCCGTCCCGGGCATCCGGCGGCTAGGGTTTCGGGGTCAACAGGGAGGCGGGCAGATGGGTCGGGCAATGCTGGCAATGATCGCGGCCGTGACGCTCGCAACTGGCGTGCAGGCCCAGGACGCGCTGCCGCTCAAGCCGACGCGCACGCTCGATACCGAGGTGTCGAGCGGCACCTTCATGTCGCTCGCCATTTCGCCGGACGGGCGGACGATCCTGTTCGACATGCTGGGCGAACTCTATGCGCTGCCCGTCACCGGCGGGCGTGCGGTGCCGATCGCCCAGGGCATCGCGTTCGATGTCCAGCCGACCTTTTCCCCGGACGGCAAGTGGATCGCCTATGTCAGCGACCGGTCCGGGGGCGACAATGTCTGGATCGCGCGTGCCGACGGCAGCGACGCGCGGCGGATCACCGACGGGGATGACGGCGCGGTCCGCACCTCGCCGGAATGGAGCGCCGACGGCACCCATGTCTATGTCAGCCGCTATCGCATCCGATGGGACCGGTACGAGCTGTGGCGCCATCCGGTGGCGGGTGGCCCCGGCGAACTCGTCGCTCCGGCAAGGCTGAAGCCCGACGCGCCGCGCGCGGCATGGCAGAGCACGCTTGGCGCGGCGGCATCGCGCGACGGCAAATGGCTCTATTTCGCGCGTCGCACCGGCGACCTGTCGTTCGAGGACATGGTGCCGTGGACGATCGTGCGCCGCGATCTCGCCACCGGCGCCGAACAGACCGTAATCGACTCCGGCGAGGGGCGCAGCGCGGGGAGCGAGGCGTTTTTCCGACCCGCCATCTCCCCCGACGGGACGCTGCTCGCCTATGCCACCCGCCGCATGGCCGAAACCCGGCTGCGGCTGCGCAACCTGGTGACGGGCGAGGATCGCGACCTGGGGCCGGCAACGCTCGACCTGATGAACGGCGCGGCGTGGATGGACCTGATCCCTCGCTATAGCTTCGCCCCCGACGGCAAGGCGATCCTGATCGCGGTCGATGGCCGGATCGAGCGGCGTCCGGTCGATGGATCGGCGCCCACGCGGATCCCGTTCATCGCGCATCTGCAACTGGCGATCGGACCGGCGACGCGGATCGCGTTCCGCGAGCCGGCCGGCGCGGTCCGCGCGAAATTGCCACAGGGGACGACCCTGTCCCCCGACAACCAGCGGGTCGCGTTCGCCGCATTGGGCAGCCTCTATGTCCAGCCGCTGCGTGGCGGCCCGTCGCGCCGCCTGCCGATCGAGGGCGCCCTGCCCTCCCTGCCCAGCTGGAGTCCGGACGGGCGACGGCTCAGCTATGTGAGCTGGAGCGAGGCGGGCGGCGGTGAGGTCTGGACGATCGCCGCCGACGGATCGGAGGCGCCGCGCAAGGTGAGCGACCTGACCGCCTTTTACACCCACCCGGCCTATACGCCGGACGGGCGGACGATCCTGGCCGTGCGATCGCCTGCGGCGGCGCGGCGGCAATCGAGTTTCGAGTTCGGCACGGTGCGCCCGGCGCAGCTGGTCGCCCTTCCCGCCGATGGCGGCGCGGCCCGGGTGATTGCCGAGGGCCGGTTCGGCCAGCGCCCCCATTTCGTCGCGAACCGGCCCGGCCGCGCCTATCTGGTCAGCGACGCCGGGCTGGTCGAAGTCGATCTAAAGACCGGTGCCACGCGCCCGATCGCGCGAGTGAAGGCGCAGGGCTATTATTTCACCGACGCGCTCGCCAATGCCGATGACGTGCGGATCAGCCCGGACGGCAAGTGGCTCGCGGCGCAGACCAGCGAGCAGCTCTATGTGATGCCGGTGCCGCAAGGGCCGGACATCGACATCGACCTGACCGCGTCGCATGGCACCGCGCGCAAGGTCAGCGCGATGGGCGCCGACTTTTTCGACTGGCGCGCGGACGGCGGCCTGCTCTGGTCGGTCGGCAATCTGGTACGAACGCTGGCCAGTCCCACCGCGCGCGCGCCGCGCGCGGGGGCCGAACTGATCGCGGAACTGCCCCGCGCGCGGCCGGCGGGTCGCCTGTTGCTGACCCATGGGCGGGCGCTCACCATGACCGACGGCGACCGGGTGATCGCCGACGCCGACATCTTGATCGATGGCGATCGCATCGCCGCGATCGGCGCGCACGGGACGCTCGCGGTGCCGGCCGGGACGCCGGTGCGCGATCTGGGCGGACGCACGGTCGCGCCGGGCTTCATCGACGACCATGACCATATCGGCAGCATTCGCCGCAACGTGATCGGCGACGAGGAGTGGGGGCTGCGCGTGCGGCTCGCCAATGGCGTCACGACATCGTTCGACCCCTCGACGCTGGGGATCGACCAGATCGCCTATCAGGACCTGATCGATGCCGGTCTGATGGTCGGTCCGCGCCTGCGATCGACCGGGCCGGCGCTGTTTTCAAAGGAACGCTTCACCTCGCTCGACCAGGTCCGGGATGTGTTGCGCCGCTATCGCGACGCATGGGGCCTGCGCAACATCAAGCAATATCGCGGCGAGAGCCGCATCGTGCGCCAGTGGATCGCGATCGCCGCGCGCGAGCTGGGCCTGTTGCCGACGACCGAGGGCAGCCATAACCCCAAGTTGATTCTGACCCAGCTGCTCGACGGCTATGCCGGCAACGAACACGCGCTGCCGATCGCGCCGTTTCAGGAGGACGTGGTCAAACTCTATCAGTTCACCCGGACCAGCTATGTCGCGACGTTGCTGGTCAACACCAGCGGGCCGGCGGCGCGCAGCTATTATGTCGCGCTGCACGATCCTGCCGCACGCGACGCGAAGGTACGGCATTTCTGGCCGCCCGCCGCGATCGCGCAAAAGCTGGGCCATCGCGAATGGGGATCGCTCGCAGCCTCGCGCCTGCCGGCGCTCTCACGCGATGTCGCAACGCTGGTGCGCGCCGGCGCGCTGGTCGGCATGGGATCGCATGGGGACGAGCCGGGCATCGGATTTCACTATGAACTGGAGGCGCATCGCCTGGGCGGCATGACGCCGATGGAGATCCTGCACGCCGCCACCGCCGGCGCGGCCGAGACGATCGGGCGGCTGGACGACATGGGAACGCTGCAACCGGGCAAATATGCCGATCTGGTGGTGTTCGACCGCGATCCGCTGAACGATATCCGCGACACGCGATCGGTCGCGCTCGTCATGCGCGGTGGACAGTTGTTCGACGCCGCGACGCTCGACGAACTGTGGCCCACCCCGCGCACGCTGCCCGCCCCCTGGTTCGCACGCACAGGTGACACGCAATGGCTACCGACCGACTGAAGCTGGACCCGGAAATCCGCGCTTTTCTGGACGGGATGCGCGCGCGATGGGCGATGCATCCGCCATTCGCGACCCTCGACTTCCCGGCCCAGCGTGCGGTGTGCGAGCAGGTCCGCGCCCCGCTGGCCGAGGGCGGGCCGGCCATGGTGCGGACGATCGAGCGCCTGTTCGATCCGGGGGCGGGACCGCTGCACATCCGCGCCTATTTCCCCGAAGGCGCCGCCACGCCGGCACCGGCGCTGATCTATCTGCACGGCGGCGGGTTCACGCTGTTTTCGATCGACACCCACGACCGGCTGATGCGCGAATATGCCGCGCGCGGCGATTTCGCGGTGATCGGTGTCGATTATCCCCTGTCGCCCGAACATAAATTTCCCGAGGCGCTCAACCGCATCGTCGCGCTGATCCGGTGGCTCGACACCGATGGCGGGGAGATCGGCGTCGATCCCGGCCGGCTGGCGATCGGCGGCGATTCCGCCGGCGCGAACCTGAGCATCGCCGCCGCGCTGCGCCTGCGCGACGCGGGAGAATCAGGCGTCCTGCGCGCGATCCTTGCCAATTACGGCTATTTCTCGAACGCGATTTCGGACGCGGCCGAAGCGCAGTTCGGCGGACCCGGTTCGATCATGGATCGCGCCGAGGCGCTTTCCTATTACGACAACTACCTCACCGATCCGGTGCGTGAGGCGCAGGACCCATATGCCTGCCCGCTGCATGCGGAGCTGACCGGCCTGCCGCCGACCTGTCTCGTCATTCCCGAATATGACGTGCTGATCGAACAGTCGCTGGCGATGGCGCGATGCCTGGCCGAGGCGGGCGTCGCGACGCAGGCGACCGTCTATCCCGGGACCACGCACAGCTTTCTGGAGGCGATGTCGATGGCAGCGGTGGCCCGGCGTGCGATTTCGGACGGGGCCGCGTTCATCCGCGCGTACCTGGCCTAGCCGCGTACGACCCCCGCCGCGATCAGCCGGTCGATCTCTCCCGCATCGAATCCGCCCTCACCCAGGATCGCGCGGCTGTCGGCGCCGATCGCGCGCGGCCCGGTGTCGGGCCGTTCCCCGGCTCCGTCGAAACGGACCGGCTGGGGAAGCGACCGCGCGATCCCCTCCGCATAGCCATCCGGCACGTCGAAAAATCCGATGTCGAAAAGATGCGGATCATCCAGCAGCTGGGCAGGCGTGGCGACATTCGAACAGGGGATGTCGCGCGCCTGGAGCGCGGCCATCCACGCGGCGGTCGAACGCGTGCCGAGCGCGTGCGCGACCAGCGCATAGAGATCATCGATCCGCGCCGCCCGCGCACGCGGGTCGGCAAACCAGTCGGCCTGTGCGACATCCTCCCGCCCGACCTCAGCGAGAAAGGCGCGCCACTGCCGCTCGGTATAGGGCAGGACCGCGATCCACCCGTCAAGCGTCTGGAACGGGCGCCGGTTGGGCGAGAGCAGGCGCGGATAGCCCACCGCCCCGTCCTGACGGAACGTCGCTTCGGCAAGATGTTCGTTGAGAAGGAAAGCGGCGAGCGCCTCGAACATCGGCACCTCGACCTGGATCGCGGCGGCATTGCCGTTCGCGCGCGCGACCAGCGCGGCGAGGATGCCATAGACGGCGTGCAGCGCGGCGACCTTGTCCGCCAGAATCGTCGGAACGAAGCGCGGATCGCCGCCGGTCATCGCCGCCAGGCCGGCGATGCCGCTCGCCGCCTGGATCACATCGTCGAACGCGGGCCGGTCGCGATAGGGGCCGCGCTGCCCGAAACCGATCGCGGCGCAATGGATGATCCGCGCATTGACCGCGCAAACCGCGTCGAAGCCGAGGCCCAGCCGCTCGGCCGCCTCGACCCGCATATTGTGCAGCAGCACATCGGCATCGGCGATCAGCCGGTGCAGCGCCGCGCGTCCCTCTGCCTGTTTGAGGTCGAGCGCCAGCATCCGTTTGTTGCGGTTGTTGTTGACGAACAGCGCGCCCCCCGCCGCGCCGCGCGGGTGCGCGTCGCGCGCGATATCCCCCTCGATCGGCTCGACCTTGATGACATCGGCGCCCAGATCGGCGAGGATCTGACCCGCATAGGGGCCAAGCACGACCGCCCCCACCTCGATCACGCGTACCCCGTTCAGCAGCGTCAGCATCGCCGCCCGTTCAGCCGCGTACGGCCGGCGGAAGCGTCGCGGCGATCCATGGCGACGCCTGTTCATAGGCATGGCCGACTTGCAGCACCGCCAGATCGGCATGCGTGGGTCCGATGATCTGAAGCCCGATCGGCAGCCGGCGTGGCCCGCCAAATCCGGCCGGAACCGCCAGTGTCGGCAGACCGGCCATCGTCGCCGGAAGCGTCACCTCCATCCAGCGATGATAGCTGTCCATCGACCGCCCGGCGATCTCGCGCGGCCAGCGCGTCTCGACATCGAACGGAAACACCTGCGCGCTGGGCAGCACCACGAAATCGAACGTTTCGAACAGTTCGCGAAACGCCTGATAGAGGCGCGAGCGCGCCTGCGACGCTTCGGCGATCTGGCGCGCCGACAGCGCGAGATAGCCCTCGACCTCCCAGATCGCCTCCGGCTTCATCTGCGCGCGCTTCGCCGGATCGGCATAGAAGTCCATGAGGTCCGATCCCACCGACCAGTGGCGCAGCGTCACCGCCGTTCGCCACATCTCCGCCGCCGACATCGACAGCCGCGCCTCCTCGACCTGCATGCCGATGGCGCGAAACCCCGCCAGCGCGTTCCGACAGGTGTCGAGAAGCCCCGGCTCCATCGCCAGATCGCCATTCAGGTCGCCAAGCCAGCCGATCCGCCGGCCCCGCCATTCGCGATCGAGCGACCCGGCAAAGACCACCGGATCGTCGGAAAGCGAGAAAGGCGAGCGGACGTCCGCACCGGCCTGAACCGACAGGAGCAGGGCCAGGTCGCGGACGCGCCGCGCCATCGGCCCGGAGGTCGCGAAGGTCTGGCCGAACACATCGCTGGACGGCACCGAGGGAACGCGCCCGAAGGACGGGCGGAACCCGAATATGTTATTCCATCCGGCGGGGTTGCGCAGCGATCCGCCGAAATCGCTGCCATCGGCGAGCGGGACCATCCTGAGCGCCAGCGCGACCGCCGCGCCGCCGCTGCTTCCCCCGGCGGTGACGGCGGGATTCCATGCGTTGCGTGTCACCCCGAACACCGGATTGAAGGTGTGGGAGCCGAGCGCGAATTCAGGAACATTGGTCTTGCCGACAAAAAGCGCCCCCGCCCCCCGCATCCGCGAAACGACCAGCGAATCGGCGGTCGGCACATAATCGCGCAGCAGCGGCGTCCCCTGGGTCGATGCGATGCCGCGCGTGGGCGCGGTATCCTTCACCGCATGGGGAAAGCCGTGCAGTGGCCCGCGAAACCGCCCCGCGACCGCATCCGCGTCGCAATCGGCCGCCGCCTTCATCAACCGGTCGCCATCCACGCGCGACACGATCGCGTTGAACCGCGGATTCAGCCGATCGACATGGGCGAGATGCGCCGCCATCAGATCGCGGCTCGACACCTCCCTCCGGCGGATGGCGGCGGCAAGGTCCACCGCATCCATGCGCAGCAGCGGCGAGATACCGCCCCCGGTCGTGGCAAGCGCGGCGGCCGGAGACAACAGCACCGGCGCGGCCAGCAACTCCCTGCGCGTGAGTGCGATGGCGGTGCTCGAAACAGGGTCGGTCATGGCGCTTCCTAAACCGGGTGCGGCATGCCGAACACCGCCAACGCACCGGTTTCACAGGGGGCCAATCGGGTCGCCAGCGAGATCGTCGCACCTGCTCCGGCAAGGCTCCGCCGGCCCGGCGCCAGCAAAAAGGCCAGCTAACCCCTGGGGAAAGCTGGCCTCTGCAATGGTGGGCGCGGCAAGGATTGAACTTGCGACCCCTGCGATGTCAACACAGTGCTCTACCACTGAGCTACGCGCCCGTTGCCGGCGGCCATGGCCACCGGCGAATCTCGGGAAGCGGCGCTTTAGCGGGGCGATCCGCCCCATGCAAGCACCGTCACGATCAATTGCTGCTGGGTACCTGTTCGCTCTCGAACAGGCGATCGACCTCCAGCACCAGATCGCGCAGATGGAACGGTTTCGACAGGACCCGCGCCTGTGGCACCTGCTTCCCCGCCTTCAGCGTGACGGCCGCGAAGCCGGTGATGAACATGACGCGCATGCCCGGCGCGATCTCGCTCGCGCGTTGCGCCAGTTCGATGCCGTCCATCTCCGGCATCACGATGTCGCTGAGCAGCAGGTCGAACGATTCGCTCTCGATCAGCGGCAGGGCGGCGGTGCCGCGATCGACCGCCACCACGGCATAGCCCGAACGTTCCAGCGCGCGCGTCAGATATTCGCGCATCACCCGGTCGTCCTCGGCCAGAAGAATCCTGATCATGCGCGCTCCCTCACCGCGCAGCCCCGTCGCCGCGCTTGCCCCGCCAGCCGGCACCTTATGCGCGAACAGCTTAAGATTTTCCAGCCGCGCGGGGCGTTGCCCGCCCGCATATCGACGCATAGACTTGGCCGGCATGACCGGCGCGCCGCCCTATGACCGCCACGGACCCGCCGAACCGGCATCGCCAGTCGTGCTGTCGGTGCCGCATGCCGGTCGCGACTATCCGCTGGCACTGCGCGCGGCGTTGCGGGTCGCGCCCGCGACGTTGATCGCGCTGGAGGACCGGCACGCCGATACGCTGGCGCTGGCGGCACGCGGGGCGGAAACGCTGTTCGTCGCCACGCGTCCGCGGGCGTGGATCGATCTGAACCGCGCCGAGACCGAGCGCGATCCCCGCGTGGACGAGGGCGCCGACCCGATCCCCGACGGCGCGATGTCGCTGAAACTGCGCAGCGGGCTGGGCCTGATCCCGCGCCGGGTGGGTGGCGCCGACTTATGGCGGCGGCGCTTTTCGGACGAAGAGGTGCGCGCCCGGATCGGGAAGGACCATCGCCCCTATCACGCCGCGCTGGCCGATGCGCTGGCGGCGGCGCGGGCGCGCTTCGGGGTCGCGGTGCTGATCGATGTCCATTCGATGCCGCCGCTGGCCCGGGGTGGCGCGCGGCTGGTGATCGGCGACCGGTTCGGACGGGCCGCCGCAACGCGATTCGTGAGCCGGATCGAAGCGAGCGCACACAGCGCCGGCGTCCGCACCGCGCTCAACACGCCCTATGCCGGCGGATATGTGCTGGCACGCCACGCCGATCCGGGGACGAATATCCACGCGATACAGCTGGAGTTCGACCGCTCGCTCTATCTCGACCGGCGCCAACGCGAGCCGGGTGCCGGGTTCGACGCCACGGTGGCGCTGCTGCGCCGGGTGGTGGATGCGGTCGCGGACGAGACGCTGCCGCTGGCGGACGCCGCAGAGTGACCGCCGCGACCCGTACCTCGTTGGCATAAAAAAACCGCCCGGTGTTGCCACCGGGCGGCCAAGGTTCAGGGAGGAGACACGCCCGCAGGCGTGCCGCACGGTTCCGCGAAAGGGGGGACACGGAAACCGTACAAGTCGAATATATGCAGGCTTGACCGTTGCTTCAAGGCCACAATCGCAAATGCGACGAACCGAGTGGCGACGACCGCTAAGCCCCCCGTTTCAGGGCGGGAATCATACGGCCAAGCGTTCCGTCCCGCCGACCGAACTGGTGCCAGAGCGCGGCCGCGACGTGGAGCGCGACCAGCGCAGCCATCGCATAGCCCAGCACCTCATGCGCCTCATGGCCGAATCCGCCGCCGGCGCGGCCGACGGGGAGGAAGGGAACGTCGAACAGCCCGAAGAACGAGAAGGGCCGCGGCGTCTTCGCGCCGGACACCAGCATCCACCCGGTCAGCGGAACGACGATCATCAGCGCGTAGAAGGTCCAGTGGGTGACCTTCGCGACCAGCCTTTCCCAGGGCTGGACGCCGGGCGCGAAATCGGGCGCGCGATGCGCCAGCCGCCAGCCCAGACGCACCAGACTGAGCGCCAGCACCAGGATGCCGACCGCCTTGTGCGCGGGCATCAGCGCCCAGTCGCGCGGAAGGGCATCATGCCCGATCCCCACGAACAGGTTGAACAGAATGAGGGCCGCGAGGGTCCAGTGAAGCGCGATCGCGACGCTGGTGTAGCGATCGCTGCGGAACGCCGCGGCCATCGGCTCAGGCCGCCGGCTGCGGCGGCGCGAAACCGGCCTGCATCTGGCGGGCGAAGATGTCGCGCATCAGGCCCAGCGAGAAGAGATGCGCATAGATCAGCGGCAACATGCCGTTCTGTGCCATCTTGCGCAGCTGGTCGCCGCGCAGTTCGTTGAGCTTGTTCTCATCGACCATCTGGAAGCCACGATAGACATGGGGCTGTTCCTCGCCCTCGGCCTGGATCGCGACCTCACCGTCCATCAGCAGTCCCTGGTCCTTCAGCTCCTTGACGAACGCGCCGGTCTTTTGCCCGGCAATCTCGAAATCCTCGTTGAATTTCAGGATCTGCTGGACCAGCTCGGTGGGCTTGCCGTCCTCGAACAGCGCCTGCCCCTCGTCGAACGCACCGATCATGTCGGACGTCGGATCGAAGCAGAGCGACAGCTCCTCGGCATCGGGACGCAGCTTGGCGAGAAGATACGGGTAGCGGCGCGCATAGGCCGGAAGGTAGATTTCGAGACCTTCCTTGATGTTGCCGGCGTCGTCGAAAAAGACGTTCACCCCCTCGTTCAGCCCCATCAGCGCGAGCGGAACCGGCTCATCGCCGACGGAGAACACGATCGGCATGAAACGCTGCACCAGCGGGAATTCCTCGACCGTCAGCGGAATCGCATGCTGCTTCGCCATGAACGGCGCCGAGGTGACGGTGCGCGCCTTGAAATCGGCGTGCGCCTCGCTCGAAAGCGGCTGAAGGTCGTTATAGAACAGCGGAAGGCCTTGGGTCTGCGGCGCGGTGGCCATCGTCTTCTCCTGGGATTCGAATGCGCGCGGTCTATTGACGCACGCCGTCCTGCGCAAGGGTAACCAGTTTCCCCGGATTGAACAGCCCGGCCGGATCGAACGCCCGCTTGATCGCGGCGAGGGCGTGCATGCGGGCGGGCGAGGACAGGCGCGCCAGCTCGTCGCGCTTCATCTGGCCGATGCCATGTTCGGCGGAGATCGATCCCCCCGCCGCGACCACCAGGTCGTGGACGAACGGGCTGATCGTGCCGCTCGCCGCCGCTGCCCAGTCGGCGGGGCTGCCACGGGGCGCGCGCACATGGAAATGGACATTGCCGTCGCCCAGATGGCCGAACGCCCCCGCGCTGGTGCCGGGAAAGCGCGCCTCTACCGCGCGCGCGCCGTCGATCATGAAATCGGGCATCGCCGCGACCGGGACCGAGATGTCGTGCTGAAGCGCCGGCCCGTCGGCGCGTTCCGCCTCCGAAATCGAATCGCGCAGCTTCCAGAAGGACTCGGCCTGCGCCTCGCTCGCCGCCAGCGCGGCGTCGCGGATCAGGCCCGCATCCAGCGCGCCGGCCAGCACGGTTTCGATCAGCGCCCCGGGATCGCGATCGCCGGGCGCGCTCGCCACCGCCTCGACCAGCACGTGCCAGGGGTGCGATCCGGCGAGCGGCGCGCGGGTGTCCGGGATGTGGCGCAGCACCAGGTCGAGCGAATGCGCCGGAACGACCTCGAAACTCTCGACCACCTCCCCCGCGCGTTCGAACAGGCGGAGCAGGGCGAGCGCGGCGTGTGGCGTTTCGACGCCCACCCACGCGACCGCCCGCGCCGCCACCGCCGGAACGAGCCGGAGCGTCGCGGCGGTGACCAGGCCCAGCGTCCCCTCCGCCCCGATCAGCAGCTGAGTGAGATCATAGCCGCGATTGTCCTTCTTGAGCGGGGCCAGGCCGTCATGGATGCTGCCGTCCGGCAACACCGCCTCCACCCCCAGCACCAGCGCCCGCATCGTCCCGAAACGCAGCACCTGCGTGCCGCCGGCGTTGGTGGAGACGAGGCCGCCGATCGTCGCGCTGCCCCGCGCGCCCAGCGTCAGGGGAAAGCGCTGCCCCGCCGCGATCGCCGCGCCGTGCAGCTCGGCGAGGATCACCCCCGCCTCCGCCACCGCCAGCCCGGCGCCGGCATCGATGCGGCGAATCGCGTTCATCCGCCGGGTCGACAGGATCAGCGCCGATCCGTCGGCGGGCGGAGTCGCGCCGCCGACCATGCCGGTATTCCCCCCCTGCGGCACCAGCGCCACGCCATGCTGCGCCGCGAGTGCGACCAGCGCCGCCGCCTGATCGGTCGATTGCGGCTGAAGCAGCGCGGGCGCGGCGCCATGATAGCGTCCGCGCCAATCGGTCAGCCACGGGCGAATCGCGTCCGGATCGGTCACCGCGACCTTTGCTCCGAACCGTTCGACCGCCCGGGCCACCAGTTGTCGCTGCTGTTCGTTCATGCCGCGCCGGTACCATGGCGGGATGGCGCGCGGCAATTCATCCACTGTTCAAACGATGCCGTTATGAGGCACATCTTCATGGTGAACGAACTGCTTGCCGCGATCACTGCATTCTTTCTGCCGCCGATGGGGGCAGAGGGACTTGCCGTGCCGCCCGATCCGGCCCCCGGCCGGGTAACGCAGATTCGCATCCAGCAGCATATCGTCATCCGCATCCCCGGCCCGGATGCCGCGCGCCGCGTGTCGGCCCCGGCCGCGCCGCTGCCGCCGATCACCTGGGTCGAGCGGGATGCCGACAAATGCGTGCGGATGGAGGCGGTGAGCGGCGCCGCGATCACCCGCGCCGACAGCGTGGACCTGGTGCTGGCCGGCGGGCGCCGCGTGCGCGCGAAGCTGGGCCGCGAATGCCCGTCGCTCGATTTCTATTCGGGCTTCTATGTCCGCCCGACCAAGGACGGGATGGTCTGCGCGAAGCGCGACGTGTTCCGCTCCCGTTCGGGCGGCGAATGCAGGATTCAGGCGTTCCGCACCCTGATTCCCGAGCGTTGACCCCTTCCAACCTTGACTTTCGGGCGCATTTCTCCGATGCGCGCCGGGGTTAGGCGGGCCTGTCGCCTGCATATTTTCCGGACATCTGGATGAGCTTTGCCGATCTCGGCCTCTCTGACGAATTGCTGAAGGCCGTCACAGAGGCCGGCTATACCGAACCGACCCCCATTCAACGCCAGGCGATCCCGCCGGTGCTGATGATGCGCGACCTGATCGGCATCGCCCAGACCGGCACCGGCAAGACCGCCAGCTTCGTGCTGCCGATGATCGATGTGCTGGCCGAAGGGCGCAGCAGGGCGCGGATGCCGCGCAGCCTGATTCTGGAGCCCACCCGCGAGCTGGCGGTGCAGGTCGCCGAGAATTTCGAAAAATACGGAAAGCATCACAAGCTGTCGATGGCGCTGCTGATCGGTGGCGTGCAGATGGGCGATCAGGTCAAGGCGCTGGAAAAGGGCGTCGATGTGCTGATCGCCACGCCCGGCCGGCTGATGGACCTGTTCGAGCGGGGGAAGATCCTGCTGACCGGGTGCAACCTGTTGGTGATCGACGAGGCGGACCGGATGCTCGACATGGGGTTCATCCCCGATATCGAGAATATCTGCACGAAGCTGCCCGCCAATCGCCAGACGCTTCTCTTCTCCGCGACGATGCCGCCGCCGATCAAGAAGCTGGCCGACCGGTTCCTGACGAACCCCAAGACGATCGAGGTCGCGCGCCCCGCGACCACCAATATCAACATCACCCAGCGGCTGGTTTCCGCGCCGAGCAGCGCGTTCGGCAAGCGCGAGACGCTGCGCCGCCTGTTGGGCGCGGAGGATGTGCGCACCGCGATCATCTTCTGCAATCGCAAGACGACGGTTCGCGAGCTGAACAAGAGCCTGAAGAAACATGGCTTCCGCTCGGCAGAGATCCATGGCGACATGGACCAGCCGGCGCGGCTCGCCGAACTCGACCGGTTCAAGACCGGGGACGTGAACATCCTGGTCGCGTCGGACGTCGCGGCGCGCGGGCTGGACATCAAGGGCGTCAGCCACGTCTTCAATTTCGACGCGCCCTGGCATCCCGATGATTATGTCCACCGCATCGGCCGCACCGGCCGCGCGGGGGCGACCGGCACCGCCTACACGCTGGTCACCAGCGCCGATGCCGAGGCGGTCGAAAATATCGAGAAGCTGACCGGGCAGAAGATCGAGCGGATCGGCGACGTACCTGCTGCCGAGCCGACCGACGACAAGCCCCGCGCGCGTCGCGGCAAGAAGGCCGGCGAAAAGAAGGGCGAAGCCAAGCCGGCCGCGAAGGACTCCGTTCCGGAGGACGACGCGCCGCCTGCCGAGCGCGAAACGCGCCGTGACCGTGAACCGCATCGCGCACCGGCCGCTGCCCGCGCGCCCCGCCCCGAGCGGGACCGGCGGCGCGACCGTGACCATCATGATGGTCACGGTCCCGATGACGGCGGCTGGAACGGCCCGGTTCCCGATTTCCTGAACTTCACGATCCCGGCGTGACCGCGTCGGGCGACGCCGACGATTTCCTCGAATTCACGCCGCTGCCGGGGGTGCAGAGCCCCTGTGTCGCGATCTGTCGTATCGGACCGGACCGGCTGTGCCAGGGGTGTCGCCGGACGATCGGGGAAATTGCCGAATGGTCGGGCGCGAGCGACACGCGCAGGCGTGAGATCCTGCACCATATCGCGGGTCGCGCGCCGGCATGATCCCCGGCTGAAACAATCACTTGCGACGGAGCCGAAGCCTGCGGCACAAGCCGGTCGGATGAACGTCCCCGTTTCCGCCCGCCAGATTCTTCGTGCGGCGACCGCGCCCGACCATGCGCGCGTCGATACGGCCTTTTCCGGCTTCGAGCTGGGCGTGCGCGGATCCTACACCGCGTTTCTGCGCGCGCAGGCCGCGGCGTTGCTGCCGGTCGAGGCGGCGATCGATGCCTGCCCGGACCTGCCGGTGACGGATTGGCCGGAGCGGCAGCGCGGCGATGCGCTGCGCGCCGATCTGGCTGAGCTTGGCGCCGCCCTGCCCGCCCCGCTCTCCGCCCCCGAACTCATCGGCGCGGCGCAGGTGCTGGGCGCGCTCTATGTCCTTGAAGGCGCGCGACTGGGGGGCAAGCTGCTGGTCCGATCGGTCCCCGACACGCTGCCCCGCCGCTTTCTGGGCGCGCGCCAGGATGCCGAAAAATGGCGCGGATTGATCCAAATCCTCGATCGCGCGTTAGTTACGGAACGGCAACGGGCTACGGCGACGGACACAGCCCGCCGCATCTTCGCGATGTTCGAGGAAAGCGCGATGCGGCATGGAAGGACGAGCTGCTTTGAGTGATGCCCCGACGGTCAATCTGACCAATTGCGACCGCGAACCCATCCATATTCTGGGCGCGGTCCAGCCGATCGGTTTTCTGATCGCCCTGACCGCCGACTGGATCATCGCGCGCGCGTCCGAGAATCTGGCCGGCTTTATCGGCATGTCGCCGGGCAACGCGATCGGGCTGCCGCTGGCGGAGATATTCACGGCACCGGCGATGCACGAATTGCGCAATCGCACCGCCATGCTGCGCGGCGCCGACGCGATCGAGCGATTGTTCGGCATCGAACTGACTCCCGACGGCGAGCGGTTCGACGTCGCGGTCCATCTCTCGCGCGGGCAGATCGTGATCGAGGCGGAGCGATCGATCGGCGAGATCGGCGACGTGACCGGCACGGTGCGGTCGATGATCGCGCGGCTGGACCAGTGCGACGACCTGACCGCCTTTTTCCGCGAAGGCGCGCGCCAGGTCCGCGCGCTGATCGGATTCGACCGGGTGATGGTCTATCGTTTCGCGCCCGACGGCTCGGGCGAGGTGGTGGCGGAGGCGTGCAAGCCGGGTATCGGCCGCTTTCTCGGCCTGCACTATCCCGCCAGCGACATCCCCGCACAGGCGCGTATCCTCTATACCCGCAACCTGTTGCGCGTGATCGCCGATGTCCATGCGGCGCCGGTGCCGATCGTTCCCCAGCTCGACGAGAAGGGCGAGCCGCTCGACCTGTCGCTTTCGCTGCTGCGATCGGTGTCGCCGATCCATATCGAATACCTGAAAAACATGGGCGTCGATGCCTCGCTGTCGATCTCGATCGTGGTCGAGGGCAAGCTGTGGGGGCTGTTCGCCTGTCACCATTATTCGCCGCGCTGCCCCAGTTTCGAACGGCGGTCGGTGTCCGAACTGTTCGCCCAGATGTTCTCGATGCGCCTGGAGAGCCGCGAACGGCAACAGACGGTCGAGTTCGAACGGCGCGCGCGCGACATTTCGGACCAGTTGCTGGGTGCCGTCGCATCGGACGAGGCGCTGCTGCGCGACCCCGACTGGCTGGCGGATATTCTGACTCATGCCATTCCCGCCGACGGAGTCGGCGTCTGGCTGTCGGGCAGCTACGCCTTTTCCGGGATCACCCCGCCGACCGAGGAGTTCCGCCGGATCGTCCGCGCGCTCAACGCGACCGCGGCGGGGAAGGTGTTCGCGACCGACCATATCGGTTCGCTGATCGATGACGCGGACAAATTCTCCAGCGCCGCCGCCGGGCTGCTTGCCATTCCCGTGTCACGCTCGCCGCGCGATTATGTCGTGCTGTTCCGGTCCGAGATGGTCCGCTCGATCCGCTGGGCCGGCGATCCGCACAAGCCGGTCGAATATGGCCCCAACGGCCCGCGCCTGACCCCGCGCGAGAGCTTCGAGGAATGGAAGGAACTGGTGCGCGGGCGCTCTCAACCCTTTTCCGTGTCGGAGATGCGGGTTGCCGAAACGCTGCGCGCGACGCTGATCGAGGTGGTGCTGCGGCTCGCCGACGAGGCATCGGCCGAGCGGCAGCAGGCGAGCGCGCGACAGGAACTGCTGATCGCCGAACTCAATCATCGCGTACGCAACATCCTGGGCCTGATCCGCGGGCTGATCCGGCAGGCCCAGCCCGAGGACGAGGCGGTGCGCGATTTCGTCAAGGTCGTGGACGGGCGCATCCATGCGCTCGCCCGCGCGCACAATCAGATTACCGAGGATCATTGGGGTCCCGCCTCGCTACAGACGCTGATCGACGCGGAATCGGGTGCATTTGTGGAGGGCGGCGACCGGATTCACGCAAAGGGCGAACCGGTGATGCTCAACCCCCAGGCCTTTTCGACCATGGCGCTGGTGGTGCATGAGCTGGTCACCAACTCGACCAAATATGGCGCGCTCTCTGTCCCGGGGGGACATGTCGAATTCAGCTGGCACCGCGGCGCGCGGGGCGACCTGTTGCTGCAATGGCGCGACATTGGCGGCCCGGCGATGGTCAAGCCGACGCGGAAGGGGTTT
Organism: Sphingomonas sp.; assembly: GCF_019635455.1. Classification (GTDB taxonomy): domain Bacteria; phylum Pseudomonadota; class Alphaproteobacteria; order Sphingomonadales; family Sphingomonadaceae; genus Sphingomonas. The sequence continues at coordinate 17,495 of NZ_JAHBZJ010000006.1, read as the reverse complement.
GGGACCACGATCATCGAACGCTCGCTTCCCTATGATCTGGGTGGCGAGGCGGAGGCGCGCTATCCCGAAACCGGGTTCGAGGCCGATTTCTGCATTCCCGCCCGCCACGTGTCCGAACCGCGATCATCGACCGGACCCGCGATCCGCTTTTCGCAAACCGCCGCCGGGCATCGGGAGGATCCGCCGGCCGACCTGCTCAAGGGGCAGAATGTCCTGCTGGTCGAGGACAGCCTGATCATCGCGCTGGATGCCGAGGATATCGTCACCCGGCTGGGCGCAGACGATGTCGCGACCGCCTCGTCGGTCGATGCCGCGCTCGACCTGATTACCGCGAATCCGCCCAGCGTCGCGATCCTCGACATCAATCTGGGCAGCAACAACAGCTTTCCGATCGCCGACGCGCTGTTCGACCGGCAGATCCCGTTCATGTTCGCCACCGGATATGGCGAGCAGGCGCAGTTTCCCGACCGGCATCGTGGCCGCCAGGTGATCCAGAAACCCTATACGATCGAGAATATCGCCCGCACGCTCGCGGAGATGCTGGGCTGAGCGCCTAACGCCCCGCCGCGAACGCGCGCCCCGCGACCGCGTCGAGCCGCGCCAGCAGGTCGGGATCGCGCGCGGGCGGTGCGGTGATCAACGCTGTGTCGAGGCAGGTATCGGTCGCGCTGGGCGCCCGTTCGGACGGCAGCGCGCGCAGCAGGTTCAGCACCGTCGCGCGCGCATTCGCCGCATTCGCGGAGAGCTGTGCGATCACCTGCGCGACATCGACGCCCGCCTCTTCCTCGCGCCAGCAATCATAGTCGGTGACCATGCCGATCATCGCGAAGGGCAGTTCGGCCTCCCGCGCCAGCTTCGCCTCGGGCATCGCGGTCATGCCGATCACGCAACAGCCCCAGCTGCGATAGAGGTGGCTTTCGGCGCGGGTCGAGAATTGCGGCCCCTCCATCACCAGGCAGGTGCCGCCGCGATGCACGGTCGCGCCCGCCGCTTCCGCCGCGTCCCCGGCAAGCTGTGACAGGCGCGGGCAGACCGGATCGGCCATCGAGACATGGGCGACCATGCCGGTCCCGAAAAAGCTGGATGGACGGCCGCGCGTGCGATCGATGAACTGATCGACGATGGTGAAGGTCCCCGGCGCGCGCGCCTCGCTCAGCCCGCCGACCGACGAGACCGACAGGATGTCGGTGACGCCCAGCCGCTTCAGGCAATCGATATTGGCGCGGGCATTCAGGTCGGACGGGGCGATCCCGTGTCCCCGCCCATGGCGCGGCAGGAACGACACGCGCACATCGCCCAGCCGCCCGGTAAAGATCGCATCCGACGGTTCGCCCCAGGGCGAGGCGACATCGACCCATTCGCCGCCCTCGATCCCATCGACCCCATACAGGCCCGAACCGCCGATGACTCCGATATGCCAGCCGGTCATGCCACTCCCTTCGCCGTTACCCGCGGGCGGGCATAGGCGAAGTAGATGACAAGACCGAACAGGTTCCAGCCGAGGAACCACAGCTGCGTCTTGTTCGGCAGGCTGAAGAAGAGATAGGCGCAGCCGAGAACCGCGATCCCGCCGACCAGCCACCAGAGCGGCGTGCGGAACATGCGCGGCGCATCGGGCGCACGCCGACGCAGCACCATCATGCACACCGCGACGGCGGCGAAGGCCGCCAGCGTGCCGGCATTGGCGAGCGCGGCGATCTCGTCGATCGGCAGCAGCCCGGCGATCACGCTGACGATGATCGCGGTGAAGACGGTGATGCGCACCGGCGACCCGCGCTTCGACACCTTGGCGAGCGAAATCGGCAGCATTCCGTCGCGCGCCATGGTGAAGAAGATGCGGCTCTGTCCGAACAGGAAGCCGAGCAGCACCGTGGGCAGCGCGATGACCGCCGATACGGCGAGGAAGGTCGCGAATTTCGGCTGTCCCAACTCGCGCAGGATCAGCGCGAGCGGCTCCGGACTGTTGGCGAAGCTGGTATAGGATGCCGCGCCGACCGCCGCGACCGCGACGAGCATGTAGATCGCGACACAGGCGATCATCGACCCGACGATGCCGATGGCGAGATCGCGGCCCGGATTCTTCGTCTCCTCCGCCGCGGTGGAGATCGCATCGAACCCGTAAAAGGCGAAGAAGATGATCGCGGCGGCGGCCATCACCCCGCGCTCGACACCGTCCGCCGACACCGTCTTGGCAAAGCCATAGGGCGCGAACGGTTCGAAATTCGCGGCGTCGAAATAGGGAAGCGCGACCGAGACGAAGACCGCGAGCGCCACGATCTTCACGACGACGAGGCCGGCATTGAGCGTCGCGCTTTCCCGCGTACCGAACGACAGCAGCCCCGCGACCACCGCGATGATGCCGATCGCCGGCAGATTCACGATGCCGCCGGCATGCGGCCCCTCCATCACGGACATCGGCACGCCCAGCCACCCCTGTAGCAGCGGCGCGGCATAGCCCGACCAGCCGACCGCCACCGCGCTGACCACCAGCGAATATTCGAGAATCAGCGACCAGCCGACGACCCAGGCGATGATCTCCCCCAGCACCGCATAGCTATAGGTATAGGCGCTGCCCGAGGCCGGCATCATCGTCGCCATTTCGGCATAGGCCAGCGCCGCGCAGGCACAGATCGCGCCGGCGATCACGAACGAGAGGATCACCGCCGGCCCCGCCTTGCCCGCGCCGACGCCGATCAGCGTCAGGATGCCGGTGCCGACGATCGCGCCGACCCCCAGTGCGATCAGATGGGGCCAGCTGAGCGTCGCCGCCAGCCGGTGTTCGGGCGCATGTTCCTCCGCACCCTTCACGATCTTCGTACGAAACAGTCCGTCGGCCATGCGTCCCCCCTTGCGTTAGATCGACGGTGCGCCGCGACCCGGCGCGCGTCAACGGTTCATCCGCCGGACGCCCGGCAACGACAAAGGGATCGCCATGCACCGCCGCCTGTTCCTCACCCTGTTCGGCGCCGGCGCCACCGCGCCCGCGCTCGCCCGCAGCGCCCCGCAAACGCAACCGCGCCCTCCCGCACAGGCGCGCGATGGCGGCAATCCCCAGATCGACTATCGCGGGTTTCAGCAGCTGACCGGCGACGTGCGGGCATTGCGCGCGCAACGGCTGTTGCCGTTCGACCGTTTCGCCCGGGAAGCGAAGGAGGCGGGGACGCTGCTGCTCGACGCACGGTCGGAAACCGCCTTTCGCGAAGGTCATATCGGCGGCGCGGTGAACCTGCCGCTGCCCGATTTCCATGCCGGCTCGCTCGCAAAGACGATTGGCGCGGATAGCGGCCGCCGCATCCTGATCTATTGCAACAACAATTTCCGCAACAATCGCCGCCCGGTGCCGGTCAAGGCACGGTCGCTGGCGCTCAATATCCAGACGTTCATCAACCTGGTCGGCTATGGCTATTCGAACGTCTGGGAGCTGGCGGATGTGGTCGACTTCAACGATCCCGAGGTCGGCTGGGTTCGCGCCTGAACCCCGCCCTACAGTCCGACCGACGTGCTGCCGAGCTTCAACCTCTGGGAGAAGCCGCGAAGCGGATCGCCGCACCGCCCCCCGGCGCCATCCACAGCCTGATCGTCTCCCCGCGCTTCACGCGCTTCTTTTCGATCGCGATCGCGTGACGCGTGCCGGTGCGGTAATCGGCGCCGTCGCCGTCACGATAGATCTGCGCCTCATAGCTGCGGCCGGGGTCGAGAAAGTCGAGCTTCAGTTCGACCGTGCGCGCCGTCTCGTCGGTCACCGCGCCAATATACCAGTCGGCGCCGGCGCGATCCTTGCGCGCGACCGCGACATAGTCGCCCACCTCGCCCGCCAGTACGACCGTATCCGACCAGTCGGTCGGCACGTCCTTGATGAACTGGAACGCGCCGGGATATTTCGCGTAGTTTTCCGGCAGGTCCGCCGCCATCTGGATCGGCGAATACAGGACGACATATTGCGCCAGCTGCTTGGCCGCGGTCGACAGGATCGGCGTGCCACCCTTGCCCTCCAGGCTCAGCACGCCCGGCGTGAAATCGAACGGACCGGCGAGCATCCGGGTGAAGAACAGGTTCGCCTCATGCTCGGGCGGGTTCTTGGGATTGCCCCAGGCGTTATATTCCTGGCCACGCGCACCCTCGCGACTGACCCAGTTGGGATAGGTGCGGCGCAGGCCGGTATCCTTGATCGGTTCGTGCGGGTTGACCGCGATATGGTATTTCGCCGCCGTTTCGACGACCTTCAGGTGATGGCGCGACATGAACTGGCCGTCATGCCATTCCTGCGTCACATGGCCGTCGGGCCAGATGCGATCGATCTGTCCAGCATCGGTGACATAGCCGGTCTTCACCACCTCAATGCCGTGCGCGGCGGCATAGCGATAGGCGGCGTCGAGCTGCCGCTCATAATGACTCGCCGATCCCCCGGTCTCATGATGGCCGATCAGATGCACGCCCTTTGCGGCGGCATAGCGCGACAGCGCCTCCATATCGAATTGCGGCACCGGCTTGGCGAAGTCGAACGCGTCGCCGCCGTCGAACCAGTCACCGTCCCACCCGACATTCCACCCTTCGACCAGCACGCCGCGAAAACCGTTCTTTGCCGCGAAATCGATATAGCGCTTCACGTTCGCGGTGGTCGCGCCCAGCCGGGGACCGGTGCTCCACGTCGCCTTGTCGAGGTGCATTTCCCACCACACGCCGACATATTTGCTCGGCTTGAACCAGCTGACATCGCCCAGCTTGTTGGGTTCGTTGAGGTTGAGTTCGAGCTGGGACATATAAAGATGTGGCGCATCCGGCGCGATCCGCACGGTGCGCCATGGCGTGACGAACGGCGTGTCGCGCACCACCCGCGGCCCCGAAGAGGCCGGGGCCAGCGTCGCGCGGAACCGCGTCCCCTCAACCCGGCGCAGCCACATCGCCGAATAATCGACCAGCGCCGCCTCGTGAAAGGCGAGGTGGGTGCCGTCGGCCAGCTTCATCGTGATCGGGGTATGCGCCTGCGCCACCGCGCTCACCGGCGTGCGATTGTAGAGATATTCGTAGCGGTTCCACTCGCCGGCGGGAATCCACCAGGCGGTGCCGTCGCTCGCCACCGCGAATTCGGTCAGTTCGTCGGCGATGTTCAGCGTCTTGAGATTGGCCTGCTGGGGAAATTCGTAGCGAAAGCCGATGCCGTCGTCGAAGATGCGGAACACGACGTCCATCACCCGGGCGAGCGCCGTCGTTTCCTTCAGCCGGATCCGCAATTCGGTGTGGCGATCGCGCACCGTCTTCCATTCGCCCCAGGGCTGTTCCCAGGTCGAATCGGAGCTGCTGGTCTTTGCGCTTTCGATCCGGAAATGCCGTTCGAGCTTGGGCGCGTCGGCGAGGAGGAAGCCAAGGCGCGAGGGCGCGATCAGCGGCTTGCCGTCGCGCGTGACGGCATAGAGCGGCCGCCCCTCGCCATCGGTCGAGAGGGTGACGCGGATCGTGCCGTCGGGCGACGATGCGCTCGCGTCACGGACATTGTCCTGGGCGGTCGCCGGCGTGGCGAGGGCGGTCACGGCCAGCGCCGCGATGGCGAAAAACATGCGCATCCTATGCTCCCTTGGTTCAGGCGATCTGTGCGAGCAGCAGGCCCGAATAGGCGGGCAGGCCGTCCTGATCGGCACCACCCACGGCGCGCAGCACGCGATAGCGATCGGGCTGGGCCGGCCTCCAGTCGAGCGGCCCGGCACCCAGATTGAAGGCGCAGAGCAGCGATTGCCCGTCCCCGCTCCGGGTAAAGACGAGCAGCGCGTCGGTCGCATGCTCCACATGCATCGCTCCGGCACGCAGCGCCGGATTGGCGGCGCGCAACGCGACCAGATCGCGCGTCAGGTTGAGGAGCGAGCCGGGGTCTCCCGCCTGCCGGTCGATCGCCAGCGCGGCGTGGTCGGCGCCGAGCGGCAGCCACGGATCGCCCGTGCTGAACCCCAGCGCCGGCGCATCGGCCTGCCACGGCATCGGCGTGCGCACGCCATCGCGGCTGAGCGTCAGCGGCCAGTTGGCGATCGCTTCGGGGTCCTGAAGCCGCTCGAACGGGATCTCGACCTGGGTCAGGCCCAGCTCCTCCCCCTGATACAGGATGGCGTTGCCGCGCAGGCTCATCAGCAGCAGCATCTTCATCGCCGCGAAGGCGTCGCGATGCTGCGGATCGATCCAGCGCGAAATGGCGCGCGGCGCATCGTGATTTTCGAATGCCCAGCTCGGCCAGCCGGTCCCCGGCGTGTCGGGCCAGGTCTCCACCGCCTTGCGCACCAGCGCGGGTGTCAGCCGGTCCGCATAGAGAAAGTCGAACCCATATGCGCTGTTGAGCCGGGTGTCGCCGCGCGTGAAGGCGTGCATCTCTGCCTCGGGCGTCGGGCCGCCGACTTCGGCGACGGTGAACCGGCCGCCATAGCCGTCGGTCAGCGCGCGATGCCGTTCCAGGAACCGGACGATATCCGGATGGCTCTGATTGTAGAGATGCTGCTGGAAATCGAACGGCCGGGTACGCGGGCCGCCATCCGTCGCCGGCGGATTGTCGCGCAACAGCGGATCGTGCATCGCGAAGTTGATCGCATCGACGCGGAACCCGTCGACCCCGCGGTCGAGCCAGAATTTGGCCGCCGCCAGCGCCGCGTCCTGCACCTGCGGGTTGTGCAGGTTGAGGTCGGGCTGTTCGGTCAGGAAATTGTGCAGATAATATTGGCCCCGCCGCGCGTCCCAGGTCCAGGCCGGACCGCCGAACACCGATTGCCAGTTGCTGGGCGGCGACCCGTCCGCCTTTGCATCGGCCCATACATACCAGTCGGCGCGCGGATTGGTCCGATCCGACCGGCTCTCGCGGAACCAGGGATGCTGATCGGAGGTATGCGAATAGACCTGATCGATGATGACGCGCAGGCCAAGCGCATGCGCGCGCGCGATCAGGGCATCGAAGTCGGCGAGCGTGCCGAAGATCGGATCGACGTCGCAATAGTCCGAAATATCATAGCCGAAATCGCGCATCGGCGAGGTGAAGAAGGGCGAGAGCCAGATCGCATCGGCGCCAAGCGCGGCGACATGATCGAGATGCGCCGTGATCCCCGGCAGGTCGCCGATCCCGTCGCCATTCGAATCCGCAAAGCTGCGCGGATAGATCTGATAGATCACCGCGCCGCGCCACCAGTCGTGCTGGGCGAGGGGGGCGGCGCGCGAAGCGGCTTCGCTCATTTCGCACCTCCATTCGCCACGCAGGCGACATAGCCGAAGGGCGGCAGCGTGACGGTAACGCTGCCCGGTGCGGCCGGTGTCGGCGCACAGCGGCCGACCAGCGCGGTAAAGCCGGTGACGGCCGCCCCCACCTCGACCTGGCGGGTAATCGGCTTGCCACTGGTATTGAACGCGATCATCACTTCGCGCCCGCTGTCGGGATCGAAGCGCGAGACCGCGAACAGGCCCGGCGTCTCCTCATAATTGCGTGTCACCTGGCGCCCGCGCGACAGCGCCGGGGTCGCGCGGCGCACCGCCGCCAGCTTCGCGATTTCGGCGTAGAGCGGATGGGTGGGATCGAAGTTCGACACCGCCGTGGTCTTCGCGGTGCCGAGCAGGCGATTGTCGTTATAGACCGCGACCCGGCTCGCGAACATGTCCTCGCGCGCATCCTGGTCGTTGCCGTCGCCGACAAATCCCTGTTCGTCGCCGGCATAGACGGTCGGCACGCCGCGCAGCAGGAACAGCATCGCATGCGCCAGCTTCACGCGTGCCAGCACCTCGGCATCATCCGCCTGCGGCAGCCCCTTGCGCACATCGGTCGAAAAACGGCCATGATCGTGGTTGGAGATAAAGGTCGGCAGGCGCAACGCCGCTGCCGCGCCGCCTTCATAAAGCGGATCGCGGTCGAACAGGTCGGCAAGGATGTCGGTCCCCCTGTCGCCGGCCACCGTCGCCTGCACCGCCGCGCGAAACCCGAAATCGAGCACGCTGGGCAGTTTGTGGACGCGGGTATGCACCGCCAGGTCGCCCACATCCCCTTCATTGGCGACCTCGCCAAAGATATGGAAATTGGGGATGCCCTTTGCCGCCGCGCGGGCCAGCATCGCCGTGGTGAACCCTTGCCAGAATTCCGGGTTCACATGCCGGGCGGTATCGATGCGGAAGCCGTCGATCCCGAACCGGTCGATCCAGGCGCCGTAAATGTCGATAAATCCGGCGAGGACGCGCGGATTTTCGGTCATCAGATCGTCCAGCCCGACAAAATCGCCCATCGTCGAGCTCTCGTTCTTGAACGTCGTGTTGCCGCGATTGTGATACCAGATCGGGTCGTTGAGCCACGCCGGCACCTTCACGGTGCGCTCCGCCGGTGGCACATAGGGGGTATAGGCGTAGGTCGGATCGGTCAGCTTCGCGAAATTCTCCGCGGTCTGGACATTGTCGCCCAGGAATCCGGGATTGATCGCCGCGCCCTTGATGCCCCCGCGACGCTGATAGGGATAGTCGGCCCGGCTGCGATATGCGCACGCGCTCGTCGGGCATTCGCGATACTGGATCACGTCGGCGGTGTGATTGGTGATGATGTCGAGATAGACCTTGATGCCGCGCGCATGCGCCGCATCGACGAACGCCTTCATCTCCGCGTTCGACCCGAAATGCGGATCGACGCGGGTGAAATCGGTGATCCAATATCCGTGATATCCCGCCGATTCCTCGCCCGGACCGCCCTGGACCGGCTTGTTCTTGTAGATCGGACCCAGCCAGATCGCGGTGGCGCCCAGCCCCTGGATATAGTCGAGCCTGCGGATCAGGCCGGCCAGATCGCCGCCATGGAAAAACCCTTTTCGCGTCGGATCGAACCCGGTCTGCAACGGTCCGCCGGCCAGCCCGCCGCGATCGTTCGACGGATCGCCGTTTTCGAACCGGTCGGGCAACAGGAAATAGAGGACTTCAGCCTCCGCCGGGCGCGCGCGAAGTTCCGCGGGTTCGGCCTGTTGTGCGGCGGCGGGCAGCGCACAGGCCGCCAGCAGGGCGGTCGTCAGGGCGGCGGATACTCTCATCATACGGGCTCCTGCTGCGGGGGCATGGGGGCGAAGCGGGCGATATAGGCGGCATGTTCGGGCAGCCGCCCGGCATCCTTGAGGTACGCGCCCTCGATCGTGTCGAGGAACGTGCGCAGGCTTTCCGGAGAGGCCTGATCGGCGATCGGGTGCCAGTGCCGGGGGATCACCCCCTGGCCGATCATCACCTGCACCCATCCGGGAACGTCGAACAGCTCGTCGCCGCGGCGAAAGATGCGCCCCTCCGCGCGAAACAGGTCGAGACGTTCGGTCAGGCTGTCGGGGATCGGCATGGCACGGACCTGATCCCAGAGCGGCTCGCCGATCCGGCCATTGGCGTGATAATGGAGGATGATGAAATCGCGGATCGACGCCATTTCGGCATCGAACTGGCGGTTATATTCGTCGCGCGTCGCCGCGCTGACCGGGCCGGCAGGCAGCAGGTCGAGCAGCCGGTTCACTCCGGTCTGGATGAGATGGATGCTTGTCGATTCGAGCGGCTCCAGAAAGCCGGACGACAGGCCGATCGCGACGACATTGCCGACAAACGCCCGCCGCCGCTTCCCGGTGCTGAACCGCAACGTCCGGGGTTCGGCGGTCGGCGCCCCGTCGAGATTGGCGAGCAGCGTCGCCGTCGCCTCGTCCTCGCTCAGATGTGCCGACGAAAAGACATGGCCGTTGCCGATCCGGTGCTGCAACGGTATCCGCCACTGCCAGCCGCCCCTGCGCGCGATCGAGCGGGTATAGGGGACCAGCGGCGCGACGCTTTCGCACGGCACCGCGACCGCGCGGTCGCAGGGCAGCCAGTGGCTCCAGTCCTCGAACCCGGCCTGCATCTCGCGTTCGATGAGCAGCCCGCCAAATCCCGAACAGTCGATGAACAGATCGCCCGCGACCCGCGTTCCGCCGTCCAGTACGACCGCCGCGATGTCGCCGGTCGCGCTGCGTTCGGCATGATCGATCCGCCCCTCGACCCGGATGACGCCGCGCGCCTCCGCAAAGCCGCGCAGGAATTTCGCGTACAGCCCGGCATCGAAATGAAAGGCATAGGGGACCGGGGGAAGCGGGCTGTCATCCGCACGATCGATATGCGCAAACCGATTGGCACCGCACGCCACCGTGTTGAAGACATAGTGGCCGAGCGGCTTGGCCAGGCCATCCGCGCGCGCGCGAAGCCAGTAATGGTGAAAGGGCAGCAGGCCCAGCCCGCGCCCCACCACGCCGAACGCGTGCATATAGGCCTCGTCAGGGGCGCCCCACCCCTCGAACGCGATGCCGAGCTTGTAGGTGCCGCCGGTCGCGGCCAGGAACGCGGCCTCGTCGATACCGAGCGCGTTGTTGAAATTGCGGATCGCGGGGATCGTCGCCTCGCCGACGCCGACCGTCCCGATCGCATCCGATTCGACCAGCGTGACGGTGCGCGCCGGATGGCAGAAGCGCGCGAGTGCCGCCGCCGTCATCCAGCCCGCGGTGCCGCCGCCGACGACGATGATGCGGTTGCTTGGCGTCATGATCCTGTCCCGCTGCTCGAGCCGTCGGGGGCGGCTCCCGCTGCGACGATAGCGCAGCGGGAGCCACGAGGAGCATCAGAACTTGTAGGTCGCGCCCAGGTAGAAGCGGCGCCCGAAGGTCTGATAGTTCAGCACCGTCACCGGGTTGTTCTTGTCATAGGACACGAACGGCTCGTTGGTGAGGTTCTGCCCCTGGACGAACACCGACAGCCCTTCGAGCGCGCTACCCGGCTGGAAATCATAACCGATCTGCGCGTCGAACAGCGTTTCGCCACGCACCCGACGACGATCCGGATTGCCGTCGAAAGTGGTGAAATCGCCGCGATAGGTCGAGCGGTAGCGGATCGAGCCGCGCACGTTCAGGCCCCATTTCTCGAAATAGGCGGTGCCGTTCGCCACCCAGCGCGAATAGCCGGGAATATCCTCCGGATCCGCACCCGGGCTGGGCGCGACTTCGGGGATCGTGTAGCTGACGCCGCCGGTGATCCCGAACCCGTCGAGCGCGGAGACGAAGGTTTCGAACGGCAGCGTGCCGGCGACTTCGACGCCATAGATCGTGCCGCCCTTGCCGTTGATCGGGAAGGTGATCACGCCCTGAAGGTTGGTGACCGGCCCGCCGCCGGGAACGCCCGGATTAGGGAAGCCGCTCCAGTCATAGGGCGCCTGTGCCTGATAGACGAAGGAATCCAGCGCCTTGTAAAAGAACTGGGCGGCGACATAGCCCTTGTTGCCCCAGTATTTTTCGAGGCTCAGGTCGAACGCCAGCGCACGATAGGGGCGCAGGCGCGGGTTGCCGCTGCTTCCCGAAATGATGCCGAGATTGGTGTCGTAGCCATAGCTGAACTTCGCCGCCATATCGTCCATGCGCGGGCGCATGATCTCCCGCGCGGCGGCGAGCCGCACGACGAAGCCCGAATCCCAGCGGAACGAGACGTTGGCGCTGGGCAGCACGTCCCAGAATTTCGCACCGTCCGAATAGGGCTGAATGCCGTTCGCCGCGGTGACGATGAAGCCGTCCGAGGTCTGGTCGGTATGCTCCGCACGGACGCCGATATTGCCCGAGATGGTGCCGCCGCCGAACGTCCCCTGAAGGTCGGCCATCGCATAGACGGACGCGACATCCTCGCTCAGCTGGAACGCCTTGGCGCGAACGCCCTCACTGGTGTTCGCCACGCGGTCGAAGAACCCGCCCGCCAGCATGCCGCGCATGTCGTAGCTGAGCACCTTGCCCAGGCCGACCCAGCTGGTGATCGGCGAGAGCAGATATTGCTGGGGAACCGCCGCCTGCAACGCCGTGCCGGCGATGCGCAGATAATATTCGTCGGGGGTCAGCGACTTGTCGCGGCTGACATAGCTGCCGCCGAAGTGCAGCGCGCTGACCGGCGCGCCTTCGAACTCGCGGCTGACCTCGCCCGAGAATTGCAGGATTTCGTCATCGACGGTGCGGTTGTTGAGATAGCCGTGCTGACGCCCACCGGGCGCACCACCGCCCCAGCCATTGGGATCGGTGATGAAGATCTGGCCGGTATTGGAATAATCGATCTGGTGGCTGGTGACGAAGATGCCGTCCGGACCCTGGGTAAAGGCGATCGTGTCGTTCGCGCCCGCCGCGCCCGGGCCGGTGCCGGCATTGGTCTGAATCTCGGTTTCGACGCGGTCGGTGCGCGACCAGCCGATATCGACCATCGCGCCCCAGCCGCTGTCGCCCTTCCACGCCAGATTGCCGCCGACCGAATAAAGGTCGGCATTCTTGTCATACGCCTTGTTGTTCACGACCGAGGGGACGTTGGCGAAGGTGCCGGCGGTGACGACGCCGTTCTGCACCGTCGCGTTGGACAGCGCCGCGCCGCCCCAGGCGAGCGGAATCTCGACGCCGCGCTTGGTCTGGCTGTCCTTGAAGTTCGAATAGAAGCCGTCGATCGTCAGCGTCAGGTTCGGCGTGAACTCATATTGCAGCGTACCGGTCAGGCCCAGCCGCTTGAGATCGGTGGAGATGTTGTTGCTCTCCAGACCACCGATCACATAGGGGTCGGCGGCGGTGCCGCTGCCCGGATAGCCCCAGGAGCGCTCGTCCTTTTCCTGATACGGCTCGTTGAGATAGGCCGCCGAGATCGCGATCCCGAGCCGGTCGTCCATGAACTTGCCGATATAGGTCGCGTTCAGGCGATAGCCGAAGTCGTGCGAGCCGGGGTTCAGCTTGCCATTATCGACATAGATGCCCTTCGCGCCGACCGCGAACACGTTCTTCGACACGCTGAGCGGGCGGATCGTGCGGATATCGACCGACCCGGCGAGGCCCTGGCCGACCAGCGACGCCTTGGGCGACTTGTAGATATCGACGCCATTGACGACTTCGGCCGGGAACTGGTCGAATTCGACCGCGCGCGCGTCGTTGGTCGAGGTCTGGAGCCGGCCGTTGAGCGTGGTGGTCGCGAAATCGGGACCGAAGCCACGGACCGAGATCACCGAATCGCGTCCCGCGACCCGCTGCGACGACAGGCCCGGCAGGCGCGCGATCGATTCGGCGATCGATGCGTCCGGCAGCTTGCCGATATCCTCGGCGGAGACGGACTCGACGATCTGGTCGGCGCGCTTCTTGGTGCTGACCGCGCTTTCCAGCGCGGCGCGGAATCCGGTGACGACGATGCCGTTGTCCTGCGCCGCCATGCCGTCATCGGCAGGGGCCGGCGCGTCCTGCGCCATTGCCGGCGCGGCAAGGACCAGACACGCGGCGATCGCGCTGCCGCTGGTCGCGAAATGGAAAATGGCGGCACGGCCGCCACGGGTCAATCGACGCATAAATCCTCCCCAGTCCCGGCTGGATGATCGCCGGATATGTGCGCCGGACGCGGCGCCTTGCCGCCCTAATCCCCGCAACCGCGCCGGATCGCCAGCGACCCGAATACGTATTCATTGGCGCACGCCCAAAGCGTGGCCCGTGCGCAACATTGACGCGGAAGGCGAAGTGGAGTGAAGTCCGGGATGGTCCAGCGGGGGAAACATTCGCGGACGGGAGGACGAACGCCGGGCCATGCAGCGCAAGCCGACTTCATTCGATATCGCCCATCTGGCCGGCGTGTCCCAGCCGACCGTATCGCGCGCGCTGCGCGGCGGCCCGGGCGTGAACGAAGCCACGCGCAAACGGATCGAGGCGATCGCCCAGCGGCTGAATTACCGGGTCGACAAGGCGGCGTCGAACCTGCGCAGCCGCCATGCCGAAACGCTCGCCGTGCTGATCTTTCAGGACGAGACGACGGACGACAGCGCGATCAACCCCTTCTTCCTGTCGATGCTGGGGTCGATCATGCGCGCCTGTGCCGATCACGGGCAGGACATGCTGGTATCGTTCCAGCAGCTGGGCAGCGACTGGCATCAGGAATATGAGGATTCGCGCCGTGCGGACGGGCTGATCCTGCTCGGCTATGGCGATTATGAGCTGTATCGGGGGAAGCTGGCCGAACTGATCGCGCAGGGGACGCATTTCGTGCGCTGGGGGTCGGTCCAGTCGGAGCGGATCGGCCTGACGGTGGGATGCGACAATCATGGTGGCGGGCGCGAGGCGACCCGGCACCTGATCGGCCTCGGCCGGCGCAACATTGCCTTTCTCGGCACCGCATCGAGCCACTATCCCGAATTTCACGACCGCTATCGCGGCCATGTCGCCGCCCTGAAGGAAGCGGGGATCATTCCGCGCGCGCGGCTGCTGTTCGACGCGATCACATCGGAAGAAGCCGGCGCCGCCGCTGCCAAAGCGTTGATCGCGAGCGGCGAAACCTTCGACGCGATCCTGGCGGCGAGCGACCTGATCGCGATCGGCGCGATGCGCGCGCTCAGCGCGAGCGGGCGCCGCGTACCCGAGGATGTCGCGGTGGTCGGCTTCGACGATATCGCCCCGGCGAGCTTCACCAACCCACCGCTCACCACGGTCATGCAGGATACGCGCGCGGCCGGCCGCACGCTTGTCGAAACGCTGCTCGGCCGCATCCGCGAAGAGCGGGTCCATGACATCCTGTTGCCCGCGCGCCTGATCGTGCGTCGATCGTGCGGCGCGCCCGCCTGAACCCGAACCGAGGAACTTACATGGAAAAACCGCGCCAGGGCCTTGCCGGCCTGTGGAACATCTCGTTCGGATTCTTCGGCATCCAGATCGGCTTTGCCCTGCAAAACGCCAATATGAGTCGCATCTTCCAGTCGCTGGGGACCGAGATCGACAATCTGCCCGCGCTGTGGATCGCCGCGCCGCTGACCGGCCTTTTGATCCAGCCGGTGATCGGCCATATGAGCGACCGCACGTGGCTGGGCCGGCTGGGGCGACGACGGCCCTATTTCCTGGCCGGGGCGATTCTGGCCGCACTTGCGCTGTTCGCGATGCCGCTGGCGCATGTCCTGCTCTTTGCCGCGATAATGCTCTGGCTGCTCGACGCGTCGCTCAACATTTCGATGGAGCCGTTCCGCGCCTTTGTCGGCGACATGCTGCGCAAGGACCAGCACAGCGCCGGCTATGCGGTGCAAACCGCGTTCATCGGCGCGGGCGCGGTGGTCGGATCGATCTTTCCATGGGCGCTCGAACATCTGGGCGTGTCGAACGCGGCACCGGTCGGGACCATTCCGGATACGGTCCGCTATGCCTTCTGGTTCGGCGGCGGCGCGCTGTTCCTCGCCGTGTTGTGGACGGTGGTATCGACCCGCGAATATGCGCCGGACGAAATGGCGGCGTTCGACGGGCGCGAGGCCGATGACGGCGGCGCGGCGATGCGGGCGCTGGCGACACGCGGACCGGTCGGCGGGCTTGCCTGGATCGGCGGGGGCCTGGCGGTCACCCTTCTTGTCCTGTGGCTGGACCTTGAGAAGGAGATGTATCTGCTCGGCGGCCTGCTGGCGGCCTATGGCATTGCCAGCCTGACCGCCCGTGGGCTGGCGCGGAGCGGGCGGACGGCCAACATGCTGAGCCACATCGTCGGCGATTTTTCCGGCATGCCGACGCTGATGAAGCGGCTCGCCGTCGCCCAGTTCTTCAGCTGGTCGGCGCTGTTCATCATGTGGATCAACACGACCCCGGTGGTCGCCCAATATTTTTACGGCGCGGCGGACGCGAGCGATCCGCGCTTTCAGGAGGGGGCGAACTGGGTCGGGGTGCTGTTCACCGTCTATAACGGGGTCGCCGCCGTCGCCGCGTTGACGCTGCTCCCGCTCCTCTCCGCGCGCATCGGCAAGGCGCGCACGCATATCGTCGGCCTGCTGTGCGGTGCGGCGGGCTATGGCAGCTTCTTCGTCATCCATGATCCACACTGGCTGATCGTCAGCGAGATCGGCGTCGGAATCGCCTGGGCGTCGATCCTGGCCATGCCCTATGCCATCCTCGCCTCCAGCCTGCCCCAGGCGAAGCTGGGCGTTTACATGGGGCTGTTCAACGTCTTCATCGTCGTGCCGCAACTGCTCGTCGCGACGGTGATGGGATCGATCATGAAGCACTTCTTCCCGCAGGAGCCGATCTGGACCATGGCCTTTGCCGCGGCCACATTGGTTGCCGCCGCGATCGCGATGTTGTGGGTGAAGGACGCGCGTTAAAGCGCGGCGAAATCGATTGGTGCGTGCCGGTCGAGCAGGCGCGAGCGATCCTCCATCGGATATTTGAGGCCGGTGGCGCAATTGAACAGAAGCGCGCGTTCGTCGGGCGAAACCAGGCCCTCGGCGATCGCGCGCCGCCACGCCGCGAGCGTCGCACCGCCTTCCGGACAGAGCAGCATGCCGTCGAGCCGCGCGGCATCCTCGACCGCTTCGAGGATCGCGGCATCGCCAACCGCCATCGCGAAACCGCCGCTTTCGCGGACCGCGTCGAGGATGAGGAAATCGCCCACCGCCTGTGGCACGCGGATCCCTGCGGCGACGGTGTGCGCATCCTCCCAGCGGGTCGCGTGGCGCGCGCCCTCTTCCCAGGCGCGCACGATCGGGGCGCACCCCTCGGCCTGCACCGCCACCATGCGCGGGCGCTTCGCACCGATCCAGCCGAGCGCCTCCATCTCGGAAAATGCCTTCCACATGCCGATCAGGCCGGTGCCGCCGCCGGTGGGATAAAAGATGATGTCGGGCAATTGCCAGCCAAGCTGTTCGGCGAGTTCGAGGCCCATCGTCTTCTTGCCCTCGATCCGATAGGGTTCCTTGAGCGTCGAGAGGTCGAACCATCCGTTCGCCTCCTTCCCCGCCGCGACCAGCTTGCCGCAATCGTCGATCAGCCCGTTGACGCGATAGACACGCGCGCCGAGCGCCGCGATCTCACGCACGTTGATTTCCGGCGTGTCGTCGGGACAGAAGATCACCGCCTCAATCCCCGCCCGGGCGGCATAAGCGGCGGCCGCCGCGCCGGCATTGCCGTTGGTCGGCATCGCGATCGTCGTGACGCCAAGCTCCTTCGCCATCGACAGTGCCATGACCAGGCCACGCGCCTTGAACGAACCGGTGGGCAGGCGCCCCTCATCCTTGACCCACAGGTCCGCCGCGCCGGCACCCCGACCGACGCGGGGAAGCGGGACGATCGGCGTCGCATCTTCACCCAGGCTGACGATGTTCGCCGCGTTCCGCACGGGCAGCAATTCGCGGTAGCGCCACAGATCTGCCGGCCGCGCGGCCAGTTCCGCGGGCGACAGCGCCGCGCCCACGCCCGCAAGGTCGTAGCGGACGAGAAGCGGGCGACCCGCCTGCGAAAGCCCGTGGAGCCGGTCGGCGTCATAGCACGCGCCCGTCATCGCGCATTCGAGATGGGTGACGAAGGTCCGGCGGGGGGCGGTGAGGTTATCGTCGTGGCGCATGCCGATCGCGTTAGCCCGCCCGCGTCCCGCGATCCAGCGCGCCGGAAACGCAAAAAGCCGCCCGAAGGCGGCTTTGTCGAGTGATTGGTTGCGGGGGTTGGATTTGAACCAACGACCTTCAGGTTATGAGCCTGACGAGCTACCGGGCTGCTCCACCC
>NZ_JAHBZJ010000005.1 GCF_019635455.1 Sphingomonas sp. | reverse complement strand
TTCGCGATCTTTGCCTTCACCGCCGACACGTCCGCGTCCGACGGCATGGTGCCGGCGGGGACCGGGTCCTGCCAGATCAGGTCCTCGGCGGGAACGTCCGGGCCGAGATAGCGGACCTTCGGCCCCATGTCGCGATGGGTCAGCTTGAACCAGGCACGCGCGAACGCATCCTTGAACGCCTCATGATCCTTGCGGAATCGTTCGCTGATCGCGCGGAATTCGGGATCGCGCTTCAACGCCATGTCGGCGGTGGTCATCATCGTCGGGACCTTGATCGACGGGTCCCAGGCCGCCGGGGCCATGTCCTCTTCCTTCTGATCGATCGGCTGCCACTGGTTCGCGCCGGCGGGGGACTTCACCAGCTCATATTCATAGTCGAACAGCAGGCGGAAATAATTCTCGGTCCATTCGCGCGGCGTATTGGTCCACGCCCCCTCGATCCCGCTGGTGACGGTATGCTCCCCGATCCCGCCGCTTTCATGGCTGCTGACCCAGCCAAAGCCTTGCGCGGCAAGGTCCCCGCCCGCCGGCGCGGCGCCCAGCAGCGACGCATCGCCATTGCCATGCGCCTTGCCAAAGGTGTGGCCGCCGGCGGTGAGCGCGACGGTCTCCTCTGCGTTCATCGCCATCCGGGCAAAGGTTTCCTTCATGTCGCGGGCCATGCCCGCGTCGTCATGCGGATTGCCCTGCGGCCCCTCCGGGTTGACGTAGATGAGGCCCATCTGGATCGCGGCGAGCGGCCCCTCGATCTCTTGCATGCCATGTTCGGGGGCGATGCGGGTCTGAACGCCTTCGTTCACCCATTTGTCCTCGCTGCCCCAGTAAATGTCGCGCTCCGGCTCATAGACGTCGGCGCGGCCGCCGCCAAAGCCGAACACCGGGCCGCCCATGCTCTCGATCGCGACATTGCCGGTCAGAATGAACAGATCGGCCCAGCTGATCTTGTTCCCGTATTTGCGCTTGATCGGCCACAACAGGCGGCGCGCCTTGTCCAGATTGCCGTTGTCGGGCCAGCTGTCGAGCGGCGCGAAGCGCTGCTGCCCGCTATTGGCGCCACCACGGCCGTCGGCGGTGCGATAGGTGCCGGCGGCGTGCCACGCCATGCGGATGAAGAACGGGCCGTAATGGCCATAATCGGCCGGCCACCAATCCTGACTGTCGGTCATCAGCGCGGTCAGGTCGGCCTTCAGCGCGTCATAGTCGAGCGACTTGAACGCCTTGGCATAGTCGAAATCGGCGCCCATCGGATTGGAGGGGCCATTGGGATTGAGGATCTCGGTCGCCAGCATCTCGGGCCACCAGTCCTTGTTGGTGCGGCCCAGCAGCGCGCGGACGCCGCCAGCGCCATGCATCGGGCAACCCCCGCTCATCTCTCCGGTCTTCGCGTCCATGGCAACTTCTCCATTGTCGGTGTGTCTGGCGATCAAGCTATCGGCAGAGGCATTCCGCCGGAAACGAGTTAAACAGGTCAGTGCGAGTGGGATAATCGATCACGGATCGGGTTATCATCGATTGTCACGAACAGCGTGGGAGTTAGGGCGCCCTCCCCTTCGCTACCGGAAATCCTCGGCCGTACGGCGTCAACGGTCGCGGATCGCGTCGATCAATTCCTGCTTGGTCATGTCCGACCGCCCCTCGATGCCGATCTCCTGCGCTTCGTCATACAGCTCCTTGACCGTGCGGTCTTCGAGATGCCGGCTGTCATGGTTGAGCGTGCCGTTATCCTGGGCGTTGGCGATCCGCGCCGCCTTTTCCTTCGACGCACCGGCATCGCGCAGCATTTCGTACATTTCGTCATTCTTGATCTGGGGACCGTGTTCGCTGGCCATCGTCCGTCTCCTTGCGATTGATACCCGATCAACGCGACGGCCGGCGAACGGGTCCGCGCGCGGATGTGACAAAGGGGCGACAAGTGCGGATCGAGCGCCTATATGCCCGCGGATCGACCACGACTCCCCACGACAGGGCCGATGCTGACCACACATCCTTTTGAACATCCCGACCGGAACGGCGACAAGCTGCGCGAGGAATGCGGCGTTTTCGGCGTCGCCGGCGCGGATGGCGCCGCCGCGCTGGTGGCGCTCGGCCTCCACGCGCTCCAGCACCGGGGGCAGGAAGCCGCCGGCATCACCAGCTGGGACGGCACCGCCTTTCACACCCATCGCGCGATGGGGCATGTGGCGGGCAATTTCGATCGCGACGACATCATCCGTGGCCTGCCGGGCAGCGTCGCGTGCGGCCATGTCCGCTATTCGACGACCGGCGAAACCGCGCTCCGCAACGTCCAGCCGCTCTACGCCGAACTGGCGAGCGGCGGGTTCGCGGTGGCGCATAACGGCAATATCTCGAACGCGATGCACCTGCGCCGCGAGCTGATCCGGCGCGGATCGATCTTTCAGTCCACGTCCGATACCGAAACGATCATCCACCTTGTCGCGACCAGCGGCTATCGCGACCTGCTCGATCGATTCATCGATGCGCTCAAACAGGTCGAGGGCGCCTATTCGCTGATCTGCATGACGGCGGAGGGGATGATCGCCTGTCGCGATCCGCTGGGTATCCGCCCGCTGGTGATGGGCAAGCTGGGCGATGCCTATATCTTCGCCTCCGAAACGGTCGCGCTCGACGTGGTCGGCGCCGACTATGTCCGCGATGTCGAGCCGGGCGAGCTGGTCATCGTCAGCGACGGGGAGATGCGCTCGCTGCGCCCGTTCACCGCGATCGCGCCGCGCCCCTGCATCTTTGAATGGGTCTATTTCAGCCGCCCCGATTCGATCGCCCAGGACCGCTCGGTCTATACCGTGCGCAAGGCGATCGGCGCCGAACTCGCCGATGAAGCGCCGGTCGAGGCCGATCTGGTCGTCCCGGTCCCCGATTCGGGGGTTCCGGCCGCCATCGGCTATGCGCAGCAATCGGGCATCCCGTTCGAACTGGGCATCATCCGATCGCACTATGTCGGGCGCACCTTCATCCAGCCGGGGGACAAGGTTCGCCATCTGGGCGTCAAGCTGAAGCACAATGCCAATCGCGCGCTGATCCAGGGCAAGCGGATCGTGCTGATCGACGATTCGATCGTGCGCGGCACGACCAGCCTGAAGATCGTCGAGATGATGCGCGAGGCTGGCGCGGCAGAGGTCCATATGCGCATCGCCAGCCCGCCGACCACGCACAGCTGCTTCTATGGCGTCGATACGCCCGAACGGTCGAAACTGCTGGCGGCGAAGATGGATGTCGCCGGCATGGCCAGCTTCATTCAGGCCGACAGCCTCGCCTTTGTCAGCATCGACGGCCTGTATCGGGCGCTGGGCGAGGCGCGGCGCGCCGATGTGCTGCCCCGATATTGCGACGCCTGCTTCACCGGCGACTATCCCACCCAATTGACCGACCATGACGAGCAGGCGGCCAGCCAGCTTGCCCTGCTCGACGAACCGGCCTGAGACTTCACATGAGCGACACGCAGTTTTCCGGGCGGATCGCGCTCGTCACCGGCGCAAGCCGCGGGATCGGCGCGGCGACCGCGATCGCGCTGGGCCGCGCCGGCGCGCATGTGGTGCTGACCGCGCGCACGCCGGGCGGGCTTGAGGAGGTGGAAGAGGCGATCCACGCCGCCGGCGGATCCGCAACGATCGCGCCGATGGACCTCATCGAAACCGACGCGATTCCCCGCCTTGCCGCTGCTGTCGCAGAACGCTGGGGCAGGCTCGACATCCTGGTGCTGAATGCCGCGGCGCTCGGCACGCTGGCGGCGGTATCGGCGTTCGACGCCAAGGAGGTCGCCAAGGTCCTGGCGCTCAATGTCAGCGCACAGGCGGCGCTGATCGGCGCGTTCGATCCGCTGCTGCGCAAGGCGGATGCGGGGCGCGTCATCGGCCTTACCTCCACCGTCGGGCGCAGCCCGCGCGCCTATTGGGGCCTCTATGGCGCCAGCAAGGCGGCGTTCGAGAATCTGTTGCTGAGCTATGGCGACGAGGTGAAGAACCTCACCCGCGTACGCGTCGCGTTGCTGAACCCCGGCGCGACACGGACCAGAATGCGTGCGCGCGCCTATCCCGGCGAGGCGCCGGAGAGCGTGAAGCCGCCCGAGACGGTCGCGGAAAAGATCGTCGCAATGATCGAGGCGGATTTCGAGACCGGGGCGTTCGAAACGCTGGGCTGAAGGCGCACCTTCCCGTCCGGCGCCCCGGTCCCTGTGCCGGAGTGACGTCTACGCCTTCCGCGACGCCATCAGCACTTCGAACCGCTTGAGCTCGCGCATCACCTGTTGCGTGTACATGACCGGCAGGAACACCATCTTCGTCACCATCGCCATGATCAGCAGCGTCGCGGCAGGCAGGCCCCAGCGCAGCGCCGTCAGCGGATCGGCGGCCTCGAAGAAGTGCCACGCCGCCCAAATGCCACCGACGAACATCACCAATTGCGCGACCGCCAGTACGATATTGGCCCAGCCGGTCGGGCCGCCGAACAGGCCGAACGCCTGTCGCACGAAACCCGGTTCGTCGCCGATCCGGGCGAGCAGGTCGCGCTCCTCCTGATCCAGTGCGTCGCCGATCAGCGCGTCGATATCCCGCATGTCTCTTCTCCTTCCAGCGCGGCGCGGAGTTTACGCCGGGCGTGCATCAGGCGGGTCTTGACCGTGCCCGCCGACACGTCGAGCGCGACCGCGACTTCGGCGACGCTCAATTCCTCGAAATGATAGAGCGCGATCGCGGCGCGCTGATCGGGCGGCAGCGCGCGGATCGCGGCGCGAAGCCGGTCGTGCTCCACGCCCGCATCGGGGCCGATCGGTTCGGGCGCAGGCTCGGCCCCGATCGCCTCGGCCAGCAGGCGCCGCCCGCGTTCACGCCGCGCCTGCTTCGCGCAGACGCGCGAGACAATGCGATAGGCCCAGGCGGGAAAGGCGCGCGCGTCGTTCAGTCGAGCGAGACCGCGGACGATCTCGCTCCAGCCGGTCTGGGCCGCGTCGCGCGCGCTGTCCGGGTCGCCGGTCAGGCGCCACGCATGCACGATCAGCCGTTTGTGCCAGCGCGCGACGAGCTGCGCAAAGGCGCGGCGGTCGCCGGCCTGCGCCGAGACCACCAGATACTCGTCCAGCAATCGGGACGCCTCCCGCGCCATCGCCCACCCCCCTTTCGGTTTTCGAGGATAAGGTGGGCGAGCGCGATTGTCCGGTTCAATCGGCGCGCGCGTTTTTTCGACCTCGCGCCGGCGAAGCCCTACTCCGCCGCCGCCCGCTCGATCCCCAGCAGTTCGACCGTGAACAACAGCGTCGCGCCGCCCGGGATCGGCCCACGCCCGCCGGGGCCGTAAGCCAGGTCCATGGGAATCGCGAATTCGGCCTTGTCGCCGACACCCATCAGCTGAACCCCCTCGGTCCAACCGCGGATGACGCGGTTCAGGGGAAAGGTGGCGGGCGTGCCGCGCCGGACCGAACTGTCGAACTCGACCCCGTCGGTGAAGGTGCCGGTATAGTGGACCGTGACGCGATCGGCCGGACCGGGATGTTCGCCGGCGCCATTGCCCGCGATCAGGCGCCAGCGCAGGCCACTGGCGGTGACGTGCCAGCCGGCGCCGCCATGGCGCTGCGCCAGCGCGAGCATCTGGCGGTTGTGCCACGCGACATCCTGCGAGCGGTCGGGCGCGCTTTCCTGGGCGGACGCGGGAATCGCGACGAACAGCAGCGTCAGCATCGCGGCCAGGCCGCGCTGGTGGGTCATTCGGGGTCTCCTTCGGCGAATAGGCGTCAGCGCAGCCGGCGATCGTCGGCATCGACCGCGATCGGCGCATCCAGTTCGGTCTCGGCGCGCTCCTCCAGCTCGTCATAGCTGAATATCTCGCGACACATGACGAAGCTGCCATGATAGCCGGAAAACCGCCATTCGCCGGTCACCTCGGTCCCGTCGTCGGTGACGGTCCCGCTATAGGCAACCGCATGGGCCAGCGGCCCGGCGGGATCATATTGCTTGGTGAAGCGCAGCGACGCGCCGCTGCGCGACCCGTCGATAAAGGCGCGGCGGATATCGGCGGCGCCGGTGGTATCCGGTTCGGTGATCGTGCCGACGAACGCGCCGCCCTCATCCTCAAGATGCGCGATGAAGCTGTTCTCCTCGACGCCCCATGAGGTCGCGAAATAGCGACCGTACCAGACGCCGGAAAGGTCGCGGGGATCGTTCATCAGCTGCTGTGATCCGCGACGATCTTCCACCCGCCCGCTTCGCGGTGAAACAGCAGGGAAGTCATGCCCGTCATCGCCGGGCCGCCGGCGACGGGCGTGAGCGTCCAGCGCGCGATCACATGCGCATGATCGGCCCCGATCATCCGGAAATCCTCAAACGAAAAGCTCAGCCGCGTTCGGTTTGGCCGGGGATCTGGACCGAACTGCTCGCGATACCGCTCCGCATAGCGCGCGCGGATCGGGCCAAGCCCGCGCTCGATCCCCTTCGTGCCGGTGAAGCTGGTCGATGGATCATCGGCATAGACCGCCAGAAACGCGTTCAGATCGCCACGGTCCCACCCGGCGGCGCTCGCGGCCATCGCCGCCTCGATCCGCGCCCGCGCTCCCCCGTCCTCACGTGCCAGCGCGACACCGGGAAACACGAGCAGCAGCGCGAGCAGGAATCGGATCATCGACCAGTCTCCACCAGCGCCGCCAGATCCGCGACGCTCAGCGGCGCGGCGCACAGATAGCCCTGATAGAATTGGCACCCCTCCTTGGCCAGCAGTTCAAGCTGTTCGGGCGTTTCCACCCCCTCGGCAACCACCGTGAGGCCGAGCGAGCGTGCCATGTCAATCACCCCGCGCACCACCACCCGGTCGCGGGGCGAGCCGGCGATGTCTTGCGTCAGCTTGCGGTCGATCTTCAGATAATCGAGCGGCAGTGCCTTCAGATAGGCGAGGCTGGAATAGCCCGTCCCGAAATCGTCGATCGCCACCCGACAGCCGGCGGTGCGCAATTCGCCGAGCAGCCGCGCCGCCTCGCCCAGATCGGCGATCAGGCCGCCCTCGGTGATCTCGACCGTCAGGCGCGCGCGCGGAAAGCCGCTCGCGTCGATCCAGTCCAGCAACAGATCGACAAACCCCGCCCGGGCGACGTCCGCCGCCGTGACGTTGATCGCGAGCCGCAGCGCGGCCAGCGCCGGGGGCCAGCCCCGGGCAGCGGTCAGCGCCAGCCGCTGGACATGTTCCGAAAGCGCCGTCTCGATCCCGGCGCGTGCGGCCGCGGCGAACAGCGTTTCCGCGCCGATCTCGCCCAGCGATGCATGGCTCCACCGGGCAAGCGCCTCCACGCCGACGATCTGGCCGGTGGCGATGCTGACCTGGGGCTGGAACAGCAGGCCGATCTCGCCAGCCTCCAGCGCGCGGCGCAGATCGAGCGCGAGCGCGTCGATCGGGGCATCCGCCCCCGCTCCACTCCCGCCCGCCAGCGCCTCGCCCGCCCGCGCCAGCACCGCCGCCGCATCGTCCCCGGCCTGCGACGTGGCAAAGGCGACGCGCGCGCCAAGCGGCGTGATCGAATCGCCGGCGACGAACGGGCGCGCGAACGCTGCCTCGACCTGCCGCGCCGCATCGGCCAGCATGTCAGGATCGGCATCATCGACCGCCAGCAGGAACTCGGCAGCGCCAAGCCGCGCGGTGATCGCCCGACGCCCGAACGCCCCGCGCGCCACATCGGCCAGGCGCGCGGCCGCCGCGCGCAGCACTTCGTCACCGGTGACCCGGCCATAGGCGGTATTGACCAGATCGAAACGGGTGAGCGTCGCCAGCACCAGCCCGACCGCGCGCCCGTCCTCCAGCCGTCGCGCGATCCAGCGGCGCGCGCCCGCCGCATCGCGCGTCGCACCCAGCGCCTCGCGGACCGCCGCCCCCGCATCGATCTGGCCCAGCCGTTCGATCAGCGCATGCACGCGCCCGGTGCGTCCGTCGATCTGAAGGTGTTCGACCACCCGGCCCGCTCCGCGCAGCTCATGCGCAAAGGCGGTGGCCGACAACCCCGATCGCAGCCGCGCGATCGCCGAGCGCAATGCCCCCCGGTCCGACGCATCGACACGGCGGAGCATCGCCCGGACCGATGCCTGTTCCGACAGGCCCAGCAAGGCGGCGAGCGCCGGCGTCACCTGTATCGAATCGCGCGCGGGATCGTAGCGCCAGCCAAGCGGGTCGGCGCCGCCGGCGGTTGCGGGCGCCTCTCCGCCAACGCGACG
This sequence comes from Sphingomonas sp., assembly GCF_019635455.1. Taxonomy (GTDB): domain Bacteria; phylum Pseudomonadota; class Alphaproteobacteria; order Sphingomonadales; family Sphingomonadaceae; genus Sphingomonas. The sequence goes on along the minus strand of NZ_JAHBZJ010000005.1, from coordinate 198,950 downwards.
GGCATGGCGCTCGGCAAAGCGCAGCGCCTGCACGAACTCGACCTCGCGCATCGGGCTGGCCAGAAAATGAGTCGCACCGGCATCGTGGAATTCGCCCAGCCGCGCCGCATCGCCGCGCGAGACGAGCGCCAGCAGCGCCCCCCCGGCCGCGCCCGTCGGCCCGGCCAGCGCGCGCACCGCCGCCAGCCCCTCCTCGACGGCGCCGCGCGCATCAACCACCGCCACCGCGGCGCCGCTGGCGATCAGGCGTCGCTCCGCGCCGTCCGCCCGGCGCGCCGCGACCACGCGCCAGCCGCCCTTCCCCGCCAGCGCCGCAAGTTCGTCGCGCTGACGGAATGAAAGCAGGAACAGCGGGCGGTCCCGGCCAGGCGATGTGGCGGACAAGGGCGCGGAAGCGGTCATCGACGCCTCTGTAACCCAAGGGTTGCTGCGAAGCCATGAACGTCCTAGCTCCATGCCATGGCTTCGACGCCCCTTTCGACGGATCGGCCGCTGATGGATCGGCCGCTGATGGACCGGCATGGGCGCACGATCCGCTATCTGCGGGTGTCGGTGACCGACCGGTGCGATCTGCGCTGCCGCTATTGCATGGCCGAAAGGATGACGTTCCTGCCGCGCAGCGAAGTGCTGGCGCTGGAGGAAATCGCGCTGATCGCCGAACGCTTCGTCGCACGCGGCGTCAGCAAGATCCGGCTGACCGGCGGCGAGCCGCTGGTGCGCGGCGACGCGATGGATCTGGTACGTCGGCTGGGGCGACAGGTCGGCCAGGGCCTGGACGAATTGACCCTGACCACCAACGGCACGCATCTGCGCACCCACGCCGCAGCCCTGGCCGCGGCGGGTGTTCGCCGGATCAACGTCAGCCTCGACAGCCGCGACCCCGATCGGTTCGGTTTCATCACCCGCCATGGCGCGCTGGACCGGGTGCTCGACGGCATCGACGCCGCGCGTGAGGCCGGACTGACGGTCAAGATCAACATGGTCGCGCTGCGCGGCCTGAACGACGATGAATTCGCGCCGATGCTGCACTGGGCGGGCGCGCTGGGCATGGACCTGACGCTGATCGAAACCATGCCGCTGGGCGATACCGGAGAGGATCGCGCCGACCGCTTCCTGCCGCTGACCCAGGTGTTCGACGCCCTGTCGCGCGACTTCACCCTGACCCGTGACGATCATGCGAGCGGCGGCCCCGCGCGTTACTGGCGCGTCGCGGAAACCGGCGCGCGGCTTGGCCTGATTTCCCCGATGACCCAGAATTTTTGCGACGGGTGCAACCGTGTGCGGCTCACGACAGAGGGCAGACTCTATACTTGCCTCGGCCATGACGATCAGGTCGATCTGAAGGCTGCGATCCGTGCCGGCGGGCTGGCGGCCGTCGATGCCGCGATCGACGCGGCGCTGGCGAGCAAGCCGGCGCGCCACGACTTCGCGATCCGCGCCGGCGCCGCCCCGGCGGTATCGCGGCATATGAGCGTGACCGGCGGATGATTACGGCACCCCGGGCGCTGGTCGCCTCTCCCACCAACCCCGCCGAGACTGCGGCCACCGAATTGCTCGCCGCGCATGACTGGGCGGCGCTGGACCAGGCGGAACTGATCGTCGCGCTGGGCGGCGACGGCTTCATGCTCCAGACGCTGCACGCGATGCTGGAGCGGCACCGGATCGTGCCGGTGTTCGGGATGAATCTCGGCACCATCGGGTTCCTGATGAACGAATGGCGTCCGGACGGGCTGGACGAGCGGCTGAAGCGCGCCCGCCCGTTCAAGGTCACGCCGCTGGTGATGACCGCGACCACGGTCGATGGCGAAACCCAGGTCCTGCCCGCGATCAACGAGGTGTCGCTGCTGCGCGAAACCCGCCAGACCGCGAAGCTGGAAGTCGCGGTGAACGATCGCGTCGTCCTTCCCGAACTGGTATGCGACGGCATCCTGGTCGCCACCCCGGCCGGATCGACCGCCTATAACCTGTCCGCCCATGGCCCGATCCTGCCGCTCGGGTCGCAGCTGCTGGCGCTGACCCCGATCAGCCCGTTCCGGCCGCGGCGCTGGCGCGGCGCGATCCTGCCCGAACGCACGCGCATCACCCTGCGCGTCCTCGATCCCGCCAAACGCCCGGTCAGCGCCGTCGCCGACCAGCGCGAGGTGCGCGATGTCGCCCGCGTCGAGATCGCGATCGACCACCACCGCGACCTCACCTTGTTGTTCGATCCCGAACATGCGCTGGACGAGCGGATCACGATGGAGCAGTTCGTCTCCTGACAAAAAAGCGCGGCGTTCGCGCTTGCAATGCGCAAAACCGCTTCGTATAGGCGCGCCCTCGCTGGTGTTCCCCGATAGCTCAGCGGTAGAGCTCTCGACTGTTAATCGAGCGGCCGTTGGTTCGAATCCAACTCGGGGAGCCACAGCGTCAGCTCAAGCGCGATCATCGCCGCTCAATTGGGCTGCCCCCCGACATCGCGACAAACGGCGCTCAAGGCGGATCATGCCGGTTCGGGCTGACGCCCCCGCCGCGGGGGCATTTCCGGGGCATCAGTCGGCGGAAATGGGGGCATCGGGCGCGCGAACGGGAGATATCCACGCGCATCGAGCACCACCAGGTCGAGCCGCGAACGTCGTCCCGCCAGTGACCCGCCCTTGCCGCCGGCCTGGCCCTCCCCTTCGGGGCGTATCAGCGGTGTCAGTCGATCCGGCTGCTGCGTCCTGCCGATCACTACCGTCCAGGCCATGATGGCCAGCAAGCCACTCGGAGCGGCGTCCGGTCGGCAGCTTTATGGTAGCCGTTTGTTAAACCATCTCCCGTAACCAACGCCGTATCAAAGGATGGGCCTCTGGGGTTTCAAACGCTTTCTCGTTTTGCGTGCTAAATCTGAATAGCTCCCATCGGTGGTCGCAATAGTCGGATATGGGGTGGCAGGGTGAATCAGATACCAAGGGCCGTGCGAAGTTCCAAAAAAAGGAAATCTGTCGACCAAGCGCAGGTAGAGAACAGCCTTGAGCTAGCGCGGACGGCAGTGATCGGAGGCGTTTTCAACGCCTGTATCGTGCTTTCTTTCTTGTGGAACTCGTCCTGGCGGACTCTGGCGATGTGCTGGGCCGCCATGGTCTTGTGCCTAGCCATATTGCGTGTCGCTCACAGCATGGCCGGCCTCCGTGACACCTTAAGCCTCACCTCCCATAAGCGCCTAATCAACATCATGGCCTTCGCGAATGGCCTGGCGTGGGGGCTGCTGATGGTGTTTGGCGCGAGATATATACAGCCTCTTGATTTTGCACTGCTCGCCATGCTGACCGGTGGGATGATGGGGGCGGCGATCATCAGTTACGGCCCCTTGCCGAGCGCAGCACTCAGCTATCTGGTCCCGTTGACCGTGAGCTGCGTGACGGCATGGCTTCTCTCACCCTTGCCACTCGCCTTTCAAGGGGTGGCACTCATCCTGTGTTATGCAGCAGTTCTGACCCGGACGATCCTTGCCAACAGGGACATCTTTGTAGCGAAAGTCGAAAGTGAATTGGCCTTGCAGGAGAAGGCGAACGCACTTCGGGAGAGTTCTGAAACCGTACAGCTACTGCTCAACGACTATGAAGCCCAAAGCGCAGACTGGCTGTGGTCGGTTGATGAGGACGGTGCAATTGCGGCCCCGTGCGGGAGGTTTGCGGACGCGTGCGGCCGAGACGTCGCGGGGTTGGAAGGCGTACAGTTTATCAGCCTGTTCGATGTCAGTACTTCTCGTGACACGCTTGCGCGATATCTCGACCTCCGTGAAGGATTTCGGGACCTGATTGTCCAACTCACCGTCGCGGATGAGCCGAAATGGTGGAGGCTGTCAGCACGCACTCGCGCAGACGGACGTCTGCACGGCGTAGCTTCAGATATCACCGTAGAAAAACGCGCCGAGGCAAAGGTCAGCTATATGGCGCACTATTGCGCTTTGACCGACCTCGCCAACCGCTTTTTGTTCAATGAAACGCTAACTCGCTCGATCAAACGCCTCGACGAAGGTGAGGTTGCTGCCGTCCTTTGCCTCGACCTTGACCAGTTCAAATCCGTTAATGACACGTTGGGGCATCCGATTGGCGATAAGCTGTTGTGCGAAGTCGCGCGCCGAATTGAACTCGCTGCATGTGAGGGCGCGATGGTCGCCCGCCTGGGTGGCGATGAATTTGCCGTGTTGATCGACAAGGCGATGGGAATTGAAGAGGTTGAAGCCTGCGCGTTACGCATCATTCAAACTATCGACCAGCCTTTCGTTCTTGAGGGCATGCAGGTCATGACTTCGACCAGCATCGGCATCGCAATCGGTCTTGGCCATGAAACCATGCCTGCGGACCTGATGAAAAAAGCCGACCTTGCGCTCTATAGCGCGAAAGCAAATGGCCGAAATCGCTTCGCGCATTTTGAACCCGGCATGGACGAAGTCGCTCGCGAGCGGCGCGAGCTGGAAATGGATCTCAGAACGGCGCTGGCCGGCAACGAATTCGTCTTATATTATCAGCCGTTGGTCAGCGTTCAGTCCGGGGACACCGCTGGGTATGAGGCGCTCATCCGGTGGAATCATCCGACCCGGGGCCTGGTCATGCCCTCTGCCTTTATTCCGCTTGCGGAAGAGACGGGGCTTGTCGTGCAGATCGGCGAATGGGTGCTTCGTGAGGCCGTCGCGCAACTGAAGCACTGGCCGGAAGATGTCCGTGTCTCAGTCAATCTTTCACCGGCGCAAATGCGTAGTGCCAACCTGATCCCGATGATCGTCAACGCCGTTGCCAATGCGGGCATCAACCCCGACAGACTCGAGCTAGAAATTACCGAAACGATGCTGATGCAAGATAGTGAGGCAAATATTGCCGTGCTACGCAAACTGCACGATTTTGGCGTTCGGATCGCACTTGATGATTTTGGAACCGGGTACTCCTCTCTAAACTATTTGCGCAGTTTTCCTTTCGACAAGATCAAGATCGACCGGTGCTTCGTCGAATCGATTGAATACAACGCGGAATCCCGCGCCATCATTCGAGCGATCACCGAGCTTGCTGGAAAACTTGGCATGGTCACTACGGCTGAAGGTGTGGAAACGCCCCATCAGTTCGAACGGTTGCGTCAAAAAGGATGCACCCAGGTCCAGGGGTATTTGTTTTCTCATCCTGTTGCCGTGAATAACGCCGATGATCATTACAGGCTGTCAAAATCATCCGTAGAAAAGATTTCGTCGCGGCATGATAAAATTGAAGACATTTTGCAAAATAATATCGACCCGGAAAGTCAACCGGATTCGTTGCGCCGCGTCATGAGAGACGGGTCAGCCTAGGCCCTGGTCTCATAACCACCATGTGACCGCTGCAGCGAAGTGGATGGCGCTGAGGAAGCTGGTGGCGAGCTTGTCGTAGCGGGTAGTGATGCCGCGATACTCTTTTGAGGCGGCGGAACACGCGCTCGACGGCGTTGCGGCCCTTGTAAAGCGTCTTCGAGAAGCAGCGCTTTCGAGCGCTGGCCTTGGACGGGATGTTCGGGAAGCTTCCTGCCGCCCTCAGGTCGCGGATGGCGTTGCTGTCATATGCCTTGTCCGCAAGCACGATCGTGCGCGGCGCGGGGTCGTCCAGCAGCACGTCGACCGCGCGGCAACCGGCGATATTGCGCCGGTCGGAAAGACGCGGTGCTGGCGACCGTCGCCATCGGTCGGCGCGTGAAGCTTGCTGTTACGGCCGCCCCGACTCTCCTCCCGATCGCCTGGGCGCACGCCCCCCTTCCACCGCCTGCGGCGCGGCCTTGATATGGCGTGCTGTCGATCAACATCTCCGCTGGCGGTTCGTTTTTCGCGGCGCCGTTTCTGTCGTTTCGTTCAGCAACGGGACATTTGCCCTGTGTTGTTCGTTACAACCACGGAAACGGCACGATTCGCCGCAAATCAGATGGTCAGGAGGATGAATCCCATGCGTATCAGCCAGCCCCGCCGGATGCGAGCCGCGGCGGCGGCCCTCGCCCTGGCGTCGGCGTCGATGCTCGCGTCCTGCGCGATGCCGACGGCATATCAGCCCGCGACCGGCACCGGCACGTACCGCACCGGCTACTGGGACGAACAGATCGAGGCGGACCGGTTCCGTGTCACCTTCGCGGGCAACAACCTCACCTCGCGCGAGACGGTTGAGCGGTATCTGCTCTATCGCGCCGCCCAACTGACGGTCGAACGCGGGTTCGACTATTTCACCATGGCCGACCGCGATACCGAAAAGCGGTCGCGCACCTATGTGAACGAGCCGTTCGGTCCCGGCCCCTGGGGCTATTGGGGACCCTCCTGGCGCTATTACGGCCCGCGTTGGGGCTGGCGCAGCTGGGACCCGTTCTGGGGCGACCCGTTCTGGGGCCGATCGGTCGATGTCCGCACCGTTGACCGGTACGAAGCGACCGCCGAGATCGTGACCGGGCGCGGGCGCAAGCCGGACAATGTCCGCTCGTTCGACGCGCGACAGGTGCTGGCGAACCTGGGCCCCTCGATTCAGCAGCCTGCCGCCCCGACGCGCTGATCGGCGATATCACGAACGGAAATGGGCCGCCCGGAGCGAACCGGGCGGCCTTTTTTCAACCCATCGCCCGCGGCTGACCCCCGGGGAGACGGAGCCGATTGCGCTTCGCAGCATGATGATCCGCGCCGTCAGCCGCCGGAAGGCACCCCGGGACAAGGCCGGGACGCCTCCGGCTCAGGATTCGGCAACGCCCGATCAGGTCCTACAGCGCGCCGTGGCAATGCTTGTACTTGCGGCCGGATCCGCACGGGCATGGCGCATTGCGGCTGACCTGGCCTTCCCAACTCGCCGGATCGTCGCCGAATTCGCCGCCGTCCGGGCGCGGGATCTGCATCGCGGGCAGTTCGCCCGAAATCAGGCCCGCCGACGCCGCGTCCCAGTCGGCGCTGTTGTCGATACCGGTCAGCGGATCGATATGCGTCGTCAGGAAATCGGGCAGTTCCGGCAGTTCGGGCGGCGGCTGGAAGCGGAATTCGGCCCAGGCCAGCGTCCGCGTCACATCCTCGCGGATCGCGACCAGCATCCGCTCGAACATCGCGAACGCTTCCTGCTTATACTCGTTGATCGGCGTCTTCTGGGCATAGGCACGCAGGTGAACCACCTGCCGCAGCGCGTCGAGCATCGCCAGATGCTCCTTCCAGTGATGGTCCAGATTCTGGAGCAGGATCGATTTTTCGATCTGCGTCCAGGTTTCGGGATCCAGATCGTCCGACTTCGCCTTGACCCGCGCCTCGGCCAGTTCGCGAATGCGCGTTTCGACATCCTCCGGGTCGATCCCGTCCTGTTCGGCGATCCAGGTTTCGATCGGCACCTCCAGCCCCAGAATTTCCTGGGTACGCGTCTTCAGCCCCTCGACATCCCATTGTTCGGGATAGCTCTCGGGCGGGCATGCGCTGCCGACGATCTCGTTCACGGTTTCGGCGCGCATGTCCTCGACCACATCGCCGACCGTTTCGGCGTCCATGATGTCCGAACGCTGCTCGTAGATCACCTTGCGCTGGTCGTTCATCACGTCGTCATATTCGACGACCTGCTTGCGGATGTCGTAGTTGCGCGCCTCGACCTTCTTTTGCGCGGTCTCGATCGCCTTGGTCAGCCACTTGCTGCCGATCGCCTCGCCATCGGCGATGTTGTTGCGCATCATCTTGGCGAACAGCGTGTCGGGTCCGAAAATGCGAAGCAGGTCGTCGTCGAGGCTGAGGTAGAAGCGCGACAGGCCGGGATCGCCCTGACGGCCCGATCGGCCGCGCAGCTGGTTGTCGATGCGCCGGCTCTCATGCCGTTCGGTGCCGAGCACGAACAGCCCGCCGGCTTCGAGCACCTTGGCCTTTTCGGCCGCGACCTCGGCCTTGATCTGCGCGATCGCCGCGTCGCGCTCGGCGCCTTCGGGCATGTCACGCAGTTCGTCCTCAACGCGGAATTCGACGTTGCCGCCCAGCTGGATGTCGGTGCCGCGACCGGCCATGTTGGTGGCGATCGTGACCGCGCTCAGCCGTCCGGCCTGGGCGACGATATGCGCCTCATTCTCGTGGTGCCGGGCGTTGAGGACCGAATGATCGACCCCCTCCTTATGGAGATATTCGGACAACAGCTCCGACTTTTCGATCGAAACCGTACCGACCAGCACCGGCTGGCCCTTTGCGGCATGTTCCTTGATCGACCGCGCGATGGCGATGAACTTGTCCTGCTGAGTCTTGTAGAACTCGTCATCCTGATCGACGCGCTGGACCGGCACGTTGGTCGGGATCGACACGACGTTCATCTTGTAGATGTCAAAGAACTCCGGCGCCTCGGTCGCGGCGGTGCCGGTCATGCCCGACAGCTTGGGATACATGCGGAAATAATTCTGGAAGGTGATGCTGGCGAGCGTCTGGTTCTCCGGCTCGATCGTCACGCCTTCCTTGGCCTCGACCGCCTGGTGCAGGCCATCGGACCAGCGGCGGCCATCCATCATGCGGCCGGTGAATTCGTCGATGATGACGACCTTTCCGTCCTTCACGATATAGTCGATGTCGCGCTTGCGCATGACGTTCGCCTGTAGCGCCTGGTTCAGGTGGTGGACCACCTGGGTATTCTCGAAATCATAGAGGTTCGCGCCCTGGAGCAGGCCCGCAGCCTCCAGCATCCGTTCGGCGGTTTCGATGCCCTCCTCGGTCAGGACGACGCTCTTCTGCTTCTCGTCCTTCTCGTACAGGCCCTCGTCGAGCTGCTTCACGACCGCATCGACGCTCATATAGAGTTCGCTCTTGTCGTCGGTCGGGCCGGAGATGATGAGCGGGGTACGCGCCTCGTCGATCAGCACCGAATCGACCTCATCAACGATCGCCATCGCGAACGGCCGCTGCACCATCGACGCGCGGTCATATTTCATGTTGTCGCGCAGATAATCGAAGCCGAATTCGTTGTTGGTGCCATAAGTGATGTCGGAGGCATAGGCCTCGCGCCGCTCGTGATCGGTCAGGTTGGGGACGATCACGCCCACGGTCAGGCCCAGGAATCGATAGATCTGCCCCATCCATTCGGCGTCGCGACGGGCGAGATAGTCGTTGACCGTGATGACATGGACGCCCTGTTCGGGCAGCGCGTTGAGATAGGTGGCCAGCGTCGCGACCAGCGTCTTGCCCTCGCCCGTGCGCATCTCTGCGATTTCACCGCGATGCAGGACGATGCCGCCGATCATCTGGACGTCGAAATGGCGCATGCCCAGCACACGGCGCGATGCCTCACGCACCGTCGCAAAGGCTTCGGGCAGGATGCTGTCGATCTTCTCGCCATTGGCGAGCCGTTCGCGGAACTTCACCGTCTGCTCCGCGAGTTCCGCGTCGGACAGCGCCTGAAGCGTCGGCTCGAAACCGGCGATCTTCGCGATGATGGGGTTGAGCGAACGGACGTACCGGTCGTTGGACGAACCGAACAGGGATTTGGCAAAGCCGCCGAACATGATGATTTCCAGTCGAATGAATTTGCGGGGTGCGCGCCCGCGACACGAGCGCAAACGATGCGAAGGCGAAATGGGTGCCGCGCGCCGGAGAGGGGAGCGCGGGCGGGCGCGGCTATTCCAGCCGGCGCTCGCTCGTCAGGCGGGCGGCGCGCGTCGCCGGCACGGCATGGACTGCGAACAGCGGCGCGGCGGGCGTGGTGGCGATCGACGCCGCCGGCCGCACCGACGCCACCGCGATGGTGACGACAGCAACCGCCTCGACGGCGGCCTCTGCGGAACGGGAAATGGTGGCGTCGCCGCGCTGCTGCATCGCGCGCACGTCACGGTCGCCGGAGATCGCCCCGGTCAGACCCGCGAGAAGCGCGGAGATGAATAGCAGCAATTGCACGATACCGCCCTGTAACGTCCCCATGTTGCGCGTCGCTGAACGCGCGAACGCACGACATAGGGATTGGACCGCAGTTCGTCCAACCCCAAAACGCCGATTCCGAATGACGGCCCCGTCCCCGGTTACCATGATCGCCCCGATCTACTCGCTGATCGAATCGGCGATCGCGGCTACCACCTCGGGCAGGCCGAGCGGCACTACCCCCTCCACCTCACGCGCCTGCTTGGCCAGGCTTTCGGCGATCCGGGTGCAGATCGGCGGCTTGAGCGTGCGGGTCTTGCCTTCCAATTCGAAGGTACAGCGATAGCCGCGCGTTTCCCGGACGATGCGCAGTCCGACGATCTGTGGTTCGCGCGATTCCGGAATGCGCCAGGTGAAGCGCGACTGAAAGGTCGCAGCGCGTCCTCGCCCGGACGGGTCGCGCGCGGGATTGAACCGGGCGCGTTCGAGCAACAACCGGCAGGTCGCCCGATCCAGGATTTCCGATCGCGAACTCTCGACGATCCTGCACCCGGTCGGGACGCCGTCCGCCCCCACGTTCAAAAGGAAGGTGACGCCCCCGCTCAGGCCAAGCCGAAGCGCTTCGGCAGGATAGTCGTCGTCGGTCACCCAGTTGCCCGGTGCGATCGGGGTGATTGGGGTGATCAGCGTCACCCCTTCTTGACCGGCCCGTGCCGGCGTCGAACCGCACGCCAGCGCCGATGCCAACCCCACCGCCACGCTCAATCTCCGCATCGCCCCCTCCTTCAGCTTCGTTCGCGCACCACCTCGCACCCCACGCGCGCATCGGGATAGACGTCCAGCTTCATCGATCGTACCCGCACCTGCCGCACGCGCGGGTCCGCCGCCAGTGCCAGCGCCGCGACCGCGTCGCACAGCGTCTCCTGAAGCTCGATATGCCCCTTCGCCGCCAGCGCATGGATACCGCTGCGCAGATAGTCGTAGTCGATCACCGCATCGATCCGGTCGGGCGGCGGCGCGTCGTAGCGGCACCTCAGCTCGACGCTCACCGACACACGCTGCGGCGCGGCGCGCTCATGAGCGTGGATGCCAAGGCCGATGGCGACCTCCAGCCCTTCCAGCAGGATGGTATAGTCAGCCATCCGGCCGCTCCCGCCCCTCGAACATCACGTCGCCATCGCGCTTCACGAACCGCTGGCCGCAATCGACGAAGATGTTCTGCCCGGTGATGCTCCGCGCGGTCAGCAGGTGCGCGACGGTCGCGGCGATGTCGTCCACCGCCACCCGCCGCTCCAGCAGGTTCGCGCGCGCCACCGCGTCGAACTCCGCCGCGCTCTGGTCCAGGCTCGGCAGCGACAGGCCCGGCGACACGGCATTGACCCGGACGCGTGGGGCAAGGGCCATGGCCAGCAGCGTCGTCGCCTCGGCCAGCGCCGCCTTGCTGAGCGTGTAGGTGAGAAAATCGGGATTGGGATTGGCCAGCTTCTGGTCGAGCAGGTTGACGACCGCGCCCTCCCCCAGCCCGGCCTGCGCGGCGAGCACGGAGGCGAGCAGCACCGGCGCGCCCGCATTTACGCGCATGTGACGGTCAAGGCCCGCATAATCCCCCAGCGGCAGCGCGTCCCAGGCGAACAGCGACGCATTGTTGACCAGCCCCTCGACCGGGCCACCCAGCGCCGCCGCCGCCGCATCGATCAACCCGCCCGCTTCGTCCGCGTCCGACAGGTCCGCCGTCACCAACGCGACGCCCAGTTCGACCGCAAGCGCATCGGCCTCCTCGTGCGAATCATGGTGATGCACCGCGACGCGATGGCCCGCCGCCACCAGATGGCGAACGATCGCCGCGCCGATCCGTCGCGCGCCGCCGGTGACCAGAACGCGCATCAATAGCCCATCAGCGCCAGCACTTCCTCACGGCTGCGCTCGTCGTCGCGGAACACGCCCATCATCCGGCTGGTCACCATGCCCACGCCTGGCGTGCGGACGCCCCGCGCGGTCATGCACGCATGGGTCGCCTCGATCACCACGGCGACGCCGACCGGCTTCAGCCCCTGCCAGATGCAATCGGCCACCTCGGCCGTCAGCCGTTCCTGCACCTGGAGGCGGCGGGCGAAGGCGTGGAGCACCCGGGCGAGCTTTGAAATGCCGACGACATGGTCACGCGGCAGATAGGCGATCGACGCCTTGCCGATGATCGGGGCCATATGGTGCTCGCAATGCGACTGGAACGGTATGTCCTTCAGCAGCACGATTTCGTCATAGCCGCCCACCTCCTCGAACACGCGGCTCAGATGGTGGGCGGGATTTTCGCCATAGCCCTGGCAATATTCCTTCCACGCCCGGGCCACGCGCTTTGGCGTATCGACCAGCCCCTCGCGCGTCGGATCGTCGCCGGCCCAGCGCAGCAACGTGCGGATCGCCTCGGCGACTTCCTCGGGAACGTCGATCTTGGCCGGCGGCGCGACGATGTCCCCGTCCACGGGGTCGATATGATCATATGTGCTCATCCGTCGCGCTCCTATCCTCTCGCTTGACGCTACGGCAAGCGTCGCCACCGTGTTGCGCATCGGCCACATTTGTATCGTATCGGCAAATAGCAAGCATTTCTGCGGGATTCCTGACGAGTTTGACGTTGACGTAAGGATTCGGAGGGCAGTAATTCTGCGACATTGAAATCACACCGGCGACCGAACGCGAGATTCCGGCGCCCACCAGGAAGGAGAGCCCAATGCGGAAATTCCAGCTGTTCACGGCGTCCGCCATCGCGATGGCCGTCGCCACCCCCGTCTATGCGCAGAGCGCGCCGGCGGCCGATGACGAACAAAACTATCAGTCGGCGAACGAAATCGTCGTGACCGCCACCCGCCGCGACGAAACCGTTCAGGAAGTGCCGCTCGCGATCACTGCGGTCGGCAACGAACTGCTCCAGAATGCTGGCGTGGACGACATTCGCGGGCTGGAACAGCTCGCGCCGTCGCTGCAAAGCTCGACCGGCCAGTCCTCGGCGACCGGCACCACCCTCTACATTCGCGGCATCACGACGGCGGGCGACAATCCCGGCTTCGAACCGGCGGTCGGCGTGTTCATCGACGGCGTCTTCCGCGCCCGCGCCGGTGTCGCCGTGTCCGAACTGCCCGAGCTTCAGCGCGTGGAAATCCTGCGCGGGCCGCAGGGGACGCTGTTCGGCCGCAACACGTCGGCTGGCGCGCTGTCGATCTTCACCGCCCAACCGTCGTTCGACTTCGGCGGCTCGGTCGAGGCCAGCTACGGCAATTACAACGCGTTCGAGCTGAAGGGCGCGGTGACCGGCCCGGTGTCGGACAAGCTCGCGCTGCGCCTCGATGGCGGCTATCGCAAGCGCGACGGCTATATCGACGACGTCAACAGCGACCGTTCGATCAACGACATCAATCGCTGGTATGCGCGTGCGCAGGCGCTCTACGACACCTCGACCTTCTCGTTCCGCCTGATCGGCGACTATTACGAAACCGACGAAAATTGCTGTGGCGCGGTCAGCGCGGTGCGCGGCTCGCTCGCACCGCTGATCAACGGCATCGCGGCGGCACAGGGTCGCGTCGGCCTTTACACCGGCGATCCCTCCGATCGTCGCATGGCGGTGTCGCCGAACCGCGACTTCTCCGAACGCGTGCGCGACTGGGGCATCTCGGGAGAGATCAACGCCGAACTGGGCGATGTGAAGCTCACCTCGATCACCGCCTATCGCAACTGGCGCGCGCTGCGCGATCAGGACATCGATTTCTCGGGCATCGATCGTGCCTATCGTGACGGCTATCGCAACCGTCTGGTCGATTTCACCCAGGAAATCCGCTTCCAGGGCTCGGCCTTTGGCGGCGCGCTCGACTGGCTGATCGGCGGTTTCTATCTCAACGAAACCAATGACCTGCGCGACACGGTTCGCATCGGCAATGATGGCAACCGCTATGTCGATTCGATCTTCAACGCGCTCGCCGGTCCGTCATTCGGCGGCTCGGTTCAGTTCTTCGGATCGCTCGGCGCCACGGTGCCGACGCCGGGCGCGGTGTTCCTCAATCCGGCGGTTCCCAACTCGCCGCTCGCCTATCAGGCCGTCTATGGCGCCTCGCTCGCCCCGCTGGTCGGCTGTTTCCGGATCGCCGCCGGCACCGCGCCTGCGGGAACGATTCCCGCGGCGACCTGCACCGCGCTCGGCTATTCGTCGACGCCGGTTCCCGGCCTCGCCGCGCTGGCCGCCAGTGCGCTTCCGGGCGCCGCCGCGGGCCAGGGCAACAACAATGACGATTTCCGCGTCAAGACCAATGCCTTCGCGCTGTTCACGCACAACATCATCAACATCAGCGACAAGCTCTCGCTGACGCTGGGTGCGCGCTGGAACTATGAGAAGAAGGATCTGAACGCGACGATCAACAACAACACCGGCAGTTGCACCTTCTTCAACCAGGTGCGGGCCGGCAACGCGGCGGCGACGCAATATGCCACGCTGCTGCGTCAGCTCGGCCTGTTCAACAACCTGTTCCTGCTCAGCTGCAACCCCGCGGTGAACACCGAATTCAACGGCAGCTACACGCACAGCCGCGACGAGAGCAAGATCACCGGCACCGCCAAGCTCGCCTATAAGCTGACCCCGGACGTCCTGATCTATGGCGGCTATGATCGCGGCTATAAATCGGGCGGCTACAACCTCGACCAGGCGACGTTCGACAGCGTCCTGCTCGGCGGCAACGGCCCGCAGGGTTCGGATCTTCAGTTCAATTCGGAATCGGTCGATGCGTATGAAATCGGCATCAAGACGCAGTGGGGCCGCGCCTTCACGCTGAACGTCGCCGGCTTCTACCAGAAGTTCCGCGGGCTGCAGTCGCTGGTGTTCAGCGGCAACAACTTCGTGGTCCAGAATGTCGACAGCACGACCAGCAAGGGCGTCGAGATCGAATCGATCATTCAGCCGATCCGCGATTTCACCGTGCGCCTTGGCTACAGCTATATCAGCGCCAAATATGACACGAGCAACAACTTCACCGGCACCCCGCTTCAGGGGCAGGAGGGGCGTCAGCTCAACAATCAGCCGACCAATACGGTGACGATCGCGACGACCTGGACGCCGCGTATCTCCGGTAACATCCACGGCCTGTTCCATGTCGATATGCGCTACAACAGCGAAGTGAACATCCCGTCGAGCAACCCGGACCCCGTCACCGGGCGCACCGTGCTCTACAATCAGGGCTATCCGCTGGTGTCCGCACGGATCGGCATCCAGACCGCCGATCGCAGCAAGAGCCTGGAGTTCTTCGTCGAGAACCTGACGAACCAATATTATCACATCACTGGCTTCGCGGTGCCGGAGCAGACCGGCAACTATGCCGCCTATCCCGGCACGCCCCGCTTCTTCGGAATCCAGGGCCGCTACAAGTTCTGATCCATGTCGCGGCGCGGGGCCGACCGGTCCCGCATCGCGATCAGCCGGGGGGCGCGCGGGAAACCGCGCGCCCCTTGGTCGTTGATGCTCCGCGAAAGGAGAATCGGCATGGCGAAGGCGCTGCACAAGGGCGACCGGGTCGCGTGGAATTCGCATGGAGGCACCGCGGAAGGCGAAGTTCTCCACAAACAAACGTCGGATAGCTCCATTAAAGGGCATCAAGTACGTGCATCGCGCGAAGAACCGCAGTACATCGTGAAAAGCGACAACGGCGGGAAGGCATCGCACAAGCCGTCGGCGCTGAAGAAGATTTGAGCCGGCGGCCTGGCCGCGGACTCGCAAAGGAGAAGAAAGAATGGCGGAAAAGAAGGCATCCGGCGGCGCCCGTGGCGGTATCGCGAAGCCCGTCACCCCCTCGCCGGAGCTGGCGGCTGTTGTCGGTAACGGCCCGCTGCCGCGCAGCGAGATCGTCAGCAAGATGTGGGAACACATCAAGAAGAACAACCTCCAGAACCCCGCCAACAAGCGCGAGATCCTGGCTGACGACAAGCTCAAGCCGATTTTCGGCGGCGACAAGGCGACGATGTTCGAGCTGAACAAGCACATCGCCAAGCACGTCAAGTAAGCCTTCTGCCCGGATTTCCGGGTCGGATCGTGAAAGGCCCCCGACCCCAATGGGTTCGGGGGCCTTTTCTTGTGCGCGACCAGAGCGCCTGCCGCCTGCCGCCTGCCGCCTGCCGCCTGCCGCCTGCCGCCTGCCGCCTGCCGCCTGCCGCCGCTGAAAAGTCCGTATGCAGACTTTCGAAAAGTCTCTATGCGCCCCGCCGCCCCAACAAAAATCCCGCCAAGTCACTGACCCGGCGGGATTTAATTGGTGACCCCGGCGCGATTCGAACGCGCGGCCCTCAGATTAGGAATCTGATGCTCTATCCTGCTGAGCTACGGGGTCACGGGCGCCCTCTTAACTGCGAACCCACCGCTCTGCCAGCCGCTAGTTACGCTGTTCGGGCGGCACCACCGGCAGCGGCAGCGGCGCGACGGGAACTCCGTCCTCGATCAGCGCCTTTGCCTCGGCGAGGCTTGCCTGGCCATGGATCGGCGCCTGCGCCTCCTCCCCCAGATGCATCGCGCGCGCCCTGTCGGCAAAGGCGGCGCCGACCCATTGCGAGCCTTCCAGCGCGCGCGCCTGCGCCTGGGCCAGCGCGGCGATCGCCGCCTTTGGATCGGGCGTTTGGGCAGCGCTGGCGGCGGCCCGGTTACCCTTTGCCGCCACGTTCGGCGCCATCACCGCCTTGCCGATGGTCACGTCGCCACAGATCGGGCAGGCGATCAGCTTGCGCGCGCACTGGGACTCATAGTCGGCGGTCGAGCCGAACCACGCCTCGAACACATGGTCCGCGCCGCATTTCAGGTCGAACACGATCATGCCGGCTCCACCCCGCCGATCGGGCGCCGGTGGTCGAGCACCGGAATCCGCGCGCGCACGTCCACCACCCGCGCCGGATCGAGGTCGATCAGGCCCAGGCCGGTCCCCTCCCCCATGTCCAGCAGCACCTCGCCCCAGGGATCGATCGCAAGGCTGTGGCCATAGGTCGCGCGGCCGTCCGCATGCATCCCGGTCTGAGCCGCGGCGACGACAAAGGCCCCGGCCTCGATCGCGCGGGCGCGCAGCAGAATGTGCCAGTGGGCCGCGCCGGTCGGCCGGGTAAAGGCGGCGGGGATCGAGAACAAGGTGGCGCCCGCATCGCTCAGCGCGCGAAACAGATCGGGGAAACGCAGGTCGTAACAGATCGACAGGCCGATCCGCCCGAGCGGGCTGTCCACGACGACCGCGCGGTCGCCGGGCGCATAGGCGTCGCTCTCACGCCAGCGTTCGCCAGAGGGCAGATCGACGTCGAACAGATGGATCTTGTCATATGACGCGCGAATCTCGCCCGCAGCATCGATCACGAACCCGCGATTGACGAACCTCCCGCCCTCGCCGCGCAATGCAAGCGAACCCAGATGCACCCACAGGCCATGGCGCGCCGCCGCCTCGCGCATCGCCGCCAGCACCGGATCGGCATCCTGGGCTACGATGCTCGCCGCCGCGCGCGCACGGTCACGATCGAGCAGGCCGGACATTTCCGGCGTGAACAGCATCGCCGCTCCCGCACCGGCAGCGGCGGCTGCTGCCTCGCTCAACACGCGCGCATTTTCGTGCGGGTCGATCCCGCTCGTCATCTGAAGGATCGCGGCCTTCATCCGCCGATCAGCGCGTCCAGCTTGCCGTCATGCTCGAGCGCCATCAGGTCGTCGGACCCGCCGATATGACGATCGTCGATGAAAATCTGCGGATAGGTCGAGCGGCCGTTCGCGCGCTGGATCATCTCCTGCCGCTTCGGTCCGCCCAACGTCAGGTCATATTCCTCATAATCGACGCCCTTGCCGTCGAGCAGCGCCTTCGCCCGCGAACAATAGCCGCAGAACGCACGGGTATAGATTTCGATCTTCGCCATGATCGTCTGGAGGTGAGAGCGCGACGGCGGCTTGTCAATCCGCGCCGTCCGAATCGATCACCCGCGCCCAGCACAGTATCGTGACCCGCGCCGCGCCCGCGCGTCTGAGCAGGCGGACGCACGCATCGCTGGTCGCGCCGCTGGTATGGACATCGTCGATCAGCACGATGTGGCGGCCGTCCAGCCGCGCGCGCGCATCGGGGGCAAGGGCGAATGCCCCCGCGACCGCCTTGCGCCGTCCCCGCCCGTTCAGATTGCGCAACACCGGCGTTGCCCGCACGCGTCGCAACAGTTCGGCCTCGACCGGTACGCCGGTCAGGCGCGACAGCGCCCGCGCGATCAGCGCGGCCTGGTTGAACCCGCGCGACCATAATCGCCACCGGTGCAGCGGCACCGGCACCATCAGCGCCGCGTCCCCGGGCATCAATCTCGCCATCATGCGGGCGGCGGTGACCGCATGCCCGGTGCGGCGCCCATATTTGAGCCGCAACGCCAGCGACCGTGCGACCGGGCCATAGGCGACCGCCGCGCGAACGCCGCCATGCGCGGGCGGTTCGGCCAGACAGGCGGCGCACCACGCATCCGGCCCGCGATCATGGTCGAACGGCAGGTTGCACGCCGCGCACCAGGGCGGAGCGATCAGCGTCAGGCCACCGAAACACGCCGCGCAGAACCGGTGATCGGCATCGACCACATCGCCGCACCCCGGGCAGCGCGGCGGCAGTGCCAGCGCCACCAACGCCCGCACCGGTTTCGCCAGATTGACGCCTGTTCCCCCCACGCCACGCTTGTCGCGCGGCGCGCGAACCGGCACAAGCCGCGCCGTGACGTCCCCGCCCGAAATCTTCGTCCGCGATCGCCGCCGCACCCGCCGCGACCGCGCCGCGCGTGACTATGCGACGTTCGATTTCCTGCGCGCCTGGATGCTGGAGGGGATTGCCGACCGGCTTTCCTTCGTCCGTCGCGACTTTGCCGACATTCTCGATCTTGGCTGTTTCGGCGGCGCGTTCATCGCCCCGCCGGACGCGCGCGTCACCCGGATCGATGCCGGCCGCCGGTTCGCCGACCAGGCGGGGGGTATTCAGGGGGACGAGGACCAGCCTCGCTTCGCGGACGGCAGTTTCGACCTTATCGTTTCGGCGGGCGTACTCGATACCGTCAACGACCTGCCCGGAGCGCTCGCGCTGATTCGGCGCGCATTGCGGCCCGATGGGTTGTTCCTGGGTGCGTTTCTGGGCGGAGCGACGCTGTCCACGCTGCGCGCGGCGATGCTGGCGGCGGAGGTGGACCGGCCGGCCGCGCGCGTGCATCCGATGATCGACGTGCGGTCAGCCGGGGACCTGATGGTACGCGCCGGCTTCGCCCTGCCCGTCGCGGACGTCGAAACGCTCGATGTCCGCTACGCCTCGCTGTTCGATCTCGTCCGCGATCTGCGCGGCATGGGCGGCACCAGCCTGCTTGCCGACCCCGCGCCGCTCTCACGCGCGACCCTCGCCCGGGCGGTGGATGCGTTCGCGGCACGCGCCGACGCGGCAGGCCGAACGGTCGAGCGCTTCGACACGATCTTCGTCACCGGCTGGGCGCCCGACCCGTCCCAGCCAAAACCGGCCCGGCGCGGGTCCGCGAGGGCGTCGCTGGCGGACGCGCTCAAGCTCCGACGCTAGCTCCCGCCACCAGCGCCGCGACGAGCGGCCCGTCGGCCGGCGGCATCTCCAGGTCGCGAAGGGCGGCGGGCGCGAGCCATCGCAATGCGGTGGCATGGCGCGCCTGCGCCGTTCCGCGCCAGTCGCGAAGGCCGTAGAGCAGCAGCAACAGATGGCGATCGCCGACCGGCTCGCTCGCAAAGGCGAGCGGCGTCAGGCCCCCCGGATCCGCATCGATGCCAAGCTCCTCGGCCAGTTCGCGGCACAGCGCGATTTCCGGTGTCTCTCCCGGATCGACCTTTCCACCCGGAAATTCCCACAGCCCGGCCATCGGCTTGCCAGGAGGACGTCGCTGGACCAGCACGCGGCCATCGGCATCGATCATCGCCGCGGCCACCACCATCAGGAGTTCCGTTTCGGACCTATCCGAGTCGCGCATCGACCTTTCGTTAATCCTGTTTGGGGTAAACCGTCACTACCCAAAACGGTGGAGGTACGCGCTTGCGACCTTTGAGATCATTGCTGGTTCGCCTTGGCCGCTGCCGCCGCGCTGCGACCTCGGTCGAATATGGCTTCATCCTCGCGCTGATCGTGCTCGCAATGATCGGCGCGCTGACCGAACTTGCGGGCGGCACCACGGGCATGTGGAACAACGTGTCGCAACAGGTTCAGGACGCCAGCGCGGGCTGAACGATTCCGCTTCGGCCTTAAGCTGTTTGTTAACCTCCGGCCCCTAATTTCGAACCTGCTGGACACGGGCGATCCCCGGGGACAGCCGGGTAGATGAAGCTTGTGAACAGGATGGAGACCGGTATGAACACGATCCGCAAGATTTTCGGCAACAAGAAGGGCGCGACCGCCATCGAGTACGGCCTGATCGCCGCTCTGATCGCCGTCGCCGCGATTGCCGCGATGCAGGGCCTGGGCAACCAGCTCAAGACGACCTTCACCAACGTTTCGTCGAACATGAAGGCGTCGTAAGACCCCCTTCATTCGAAACGTCGATTGAAAAACGGGGGGCGGCGGCCACAGGCTTTGCCGCCCCCTTTTTCACGCTGGAGCGAAACATGCTTAAGAACTTCGTTGCCATGCTGCGCGATACCCGCGCCGCGACCGCGATCGAATATGGGCTGATCGCCGCGCTGATCGCCGTCGCTGCGATCGCCGCGATGCAGGGGCTGGGAAATCAGCTCAAAAAGACGTTCACCAACGTCTCTTCCAACATGAAGGCGTCGTAAGCGCAGTCCGAAGGCCCTCCCCGCCCGGGGAGGGCTTTTTTTCCTACGTCCGGCCCATTGCCAGGAATTTGGCGCGCCGGCTTTGGCGCAGCGCCTGTGCGCTCTCACCCGCGAGTTCGCCGAGCGCCGCCTCGATCGCATCGCCCAGCCTGTCGATCGCGGCGTCGCGATCGCGATGCGCGCCGCCCAGCGGCTCCGGCACGATCGTGTCGATCACACCCAGTTCCTTCAGATGCTGGGCGGTCACCTTCATCGCCTCGGCCGCATCCGGCGCCTTGTCCGCCGTTCGCCACAGGATGGATGCGCATCCCTCGGGCGAGATCACCGAATAGACGGCGTGCTCCATCATCAGCACGCGATTGCCCGCGGCCAGCGCGACCGCGCCGCCCGATCCCCCCTCACCCAGGATCGACGCGACCAGCGGCACGCCCAGATCGAGGCACGCCTCGGTCGATCGGGCGATCGCCTCGGCCTGGCCGCGCTCCTCGGCCTCCATGCCCGGAAAGGCGCCGGACGTATCGACCAGCGTGACGACCGGGATGCCGAACCGGTCGGCCAGTTCGACCAGCCGGATCGCCTTGCGATATCCCTCGGGCTTGCCCATCCCGAAATTATGCTTGATCCGGGTCGCGGTATCGTCGCCCTTTTCATGGCCGATCACCATCACGCGACGCCCCCGGAGCCGGCCGAGCCCACCCTGAATCGCCGCGTCGTCGGCAAAGGCGCGATCGCCCGCCAGCGGCATGTAATCGTCGATCAGTCGCGCGACATAATGTTTGAAGTGCGGCCGCTCCGGATGCCGCGCCACCAGCGTCTTCTGCCACGGCGTCAACCGGGCATAGGCGTCGCGCAGAAACTTGTCCGACTTCGCCTGGAGCTTGCCGATTTCGGCCTCGATATCCACCTCGCCGCCGGCGGCCGCGTCGCGCAGTTCGTCGATCCGCGCTTGCAGTTCGGCGATGGGCTTTTCGAATTCAAGAAAACTAGCCATTGCCCCGGCCCCTATGCCTGACGTTCGTCCGCGTCAACGCGGCGCGGCGCGGTCCGCTCCGCCAGCGGATGTCGTTCGTTGACCAGCCGGACCAGCCGCGCGCTGTCGATATGCGTGTAGATTTCGGTCGTCGCGATGTCGGCATGGCCCAGCATCGCCTGCAACGCACGCAAATCCGCGCCCCCTTCCAACAGGTGGGTGGCAAAGGCGTGGCGCAGCACGTGCGGGCTGATCCGGTCGGGCGGAATCCCGGCCTCCCCCGCGATAGCACGCACCATCTGGTACAGCCGAATCCGGCTGAGATGCGACTTGCCCGAGGGGAACAGCCATGGCGATTTCGGATCGACATGCGCGCGCCAGTCCGCGACCGCGCCCCGCGCCCGGTCCGACAGCGGCACCAGCCGTTCGCGCCCGCCCTTCCCCTTCAGGATCAGATAGGGTTTGTCGGGCTGCACCGCGCCGCGCGGCAACGACACAAGTTCGCTCGCCCGCAGCCCCGATCCGTAGAGCAGCTCGATCAGCGCGAGCAGGCGCAGGTCGCGGGGATCAGCGGGAATGCGCGCGATCCGCGCCTGAATCGCCGCGAACAGCCGTTCGACATCCGCGCCGGACAGGGTGCGGGGCAAGGCGCGACCGCTTCCCGGCCGGGGGAGCGCGCGCCCGGGATCGTCCGCCCGATCGCCCTCATCGACCAGAAAGGCAAAGAAGCGCCGCAACGCCGCCGACTTGCGCGCCACCGTCGCGCGCGAGAGGTCGCGCCAGTCCCCGGCAAGCCGTTCGATTGCGGCTGCGTCGGCGCGCGCCAGTCCCCCGCCGAGCACACCGGACGCGAGCCGCAGGTCGGTCGCATAGGCCGCGATCGTGTTCGGCGATGCCCCCGCTTCCGCCGCCATCATCTCCAGGAAGCGGCCGATCGCCCGGCCGTCTTCGTCCGCGAAACTCAAAGCCGCGTGATCGCCTCGACGGCGATCATCCGCGCGTAGTTCTCCAGACCCACCCGGGTGAGCGCGCGGGTGATGTGATACAGCGCCTCGGGCGAGACGCCGTCCCACACCCGCGTCTGCATCCCCATCGCGGCGAGCAGCACGACCGTACCCGGCTGGCGCGCATCGGCGGCGCGGGCGATGGCGCGGGTCCACGCATTCGCCGCACCGAATTCGACGCCCGCCCCGCGCATCAACCGCTCGCCATCCGCCCTGGTGATCTTGCCCAGCCCCGCCATCGCGGCGATCAGCATCGCGCCATTGGTCGCGTCCGCGCTGCTCCGATACGCCTCGACATCGCGCACATCCGCCGCGCGCGACGCGGGATCGGCCAGCAGCAACATGCCCCAGCCATCACTCCCGCGCGCCGCCACGTCGCGCCAGCGCATCGCCGCACGGTCATATCCCGCGCTCAGCATCGATGCGATGATGCGATCGCTGTCCTCGCGATGCTCGGCGGAAGGGTGGACTGCCGCTGCCGCGCGCGCGGTCAGGATCAGCCGGCTATAGGCGGCACGCGGCCCCTGCGCCTCGTCCCACAGCTGCCGCATCCGATCGAGCCGGTCGGCCGGGGTCGCCGCGATGAATGCCGCGCGCAGATCGCGCGCCACCGCCACTTCGGCAGTGCTGGCATCCTCCTGCTCCTCGATCTCGCCATAAAGGTCGGTCAGCGCCTGGCTGGAGAAAACGCCCTGGCTCGCCGCAGCCTCAGCCGCCGCCGCGCGATCGCGCAACCCCAGCGCCGGGGACGTCGCGCGCCAGTATCGCACCTGCGGACCCACGCCGGACAACAGCCGGTCGGGAACATCGGTGTTCGACGCCACCGCCAGCCCCCAGCGCCATGCGGTCAGGCCATCGACCTGGTCCCATTCCACCGTCACCGCGCGCCGCCCGGCCACACCCATGCCGACCAGCTTTTCGGCCAGCAGCATATCGATGGTGTTGCCCAGCCGTCGGCGCGCGCCGTCGATCAGCGGCCCGGCCTTGTTCGGATCGCCGCCAAGTCCCGCGCAGATCGCTTCGGCCAGGCGCCAGTTGCGATCGGGCGCGGTGCGCAGCGCCGGCGTCACCATCGGGCACATTCCGCCGGGATCCGCGGTCGCCAGCATCGCCTGCATGGCGACCTGAAACATCTTGGGCGTGTAGTTGGCGACATCGACCGACTGGACCATCGCCCGTGCCGCCTCCGCCTCGCCCATCCGGACCAGCAACCAGGCGCGCTCGGCGGCAAAATCCGCGCCGTTCACCCCCGCCGGGGTGTTGACCCGCGACAGGAGCGCACGGCGCAGCGCGATTGACAGCCAGCGCGAGGCGATGGGCGCATCGAGCCGGCGCATCAACGCTTCGAGATAGCGCCCATCGGCATTTCCGAACGCATTTGCCGGCAACCCGTCGCTCGCCGGCGACGATGGCCCGACCACCGCGAGCGACCGCTTCGCGAAATCGGGCAGTTCATATTTGGCGACGACGGCATAATCCACCTCGCCACTGCCGGCCTCGGCGCGGGCGGGCGATGCGGCGGTGGGCGCCCCCCCATCGGGAGCGGCTCCGGAGGCAGCGGAGTCGCCGCCCGGTGCAGGCGCGCGCGTCGCGCCGGGCTGCGGCGCGCGTGTCGGGGCGGGCGCAGGCGCCGGGGCCGGCGCCGGGGCGGGAGCGGCGACCGGGTCGTTGAACCCGGGCGGCAGCAGCGATTCGGGTCGATCCTGCCCCAGCGCGGGAATCCCGACGCCGGCAAGCGCCGCCAGCGCGGCCGCGATCGCGGTGCTAGTTCGAGAGATTTTCAAGCGGCACGACCTTTTCGACACGCGCCGGCTGCTTCTCGGCATCGCGTCCGGCGAGGAAAAAAAGGCCACCGATCAACAAGATAGCGACCACGACAATGATGACGACAGAACGGGACATCGATCCCCTCGAACCGGATTTGACAACAGGCAACGGGCCTTTTGCCCGAGCGTGGCCCTCGCTGTATAGCCCCCGCGACCATGCTGCAAACCCAGGCGTCCGATCTGCTACAAATCACCCGCCCGATCGTGCTGATCGGCCTGATGGGCGTGGGCAAGACGACGGTGGGCCGCCGCCTCGCGCAGCGGCTTCGCCTGCCCTTTGCCGATGCCGATGCCGAAATCGAAACCGCCGCCGGCATGACCGTCAGCGAAATCTTCGACCGGTTCGGGGAGGCGCATTTCCGCGACGGCGAACGGCGGGTGATCGCGCGGTTGATCGATGGATCGCCCAAGGTGATCGCGACCGGCGGCGGCGCGTTCCTCAACGCCGATACGCGCGCGCTGATCCTTGACCAGGCGACCGCGATCTGGCTGGACGCCGCGCCCAAGATCCTGGCCGAACGCGTCTCCCGCCGCGATCACCGGCCGCTACTCCGGGGAAAGGACCCGCTTCAGGTGCTCACCGAACTCGCCGCCGTCCGCAACCCGGTCTATGCGCTCGCCCCGATCCACATCGTCAGCCGCATGGCCCCGCATGAGGCGACGGTGAACGACATTCTCCTGGCGCTCAGGCCGTGATCACCGTTCCCGTCTCGCTCGGCGCGCGCAGCTATGACGTGCGGATCGCCGCCGGCCTGCTCGATCATGCCGCCGATCAGCTCGCCCCACTCGCCCGCGCCAGACCGTTCGTGATCGTCACCGATGCGAATGTCGCGCCGCACGCGCGGCGGCTGGCGGACGCGCTCATGGCCGGAAAACTGGCGAGCGAGACGATCGTGCTGCCGCCCGGCGAATCCACCAAGAGCTGGACGCACCTCGAATCGCTGACCGACCGGCTGCTCGATCTGGGGATCGAACGCGGCGACCATGTCATCGCGCTGGGCGGTGGCGTGATCGGCGATCTGGTCGGTTTCGCGACGTCGGTGCTCAAGCGCGGGTGCAACTTCGTCCAGATTCCGACCACCCTGCTCGCACAGGTGGACAGCAGCGTGGGCGGCAAGACCGCGATCAACGCCCGCGCGGGCAAGAACCTGATCGGCGCGTTCCATCAGCCCGCGCTCGTGCTGATCGACCCCGATCTGCTCGACACCTTGCCGCTGCGCGACCAGCGCGCCGGCTATGCGGAAGTCGTCAAATACGGTCTGATCGACGATCCGGACTTCTTTGCGTGGTGCGAAACAAATGGCGCGGCCCTGCTCGCCGGGGACGGCGCCGCGCGCGCCCATGCCATCGCGCATTCGGTCGCGGCCAAGGCGCGGATCGTCGCCGCCGACGAGCGTGAAACGACCGGCACCCGCGCGCTGCTCAATCTCGGCCACACGTTCGGCCATGCGCTGGAGGCGGAGGCCGGCTTTTCGGACCGGCTGCTCCACGGTGAGGGCGTTGCGGCGGGCATGGCGCTCGCCTTCGCCTTCTCGGTGCGTCAGGGACTCTGCCCTGCCGCCGATGCCGAGCGTGTCGCCGCGCATCTGCGGGCGAGCGGCCTGCCCCATGACCTTGCCAGCGCGGGCATCGCCGCCAGCGGTGCGCGGCTGGTCGATCACATGCTGCACGACAAGAAGATGGATGGCGGGACCCTTCCCTTCCTCCTCGCGCGCGGGATCGGCCGGACCTATCTCGACCGGACGGTGAAGCTGGCCGACGTCGCCGCATTTCTCGATGACCTGCCGCGGCAACCGGGTGGTCGGGTGAAGCCCGGGCGCATTCGATGACCGGTGCGCGCCGCGCGGATGGAAGCGCGGGCGACGTCGATTATGGCGAGATCGGCGGCACATACAGCCGCTTTCGCCAACCCGATCCGGTAATCGCTGCACAAATTCATTGTGCGCTCGGTGATGCGGTGACCGTCCTGAACGTCGGCGCGGGCGCAGGCTCCTATGAGCCGCTGGATCGCGAAGTCACTGCGGTGGAGCCGTCAGCATCGATGCGAGCGCAGCGTCCACCCCATCTCTCGCGAGCGATCAACGCGGTCGCCGAAGACCTGCCATTTGCCGACGCCGATTTCGATGCGTCGCTGGCGACGGTCACCGTGCATCAATGGTTCGATCTGGAAAAGGGGTTGGCCGAAATGCGGCGCGTCACGCGCGGTCCCGTCGTTCTCCTCGTGTGCGATCCCGACCGGATGATGGACTATTGGCTTAGCGACTACATCCCGGAAGTGCGCGAGATCGAGGCCCGGCGCTTCCCGTCGATCGATCGCATCGCCGCGGCGCTGGGCGGCGCGGTTGAGGTGCAGCCGGTGCCGGTTCCGCTCGATTGCCGCGACGGTTTCAACGAGGCCTATTACGGCCGACCCGAGGCCTTTCTGGACCCGGCGGCACGGCTCGCCTGCTCCAGTTGGAGTCTCGTTCCGGAAGCCGCGGTCGATCGCTTCATCCGCGTGCTGTCCCACGATCTCGCCACGGGAAGGTGGGACGAAACCTATGGCCATTTTCGCACGCAGCCGTTCTTCGACGGCCCGCTTCGGCTCGTCATTGGACGCGGCGCTTAGGGGTCGGCGGCCTACTCCGCCGGAAATGCCTGCCGCTTGCCACCCGATTTATGCACCACGCCGTGGCGCATGACGAAATCGACGCGCTCCATGCGGGTCACGTCTTCCAGCGGGCTGCCCGAAACCGCGATGATGTCGGCATCCTTGCCCGGTTCGATGCTGCCGATCGATGCCGACCGGCCCAGCGCCTCGGCGGCATTGGCGGTGGCGGCCTTCAGCGCGTTGGCGGGCGACATTCCCGCCTTCACCATCAACGCGAACTCCTGCGCATTGTCGCCATGTTTCGAAACGCCACTATCGGTTCCGAACGCCACCTTCACGCCGGCGGCATAGGCCCTGCTGTGGCTGGCAAAGGCGGCGGCGGCGGCCTCCTCCGCCTTGGGGATGACGGCCGGCGGCAACATGCCCGCGCGCGCCTGCTTCAACGCGGCGGCGGGCGCCATCATCGTCGGCACCAGCCATGTGCCATGCGCCTTCATCGACCTGATCGCCTCATCGTCCAGGAACGACCCATGTTCGACGGTATCGACCCCGGCGGCGACCGCTGCCTTGGTGCCGGCCATCGCGTGGCTGTGCGTCGCGACCTTGCGGCCCAGTCCGTGTGCGGTGTCGATGATCGCCTTCATCTCGTCATCGGTCATCGCCCGGCCCAGCCCGCCCGAGACATTGGACAGCACGCCCCCGGTGGACATGTACTTGATTACCTGCGCGCCCAGCGCGACCTGTTCGCGAACCGCGCGCCGGCAATCGTCCGGCCCGTCGCAGGTATTGTGGTAATTGGCGTGGACCGCATTGGCGAAGATTTCGGCCATGCCGTTGCCCGGATCACCATGGCCGCCCGTTACCGAGATCGGCGCGCCGGCATTGACGATCGTCGGCCCGGCGACGACGCCACGCTCCACCCCCTCACGCAATGCCCGGATACCACGCGGCTCACCGCCCAGGTCGCGCACCGTGGTGAACCCGGCCTCCAGCGTGGCGCGGGCATTTTCGATCGCGAACATCATGTCGTCGCCACTGTCGCGGGTCAGCGCGGTCAGCCGGTCGCGCATCGGATCGCCGCCGATCCCCCACAAATGGACGTGCATGTCGATCAGGCCCGGCATCACGAACCGGTCCTTCAGGTCGATGACCTCGGCACCGCCCTCCGGCGCCACATAGCCGTCGCGCACCTCGGCGATCTTGCCGTCGCGCACGATGATCGTGCTCGGCCCGCGCGGCGCCTCGCCCGGCCTGGCGAGCAACGCCCCGGCATGGATATAGCGCACCGTGGAGGCCGCGGTGGCGGCCGGCGCCGCCACCTGGGCGATCGCGATCGGTGAGGCGGCGAGCAAGGCGATGGCGGCAAACGGACTGAAGCGCATGATTCTTTCCCCCTTTTGGCGGGAGACTATGCCCTTGGTCGCCGGCGCGCCAGCGCTTCCGGGTCAGCGATTGGGTTCGGTCATCGCCGGCGGGTCACTGGCCGGGAAACTCTCGTCCAGCGCCTCGTCCAGCGCATCCTCCCGGCGGTTGCGCGCGACGCTGGCGTTCATCCGCTCGATCTGTTCAGGCGTCGCCTCCGCATGATGCCGCGCCTTCCACACCGCATAGGGCATGCCGTAGATCGCGGTGCGCGCGGCCTCCTTGTCCAGCGTCCCGCCGCTCGCGTCCTGAAGCCAGTCGGACAGGCAGTTGCGGCAAAAGCCCGCCAGCCCCATCAGGTCGATATTCTGCGCGTCGGTGCGGTGGCGCAAATGGCGGACCAGCCGGCGAAATGCCGCGGCGGCGATCCGGTCGTCGATACTGTCCAACGTTGTCACTTTTCTGCCTCCACGGTTGAATACGCTGCATTTGGCGTTAGGGAACGGGCCGCACAACCCAAGGAGAGCGCGCGATGACCAAGGCCATGCACCCGCGATCGCGCAAGGTCCGCGTTCTGGCGACGCTGGGACCGGCCAGCAACTCGCCCGAGATGATCGCCGCGCTCCACGCCGCCGGCGCCGACGCCTTCCGCATCAACATGAGCCATGGCGACCAGGAATCGAAGATTCCGGTGATCGAGGCGATTCGCGGTCTTGAAAAGATCACCGGCCGGCCGACCACCATTCTCGCCGATCTTCAGGGGCCGAAATTGCGGGTCGGCAAATTCGCCGATGGCAAGGTCGTGCTGGAAACGGGCGCGAAATTCATCCTCGACCGCGATCCCGCGCCGGGCGATGCGACCCGCGTCGAACTGCCGCATCGCGAGATTTTCGAATCGGTCGCCCAGGATGCGCGGCTGCTGCTCGACGACGGCAAGATGGTGTTGCGCGTCACCGGCTATGGCGCGGACTGGATCGAAACCCGCGTGGAAGTCGGCGGCACCCTTTCCAATTCGAAGGGGCTGAACGTCCCCGACATGATCCTGCCGCTCGCCGCGCTCACCGAAAAGGATCGCAGCGACCTCGCCTTTGCGGTTGCGCAAAAGGTCGACTGGATCGCGCTGTCCTTCGTCCAGCGGCCCGAGGATCTGGCCGAGGCGCGCCGGCTGATCGGCGGTGGCGCGGCGCTGCTCGCCAAGATCGAGAAACCGAGCGCCGTCGCGCGGCTGGAAGAGATTGTCGAGGCGTGCGACGGCGTGATGGTCGCGCGCGGCGATCTGGGCGTCGAACTGCCGCCGCAGAACGTCCCGCCGCTTCAGAAGCGTATCGTCGAGACCGCGCGGCGCCAGGGGCGCCCGGTGATCGTCGCGACCCAGATGCTCGAATCGATGATCACCTCCCCCTCCCCCACCCGGGCGGAAGTGTCGGACGTGGCGACGGCGGTCTATGACGGCGCCGATGCGATCATGCTCTCGGCCGAAAGCGCGGCCGGACAGTGGCCGATCGAATCGGTCACGATGATGGATGCCATCGCCGATTCGGTGGAACGCGATCCGGCGCATGGCGATCGCGTGCATTTCACCGTCACCCGCCCCGATCCGACGACCGCCGACGCGCTGGCCGAAGCGGCGAAGTCGATCGCGAGCACGGTGTCGGCGACTGCGATCATCTGCTTCACCATGTCCGGCTCGACCGCGCGCCGTATCGCGCGCGAGCGTCCGTCGGTTCCCATATTGGTGCTGACGCCAAAGATGGAGACGGCGCGCCGCATGGGGCTGCTCTGGGGAACCCATGCGGTCCACACCCGCGACGTCGATTCGTTCGAGGAAATGGTGGCGAAGGCAAAGCGCATGGCGCTGCGTCACGGCATCGCAAAGGCGGGTGATCGCGTGATCGTGTGCGCCGGCGTTCCGTTCGGCACGCCCGGATCGACCAACGTGCTGCACGTCGTCACCATCGTCGGCGACGAGCTGAAGGGCCGGCATTAGGCCGCGACCGGCAGCCCTGCCTCTGCCAGCGCGCGGCGGGTGGTTGCCGCGTCCTCGAACAGGATCGATCGAAGCCCCAGCGCCGCTGCGGCGCTGACGTTCGCGGGATTGTCGTCGATGAACACCGCCTCACCCGCGTCGAGTCCGAACCGGTCGAGCGCCAGGCGGTAGATCGCAGGATCGGGCTTCACCAGCTTTTCGTCGCCCGACACGACGATATCGCCGAACCGGTCGAACAGATCGGGCCATTGCGCCCGGAACGGCGGCCAGAATTCGTGACTGAAATTGGTGATCGCGAACAGCGGCACGCGCGCCGCGTCCAGTTCCGCCACCAGGTCGAGCATCCCCGCGACCGGGCCGCCCACGCTCTCGTTGAACCGCGGCCCCCAGGCGGCGATCAGATCGGCATGTTCGGGGTGCGCTGCGATCAGCTCCGCCGAGGTGTCGGCAAAGTCGCGTCCCGCATCATGCTGGAAATGCCATTCGGTGGTCACCACGTCGCGCAGAAATGCGTCGAGCGCCCGATCGTCACCGATCAGGCGCTCGTACAAAAACCGCGGGTGCCAGGTGAAGAGAACGTTCCCGATATCAAAGATAACGGCGCGAATCGTCCCCATACCGGCGTGCAGGTCAGCCCTGACGGGCCTTGAAGCGCCGCTGCGTCTTGTTGATTACGTACACGCGTCCACGGCGGCGGATCACGCGATTGTCACGGTGCCGCCCCTTGAGCGACTTCAGGCTGTTCACGATCTTCATGATCGGTCTCGGTTTCTCGTCTGTTTGGTGTGCCGGAAAAGAGGCGCCCGCCTATAGGTGCGTGGCCGGCAAGTCAAGGCGTGCGTCGCGGGGAACCTACGCCCCCGTAACGATGTTGAAGCAGTTAGGCCGACCCGTCCGGACGGCAGGAGGATGAAGCGATGAAGACCCCCGCCCTGATCGCCATCGCCGCAGTTGCGGCACTCACCAGCGCCTGCACGACGATGGGCGGCGGGCGCGCCGCGCCCGTCGATGCCACGCGCTATCACCTCTCTCAACCGATCCCGGCCGGTACGATCGCGATCGAGGGCGTACCGGGTGAAGCGATGGGGCCGGAATATCAGCTATATGCCGATGCCGTGGCGTCGGAGCTTGCCCGAATGAACTTCACCCCCGCCCCGGCCGGGCAAAAGACGGACTATCTCGCGACCGTCGCCTTCCGCCGGACGGAAAAGGGGCAGATCCGCACCCGCCCGCCGCTCACGATCGGGCTGGGCGGGGGCAGCTATGGCGGCGGCGTCGGCCTGGGCGGCGGCGCGAGCGTCGGCATCGGCAGCAAGACCCGCACCGTCTATGGCACCGAACTTGCCGTTCAGATGCGCCGGCGCGGCGACAACACGGTCATCTGGGAAGGGCGGGCGGTAACCGAGGCGATCGGCGGACAGGCGGGCGCCCAGCCCGACCCGACCGCCAGCCGGCTCGCCATGGCGCTGTTCAAGGGGTTTCCGGGCCAGTCCGGCATCACTATCACGGTGAAATGAGCATTCACATCAACGCCGCCTTCGACAGCGGCAATATCCGTCCGGTCCGGATCGACGGCGATTCCGTCGATCTGGAAATCGTCCCCGATCACCAGTCCGATTTCTACCAGTGGTTCCACTTTCGCGTCGCCGGCGCGCGCGGCCGCACGATCACCTTCCGCATCGTCAATGCCGGCAACGCCGCCTATGCGTTCGGCTGGCCCGGCTATCGCGCGCGCGTCAGCGTCGATCGTGAGGCATGGCGGCTGACCGACGGGGACTATGACGATGGCGTATTCAGCTTTACCCATCACTTTGCCTCCGACGTCGCCTGGTTCGCCTATTTCGCCCCCTATTCGCAGGAGCGGCACCAGCGTTTGATCGCGCGCATGGCGGCGCGCCCGGGGGTGTCGCATCGCGAACTCGGCGTCACGCTCGATGGTCGCGCGATGGACCTGCTGACGATGGGCAGCGGACCGAAGCAGGTGTGGATCTATGCGCGTCAGCACCCGGGCGAATCGATGGCCGAATGGTGGGCCGAGGGTGCGCTGGAGAAGCTGACCGACCCGGCGGACGCCACGGCGCGCACGCTGCGCGACAAGGCGACCGTCCATGTCGTGCCGAACATGAACCCGGACGGCAGCTTCCGTGGCCATCTGCGCACCAATGCGGCGGGGGTGAACCTCAACCGCGAATGGCATGCGCCGACGATGGAGAAGAGCCCGGAAGTGTTTCTGGTCCGCGCCGCGATGGACGAAACCGGCGTCGATTTCGCGATGGACGTCCATGGCGACGAAGCGATTCCGGCGAATTTCCTCGCCGGGTTTGAGGGGATTCCGGGCTGGACCGACGAACTGGGCGCGAAATACTACGCCTATGGGCGGCGCCTCGCCGCCGCGACGCCGCTGTTCCAGCTCGAACAGGGATATGAGAAGTCGAAGCCGGGCCAGGCCAATCTGTCGATGTCCACCAACCAGCTTGCGGAGCGGTTCGGCGCGGTGTCGATGACGCTGGAAATGCCGTTCAAGGACCATGATCCCAGTCCCGACACCGAATTCGGCTGGTCGCCCGAGCGGTGCAAGCAACTCGCCCATGCGTGTCTCGACACGCTCGCGGACATGATCGACGAGATCTGAGATGCTTGCCGCGCTGTTCGCGCTGATGCAGGCGGTAACCGCGCCGATATTCGGCCAGCCGTTCGCGATGGCCGATGGCACCCGGCGTGAAGCGCGGTTCAGCACCTATGGCGAGGGTTTGCTCGACCCGAAACCCGATCTTGTGCGGCGGGCGGACTATGACGCGGCCCCGTCTTCGCTCCAGTCGGGCGCATTTCCCGCGCCCGCCCGCGGCGATGAGGAACCGGTGGAACTGCGTGTCCGACTTGCGATCGACAGGGCGGGTACGCCCGGCGCATGCGCGGTCATCCGTGCGAGTGGCAACGCCGCGTTCGACGCGCATGTCTGCCCCCATCTGATGCGGCACCTGCGCCATAGCCCCGCGCTCGACTGGCGGGGCGAGCGCGTGGGCGACACGCTGACGCGCGTCGTCCGCTATCGCTTTGCGGTGGTCGAGGACGCGCCGAAAAAATGGACGGGCGCCCCGGTGCCGGTGCTCGCGCGCGCCGAGCCACGGCCGCAACGGCCGATCGACGCCGCCGCGATCGGGTTGAACGAACCCGACGTCCCGGCGCAGATCACCGGCGTGAGCGGCGGCCTGGCCATCGATTCCGCCGGCCGGGTCACCGCCTGCACCCTGATGGGCGCGACGCGGATCGACCTGATCGACCTGCGCATCTGCCAACGCCTGCGCACCATTGCGTTCACCCCTCTTGTCGATCGGTCCGGCCGTGCCGTTGCCGGGCGATACGGGTTCAGCGTAAAGCGATGATCATCCGCGACGGCGGCCTTGACGATCCGCAGGTGATCGCGCGGCTCGACCAGCATGCGCGCGCCATGCGCGCCAATTCGCCGCCCGGCTCCTGCCATTTCCTCGATCTCTCGGGGCTGAAGACACCCGACATCACCTTCCTGTCCGCCTGGGACGGTGGCACGCTGCTCGGCGTCGGCGCGCTCAAGCAGCTCGATCCGCGAACCGGCGAGATCAAGTCGATGCGCACCGCCGACGCGGCCCGGGGCCGGGGCGTCGGCGCGGCGATACTCGCCCGGATCGTCGAGATCGCGGCACGGCGCGGCTATACTGCGCTCAAACTGGAAACCGGCACCGGTGCGGCCTTTGACGCGGCGCATCGCCTGTACGCGCGGCACGGCTTCATCCCCTGCCCTGCCTTTGGTGGTTACGAGGCGACGGCGTTCAACCGCTTCCTCGAACGCCGAACCGCCTCCGATCAACCCCAATAATCGAGCATTTCCGGGGTCACCCAGCCGAATATATAATTGAGATAGAACAGCGCGAACAGCGCGGCGGAGACGATCGTCGTGCGTAACGCGATCCGGCCTGCCGGAAAATGCTGCGGCGCGCTTTCCGCCTGGCCGGGGACCAGTTCCTCGCCCGCCTCCACGCTCGTCCGCGCCGAAAAGGGCAGCACCAGGAACAGCGCGAGAAACCAGAAGAGGAAATAGATCGCGAAAATGCTGTACCAGTTCATCGTCAGACCTCGATCAACATCACATCGACGATCGGCTTCTTGCCGGTCCATTTGACCGCGACGCGCCGCGTGGCAAGGCGGATCGCCTCACGCATCTTTTCACGATCGCCCCCTTCGCGGGCGGCCTTTGCGGCGGCGGCGGCGGCCTCCTCCAGAAACGGCTCCCGCTCCTCCTCGACCGGGACGCCCTGGATGCGCACCTGCGGGTCTCCCGCCAATCGTCCCCGCGCGTCCAGCGCGACCGCAACCGACATCTGGCCATACAGACCCAGCTTGCGGCGCTCGTTGATCGTCGATCCATCCGCCGGCAGAATCACGTCGCCATCCAGGACAAGCCGGCCGGCCGGGGCGAAACCGATCTTTTCCGGCCCGTTCGGGGCCAGGCGAACGATATCGCCGTTCACCTGAACCACTGCCCGGGGGATGCCTTCGCCCAGGCCGAACCGCGCCTGTTCGGCCATATGCCGCATCTCGCCATGCACCGGCACCAGCATCTCCGGCCGGATCCATCCATACATGGCGGCCAGTTCCGGCCGTCCGGGATGGCCCGAAACGTGGACGAACGCCTGCCGGTCGGTGATCATCTCGACCCCCTTGGTGGCCAGCGCATTCATGATGCGGCCGATCGCCATTTCGTTGCCGGGAATCTGCTTTGACGAAAACACGACGGTATCGCCGGCGTCCAGCTTCAGCGGGTGCGTTCCCTCGGCAATGCGCGACAGCGCCGCGCGCGGTTCGCCCTGCCCGCCCGTGGCGACGATCATCACCTTGTCGCGCGGCAGCGTCATGGCGGTATCGAAATCGACCGTTTCGGGGAAATGACGCAGATAGCCCGTGGCCCTGGCGACGCGCAGGATACGGTCCAGCGAGCGACCGGCGACGCACATCGCGCGTCCGGTATCCCGGGCAACCTCGCCCAGCGTCTGGAGCCGCGCGGCATTGGATGCGAAGGTGGTGACAAGCACCCTGCCCTTCGCCGCGCCGATCACCGCGTCCAGCCCCTCGCGCACCGCCGATTCCGAACCCGACGCCTGCGCGTTGAAGACATTGGTCGAATCGCAGACCAGCGCGAGCACGCCTGCATCGCCGATCGCGGTCAGCTCTTCAGCGGTGGAGGGCGCACCGAGCAGCGGCGCCTCGTCCAGCTTCCAGTCACCGGTATGGAAAATGCGGCCATGGGGCGTGTCGATCAGAACCGCATTGCCCTCTGGAATCGAATGCGCCAGCGGCAGGTAGCGCATGCGAAACGGCCCGAGGGCGAACGTCTCGTCATCCCTGACCACATTCAACTCGACCTGGTCCTCGATCCCCTCCTCCTCCAGCTTTCCGCGGATGAGGCCGGCGGTGAACGGCGTCGCATAGAGCGGCACGCCCAGATCGCCGGCGAGATAGGGCAACGCGCCGATATGATCCTCATGCCCATGCGTCAGCACGATGCCGAGAAGGTCGTCCAGCCGCTCCTCGATGAACTGGAGATCGGGCAGCATCAGATCGATGCCCGGATAGTCCGGATTGCCGAAGATCACACCGCAATCGACCATCAGCCATTTGCCCTGACAGCCATAGAGATTGACGTTCATGCCGATCTCGCCCGAACCGCCAAGGGCGAGAAATAGAAGTTCGTTACCGGGGGTCATCTGGTCTTTCATATTCCGCTGTCATCGTCACCCCGGACAGCTTCCAGGGTCCACAGCGCGGCAGGCGCTATGCAAAGACGCTCGATCCGAAACGCGTAAGGACAAGTGTCCCCCGGCACAAGGGCGGGTTCCGGGGGGCGGGTTCCGGGGGGCGGGCGCTCACGCCCCGCGCTGTTCCCACAGCATCGCCAGCCCCTGGATCGTCAGGTCCGGCTCGATCGTGTCGAACACGCCGGTGTGTTTTTCGAACAGCGTCGCCAGCCCGCCGGTCGCGATCACCTTGACCGGCCGACCGATTTCCGCCTTCATCCGCGCGACCAGCCCTTCGATCATCGCGATATATCCCCAATAGATGCCGATGTGCATCTGATCGACGGTGTTGCGGCCGATGACCGACAGATTGCCCTTCGGCGCCTCGATCGCGATGCGCGGCAGCTTGGCCGCGGCGGTGACCAGCGCATCGAGCGACAGGTTGATGCCCGGGGCGATGATCCCGCCCTTGTACGCGCCGGTATAGTCGGCGACGTCGAAGGTGGCGGCGGTTCCGAAGTCGATGATGATCAGATCGCCGGGGTGATTGGCGTGCGCGGCGATGATGTTCAGCGCGCGATCGGCGCCGACGCTGCCGGGCTCTTCCACATCCAGCGCGACGGGCCAGCCATCGCGACCGGCTACCAGCGGATCGACGCCGAAATATTTCTGCGACAGCACCTCCAGATTGTGAAGCGCGCGCGGCACGACAGTGCCGATGATCACGCCGCTGACGGCATCGCGCTCATAGCCCTCCAGCGCGAGCAGCTGGCTGAGCCACACCGCATATTCGTCGGCGGTGCGCCGGGGATCGGTCGCAATCCGCCATCGTGCCTTCACCTCGCGCCGGCCGGCACCGGTTTCGACGAGTGCGAAGACGACATTGGTATTGCCGGCGTCGATGGCGAGCAGCATGCGATTGCCTCTGGCTAGATCAGGAAGACGTCGGCCGCGTGAATGACACGGCGCGCGCCATTGGCCAAGCGCAGGTTGAGCGCTCCGCCGGGGTCGAGGCCGTCGAACAGGCCGTCGATCCGCTCGCCATCGGGCATACGGACGGACAACGCGGTGCCGACCGGGTGCGCGCGTTCCAGCCAGCGCCGGCGGACCGGTTCGAGTCCCTCGCCGCGCCAGCGCGCAAGCCAGCGGGCAAAGCCATCGGCCAGAACGTCAAGGAACATGCCCGGCGCGACATCGACACCCCGGGCGCGCAGGCTCGTCGCCGGCCGGTCGGGCAGATCTGGCGCATGCGCCAGATTGACCCCGATGCCGATCACCACCACGTCGCCCATCCGTTCGAGCAGCACCCCAGACAGCTTCGCGCGGTCGATCAACAGGTCGTTGGGCCATTTGATCGTCGCACCGGCGGGGAGAAAGGTGGCGACCGTCGCCTCCAGCGCGACCACCGTGACCAGCGCCAGCGTCGCGGCGACAGGATCCGCCGGGCGCAGCCGGACGAGCGTGCTGGCGTACAGATTGCCTGGCGGCGATTGCCATGCCCGCCCCTGTCGCCCTTTGCCCGCAGTCTGGCGATCGGCACGCAGCCAGCTTCCCTCGACCGCGCCCGTCGCCGCGAGCGCCAGCATGTCGGCATTGGTGGAGCCGGTTTCTCCGACCGCGCGGATCAGGTCGATCAGAACAGCGCCCGCGCCGCCGCCATCGACCATGCGCCCAGCACCGGGATCAGCAGATAGCCGAGCGGGGAGACGAACAGGGCGGCGGCGGCGATCAGGCCACCCTCCAGCGCGTTGCCGTCGCGACCGAATTCAGGGGCTGGATCGTCGAAATACATCGTCTTCACGACCTTGAGATAGTAAAAGGCGCCGATCACCGACGCCGCGATGCCGATCGCCGCGAGCGGGAACAGACCGGCCTTCACCGCCGCGTCGAACACCGCGAATTTCGCCCAGAAACCGAACAGCGGCGGGATCCCCGCAAGGCTGAACATAAAGATCGCCAGCGCCGCCGCCAGCGCGGGGCGCGTACGCGAAAGGCCCGACAGGCTGACGATCGTTTCGACCGGCTGCCCCGCTTCGTCGCGCATCTGGAGCACGACGAGGAAGCTGCCCAGCGTCATGACGATGTAGATCGTCATATAGGTCAGCACGCCGGCCACGCCCTCCGCCGTGCCGGCGGCAAGGCCGATCAGCGCAAAGCCGACATTGTTGATCGACGAATAGGCCAGCAGCCGTTTGATATTCGTCTGCCCGATCGCCGCGACGGCACCCAGTATGATCGATGCGAGCGAGGCGAAGATCACGATCTGCCGCCAGTCGCTGGTGACCGGTCCCATCGCCTCGATCGCGACGCGCACCGCCAGCGCCACCGCCGCCACCTTCGGCGCGCTGGCGAAGAAGGTCGTGACCGGCGTCGGCGCGCCTTCGTACACGTCGGGGGTCCACATGTGGAACGGCACCGCCGACATCTTGAAGGCCAGGCCCGCAAACACGAAGACCAGGCCGAACAACAGGCCGGTCCCGCGCCCTGCCGCATAGGCGGCGGCGATATCGGTGAAGACGGTGGTGCCGCTGAACCCGTAAACCAGGCTGATGCCATAGAGCAGGATGCCGGAGGCGAGCGAACCGAGGATGAAGTATTTCAGCCCCGCCTCGGCCGAACGCACGTCGCGCCGCATGAAGCTGGCGAGAACATAGGCGGCGAGGCTCTGAAGCTCGAGGCCGACATACAGCGTCAGCAGATCGTTCGCCGATACCATCATCCCCATGCCCGCCGCGGCGAACAGGATCAGGATCGGATATTCGGGGCGCAGATCCTCGCCGCTGGTCCGCGCGAAGAAACGCGGGGCGACCACGATCGATACAGCTGCTGAAAAGAAGATCAGCACCTTGGCAAAGGCGGCGAACAGATCGGCGCGATACAGGCCGTCGAACGCGGTGCCGCCCGCCGAAGCCGGGCCGATCAGCGCCACGCCGGCGCCGGCGAGCACCGCGACCGCCACCCAGCTGACCGCGCGCGAAACCGCCTGGCCACCCCAGGCGGCGACCATCAGCAGCGCCAGCCCGCCCAGCGACAGGACGATTTCGGGCAGGACCATCGAAAGTTGTGCGGCGTAACTCATCAGTGGGCCGCTCCATGCTCGGCATGCCGGGGTTCGGCCTTTGCGGCCATTGGGGTGGCGGGGGCCGGCCGGCTGTCACCGGCGGGCCGGGCGCGCTCGATCCGCGCAAGCAACGTCGCGACATCGCCGCGCATCGGCGCCAGGAAACTCTCGGGATACACGCCCATCCACAGCACCACCGCCGCGATCGGGGCGAGCAGCGCGATCTCGCGCTTGCTGAGGTCCGGCATCGCCCTGACATCGTCCTTGACCAGATCGCCAAACACCACGCGGCGATACAGGTACAGCATGTAAGCCGCGCCCAGGATGATGCCGGTGGTGGCGATCAGCGTGGTCCAGGTCGATACCTGATAGCTGCCCATCAGCGCCAGGAATTCGCCGACGAAGTTGCTCGTCCCCGGCAGGCCGACCGAGGCCATGGTGAAGAGCATGAACAGCACGGCGTATTTCGGCATGTTCACCGCCAGGCCGCCATAACGGTCGATCTCGCGGGTATGCAGCCGATCGTAGATCACGCCCACGCACAGGAACAACGCGCCGGATACCAGGCCGTGGCCCAGCATCACCATCATCGCACCCTCGATCCCCTGCCGGTTGAAGGTGAACAGGCCGATCGT
The DNA here is from genome assembly GCF_019635455.1 of Sphingomonas sp. Taxonomy (GTDB): domain Bacteria; phylum Pseudomonadota; class Alphaproteobacteria; order Sphingomonadales; family Sphingomonadaceae; genus Sphingomonas. The sequence goes on along the minus strand of NZ_JAHBZJ010000005.1, from coordinate 159,156 downwards.
CACGATCGCCATGTGCGCGACCGACGAATAGGCGATCAGCTTCTTCATGTCGTTCTGCACCAGCGCGATCAGGCTGGTGACGACCACCGCCACGCAGGACAGGCCAAAGACGAGCCAGATCAGCTGCGCCGACGCTTCGGGAAACATCGGCAGCGAGAAGCGCAGAAAGCCATAGCCGCCCAGTTTCAGCAGCACGCCGGCCAGGATGACCGAACCCGCCGTCGGCGCCTGAACGTGCGCATCGGGAAGCCAGGTATGAACCGGCCACATCGGCATCTTCACCGCGAACGAAGCGAAGAAGGCGAGCCACAGCCATGTCTGGACGTGCGCCGGGAAATCATGCGTCATCAGTTCGGGGATCGACGTCGTACCGGCGGTGCTCGCCATGTACATCATCGCGATCAGCATCAGCACCGACCCGAGCAGCGTGTACAGGAAGAATTTATAGCTGGCGTAGATGCGGTTCGCGCCGCCCCAGATGCCGATGATCAGGAACATCGGGATCAGGCCGGCCTCGAAGAAGACGTAGAACAGGAACAGGTCCTGTGCCGCGAAGGTGCCGATCATCAACACTTCGGTGATCAGGAACGCGGCCATATATTCCTGGACGCGCGTCGTGATCGCCTGCCAGCTCGCGCCGATACAGATCGGCATCAGGAACACGCTGAGCAGGATCAGCAGCAGCGCAAAGCCGTCAATGCCCAGCGCCCAGGCGAAGCGACCGAAGATCGGGGTATATTCGACAAATTGCCATTGCGGCCCGCCGATCTCGAAATTCGCCCACAGCACGCCGCCCAGCACCAGATCGACCAGCGTCGCACCCAGCGCGATCCAGCGGGCGGTGTTCGCGTTCACGAACAGGCAGGCCAGCGCCGCGGCGAGCGGGACGACCAGCATGATGGAGAGAATGCCGCTCATCGCGTGATCACCCAGGTAACGGCTGCGGTCAGGCCGATCAGCATGACGAACGCATAGCTATAGACATATCCGGACTGGAATCTCGCGGCGACCACGCTGCCCAGCCGCACCACGGCGGCCGACCCATTGGGGCCGAACCGGTCGATCGTCCCCTCGTCGCCCTTCTTCCAGAAGACGCGGCCCAGCCAGAAGGCGGGGCGGACGAACAGCGCGTTGTACAGCTCGTCGAAATACCACTTGTTCAGCAGGAATTTGTACAGCAGCCCGAACGTGCCGGTGAAGGCGGCGGGGATGCCCGGCTTCCAGATATAGGCGGTCCATGCGCTGAACAGGCCGAGCAGCATCACGACGCTCGCCGCCAGCTTCACCCAAATCGGCACCTCATGCATCGCATGCGCGAGATGTTCGTTGAACGCGACCGCGCCCTTCCAGAAGATTTCGCCGCTGTCCGGCTGAACGAAGAATTTGTTGAACGCGAAGCCCGCGAACACCGCGCCCAGGCTCAGCACCAGCAGCGGGATCATCATCGGCAACGGGCTTTCGTGCGGATGATATCCGCCGGTGCCGTCGCCATGGGCGGCATGGTCGATTTCGTGCGCGCCGGGCGCGTGCGGATCGGGCGCATGGCCCGCATCCTCGGCCGCCGGGTCCTCATGGTGCCGGCCATGGTCGTGCGCGTCGTGGAGCGCGTGCTGGATATGCTCCGACTGCGTCCAGCGCGGCTTGCCCCAGAAGGTCAGGAACATCAGCCGCCAGCTGTAGAAACTGGTCAGCAGCGCGGCGACCACGCCGACCCAAAAGGCGCCCTGCCCGCCACCGCCGGCGGCCCACGCCGCCTCCAGGATCGCGTCCTTCGAATGGAAGCCCGCGAACCCGGCGTGCAGCCAGTAGATGCCGACCCCGGTGATCGCCAGCGTCCCCGCCATCATCGTCCAGAAGGTGACCGGGATATGTTTCCTTAAGCCCCCATAATAGCGCATGTCCTGCTCGTGATGCATCGCGTGGATCACGCTGCCCGCGCCCAGGAACAGCAGCGCCTTGAAGAAGGCGTGGGTGAACAGGTGGAACATGGCGGCGCCGTACATGCCGACGCCGGCCGCAAAGAACATGTAGCCGAGCTGCGAGCAGGTCGAATAGGCGATCACGCGCTTGATATCGGTCTGGGTCGTGCCGACCGTCGCCGCGAACAGGCATGTCGCCGCACCGATGAAGGTGACGAAGCCCAGTGCGATCGGCGCCTGTTCGAACAGCGGCGACAGGCGGCACACCATGAACACGCCCGCCGTCACCATCGTCGCGGCGTGGATCAGCGCCGACACCGGGGTCGGCCCCTCCATCGCGTCGGGCAACCAGGTGTGCAGGCCCAGCTGCGCGGATTTGCCCATCGCACCGATGAACAGCAGCAGGCACAGCACGGTCAGCGTATCGACGCGGTGACCCAGAAATCCGATCGTGCTGCCCTTCATCCCCGGCGCGGCGGCCAGGATGTCGGGGATCGAGATCGTCTGAAACACCAGGAACACGCCGAAGATGCCGAGCATGAAGCCCAGATCGCCGACGCGGTTGACCACGAACGCCTTGATCGCGGCGGCGTTGGCGCTGGGCTTCTTGAACCAGAAACCGATCAGCAGATAGGATGCCAGGCCGACGCCTTCCCAGCCGAAAAACATCTGAAGCAGATTGTTCGCGGTCACCAGCATCAGCATGGCGAAGGTGAACAGCGACAAGTACGCGAAGAAGCGCGGCTGATCCGGGTCCTCCGCCATATACGACCAGCTGTAGAGGTGGACGAGGCTGGAGACGCTGGTCACCACGACCAGCATGACGGCGGTCAGCGCATCGACCCGCAGGCCCCAGCTGACGTCCAGATCGCCCGAACGCATCCAGGTGAAGACCTGTGCCACCTGCGGTTCGGCGGTGCCGTTCATATAGCTGATGAAGATCGGCCAGCTCAGCCCGGCGGCGATGAACAGCGCGCCGGTCGTCACCAGCTTTGGCAGCGTCGTCCCGAACGCACGGTTGCTGAACCCGGCCACCGCCGCGGCGAGCAGCGGCAGGAATACGATGAAATGGATCGCAGACATCAGCCCTTCATCCGATTGACGTCGTCGACCGAGATCGTGCCGCGGCCGCGGAAATAGATGACCAGAATGGCAAGGCCGATCGCCGCCTCACCCGCAGCGACGGTCAGCACGAACATCGCGAAAATCTGCCCGACCAGGTCGTGCAGCGCCGCGCTGAACGCGACGAGGTTGAGGTTCACGCTGAGCAGGATCAACTCGATCGCCATCAGGATGACGATCAGGTTCTTGCGGTTCAGGAAGATGCCGAGCACGCCCATGGTGAACAGGACCGCGCTGACGACGAGATAGTGGGTCAGGGAGATCATGCTCCAACCCCTTCCATTTCTTCGTCACCCCGGGCTTGTTCCGGGGTCCACCGCGCAACCCGGCCAAGCCTCAAGGGTTCCGCGATGACCTCACCAACGGCGCCCAGCGGCCCGGTGGATGCCGGAACAGGTCCGGCATGACGGATCTGCATGCGAATCACAGTTCCACCCCCTGTCCGACCGGCTGATCGACCTTGCGGATCGCATCCTCCGACCGGCGGCTGACCTGGCGCCAGACATTCTGTTTCATCACGCCCCCCCGCTGGCGGTGGGTCAGCACGATCGCGCCGACCATCGCGACCAGCAGGACAAAGCCCGCCGCCTCGAACACGTACAGATACCGCGAATAGAGCAGCATCCCCATCGCCTGGATGTTCGGCAGCTGGCCCAGCGCGGTGTCGGCATCGGTCGGCGCGACGCGCCCGGCCAGGTTCACCCCGCCCGCGCTCCACGCGGCCGTGCCGATCACGATCTCCGCCGCCAGTGCGATCGCGATCGCCAGCCCGAACATCGCATAGCGCACGAAGCCGGCGCGCAATTCGGCGAAATCAATGTCGAGCATCATCACCACGAACAGGAACAGCACCGCGACCGCGCCGACATAGACGATGACGAGCAGCATCGCGATGAACTCCGCCCCCGCCAGCACCATCAGGCCGGCGGCGTTGAAGAAGGCGAGGATCAGCCACAGCACCGAATGAACGGGATTGCGCGCGGTGATCGTCATCGCGGCGGACAGGATGACCACCGCGGCGAACAGGTAAAAGGCGATTGCTTGAATCACGGAATCGAATGCCCCTCTGGTGCCGCGCGCTTAACGATAGGGTGCGTCGGCGGCAAGGTTCGCGGCGATCGCGCGCTCCCACCGGTCGCCATTCGCGAGCAGCTTGTCCTTGTGGTAGATCAGCTCCTCACGCGTTTCGGTCGCGAACTCGAAATTCGGCCCCTCGACGATCGCATCCACCGGGCATGCCTCCTGGCACAGCCCGCAATAGATGCACTTGGTCATGTCGATGTCGTAACGCGTGGTGCGGCGGCTGCCGTCGTCACGCGGTTCGGCCTCGATCGTGATCGCCAGCGCCGGGCAGATCGCCTCGCACAGCTTGCACGCGATGCAGCGTTCCTCGCCATTGGGATAGCGGCGCAGCGCATGCTCGCCCCGAAAGCGCGGCGACAGCGGGTTCTTCTCATACGGATAGTTGATCGTCGCCTTGGGCTTGAAGAAATACTTCAGCGTGAGGGCATGCGCCTTCACGAACTCCCACAGCGTGAACGAACGGACGAGTTGGGCGACGCTCATGACTTTTTCTCTGCAGTACACCGCGCCGATCCCAGTTCGCGGGAGCGGTCGCTGCGAAAGGGACCGGGCGGCATCATGCGCAGCCAGCTTTTGGTGACGACGCCGCCCTCGACGTTCATGCCCAGCGAAAATCTGCCAGTCGGTCGATCGCTGGAAAGGGAGACGCGATAATCGACCGCATCTCCGCCCGACCTGCGCGTGATCAGCGCAGGCGCGACGGTGAAGCCACCCGACGGAAACAAATCCTCGCGCGACGATTTCAGCGTCGCGCTATCGGCCTTCGCCTTGATCGCCACGGTAAACGTCACGTTGTCGGGCGTGGTGACGCCGCACATCAGTCGCGCGGCAGGAAAAGCCCGGCCTGCCCCGGGAGAGACAGGCGGTTGCACGTCCTGCGCGGCCATTAGGAGCATGAGCGCGATCATACCGGCAGCCCCACCCGCTGAACCATCAGCCAGCCCGAAATCGCGAACACGAAGATCAGCGACAGCGGCAGGAAGATCTTCCAGCCCAGCCGCATCAGCTGGTCGTAGCGATAGCGCGGCACGGTCGCCTTCACCCAGCTGAACACGAAGAAGAAGAACAGGATCTTGGCGAACAGCCAGATGATGCCCGGCACCGCATACAGGATCGGAATGTCGAGCGGCGGCAGATACCCGCCCCAGAACAGCGTCGCGTTGAGCGTACACATCAGGATGACGTTGGCATATTCGCCCAGCCAGTAGAGCGCGAACGCCATCGACGAATATTCGGTCTGATACCCCGCGACCAGCTCGCTCTCCGCCTCGGTCAGGTCGAACGGCGCACGCTGCGTCTCGGCGAGCGAGGAGATCAGGAACACCACCGCCATCGGGAACAGCAGCGGGTTGAAGCCGAAACCGTTGAGCAGGCCGAGCACATGCCCCTGCTGCTTGTCGACGATCACCGACAGGTTGAAGCTGCCCGCCCACAGCACGACCGCGATCAGCACGAAGCCGATCGACACTTCGTAGCTCACCATCTGCGCCGCCGCGCGGATCGCCGAGTAGAAGGGATATTTGGAGTTGGATGACCAGCCGGCGAGGATGACGCCGTACACGCCAAGGCTCGACGCCGCGAGGATGTAGAGCAGCCCGACATTGATGTTCGAGAGCACCACCCCCGCCTGGAACGGCACCACCGCCCACACGATCAACGCGACGGTGAAGGTGATGATCGGCGCCAGCAGGAACAGCCCCTTGTTCGCGCTGGACGGGATGATCGTTTCCTGAAGCATGACCTTCAGACCATCGGCGAACGATTGCAGCAGCCCCAACGGCCCGACGACGTTCGGCCCGCGCCGCAACGCCATCGCCGCCCAGATCTTGCGGTCGGCATAGATGATCATCGCCACGGCGAGCATCAGCGGCAGGGCGATCAGCAGGATGCCGATGATCGTCGAGAGGAACCACGCCCACTCATACATCATGCCGAACGATTGGAAGAAGGCGGTCATTGGCAGCACCTATGTGCTCCTGCGAAGGCAGGAGTACCGGGATGGTTGACGGTCATTCCGCGGCCTCCGCGAAATCCTGGCCGTGGATCAGTTCGGCCGAGCACCGCTGCATCGTCGGCGACGCGCGGCAGATGGCGTTGGTCAGGTAGAAGTCGGCGATCGGGTAGCCCACCTCTCCCTGTCCCTTCGCGTCGAGCGACGGCGGATTCCAGTCAAAGCTGGCCAGCCCCTCTTCGGCGAGCGCCGGCACTTCGGCGAACATCGCGGCGCGCAGCTGGTCAAAGCTGTCAAATGGCAGCGTCTTGCCCAGCTTTTCGGACAGGGCGCGCAGGATCGTCCAGTCCTCGCGCGCGTCGCCGGGCGCGAACACCGCCTTGTCGCCGCGCTGCACGCGTCCTTCCAGGTTGACGTAGGTTCCGGCCTTTTCGGCATAGCTGGCGCCGGGCAGGATCACGTCCGCCGCATGCGCGCCCTTGTCGCCGTGATGGCCGATATAGACGTTGAAGCTATTGGAAAACTTCGTGAAATCCACCTCGTCCGCGCCAAGGAAGAAGGTGAGCTTTGGCCCCGCCGCGACGATGTCGGCGATGCCGCCCTTGCACGCGAAGCCCAGCATCAGGCCGCCCATCCGGCTCGCCGCCATGTGCATCACGTTGAAGCCGTTCCAGTTGTCACGCACCAGATTCAGCTTCTTGGCAAGCGCAAGGCTGGCGCCGTGGCCACCCTTCAGCGCCGCGCCGCCGACGATCACCATCGGCCGTGCCGCGTCCTTGAACGCCTCGGCCGCCGCCTTGGGCAGCTTGCCCAGCAGCGACAGATCGTTGCCCAGCCATTCGACCTTGTACGTCAGATCGACCTGCGGGCCGATCGCGAACACCTTTGCCCCGCGCTTGATCGCCTTGCGCACGCGGGTGTTCACCAGCGGCGCTTCCCAGCGCAAATTGGTGCCGACCAGCAGGATCGCGTCGGCCGTCTCGGCACCGGCGATGGTGGTGTTGAAATTCACCGCCGACAGGCTGGTAACGTCATAATCCATGCCGGTCTGACGGCCTTCGAGCAAGTCGGAGCCGAACGCCTCCACCAGCTTTCTGGCGGCGAAGATTGTCTCGCAATCGGTCAGGTCGCCATGGATCGCCGCGACCTTGCCGCCCGCGCCCCTGGCGGCAACCGCGATCGCCTCGAACGCCTCGTCCCAGCTTGCCTCGACCAGCTTGCCGTCGCGGCGGACATAGGGGCGATCCAGCCGCCGGTGCGACAGGCCATCGACATGATGGCGCGTCTTGTCGTGCGCCCATTCCTCGTTCACATCCTCGTTGATGCGCGGCAGCACGCGCAGCACGCCGCGTCCGCGGCTGTCGATCCGGATGTTGGTGCCGACCGCGTCCATCACGTCGATCGCCAGCGTCTTCTTCAGCTCCCACGGCCGCGCTTCGAACGCATAGGGCTTGGCCGTAAGCGCCCCGACCGGACACAGATCGACGACATTGCCCGACAGTTCGGACGTCACCGCCTGTTCCAGATAGCTGGTGATCTGCATATTCTCGCCGCGATAGATCGCGCCGATTTCCTCGACCCCGGCCACCTCTTCGGCGAAGCGGACGCAGCGGGTGCATTGGATGCAGCGGGTCATCACCGTCTTGACGATGGGACCCATATATTTCTCGGTCACCGCGCGCTTGTTCTCGGTATAGCGGCTGTGGCCGCGCCCGTACGCGATCGACTGGTCCTGAAGGTCGCACTCGCCACCCTGGTCACAGATCGGGCAGTCGAGCGGGTGGTTGATCAGCAGGAATTCCATCACGCCTTCGCGCGCGGCCTTCACCATCGCGCTGTCGGTGCGCACCTCCTGTCCGTCGCCGGCGGGCAGCGCACAGCTCGCCTGTGGCTTGGGCGGCCCGGGCTTCACCTCGACCAGGCACATCCGGCAATTGCCGGCGATCGACAGCCGTTCGTGATAGCAGAAGCGCGGGATTTCCTTGCCCGCGGCTTCGCACGCCTGGAGCACGGTGGCGCCGGCGGGAACTTCGACTTCGATACCGTCTACGGTCAGCTTGGGCATGTCAGGAGGGCCAGATTTCCGGAATGAGACTGAGGACGTCGCGATAAAGCGCGCGGGCAACGCCGTTGCGCAGGTCCGCGCGGCTGGCGGTAAAGGAAGCGCCGGCATCGACGCAACCCGGGATCAGCGGCGTGATCGCCGCCAGCGCCTTGCCCTCGCTGCCGCTCGCCGGGCGCGCGCGAACGAAGCGGACCGCCGCCTTCACGTCGCGCGCGACGATGCACCGGCCGACCGCATCGGCGGTGGGCCAGCCCGCGGTTTCACGCCGCAGCCCTTCGGCCTGGGCCGGCGTGAACGCGGGATCGGGCAGCTTGTCGAACGGATATTGCGCATAATCGGTGCGCAGCGTCAGTTCGGCCATGTCGGCGATCATCGCGTCGAGCGACGGACCCGATCGCGGCGCGCCACAGGCGATCAGCACGGGCGCGGCGCCCGTCGCGGCGGCGGCCAGTTCGGCCGATCCGGGCGCCGCCTTCATCAGCGCGCGCGAACCTGCCGAATCCTTTTCCAGCACGCATCCCGCCGGGCTGGCGGGCGCCGACGCGGCGAGCGCCAGCGAAGACATCAGAAGCATCATCATGATTGCACCTCCGTCGCTTTCTCGGACAATCGATAGAGCGCCTCGGCGACGAGCGCGCGTGCCATCGACGGGCTGAACTTCAGCTCGCGATCCTTGATCACGCATTTCTGCATCGTCGGGATCAATGCTTGCACTGCGTTGCGCTCGCCAGGCTCGGCAATGGCCGACATCACAAATGTTCGGGCGCCCCCAGGGTCGGTTCGAACGACGCAGTCGGCGAACCGGCGCAGCCCGATCAACGCCCCCGGATCCGACACGGTCTCAACCCCGACCCCCTTGCCATAGTCGATCGGGGGTACCGCGCTGAAATCGGACGGCCATTTTGAGGAGAAATCGCGCCGATACAGCGCCTCGTAAAAGATACCGCGAAAGGTCCCATCGGTGAAATACATCCGGTCGACCCGCGCGCATTTGAACCGCGCGAGCGCCTGGCCGAGCTTGCCGGCCGGCGCGCTCATCGGAAAGGTAGCCAGATAGGCGCGGACTTCGCGCACGGATCCGCGCATCGTGCAGGCCGCATAAGCCTGCACCATCTTTCTTGCCTCGGCATCGCTCAGTCGTTCGGGGTCTTTTCGGCGCGTCGGCGCGCGCCCGTCGAACTGGTTCGAATCCGATGGCGGCGGTGAGGGCGTGAAGCCCCCCGGCTCTTGCGGTTCGGCCGCCGACGCGACGCCGGCGATCAGCATCAAGGCGAACAGCGCCTTCATCCCGCCACCTGTTCCGCGCTCGCCATCCGATAATAGGCGATGGCGATCCCGTTGCGCAGGGTCGTCCGGGTAAAGCGCAGCGTCTGACCCTTCACCACGCAGCGGCCGATATTCGGCGCCAGCGTCTTGAGCGCCTCCAGTTCCTCGGGCTTGTCGACGCCGGTACCCAGTACCGCCCGCGCACCGGCGGGGTCGATCCGGATCACGCATTCGCCGATCTGATTGGCATAGCGGTCGGCCAGCGCGCGCTCATAAGCGGTCTGCAACGACGCGGCGGCATCGGCGGGCAACGGCTTGCCGGTCGCCGGATCGTTTGCGGACGGCGGTACGGGCTCTGGCCAGACCAGCGGCGCGATCTTGCCCGGATCGATCACCGGCGGCCCCTTGAAATCGGTCGCCAGCAATTCCTCCGCCAGCGCGCCGCGAAACAGCTCGTGCCGCATCTTCAGCTGCCCGCCGCGCAGGCCCAGACAATCGCCATCCGCCAGCCGCGCATAATCCTTGTCGGTCAGCCGCTTGTCCGTCGGCATCAGCACGAATGCGCGTGCCAGATCATGCTCACGCTTCACCGCGCATTTCGCATAATCGCGCATGACGTAGCGCGCGTCCGCCGCCTCGCGCGGCGTCTGGCTGGCCGTCGCGACCGGCGCGACCGCACCCGCCAGCAGCAGGAGAATGGCGCCGCCGATCCTCACTCCGCCGCCTCCTGCATCGGGGCTTCGCCGCCGCCCTGTTTCTCCAGGATGCGGCGTTCCATCTCGGGGCGGAAATGGCGGATCAGGCCCTGGATCGGCCAGGCCGCCGCGTCGCCCAGCGCGCAGATCGTATGGCCCTCGACCTGCTTGGTGACGTTGTAGAGCGTGTCGATCTCGGAAATGTCGGCGTCGCCGGTGCGCAGCCGCTCCATCACCCGCCACATCCACCCGGTGCCTTCGCGGCACGGGGTGCATTGGCCGCAGCTTTCATGCTTGTAGAAATAGCTGATCCGGCTGATCGCCTGAACGATATCGGTGGATTTATCCATGACGATGACCGCCGCCGTGCCAAGGCCGCTGCCCAGCGCCTTCAGCCCGTCAAAGTCCATCGGGCAGTCCATGATCTGCGCCGCCGGCACCAGCGGCACCGACGATCCGCCCGGGATCACCGCGAGGAGGTTGTCCCAGCCGCCGCGAATGCCGCCGCAATGCTTTTCGATCAGCTCACGGAACGGGATGCTCATCGCTTCCTCGACCACGCACGGTTTTTCGACATGCCCGCTGATCTGGAACAGTTTGGTGCCGCGATTATTCTCCGCGCCGAAACTGGCGAACCAGTCCGCCCCGCGCCGCAGGATCGTCGGCACCACCGCGATCGATTCGACATTGTTGACCGTCGTCGGACAGCCATACAGACCCGCGCCCGCCGGAAAGGGCGGCTTCAGGCGCGGCTGGCCCTTCTTGCCCTCCAGGCTTTCGATCATCGCGGTTTCTTCGCCGCAGATATAGGCGCCCGCGCCGCGATGGCAGAACACGTCGAAATCATAGCCGGAGCCGCAGGCATTCTTGCCCAGCAGCCCCTTGGCATAGGCTTCCTCGATCGCCGCGAACAGCGTCTCGGCCTCACGGATATATTCGCCGCGAATGTAGATGTACGCCGCCCGCGCGCGCATCGCGAAGCCCGCGACCAGCGCGCCTTCGAGCAGCAGATGCGGATCGTGGCGGATGATCTCGCGGTCCTTGCACGAACCCGGCTCGGATTCGTCGGCGTTGATGACCAGGAAGCTCGGCCGCTCCGGCGTCGGATTCTTGGGCATGAAGCTCCACTTCATCCCCGTCGGGAACCCCGCCCCGCCGCGTCCGCGCAGGCCCGACGCCTTCACCTTTTCGATGATCGAGTCCTGGCCCTGTTCGAGCAGCTTTTTGGTATTGTCCCACGCCCCGCGCTTCAGCGCGGCGCTCAGCTGCCACGGCTGATAACCATAGAGGTTGGTGAAGATGCGATCCTTGTCAGCGAGCATGACGGACTCCGCACTTGTTCCCCTGCGAAAGCAGGGGTCCAAAGTTACGAACGACGACGCCTGTGGCCCTGACCCCCTGCTTTCGCAGGAGAAGATCGATCGCGAGAATCGCGTTCACTTCGGCCCTCCGATGCGCTTGTTGTCCTTCACCGCCAGGTAAACGGCCACACCCACGCCGATCAGCAGCAGCGGGATGAACAGCTTCACCGCGAGCTTCAGCACCCATCCCAGGACGACCAGCCCGCCGATGACGGCAAGGATCGTGACGATCGTGTTCTTGCTCACCACTCGCTCCTGTAATCGTGATTTTCGGAGACCATCGCCGTCAACGTCGTCGGCCCGCCCACCGGCTCGACCGTGTGGCGCCCCGGTTCCTGCGTGCCGGTCTTGGGCTGCTCGCCCTTGGCCAGCGCGTCGAGGATCGCGGCGGTGCGGTCGTAGTCGAGGTCTTCGTAATTATCGTCGTTGATCTGGACCATCGGTGCCGACGCGCAATTGCCCATGCACTCGACCTCGGTCAGCGTGAACAGCCCGTCGGGCGTGGTCTTGCCCTTGGCCATGCCCCGGTTCTTGCACGCCGCGAACACATCGTCGCTGCCGCGCAGCCAGCACGGCGTCGTGCCGCACACCTGCACATGATATTTGCCGACCGGATGCAGGTTGAACATCGTGTAGAAGGTCGCGACCTCCAGCACGCGGATCACCGCCAGGTCCAGCTCACGCGCGACGAACTCGATCACCGGGATCGGCAGCCAGCCCTGCGTATCCGTCTCCGCCCCGACCTGACGCTGCGCCAGATCGAGATAGGGAATCGTGCAGCTCATCTGCCGCCCCTCAGGGTAACGCGCGCGGATGGTCGTGGCCTTCCTGGCGTTCTCCGCATTCCACGCAAAACCGCCCCAGCGTGCGCGGAGTTCGGGGGTATCTTCGATTGCTTTTGCGTCAGCCATGAGCGTGCAGCCCGTTCTTTTGCATTAGCTTGCGAACAAGCTCCCAAAAAATGCCCACCACCGCGACGCTAGCCCCGGTCATGACCCATCCCGCCATCTCTACCTGTATGAGCGTGGAGTCCGGTGCGATGTCATAGGCACGATAGGCCATAGCCGTCGCGCCAACTGCTACAGCGATTACGAGTTTCGCAGACGGCAACCTCACCGGTCACACTCCCCGAACACGATATCCATCGCGCCAAGGATCGCGGTGATGTCCGCCAGCATGTGGCCGCGCGACATGAAGTCCATCGCCTGCAAGTGGCTGAACGCGGTCGGGCGGATCTTGCAGCGATAGGGTTTGTTCGACCCGTCGCTGACCATGTAGATGCCGAACTCGCCCTTGGGGCTTTCGGTCGCGACATAGACCTCGCCGGCGGGGACGTGGAAGCCCTCGGTATACAGTTTGAAGTGATGGATCAGCGCTTCCATCGACTGCTTCATCTCGCCGCGCTTGGGCGGGACGACCTTGCGATCCAGCGACGCGATCGGCCCGTCCGGCATCTCGTTCAGGCACTGTTTCATGATGCGCGCGGACTGGTACACTTCCTCGACGCGGACCATGAACCGGTCATAGCAGTCACCGCGCGTACCGACCGGGATTTCGAAGTCCATGCGGTCGTAGACATCATAGGGCTGTGACTTGCGCAGGTCCCACGGAATGCCCGCCGCGCGGATCATCGGGCCGGAAAAGCCCCATTTGATCGCATCGTCGCGATTGACGATCGCGATATCGACATTGCGCTGCTTGAAGATGCGGTTTTCCGCCACCAGGCTGATCGCGTCGCCGAACAGGCGCGGCAGCCGCGTGTCGAGCCAGTCGGCGATATCCGCCAGCAGCTTCAGCGGCACGTCCTGATGCACGCCGCCGGGCCGCAGATAATTGTGGTGCATCCGCGCGCCGGACATGCGCTCGAAGAAGTTCAAACAATCCTCGCGGATTTCGAACATCCACAGGTTCGGCGTCATCGCACCGACGTCCATCACATGGCTGCCGAGGTTGAGCATGTGGTTACAGATGCGCGTCAGCTCGGCGAAGAACACGCGCAGATATTGCGCGCGCACCGGCACTTCGAGATCGAGCAGCTTTTCCACCGCCAGCACGAAGCTGTGCTCCATCGCCAGCGGCGAGCAATAGTCGAGGCGATCCATGTACGGGAGCGCCTGGGTATAGGTCTTGTACTCGATCAGCTTTTCGGTGCCGCGGTGGAGCAGGCCGACATGCGGGTCGATCCGCTCGATAATCTCGCCGTCCAGTTCGGTGACGAGGCGCAACACGCCGTGCGCCGCCGGGTGCTGCGGGCCGAAGTTGATCGTGTAGTTGGCGATCTCGATATCGCCGACGGTCGGATCGGCGGCATCGGTGCGGCCTTCGATTTCGTCGAGATAGTCAGCCATTCGCAGCCTCCCACACGTCGTCGCCCCGGACTTGATCCGGGGTCCCGCTGCGCGCGGAGAGAAGAAGCGGGACCCCGGCGCGGGGGCCGGGGTGACGGAAACAGGAAATCGCAGTCCGCATTACGCGTCACCCTTCTTCGCGCGCGGCCTGGCGGGCGCCTTGCGCGGCTTCTTGGCCGGTGCCGGGCCTGCGTCCGGGCCGGGCTTGCCCGCGCCGCTTTCCGCCGTGCTGTCCGTGGTCTTGGGCTTGCGCACCCGCGCCTTGACCGGCTTGGCAGCGGCATCCGCCTTTGCCACCTGATCGGCGGTAGCGGGCGTCGGCGCGCCCTTCGCCTCCGGCACCGCGGGCTTCGGCTCGGCCTTTGCCGGCGCAGCGGGCGGCGGCGCGGGTGCCGCGGGCGGAGGCGCAGGCGCCTTTTCGTCGCCCGGCAGCACATATTGCGCGCCTTCCCACGGGCTCATGAAATCGAAATTGCGAAAATCCTGCGCCAGCTGCACCGGCTCGTACACCACCCGCTTCGCGCTCTCCGAATAGCGCAGTTCGACATAGCCGGTCAGCGGGAAATCCTTGCGCTGCGGATGCCCGCGAAACCCGTAATCGGTCAGGATGCGGCGCAGGTCCTCATTGCCGTCGAACAGCACGCCATACATGTCGTATACCTCACGCTCGAGCCAGCCGGCGACCGGCCAGATCGAGGTGATCGACGGCACCGGCTGCACCTCGTCGGTGGTCACGCGCACGCGGATACGGTGGTTGCGGGTGTAGCTGAGCAGCATGTAGCAGACGTCGAACCGCTCCGCACGGGCGGGGTAATCGACGCCGGCGATCTCCATCAGCGCCTGATATTGCAGCATCGGATGATCGCGCAGCGCGGTCATCGCCGCGACCAGCCGGTCGCGCGCAACGGTCAGATTGACCTCGCCGACCAGGTCGCTCGCCGCGACCAGCATGTCGCCCAGCGCCGCTTGCGCCGCCGCGATCACGCCGTCATTCGCGGCGTAGCGGGGTGCAGGAGCCCTCACCGCGTCACCGTCCCGATCCGGCGGATCTTCCGCTGGAGCTGCATCACGCCATAGAGCAGCGCCTCGGCAGTCGGGGGGCAGCCGGGGACGTAGATATCCACCGGCACGATCCGGTCGCACCCGCGCACGACGCTGTAGCTATAATGATAATAGCCGCCGCCATTCGCGCACGACCCCATCGAAATCACATATTTGGGGTTCGACATCTGATCGTACACGCGGCGCAGCGCGGGTGCCATCTTGTTGCACAGCGTGCCGGCCACGATCATCACGTCGCTCTGGCGCGGCGAGGCGCGCGGCGCGGCGCCGAACCGTTCCATGTCGTAGCGCGGCATGTTCACATGGATCATCTCGACCGCACAGCAGGCCAGGCCAAAGGTCATCCACCACAGGCTGCCGGTGCGCGCCCACTGGAACAACTCCTCGGTCGATGTGACGAGGAAACCCTTGTCGGTCAGTTCGCCGTTCAGATCGTCGAAAAACGCCTGATTCGGCTGGACCACCGCGCCGTCATGGCCGGGCATCACGATGTTGGAAGATGTGTTCACAATGCTCATTCCCAATCCAGCGCCCCCACCTTCCACGCATAGGCGAGGCCAAGCGCGAGTTCGGCGATGAAGATCATCATGCTCACCCAGGCCGCCCAGCCCAGATCGAACACCGTCACCGCCCAGGGATAGAGAAACGCCGCTTCAAGGTCGAAGATGATGAAGAGGATCGCGACAAGGTAGAATCGCACGTCGAACTGGCTGCGCGAATCCTCGAACGCGGGAAAGCCGCACTCATATTCGGTCAGCTTTTCCGGATAGGGCTGATGCGTGCCGGTCAGGCGCGCCACCAGCATCGGCAGGAACACGAATGCGCCCGACAGCGCCAGCGCCACCCCCAGGAACAGCAGGATTGGCAGATATTCGATCAGATCGACCAAGACGGCCTCTCGCGGTTGCGGAATCTCGGGGTCTCTCTAGGCCGATGGGAATTGCCCGACAAGGGCGGAAACCGGTGAGAATCACTCGCAATTACGGCCGCGCTTCCTGCGAACGGCGATTGACGCCTTGAAACATGTTCCTCAAATGTTCTTGTCGTATCGAACAATTGGAGCGGTGCGTTGCAACTCGACGCACACGCGCGCAGGCGCGGCGCGGCAGGGCGATGCTCAAGGGTCCGGAAACCCACATTCCTTACAAAGCGCCGGATCTCAAGCGACTGAGCCGGGCTTCGCTGGGCCTGTGGGCGACGCAAGACGGGAACAGGCAAAGGGCGGAGATCGAATATCTCATCAGATATGGCCGCTTCAACGCGACCCTCATCTATCCCGAGGACATCGATCCGGAGGGCGCGTCGCTCGACAGGCGCGATCGGATCGTCGCCAGATATTTCGGGGACAAGCCGATCATGTCCCCGCCGATCGGCGACGATGTGCCGAGATACTGAACGGCTCGATGGGCGGATCGATCACGCGTTGCGCAGCGCGCTCGCGACCGCCTTGTGCAGCTTGGAATGCAGCGCGTCGTTCGCGGCGAGCACCTGTCCCTTGTGGATCGACGCCTCGGCCCCGCGATAATCGGTGACGAAGCCGCCCGCTTCCTTGACGATCAGGATTCCCGCCGCCACGTCCCAGGGCTGAAGATCGCTCTCCCAGAACCCGTCATACCGCCCCGCCGCGACCCATGCGAGATCGAGCGCGGCCGATCCGAAGCGGCGAATGCCGGCGACTTCCGGTGCCACCGCGCCAAAGATGCGGCTCCACTCGGCGAAATTGCCATGGCCCAGAAACGGAATGCCGGTGGCGATCAGCGCATCGGCAAGGTCCTTGCGCGCCGACACGCGCAGCCGCTGGTCCTGCAACCAGGCGCCGCGCCCCTTTTCGGCCCAGAAGCTCTCATCGGTGATCGGCTGATAGATATAGCCATGGGTAATCTCGGGCTTGCCCTGGCTTCCGCGCGGATCCTCGACCGCGATCGACATCGAAAAATGCGGGATGCCGTGCAGGAAGTTGGTGGTGCCGTCCAGCGGATCGATGATCCAGCGCGGCTTGTCCGGATCGCCCGCGATCTGACCGCGCTCCTCGACCAGGAAGCCCCAGTCGGGCCGCGCCTTGCGCAGTTCCTCGATCAGCGTGTCCTCGGCCCGCTTGTCGGCCATCGACACGAAATCGGCCGGCCCCTTGCGGCTGACCTGCAAGTGCTGAACCTCGTTAAAGTCGCGCCGCAGCCGCGGCCCCGCCTTGCGCGCGGCACGCTCCATGACGGTGATCAGGCCGGAATGGGAAACCATGGTGCCGTTCAGTCCGCGCGCCGCACGTACGTCTGTTCGTACACATCCACGACGATGCGCGTACCGGCCGCGATGTGCGGCGGCACCATGATGCGCACGCCATTGTCGAGGATCGCGGGCTTGTAGCTGGACGAGGCGGTCTGCCCCTTCACCACCGCGTCGGCCTCGACGATCTCCGCCTCGATCGTGTCCGGCAACTGGACGCTGATCGCTTCCTCTTCGTACAGTTCCATGACCACGTCCATGCCGTCCTGCAAAAATGCGGCGGCATCGCCCAGCAGGTCGCGCGGCAGCGTCACCTGGTCATACGTATCCTTGTCCATGAACACGAGGCCATCGCCCTCGGCATAGAGGAACTGGAAATCCTTGGTATCGAGCCGCACGCGCTCCACCGTCTCGGCCGAACGGAAGCGCACGTTCGTCTTGCGGCCGTCGCGCAGGTTCTTCATCTCAACCTGCATATAGGCGCCGCCCTTGCCCGGCTGGGTGTGCTGGATCTTCACCGCGCGCCAGATGCCGTTTTCATATTCGATGATGTTGCCGGGACGAATGTCCACGCCGCTGATCTTCATGGGACGTGCCTATCAATGCTGAGAAAGAACAGGGAGCGGCCCTTAGCGGCCCTGCCGCCCCGCCGCAAGCAGCGGATAGGGGTCGATCGGCGTTCCCTGCCACCAGCGTTCGCCGGGCGCCATCGTCGCGATCCCGAAATGCAGGTGGTAATTGCCGGGTCCCGCATTGCCGGTGTCGCCGACATAGGCGATCGGGTCGCCCGCGCGCACGCGCCGTCCCTGCTCCACCCCGGGCGCATAACCGCCCAGATGCGCGTAATAATACATCCAGCGCCCGTCGTCCGACCGCTCGTACAGCGTGATGCCGCCGCCGCCGTTCGAATAATAGAGCTTTTCGACCGTGCCGTCGGCGGCGGCGACCACCTGGGTCCCGCCGGGCGCCATGATGTCGAACCCCTGATGCACGCGGGTGCCGCCGCCGCGCGCATCGCCCCAGTTGCTGCGCAACCTGGTGATGTCCGCGCCGACGACCGGCATCGTCAGGGCAGGCCCCGGATCGGCCTGCGGACGCGGGGTGGTGGCGAGCGCGCGCTCCACAAGAGGCGCGCGCGCGCCGTCCTGCCGTGTCGCGTTTCCGGCGACCGCCCGGCCCGGCTCGACCACGCGGATCGTCGCGGCCAGAAACGCCATCGCCGCGATCAGCACGCCGATCAGCGTCCAGATGGTGACACGCAGCACGCTCATGGCTGAAAGATCACCTGCGTCCCCGGCTCGACCATCATCGCCACGCGCGCCGCATCCCAGTTGGTCAGGCGGACGCAGCCATGGCTCTCGGTCCGGCCGATCGTCTGCGGCTCGGGCGTGCCGTGGATGCCGTAATGTTCCTTGCTCAAATCGATCCACACCACGCCGACCGGATTGTTGGGGCCGGGGGGTAGCAGCGCTTCAGGTTTCTTGTCCGAAACGTCCCAGAACAGTTTGGGATTATAGTGAAATTCTGGATTTTGCGCGATCCCCGTCACCTTCCAGCTGCCGATCGGCAGTGGATCGTGAGTGCTGCCGGTGGTCACGCTGAACAGCGCGGCGAGCTTGCCCGCCCTGTCGAATACGCGCAGCACCTTGTCGGACTTGTCGACGACGATGCGCCCCGCCTTTGGCTGGTTCGCATCGATGTTCAGATCGGCGAGCGTCTTGCGCCATTCCGGTTTCCAGTCGGCGGGATAATCGCGCGACGCCGGCACCGCGTTGGGGAACTGAACCGGCACGCCGGGGGCAAGCCGGGTATCGGGGCTGTTCAGTTCGATCAGCACCTCGGGCGTAGTGTGGAACATCTCCGCCAGCTTTTCGAGCGCGGAGCGATAGCCCATCGTCTTGAGCTTCGCCTGCGCCGCCGGATCGGTCGGGAACGGCCGGACGAAATCGCCCGACAGCATGTCGGGGGTCAGGCGGATGATCCGGGTGGGACGAATCTCGCGGTGCTTGTGCAGTTCGACCAGCGTGCGCTGGTCGATCTTGCCGGTGACCGGCAATTGTCGCGAAATCTGGAACCCGCGCAGCGCGGCGGTCAGCGACTGCCCCTCACGCCCGTCGAGGACGCCCGGCCCGAATCCCAGATGGTCGAGGATCACCTGGACATGCAGGATGTCGCGGCTCAGCACCGGCTTGGCGCTCTGCGACGTCGCGCTGCCATTTTGCCCGGCCGCGCCCGATGCGCCCAGCGCCAGCGCCGATCCCAGAAACATTGCGGTAAACACTCGACGCACCTGTTCGCTCTCCTGATGTCCTTGCGGAGGTAGAACGATCCGGCCGCGCGGTTTGTTGCGTCAAACGATGCCCAGAACCTGCGCGAAGCGGCGTACCGCATCGCCCTCCTCGCCATTCCACACCGCGCCGCTGACCGCGACGAAATCTGCGCCCGCCGCCGCCAGCATGCCGGCATTGTCCGGGGTGATCCCCCCGATCGCGACCGAGGGCAGCTCGAACAATGTCGCCCACCAGGACAGGATTGCGGGATCCGGGCGGTGCGACGTTTCCTTGGTCGTCGTGGGATAAAAGGCGCCGAACGCGACATAATCCGCGCCCGCCTCTCCCGCCTCCATCGCCAGATGCCGGCTGTCGTGACAGGTCATGCCGATCTGCACCCCCGGACCCAGGATCGTCCGCGCCTCACGCGGGTCGCCATCGGACTGGCCCAGATGAACGCCATCCGCACCCAGCCGCTTCGCCAGGGCGACGCTGTCATTGACGATGAAGGCCACGTCGCGATCGGCGCAGATGCGCTGCAACGGCTCCGCCAGCCGCGCGGCCGCATGCTGATCGATATCCTTCACGCGAAACTGGAACGCCGCGACCGGGCCGGCGTCCAGCGCGCGTGCCAGCCGGTCGGGAAATCCGCCGGCGACGTCGCGCGGGGAGATCAGGTAGAGTTGGCAGGGCGGCCGCCGGTCGTCGCGCACGAACCGGGCGGCGAATTCGGGGCCGATCGGGGGCAGGTCGTCATCGTCCATCCCCCTGCCCTAACGATCGAATTCATCGCGAGGCAAGGCGCTTTGTGCCATCAGGGATCGCATGAACGCCTTTGCCCGCCCCGCCCTGTGCGCCGTCCCGATGCTGCTTGCCGGTTGCATGATGACCCCGACCGCATCGACCGGTCCGGTCGCGCTCGACCAGCCGCAGCGGCTCGGCGGCCTCACCATCACCCCGCTCGCCATCGTCGAGGATAGCCGCTGCCCGATCAACGCCCGCTGCATCTGGGCCGGGCGCCTGGTCGTGCGCGCGGCGATCGCCGGCGGCTATGACCGGCTGGAGCGGAATTTCACGCTGGGTGAGGTCGCGCAGACCGATTTCGGTCCGATCCGCCTCGATTCGGCGACGCCGGGACGGACTACCCAGGACGGCGAGATCCCGTCCCCCGCCTATCGCGTTCATTTCAGCTTTGCCCCGCGCCCCTGACACGCCGAGCGCAGGCGGCGGGCGCGGCCCCCGAACGAGGCCCGCGCCGGCCGCAGCGTCGCGTCAGGCGTCGATCGGGGCGCCAGCCACCGACGCGGCGTGAATCTCGTCGATCGCGCCGCCCAGCGACGCGTCGAACGCGTCGTCGCTCATCCCGTGGCGCAGATCTTCGAGCAGCGCCCGGCTGAAGCTCGCGATCATGCCGCGATTCCTTGCCAGCTCCGCGCACGCTTCCGGCCGCTTGAACCCGCCCGACAACGCGACGACGCGCAGCACCTTGGGATGATCGACCAGTGGCTCGAACAGCCCGGCCCGGGCGGGGATCGACAGTTTCAGCATCACCTGCTGCCCATCGGGAAGCGCATCCAGTTCCTTCAGGATTTCGTCGCGCAGGATCGCATCCGCCTCAGCGCGTTCGGGCGACTTGATGTTCACCTCCGGCTCGATGATCGGCATCATGCCGTGCGCCAGCACCTGCCGGCCGAGCTCGAACTGCTGCTTCACCACCGCCGCGATTCCCGCCGCATTCGCGAGGTTGATGACCGAGCGTTCCTTGGTGCCGAACACGCCAAGCGCCTTGGCACGGATCAGCAGCGCGTCGAGCTGGGGCATCGGCTTCATCAGCTGGACGCCGTCGGCCTCATCCTCCAGCCCCTTGTCGATCTTGATGAACGGGACGACGCCGCGCGCGATCAGCGCCGCCGGGGTCGGTTCGCCATCGACGGTGCCATCCATCGTCCGTTCGAACAGGATCGCGCCGATCACCTTTTCGCCGGTGAAGCAGGGCGAGGTGATAATCCGGCTGCGCATGTCATGGATCAGGCCGAACATCTCCTCCTCGCTCGACCATGCCCCCTCTTCGACGCCATAGCCCTTCAACGCCTTTGGCGTCGAACCGCCGGACTGGTCCAGCGCGGCGATGAAGCCGTTTCCGGCGGCGATCTTGGCGGTCATTTCGGCGGTGTTCATGCGATCCCCTTTGCGATGCTGGCGCCGCTATCGCAGCGCGACCCGCGCCTGCAAAGTCTGACAACGATGGACAGGTCACTCGCTGGTCGATTTGCCGTCCACGTTTCGCGCGCCCATCACCAGCAGCCACAGGCAGGTGCCGATCTCTCCGATCGCCGCCGGCGTGGTGACATAGGGAGCAAAGGACATCGCATCGAAGCCCGGAACCAGCAGTGTCGCGAACACATCGACCAGATAGCCCGCGCAACCCAGCATCAGGAACGCGCCCAGCACGCGTGGAATCGCCCGCGACCGGATCATCAGATATCCCAGCGGGAGCAGCCACAAGCCCCAGAACAGTTCGACGATCAAGATGCCGTTGCTGTACGAATCCAGCAGCATCCGGGCCTGCATCTGCAATTGCCCCCCGGACAGGCCATATTCGGGTCGCTTGAGCAACGACAACAGGTCGAGCCGCGCATGCATGTTCCATAGCGAGAGCGGCACGCTCGCGAGCGCCAGCGCCACCATTGCCGCTGCCGCCGCGCGACCGGCCGGTGCCAACAACCGATGCAGCACCAACGGCAGCAACAGGAACGCGGTGTAACAGATCAGCCCGGCGGCGATGCCGATCCGAAACAGCTGCTCGTTGGCCAGGATGTTGGCGATCGAGGCGGCGGTGTCGTTGCGCACCATCAGCCGCGACGGCACATAGGCCAGGCTGACGATCCCAGTGATCACGACGATCAGATATAACAGGCCCGCAACGCGCCCGGTCCACTTTTGCGACATCATCATCTGCCCCCCGATCCGCGGCAAATGTTAGTCGAACTGTATTACATTGGCAACACGCCTAATGCGTCAGCGCGGCGACGCCGGGCAGCTCCTTGCCCTCCATCCATTCCAGAAAGGCGCCGCCCGCCGTCGAAACGAACGTCATGTCGCCGGCCACACCCGCCTGGTTGAGCGCAGCGACGGTATCGCCTCCGCCCGCCACGGATACCAGCGATCCTTCCTTGGTCAGCGCCGCCACGGTGTGCGCGAGCGCCATTGTCGCGGTATCGAACGGCTTGGTCTCGAACGCGCCCAGCGGCCCGTTCCACACCAGCGTCCGGCACGTCTTCAGCACGTCCGCCAGCGCCTCGCTCGCCGCCGGGCCGATGTCGAGGATCATCTCGTCGGCGGCGACCTCATGGACGTTGCAGGTACGCAAGGATGGCGGGTTGGCCGCGAATTCCTTCGCCACCACCACGTCATAGGGCAGATGGATCGTGCAGCCCGCCGCATCCGCCGCGTCGAAGATGGCGTTGGCGGTGCCGACCAGGTCGTGCTCGCACAGCGACTTGCCGACATCCACCCCGCGCGCGGCGAGAAAGGTGTTCGCCATGCCGCCGCCGATGATCAGGTGATCGACCCGCCCGACCAGATGTTTGAGCACGTCCAGCTTGGTCGAGACCTTGGCGCCGCCGACCACCGCCGCGACCGGATGCTCGGGCTGGCCCAGCGCCTTGTCCAGCGCGTCCAGCTCCGCCTCCATCTGCCGCCCGGCAAAGGCCGGGAGCGCGCGCGCCAGTCCCGCGGTCGAGGCATGGGCGCGATGCGCCGCCGAAAAGGCGTCGTTGACATAGAGGTCGCCAAGCTCGGCAAAGCGCGCGACCACCCCCGCGTCATTCCGCTCTTCGCCGCCAAAAAACCGGGTATTCTCCAGCAGTGCGATGTCGCCCGGCTGAAGCGTCGCGACCGCCTCGGCATCCCCTTCCCAGTCGATATAGCGCACCGGCCGGCCCAGCACCTGGGAAAAGGGCTTGGTCACCAGCGCCAGGCTCATCGCCGGATCGGGCTGTCCCTTGGGCCGTCCGAAATGCGCGAGGACGAGCACGATCGCGCCCCGGTCCGCCAGTTCGCCGACCGTCGGCACTGCGGCGCGCAGCCGGGTATCGTCGGTGACCGCACCATCGGCCATCGGCACGTTCAGATCCTCGCGGACCAGCACGCGCTTGCCCGAAACGTCGCCCATATCGTCAAGAGTCTTGAAAGCCCGGCTCATGCGTCCTCGATCCTGATCTCGTCGCCCAGCGCGATCTCGCCCGCAGCGACCACCATCGTACAAACTCCGCCGCGCCAGTCCGGCGTCAGCGCCGCGCGCAGCCCTTCGGCCAGCGCCTCCATCCGCGCGCATGGGTCGGTCTCGCAGCGCACTTCCAGCACCACATCGGCCCCGATCCGCAGCCGCGTTCCCACCGTCTGCGGCAGGTCCATGCCCTCGACCAGCAGATTGGCGCGGCGCTGTTCCCATCCGATCGAATGGCCGACCAGCGCCATCGCCGCGTCCCAGTCACCGGCCTCGATCAGCGAGACCTGACGCTTATAGGGCCGCCCCTTCATCGCACCGCGATAATCGCCGGCAATCCCGCCTTCCAGCGTCACCCGGGCGTGTTCGATGGTTTCCATCGGCGCCTTGGGAAACGGGTGGCGGGCAATGCCGGCGATCCGGCCCATCGATCAGCCCAGCCTTGCCATCGTGCTGGCGGTATCGACCATGCGGTTGGAGAAGCCCCATTCATTGTCGTACCAGCTGACCACGCGCACCAGCTTGCCGTCCATCACCGCCGTTTCCAGGCTGTCGACCGTGGATGACACCGGCGTGTGGACGATGTCGATCGAAACCAGCGGCTCGTCCGAATAGTCGAGCACGCCCTTCATCGGCCCCTCCGCCGCCGCTTTCAGCAGTGCATTGACCTCTTCCTTCGTGGTGTCGCGCTTCGGCGTGAAGGTCAGGTCGATCAGGCTGCCGTCCGGCGTCGGCACGCGGATCGCCGATCCGTCCAGCTTGCCCTTCAGTTCGGGCAGCACTTCGCCCACCGCGCGCGCCGCGCCGGTGGTGGTCGGGATCATGCTCATCGCCGCGGCGCGCGCGCGGCGCAGGTCGGGATGGATCTGGTCGAGAATCTTCTGATCGTTGGTATAGGCGTGGACGGTGGTCATCAGCCCGCGCTCGATCCCGATCGCATCGTTCAGCACCTTGGCAACCGGCGCCAGGCAGTTGGTGGTGCAGCTGGCATTGGAAACGATCGTGTGGCCCGCCTCCAGCTTGTCGTGGTTGACGCCATAGACGACGGTCAGATCGACGCCCTTGGCCGGGGCAGAGATCAGCACCTTCTTCGCGCCGGCGTCGAGATGCTTCTGCGCGCTCTCGCGATCGGTGAAAAATCCGGTGCATTCCAGCACGATATCGACGCCATTTGCCGCATGCGGCAGGTTGGCGGGATCGCGCTCCTTGGTCACCTTGATGCGCTTGCCGTCGATGACGATGTCGTCGCCGTCCGCCGACACGGTGCCGGGATATTTGCCATGCACGCTGTCACGGCTGAACAGCCAGGCATTCGACTTGGCATCGGCCAGGTCGTTGATCGTCACCAGTTCCAGACCGCTGTCGGGACGTTCCAGGATGGCGCGCGCCACCAGCCGCCCGATGCGCCCGAATCCGTTGATCGCAACCTTCGTCATCTGTGTCTCCTAAGCCTTGAGCCGTTCCTGAATCTTCGTGGCGATCGCGTCCGGGGTCAGGCCGAACTTCGCATAGACATCCTCGGCGGGGCCGGATGCGCCGAACCGGTCGATGCCGAACCGCATCCCCTGCACCATCGTGTAGCGCTCCCAACCAAATGTCGTCCCTGCCTCGATCGATACGCGCAGCACATCGGCGTCGGGCGGCAGGATGTCATCGCGATAGGCGGCCTCCTGCGCATCGAAGCGCGCGGTGCAGTTCATCGACACGACATCCGCGCCGATCCCCTGCGCCTCCAGCCGATCGCGCACGCCGACCGCGATCTCGACTTCCGATCCGGTCGCGATCAGCACCACCTTGCGCGCCGCGCCCGCCGTGCGCAGGCGATAGCCGCCGCGCGCGCTCATCATTCCCGCCTCGGTACGCAGCTGCGGCAGGTTCTGGCGGCTCAGCGCCAGCAGCGACGGGCCGTCGGTCCGCGCCAGCGCCAGCGCCCACGCCTCCGCCGTCTCCACCGTGTCGCAGGGCCGGTACACGTCCAGATTAGGGATCATGCGCAGGCTTTGCAGATGCTCGATCGGCTGGTGCGTCGGCCCGTCCTCGCCCAGGCCGATACTGTCGTGCGTCATCACATAGACGACGCGCGCATTCTGCAACGCCGACAGGCGGATCGCGCCACGGCAATAATCGCTGAACACCAGGAAGGTGCCGCCATAGGGGATCACCCCGCCGTGCAACGCCATCCCGTTCATCGCCGCGGCCATCCCGAATTCGCGGATGCCGTAATAGACGTAGCGCCCGGCATAATCCTGGGCATTCAGCGCGCCCATCCCCTTGGTCAGGGTGTTGTTCGACCCGGTCAGGTCCGCCGATCCGCCGATCGTCGCGGGAACCGCCGCGTTGATGACCTCCAGCGCCATTTCGGACGCCTTGCGCGTCGCCACCTTTACCGGATTGGCCAGCAGGTCGGCGATATAGCCGTCGAGCACGGCCGGGTCGCAGGGCGCGCCCGAGGCGGCAAAGCCCTGCGCCTTGTCCGATGCGGCCAGCCGCTGCTGCCACTGCGCATGCGGCTGCGCGCCGCGCCTGCCCGCTTCCAGCCATGCCGCGCGAATGTCGTCCGGCACCATGAAGGGCGGGTGGTTCCAGCCCAGCGCCGCGCGCGCGGCGGCTACTTCGTCGGCGCCCAGCGGCGATCCGTGGACCTTGCTCGTACCGCCCTTGTTCGGCGCGCCCTTGCCGATCACCGTGCGGCAGCGGACCAGCGAGGGGCGGTCGTCGGCGATCGCCGCGTCGAACGCCGCGCGAATGCTTGCCTCGTCATGCCCGTCGCATTCCACGACATGCCATCCGGTGGCGGCATAGCGCGCCGGCACATCCTCACTCGACGACAGCGATACCTTGCCGTCGATCGTGATGTCATTGTCGTCCCACAGCACGATCATCCGGCCGAGCTTCAGATGGCCGGCCAGTCCGATCGCTTCATGGTTGATGCCCTCCATCAGGCACCCGTCGCCGGCGATCACCCAGGTGCGGTGATCGACCAGATCGTCGCCATGCACCGCGTTCAGGTGGCGCTCGGCAATCGCCATGCCGACCGCCATCGCCAGCCCCTGGCCCAGCGGGCCGGTGGTGCATTCGACGCCCGGCAGTTCGAAATTCTCCGGGTGGCCGGCGCACGGGCTGCCGACCTGGCGAAACGCCTTGATGTCGTCGATCGTCGGCCGGGCATAGCCGGTCAGGTGCAACAACGAATAGATCAGCATCGACCCATGGCCGGCCGACAGCACGAACCGGTCGCGATCGGGCCATGCCGGATCGGCGGGATCATATTTCAGATAGTCGCTGAACAGCACGGTCGCGACATCGGCCATGCCCATCGGCATGCCGGGGTGACCCGAATTGGCGGCCTCCACCGCATCCATGGAAAGCGCACGGATCGCGTTGGCGCGGTCGGCGAATGAAACGGTCACGGCGGCCCCCCTGTTCCGGGTCGCGCATCTCGCCACGGCCCGGCGAATCGAATGTGGCGTGCCAATGGGGCGGGCGGGCGCGAAGGTCAACCGCCGGGGGTTGCGGGTGCCATAAAGCGTGCCTATCCCGAACGCATGTCCGATGCTTCCCCCGCCGCGCTGGAACGGATCGACGCCGCGCTCGCGCGGATCGAGGCGGCGGCGGCAAAGCGCGCGTTCGACGCCGATGCGCTGCGGCGCCGTCACGCCACGCTGCGCGAAAAGGTCGAGGATGCGATCGGCGCGCTCGATGCGCTGATGACGCGGGAGACTCCCGACTGATGGGACAGGTGACGCTGACCGTCGCGGGCAAGCCGCACAGCATCGCGTGCCGCGACGGGGAGGAGATGCATCTCGAACGGCTGGGACGGGTGCTCGATCGCCATTCGGAAACCGCGATCCGCGCCTCGGGCGGGCTGAGCGGTGAGCGGACGATGCTGTTCCTCGCGCTCATTCTCGCCGATCTGCTGGACGAGGCGGAACGCAATCCCCCCGGCGGGGTATCGCCGGTGCTGATCGACAATCTTGCCGACCGGCTGGAAGCGGTCGCGGCGGCACTTGAGGATTGCGACGCGAATGCATAAGTCGGTCGCGGCGGTTCTGCCCGGTACGAGCGAACGATCATCCCTGAGGCTATTCATCATCCACGGGGGCTGTCCCTGCCCGGACCCTGGTCCGACGCACATGGTCCCCACCTGACGTTTTGGGCGTCAGTGGATATCACCGCAAACGGCCCATGGTGGTTCCGCCACTTGCTTGATTGTGCAGCGAAGCTGCGCGGTGCCTGCCCGCTCCCCTACCCCGCCACCCGGTGCCAGTATCCCATGGGTGGCCGGGTGGGGGAGCGGGCAGGCACCGCCACCTCGCCGCGGGCGAGGCTTCAATGCAAATGACCGACGACAAACGGACCCTGCGCGCCCGGATGCGCTCGCTGCGCGACGAATTCGCGATGACGATCGGCGGCGCCATCGAGCCGCCGCCGGCGCTGCTCGCCCGGCTCGCTCCCGGCGTCATCCTGTCCAGCTACATCCCGGTGGGGAGCGAGGCGGATCCCAGCGGGGTCGCCTTTGCCGCGCATGAACGCGGTGTCACGATCGTGCTTCCTCATGTGGAAAGCCGCGACTCGCAGGTGCGCTTCTTTCGGTGGGAGCCGGGCCAGCCGCTCGCGGACGGCCCGCTCGGCCTGCGCCAGCCCTTGCCCGATGCCGGCGAGTACGATCCCGATATCGTCCTCACGCCGTTGCTGGCGTTCGACGCCGAACTGAACCGGCTGGGTCAGGGCGCCGGCCACTATGATCGCGTTTTCGCCCGCCTGCCCGACGCGTGGCGGATCGGCATCGCCTGGTCGGTGCAACAGGTCGATCGCCTCGCCACCGATTCGTGGGACGTGCCGCTTCATGGCGTGATCACCGAATCCGATCTCTGGGGTGAGGTGTCGGCATGACGCCGTCGTGGCGCAAACCGGCCGGCGCGTTCGCGATCGTCGCGCTGATCGTCATCTGGTGCGTTGCGATCGCCAGCCTGTCGCCGGTCGTCGGCGGCTGGCCGATCCTGGTGCAGCTGGTGTTCTACATCGTTACCGGCATCATCTGGATCGCGCCGCTCAGGCCGCTGCTGCGCTGGATGGAAACCGGGCGCTGGCGGTCTCCCCCCGCGCCCGGCGACCGCTCCTAGAGATAGGGCAGGCCGTAAAAGGCGAAGACATGCTGGGTATAGACGCGGTCATAGACCGGCTCCGCGCCCTCCGCGTCGTAATGCGGCGCGCGTTCCAGTGTCTCGGGCGTCAATCCGACGACATAGCCGCCCTTGTCCTCCTCATAGTCCAGCGCCTTCCACGGCACCGGGAAATGACGGCTTCCGATTCCCAGCAGCCCGCCAAAGGACATCACCGCATATTCGGCCTGCCCCGAAATCTTGTTCACCATGAACCGCTCGACGCGGCCCAGCTTCTCGCCATCGCGGCCATAGACCGTAGTTCCCTCCACCCGGTCGGACGCGATCAGCGGATTGGCGCCCTGCGCCGTGGCGTTGGTATCGATGTTCATCGCCTGCTCTCCTTTCACCCGATCAACGCGTGAGCGCGCGCAAGTTTCATCATTTCGGTTTCCCAATCTGCCGGCCTGCGGTTGCTCTCCCGCGTGGCGGGCGATAGCCTCGCATCATGCGTATTCTCCCCCTCGCGGCGCTGTTGCTCGCCGCCTCCGCCCCTGCCCTCGCCGCCGCCCAGCAGGTTGCCCCGATCCTCACCGCACCCGAAGCGAAGGATGTGTGGACCCGCGCCCGCCCGGCCGAAGCGCGCGTGACCCATGTCGATCTCGACCTTTCCGTCGATTTCGACAGCCGAACCATCGGCGGCGTCGCGACCCTCGACATCCTCACCGCAAAGGGGGCGGACGAGATCGTGCTCGACACGCTCGACCTCGATATCGCCAGCGTCACCGACGATCGCGGCACCGCCCTTCCCTACAGCTTCGGTGCGGCGGACGATCAGCTCGGCCGCGCCATGACGATCAGGCTTGAAGGCGCCAAGCGGGTCCGCATCGCCTATCGCTCGAAACCCGGCGCACGCGCGCTGCAATGGCTTACCCCCGAACAGACGCTGGGGAAGAAACTGCCCTTTCTGTTCAGCCAGGGACAGGCGATCAACAATCGCAGCTGGATTCCGACCCAGGACAGCCCCGGCATCCGCCAGACCTGGTCGGCGACGATCACCGTCCCCGCCGGCTTCACTGCGGTGATGAGCGCACAGATGCTCGACGGCGCGAACGGGCAGACGCTGCCGGACGGGCGCCGCCGCTTCCGCTTCCGCATGGAGCATCCCGTCCCGCCCTATCTGATCGCGCTGGCGGTCGGCGATCTCGCGTTCAAGCCGACCGGCCCGCGCTCCGGCGTCTGGGCCGAACCGGCCATGGTCGATGCCGCGGTCGCCGAATTCGGCGATGTCGAGCGGATGATCGACGCGGCGCAGGCGCTGTACGGTCCCTATCGCTGGGGCCGCTACGACATGCTCGTCCTGCCGCCCAGTTTCCCGTTCGGCGGGATGGAGAACCCCAATCTCACCTTCTTCACCCCGACGATCATCACCGGCGATCGCTCCAACACCGATGTCGTCGCCCACGAACTGGCGCATAGCTGGTCGGGCAACCTCGTCACCAACGCCACCTGGTCGGACAGCTGGCTGAACGAGGGGTTCACCACCTATTTCGAAAACCGGATCATGGAGGCGCTGTATGGCAAGGAGCGCGCCGCCATCTACGCCGATCTGGATTATGAAGGGATGGTCCGCGACGTGAAGGAAGCGGGCGGCGCCACCGCGCCCTCGACCCGGCTGCATGGCGATCCCGGCGACGGTGCCGGCAGCCTCGACTACAGCAAGGGCAGCATCTTTCTGCGCACCATCGAAACCGCGGTCGGGCGCAAGCGCTGGGACGCGTATCTGCGCAATTATTTCGACCGCCACGCCTTTCAGCCGCAGACCAGCGCGGGCTTCCTCGCCGATCTGCGCCGTCACCTGATCCGCGGTAACAAGGCGCTGGAGGCCAGGCTTCAGCTCGACCGCTGGGTGTATCAGCCCGGCATCCCCGACAACGCCGTGCATGTCCGGTCGAAAACGCTGGCCAAGGTCGATGCCGACCTCACCCGTTTCAACGCCGGCGGCCCCGCCAGCGCGATCGACACACGCGGATGGCAAACGCAGCAGTGGAAACGCTTCCTCGACAATCTGCCCCGCAAACAGAGCGCCGCGCGGCTTCGCGAACTGGATGACGCGCTGGGCCTTACCCGCTCGAAAAACGCCTATATCCAGTCGGCCTGGTTCGATCTGGCGATCGCCAACCGCTATGATCCGATCATTCCGGCGCTCGAGGAATATCTCACCCGCGTCGGCCGCAACCTGCTGGTCCGCCCGCTCTATGCCGGGCTGAAGGCGCAGGGCGACTGGGGCGAACCGATCGCGCGGCGCATCTTCGCGAAGGCGAAGCCGGGCTACCACCCGGTCACGGTTGGCGCGGTCACGCGGATCCTCGACGGGAAGTAGGTCGAATGCGCCGGCCCGGCCCAGGTCGGGCGTGGGGCGTCCCCCACGCAGCGGCGCGCCGATCAGTCGCGGGGCGAGGGGAGGAGAAGCCACCCCTTGCCCTTCATCCTGCCGGTAAGGTGAAAGCGGAGGCACCGGTCGCAGCGATAGGGGCGTAGCGGGACGTCCGCCGCCGCTGCGGCGGCGATCGCCGCGCTCCGGTCCGCGAAGCGCCGCTTGCGACGACAGACGCTCAGCCGCGTGCGCATGCCGGCCTTCTATTTCCGGCAGTGGCGGGGCGGACGGGCGAAGCAACCGCCGGAAGCCGGGCCATGCGCAACGACGCACCGCGACGCTGCGGCGATGCCCCACCGATCGCGCGGCATCCTATCCTCCGCGCAGCGCCACCCATGCCAGCCACAGCCATCCCGCGATCAGCGCGGTTCCGCCGATCGGCGTGATCGCGCCCAGCCAGCGCGGCGCGCCGAGCGCCATCAGGTACAGCGTCCCGGCAAATATCGCCGCGCCCGCGACGAACAGCCATCCCGCCCCCTTCGCGCCGATCTGTACGGCCACCAGCGCCGCAACCGCATGGATCAGCTGATACTCGCCGCCGGTCTTCAGCCACGCCGCCGCCTCGCCGCTCGCGCCATGCGCGCCGAACGCGCCCGCGCCCACCGCAATCGCGCCCGACAGCGCGGCCAGCATCATCAGCCAGTTCATCCGCACTCTCCCCTGTGATCCGGCTCGCCCCCGGTCCCCGGCGCGTCCCTGCCCTCGAGCGGATCGGGACGCGCCCGTTCGCGTCCGGCCGAAAAGCGCAGTTCCGGATCGGCGTTGATCGTCTCACGCGCGGCCAGCAGGTCGCCGCTCTCATGCTGGATGCGCAGCCGTTCGCGGTCGCGCCGGCGATACAGATCCTCGGTCCGGTCGATCTCCTCGACATCGACGCCGACCGCGTCCATCGCCCGGCGCGCCATCAATACCGCCGATTCCATCACCTCGCGCACCACTCCCGCCGCCGGCGACCCTTTCAGCTTCAGCAGCGCGCGTCGGTCATAGGCGCGGACGAAGATCGCGGCCTTCGGAAATGCCTCATGCACCGCCTCGACCAGATCGGAATCGACCTTGTCGCCGTCCATGCAGAACAGGATCAGTTCCGCCTCCGCGCCGCCGGCCTGCCGCAACAGGTCCAGCCGGGTGCCGTCGCCATAATAGACCTTGGCGCCGAACTGGCCGGCGACGTCGATCATCTCGATGTCGGTGTCGATCAGCGTGACCGCGATCCCCTGGGCGTTCAGCATCTGGCCGACCGTCTGGCCGAACCGGCCATAGCCGACGATCAGCGCGCTCGATCCATCGGCAACGGGGCCGTCGCGCTCGCCCTTCGCTTCCGCCGCCTCGGTACGGAACCGACGGGTCAGCATCATCAGGAACGGGGTGGTCGCCATCGAAATCGTCACCACCGCGCTGAACACGCTCACCGCTTCGGGCGCGATCAGCAGCGCCGCCTGCGCCTGGGCGAACAGCACAAAGCCGAATTCGCCGCCCTGGCTCAACAACAGCCCCAGCCCCAGCGCCTGCCGCCACGACATGCGAAACGCCATCGCCAGCGCGGTGATGACCGCCGTCTTCGTCGCGATCAGCGCCAGCGCCATCGACAGCACGAACACCGGCCGCTCGGCGATCGCCGACAGGTCCAGCATCATGCCGACAGAGAGGAAGAACAGGCCGAGCAGGATCGAACGGAACGGTTCGATATCCGCCTCCAGTTCGTGGCGATAGGGGCTGTCCGCCAGCATCACGCCGGCGATGAATGCACCCAGTGCGATGGACAGCCCCAGCGCCTGCATCAGCGCCGCGCTGGCGACGACGGTGAACAGCCCGGCAAAGACGAACAGCTCACGCTCGCCCCAATTGCCGATCAGCTTGAACAGCGGGCGCAGGACATAGCGGCCGGCCAGCACCAGTCCGCTGATCGCGCCGACGGTGTAGAGCGCCAGCAGCCATCCCGGCGGCCCCGACGCGTCCGCCGGATTGCGGCTCAGCACCGCGATGATCGTGATCAGCGGCACGATCGAGATGTCCTGAAACAACAGCGTCGCGAACGCACGTTCGCCGAACGGGGTGCGCAGCCGTCCCGCCGATTGCAGCATCGGCAACACCTGGGCCGTCGATGAGAGCGCCAGCGGCAGGCCCAGCGCCAGTGCGGCGGCGAGCGAGAAGTTCGCGCCATATCCGATCACCACGCTCAGCGCGACGCCGCACAGCACGACCTGCAACAGGCCAAAGCCGAAGATATCCTGCTTCATCCGCCACAGCCGCGACGGACTGAGTTCCAGGCCAACCAGAAACAGCAACAGGGCGATGCCGAATTCGGCGATGCCCATCTTGCTTTCCGCTTCACCCACCAGGTTCAGCAGTTGCGGGCCGACCAGCGCCCCGGCGACGAGATAGCCCAGCGTCGCGCCCAGCCCCATCCGGCGAAAGATCAGGACGAACAGCAGCGCGAAGCCGAGCAGCGGCGCCCCCTCGGTGACCAGCGAATGGGCCGAACTTTCCATCACCCGCGCTCCTTGAGGATCGCGGCGCAGGCGTCGGCCGCCGCCTCGAACGGCAGCCGGATCGCGGCATGGCGTCCCCGATGCGGGATCGCCGGAGCGAGCAGGTCGATGCCCGGCCACTCGGGCGCCGCCGCCCGCTCACCCGACAGCCACGCCGCGACTGCATCCGACGCCGCCGCGATCTCGTCCGCGTGACGGCCGCGTGCATGCGCCTCGAACAGCGCCGCCGAAGCCTGTCCCAGCGCACAGGCGCGTACCTGCATGCCCAGATCGCTGATCCGCCCATCCGCGTCGAGATCGATGTCGATGATGATCCGGCTGCCACAGACCGGCGACCGCTTCTCGACGCTGGCCATCGCATCCGCAAGCCGGCGATCAAGGCCCGGCGCGGTCGTCAGGCGCAGGATTTCGGGGGTATAGAGCGGCGCGTTCATCTGCCGGATGTATCGTCGGCGGCCTCGTTCGCAAGGGCGGCGCCATCGCTGTCGTTGCCGAACACCGGCTCTCCGCGCCGTCGCCGATCGACGAATTCGGCGATGCTCGCGCTGGTCGCGTTAAGCAATGGGTAGGTGCGCGACTGAGTCATCCAGTCGGGCCGCCGCGCCGGGCCGCCTCCGACCGTATCGACCACCAGCGCGACCAGCAGGAACGCCAGGCTGGCAAGGATCAGCCCCTTTACCGCGCCAAAGCCCAGCCCCAGAACGCGATCGATCGGGCCGAGCAGACCGGTGCGGGTGCGCGATCCGATCGCGTTGGCGACGACCCTGCCACCGAACCAGGTGACGCCGCTGATCAGCGCGAAGGCCAGCACCGCCGCCCCCTGGACCGTGCCGACCGGTTCCGCCAGCGCGGCGGCCAGCGGCGTGTGCAGGAATTTGAGCGCGACGACGACGAACAGCCACGCCATCAGCGACAGCACTTCGGTGACGAACCCGCGCATCAGGCCCAGCACCGCCGCGCCGCCGATCGCGATCAGCACCAATATATCGATCGCGGTCAAACCCATCATCGCCTCGTCATGCCGTGCGACCGCTCTGGCCGCATCGGCGCACGGTTGCAATGTCGGATTCGTTCTGTTTGCGTTCCGCGACGTGGTGTGCGCCCATCATCTGCGCGCGATCGCGTGGAAATGTCGGCCGGCGGCCTTCGCCGGCACGTGGGGCCGCGATCAGGACGGGCAGGTCGATCCGGGCCGGGGCAGCGCCCCCGGCATCCGCATCATGCCTCGACCGGCTGGCGATCGGCCTGCGCCTCGGGAGCGATCGCCCGGGCATAGGCGGCCGGATCGGCATTGCCGCCCGACAGCACGACCAGCATCCCCGGCACCGGATCGACCTTGCCCGCCAGCACCGCCGCCAGCGCCGCCGCGCCGCCAGGTTCGACCACCAGCCGCAGCTGCGCCGCCGCCCATCGCTGCGCCGCGCGCACCTCCGCCTCGCTCACCGTCACCCCGGTCGCGCCGCGCCGCGACAGCACGTCGAACGTCAGCGGTGACGGTTGCATCGTCTGGAGCGAATCGCAGGCGGTGGGTGGCGGATTGTCGCCGACCGATTCGATCCACCCGGCCTCCAGGCTGCGGCACATATCGTCCCAGCCCGCCGGCTCCACGATCGTCATCTGCGCATCGGGCAGCGCAAGCGCCACGCCCGATGCCAGCCCGCCGCCGCCGCATGGCGTCACGACATGGGTCGGGTCCGGCAGCTTCATTTCGGCGACCTGGGTCAGCACCTCGATGCCGATGCTCCCCTGTCCCTCGATCACCCACGGATCGTCGAACGGCGGCACCAGCACCGCGCCGCGCGCATGGGCCAGGTGCGCGGCGATCTTCTCCCGGCTTTCGGTCATCCGGTCGTAACTCACCACTTCGGCCCCCAGCGCCAGCGTCTGGTCGCGCTTGCGGGCG
The DNA here is from genome assembly GCF_019635455.1 of Sphingomonas sp. GTDB lineage: Bacteria > Pseudomonadota > Alphaproteobacteria > Sphingomonadales > Sphingomonadaceae > Sphingomonas. The sequence continues at coordinate 123,632 of NZ_JAHBZJ010000005.1, read as the reverse complement.
GGGGCGTCGGACGGCATCACGATGACCGCCGGCATGCCCAGCCGCCGCGCCGCCCAGGCCACGCCCTGCGCATGGTTGCCCGACGAATAGGCGACGACGCCGCTCGCCCGCTGTTCCGGGTTCAGCGCGGTGAGCCGGTGCCAGGCGCCGCGAATCTTGAACGCACCGATCGGCTGGAGCGATTCGGCCTTGAACATCACCGGCACGCCGCGCACCTCGACCACGAACAGCGGCGTCGCCGGCAGCACCGCCGCCACCTTTGCTGCTGCGTCGCGAACCCCGGCCCGTGTGGGCTGTCGCACAATCGTCACATCTCACCCCGCTTCGCTGGTTTCGACCCCAATAGGCTTTACAAGGAGGGTCTCCAACCCTATGTGACCCGTCCGCTGCCCCATGGGACTTCCACCGCAAGGCAGTGAATTAACCGTACGGCGCAAGCCAATTGGAGGTCCCTTGAGTTGCACAAGCATCTTAGCGCGCTGGGGCTAGCGAAAGCCCTTCGTCCCGTCGAGCCGGTAACGCTCGTTCGTCCGCACGCCGCCAAGCGAGCAGCCCGATTCTTCGTTGAGAAGTTTCCGGGGACGACGATGTATGCCGTCAAGGCCAATCCCTCCCCCGCCCTCCTGCAAATCCTGTGGGACGCCGGCGTGACGCATTATGACGTCGCGTCGATCGGTGAGGTGCGGATGGCCCGCCGCACCCTGCCCAAGGCGACGCTCTGCTTCATGCACCCGGTCAAGGCCGAGGAAGCGATCGAAGAGGCGTATTTCGTCCATGGCGTGCGCACCTTCAGCCTCGACACGATGGACGAACTGGAAAAGATCGTCCGCGCCACCCGGGGCGCGCAGGATCTGAACCTGTGCGTGCGGATTCGCGTGTCGTCCGATCATTCGAAGCTCAGCCTTGCCGCGAAATTCGGTGCGGAGCCAGAGGACGTGGCCGAACTGCTCGTCGCAACCCGGCAGGCCGCCGACGCGCTCGGCATCTGCTTCCATGTCGGCAGCCAGGCGATGACGCCGGCCGCCTATGCCGAGGCGATGGAGCGTGTTCGCGCAGCGATCGTCGCATCGTCGGTGACGGTGGACATCGTCGATGTCGGCGGCGGCTTTCCCTCGACCTATCCGGGCATGGAGCCGCCCCCGCTCGACGCGTATTTCGGCGTGATCCACAATGCGTTCGAAAACCTGCCGATCTCGTACAGCGCGGAGCTGTGGTGCGAGCCGGGCCGTGCGCTGTGCGCGGAATACAGCTCGCTGATCGTGCGCGTCGAAAAGCGGCGTGGCGATGAACTGTACATCAACGACGGTGCCTATGGCGCGCTGTTCGACGCCGCGCATGTCGGCTGGCGCTTCCCGGTTACGCTGCTGCGTGACGGCGAGGTGTCGGAGGACGTGGCCGAATTCAGCTTCTATGGCCCGACCTGCGACGACATGGACCATATGGCGGGGCCGTTCGTGCTTCCCGCCGACATCCGCGCCGGCGACTATATCGAGGTGGGGATGCTGGGCGCCTATGGCTGCGCGATGCGCACCGCCTTCAACGGCTTCGGTGTCGATGCGACGCATGAGGTCGCCGACGAACCGATGGCGACGCTCTATTCGGGCATCGCGATCGAGCCGCCCAGCAACGTCGTCAGCCTGGACCAGTTCAAGCGCCGCGCCCGGCGTTGAGAAGGACGAGGGAGTAAGGGAAAGGCCGCTGTCCCCCGGGACGGCGGCCTTTCTGCTGTGGGGTTACCTCTGTGACAAGCTCGGACCTTGAGCGCGGTTGCGTTCGATGCGGTCCAGTATTTCGACGGCGCGCTTAACCCTCACTCCGCGGGCGTTCAGGAACAGCCGGCATCCATCGAACGGGATCACTGAAATATGCGCCAGCCGAGCATTCTGTAGCTTGCGACCGAACGTCCGCACCAACGCGTACGACACGCCAGCCTTTTCAGCGATTACCGCGTAGAGCCGTCCGCGCTCCTCCAGAAAATGCCGCATCATTATGCGTTCGGCAGGAGTCATCGACAGGGAAAAATCGGCCGCCTCCTGATCCGAAAGCGGCGAAAGACTCACTCGGGCTTTGCCACTGAGCCAGGCTTCACGCTCACCCCCGCCCGTCCAGGATCGCTTCGATCGCGTCGGTGACGTCGGCGATGTCGGCCATGCCATCGACCCGCTTCACCAGCCCGCGCGCTTCATAGCCCGGCAGGATCGGTGCGGTCTTCGCGCGGTATTCCGCCATGCGGGTGCGCACGGTCTCTTCATTATCGTCCGGGCGGCGCTTGAACTCGGTCGAGCCACAGACATCGCACACTCCGGCGACGACGGGCTGTTTGAACCGGTCGTGATAGCCCTCGCCACAATTGGCGCAGGTGAAGCGACCGGTAATGCGTTCGACCAGCGCATCCTCGTCCACCACCAGTTCGATGACGTGATCCAGCTTGCGCCCGCGCGCCGCCAGCAGCGCGTCGAGCGAATCCGCCTGCGCCGCCGTGCGGGGATAGCCGTCGAAGATCGCGCCCTTGTCGCCGATCTCGTCCAGCTTCTCGCCGATGATGCCGCTGACGATCGCGTCGGAAACCAGCTCGCCGGCCTCCATCACCGCCTTGGCCTTCAGCCCCACGGGCGTTCCGGCCTTCACTGCGGCGCGCAGCATGTCCCCGGTCGAAAGCTGGACCATGCCGCGGTCATCTTCCAACCGGCTTGCCTGGGTACCCTTGCCGGCCCCGGGAGGCCCCAACAGGATGATGTTCAACGCGCTTCCCCTCCTCAGGGCCTGATGTGCCGCCCGCTTAGCGGAGCCGGCCGCCCTTCAGCTTCGCCTTCTTGATCAGATCGCCATACTGGTGCGCCAGCAGGTGCGACTGAATCTGCGTCACCGTATCCATCGTCACGTTCACTACGATCAGCAGGCTGGTGCCGCCCAGATAAAAGGGGATCGAGAGCGCGGAGACAAGATATTCCGGCACGAGGCAGATCAGCGTCAGATAGGCCGCACCGATCACGGTGATGCGCGTCAGCACATAATCGAAATACGCCTCGGTGTTCTTGCCCGGACGGATGCCGGGGATGAAGCCGCCATATTTCTTCAGATTCTCGGCCGTCTCCTCCGGATTGAACACCACGGCGGTGTAGAAGAACGAGAAGAAGATGATGCCCGCGCCGTACAGCGCCATGTAAATCGGGCTGCCATGCTGAAGATACTGGTTCAGGCTGATGACCAGATCACCCCACCAGCTGCTCTTGCCGCTCGCCTGCGCCTGGCCGGCGAACTGGCTGATCGTCAGCGGCATCAGCAACAGCGAGCTGGCAAAGATCGGCGGGATCACGCCGGCGGTGTTGATCTTGAGCGGCAGGTGGCTGCGCTCGGACTGCACCCCGCGCGCCGTCTGGCGCTTGGGATACTGGATGAGGATACGGCGCTGCGCACGCTCCATGAAGCAGATGAACAGCACCAGGCCGACCACCGCGATCAGGATGCCCGCCATCTTGATGGGATCGAGCGATCCGGTACGGCCGCCTTCGAACAGCTGTACCAGCGTGGTCGGAAGGTGCGCGACGATGCCCGCCATGATGATGAGCGAGATTCCGTTGCCGACGCCGCGGCTGGTGATCTGCTCGCCCAGCCACATCAGGAACATCGTGCCGCCGATCAGGCTGACCACGGCGGCGATCCGGAACAACAGGCCCGGATCAACCACCGGCGCCAGCCCCTGGTTCGCGCCCAGCGTCTCAAGCCCCACCGCGATCACCCAGCCCTGAACCGCCGTCAGCGCGACCGTCCCGTACCGGGTATACTGGTTCAGCTTCTTGCGTCCGCTCTCGCCTTCCTTCTTGATCGCGGCGAGCTGGGGCGACAGCGACGTCGCCAGCTGCACCACGATCGAGGCGGTGATGTAGGGCATCACGCCAAGCGCGATCACCGACATGCGCTGCAACGCGCCGCCCGAAAAGGTGTTGAAGAAATCGAGCACGCCGCCCTGCGTGCGCTGGGCCAGCAGGCCCAGCTGCGTCGGGTCGATACCCGGCAGCGGAACATAGCTCAGCATCCGGAAGATGATCAGCGCACCGAGCGTGAACCACAGGCGCTTCTTGAGTTCGGTCGCCTGCCCGAATTTGGACAGGTTGAGGCCGGTTGCGAATTGATCGGCTGCGGATGCCATTGAACGATTATCCTGGAAACCAAAGCGGCGGTGCAGCGTTTTCCGCCACCCCGCCGCTCATATAGGTTAGCGCCGGGTCAGGGCAATGCATCGCACGTCCCTGTCCACAGCTAAAGTCAGGCCTTGCCGGCCTTCTTCGCGGCGATTTCCTTCTGCTTCGTGCGATGCTTGGCGGCATGCTTTTCGGCAGCGGGGACGATCGTCGGCACCGTGACGCTGCCGCCGGCCTTCTCGACCGCCGCGACCGCGCCCTTCGACGCGCCGGCGACGGTGAAGCTCAGCTTCGCCTTCAGCTCGCCCTTGCCGAGCAGGCGGACGCCATCCTTGCCACCACGGGCCAGGCCGACGGCCTTCAGCGCCGCGTGATCGATGTCGGTCGCAGTCAGCGTGCCGGCGTCGATCAGCTTCTGGATCGCGCCCAGATTGACTTCGGCATAATCCTTGGCGTTGGGGTTGTTGAAGCCACGCTTCGGCAGGCGCATGTGGAGCGGCATCTGGCCACCCTCGAACCCGTTGATCGCGACGCCCGAACGCGCCTTGGCGCCCTTCTGGCCGCGGCCCGCGGTCTTGCCCTTGCCCGAACCGATGCCGCGTCCGACGCGCATCCGGCCCTTGCGAGCGCCTTCATTGTCGTTGATTTCGTTCAGTTTCATGTCTTGCACTCGCTTTCGCTTTTGTCGCGCTGAAAAAATCGGAAAGGGGGCCGATAGCCCCCTTCCCCTTGTCTGTCACCCGGCAATTTGCCGACCGGTCAATCCTCGACGATCTCGACCATGTGCGGCAGCTTGCGGATCATGCCGCGCACTTCCGGCGTGTCCTGAAGCTCGCTGACGCGATGCATCTTGTTGAGGCCCAGACCGATCAGCGTCGCGCGCTGATCCTTGGTGCGGCGGATCGGCGAACCGACCTGCTTTACCTTGATCGTGCCCGTCTTGCTCTGGGCTGCTTCCTTCTTGGCCATGCGCCTTACTCCGTGATCGCCGCGGCGTCGGCCTCGGCGGTCTGCGAACCGCCACGGCCGAGCAGGTCGGCGATCTTCTTGCCGCGCCGCTGGGCGACCGCCTTCGGCGAAGACTGGTCGTTCAGCGCCTCAAAGGTGGCGCGGATCATGTTATAGGGGTTCGACGTACCGACCGACTTGGTCACGACGTCGGCGACGCCCAGGCTTTCGAAGACGGCGCGCATCGGGCCGCCCGCGATGATGCCGGTGCCGGCCGGGGCCGAGCGCACGGTCACCTTGCCGGCGCCGAAATGACCCTTGCCGTCATGGTGAAGCGTCCGACCCTCGCGCAGCGGCACGCGGACCATCTTCTTCTTGGCCGACGCGGTCGCCTTGCTGATCGCTTCCGGCACTTCGCGCGCCTTGCCATGGCCAAAGCCGACCCGGCCCTTGCCGTCGCCCACGACGACCAGCGCCGCAAAGCCGAAGCGCTTGCCGCCCTTCACCGTCTTGCTGACGCGGTTGATATGGACCAGCTTTTCGATCAGCTCCTCGCCACCGTCCTCGGCGTTGCGACGATCGTCACGACGGCCACGGCCGCGATCGCCACCGCGACCGCCACGCTCGCCACCGCGACCGCCACGGCCCCGACGGGGCGCTTCGTTGCCGGCTTCCGGCGCCGCGCCCTCGACGGGCGTCTGGTTGGTTTCGTCAGCCATTCTTAGAACTCCAATCCGCCTTCACGGGCGGCATCCGCCAGCGCCTTGACGCGGCCGTGGAACAGGAACCCGCCACGGTCGAACACGACCTGGGTCACGCCGGCCTTCTTCGCGGCCTCGGCGATCCGGGTGCCGACATCCTTCGCGGCGTCGATCGTCGCACCGGTCTTGCCCGACACGTCCTTGTCGAGGGTCGAGGCCGCGGCCAGGGTCTTGCCCTGCGCGTCGTCGATCACCTGCACATAGATGTGACGGCCCGAACGATGGACCGAAAGCCGCGGACGGCCGCCCGAACGCGCGCGCAGCGCGGTACGGTTGCGCCGGCGGCGCTTCTCGAAGAGAGAGAGACCCTTGCTCATTACTTCTTCTTCCCTTCCTTGCGGAAGACGAACTCGCCCTCATACTTGATGCCCTTGCCCTTATAGGGCTCCGGCTTGCGCCAGCGGCGGATCTCGGCCGCGAACTGGCCGACCTGCTGCTTGTCGTTCCCCGAGATCTCGACCGTCGTCTGGTCGGGGGTCTTCACCTCCAGACCTTCCGGAACGTCGAGATCGACGTCGTGCGAATAGCCGAGCTGAAGCTTCAGCTTCTTGCCCTGCGCGTTCGCGCGATAGCCGACGCCGGTGATCAGCAGCTTCTTCGAAAAGCCGTCGGTCACGCCCGTCACCAGGTTCTGGACCAGCGTGCGCTGCATGCCCCAGAACGCCTTGGCGCGCTTGGTCTCGTTCGCCGGCTTCACGACGATATTGCCATCGCTCACCTCATACGAGATGTCGTCGGCGGTCGGCATCGACAGGGTCCCCTTCGGACCCTTGACGCTGATCTTGCCACCCTCGACGCTGGCGGTGACGCCGGCGGGGACGGGGATCGGCTTCTTACCGGTGCGGCTCATCAGAACACCTCCGCCAGCACTTCGCCACCAACATTCTGGTCGCGCGCTTCCGCGTCGGACAGAACGCCGCGCGGCGTCGAAACGATGGTGATGCCCAGGCCGTTGCGTACCGTCGGCAGCTCCTTGCTGCCCGAATAGACGCGGCGACCCGGCTTCGAGATGCGCGCGATCGACTTGATCGCCGGCTGGCCCTCGAAATATTTCAGCTCGATGCGGATGCCGGCCGCAGGGCCCATCTGCTCTTCGCTGTAGCCACGGATATAGCCCTCGCGCTGAAGCACGTCGAGGACACGCGCACGCAGCTTGCTCGCCGGCGTCAGGACGCTGTCCTTACGGGCGCGCTGGCCGTTGCGGATGCGGGTGAGCATATCACCCAGGGGATCGGTCACTGCCATTTTCTTGGACCCTTACCAGCTCGACTTCGTGACGCCGGGGATCAGGCCCTTATTGGCCAGATCACGCAGGATGACGCGCGCGAGACGGAACTTGCGGTAATAACCGCGCGGACGACCGGTCAGCTCGCACCGGTTGCGGATGCGCGTCGGATTCCCGTTGCGCGGGATCTCGGCCATCTTCAGGCGCGCGATCAGACGCTCGGTCTCGTCGAGCGACTTGTCGTTCGCCATTGCCTTGAGCTTCGCGTAGCGGCCGGCATATTTCTTCACCAGCTTCTTGCGACGCTCGTTCTTGTTCACGGAACTCAGTTTCGCCATGACTTAAGTTCTCTTTCCTTCCTATGCCGCCTGCTTCGCTTCACCGTCCTCGATCGGGAACGGGAAGCCGAAGAGACGGAGAAGCTCGCGCGCCTCATCGTCGGTCTTCGCGGTGGTGGTCACGATGATGTCCATGCCGCGCACCTTTTCGATGCGGTCATAGTTGATCTCGGGGAACACGATCTGTTCCTTGACGCCCATGGCGTAATTGCCACGGCCGTCGAAGCTTTTCGGGTTCAGCCCACGGAAATCGCGAATGCGGGGCATCGCGATCGTGATCAGACGATCGAGAAACTCGTACATCCGCTCACGGCGCAGCGTCACCTTGCAACCGATCGCCATGCCTTCACGCAGCTTGAACTGCGCGATCGACTTCTTGGCCTTGGTCACGACAGGCTTCTGGCCCGCGATCAGCTCCATTTCGGCAGCCGCCGCTTCGACCTTCTTCTTGTCCTGGGTCGCTTCGCCGACGCCCATGTTGAGCACGATCTTCTCGATCTTCGGCACTTCCATCGCATTCTTGTAGCCGAACTTAGCGGTCATCGCCTTCGCGATCTCCGCGTCGTACTTCGACTTCATGCGCGGGGTGTATTTGTCAGCCATTAGATGACCTCCCCGGTCTTGACGGCGACGCGCACCTTCTTGCCGTCGCGCTCCTCAAAGCGGACGCGGGTCGCCTTGCCGTCCTTGGTCACATGCGCGACCTTCGACACGTGCAGCGGCGCCTCGGCGCGCTCCAGGCCACCCTGCGGGTTGGTCTGGCTCGGCTTGCGGTGACGCACCGCGACATTGACGCCCGCGACGACGACCTTGCCGTCCTTGGGCATCGACTTGGTGACTTCGCCGGTCTTGCCCTTGTCCTTGCCGGACAGGACGATGACCTGGTCACCCTTCTTGATCTTGGCAGCAGCCATCACAGCACCTCGGGGGCGAGCGAAATGATCTTCATATAGCCCTTCGACCGCAGTTCGCGGACGACCGGGCCGAAGATACGGGTGCCGATGGGATCGGTGTTCTTGTTGACCAGCACGGCGGCATTGCCGTCGAAGCGGATCACCGAGCCGTCGGCGCGGCGGATGTCCTTCGCCGTGCGGACGATCACCGCACGATGGACGTCACCCTTTTTCACGCGACCGCGGGGCTGCGCTTCCTTGACGCTGACGACGATCACGTCGCCAACGCCGGCCGTGCGGCGCTTCGAGCCGCCCAGCACCTTGATGCACTGCACCCGCTTCGCGCCGCTGTTGTCGGCGACGTCGAGATTGGACTGCATCTGGATCATCGATCCGGTTCCTTCTCGTTCGGCCTACCGGGACTGTTCGCCCGGCGGTTCCAGTTAAAAGTTCAGGCGGTGACGCCTCAGGCGATGTCGGCCTTGGCCGGGGTCGCGTGGGTGTTCACCCGCTCGATCACCTTCCAGGTCTTCAGCTTGGAAATCGGCTTGGTCTCTTCGATCCGCACCGTTTCGCCGGCCTTGTACTCATTCGCCTCGTCATGGGCGTGATACTTCTTCGAGCGGCGGATGATCTTGCCGTAGAGCGGGTGCTTGACCTTGCGCTCCACGTTCACGACCACCGTCTTGTCGCCCTTGTCGGACACGATCTGCCCGGTCAGCACGCGCTTCGGCATGTCTCGTATCCTCTTACTTCGCAGCCGAGCGCGAACGCTCGGACTGCAGCGTCTTGATGCGGGCGATGTCCTTGCGGACTTCCTTCACGCGGCTCGGCTTCTCGAGCTGGCTGGTCGCGGCCTGGAAACGCAGGTTGAACGCCTCGCGCTTCAGGTTGCCCAGCTCCTCGGTCAGCTGATCGTCGCTCTTCGCGCGCAGATCGGTTGCCTTCGTCATTGTCTTCAACCCTCCAGGTGCGACGTGTCGCCGAGACGCGCCACGACCTTGGTCTTGATCGGCAGCTTCATCGCCGCACGTTCGAACGCTTCGGCCGCCAGCGGACCGGGAACGCCGTCCAGCTCGAACAGGATACGGCCGGGCTTGACGCGCGCCGCCCAATATTCAGGCGCGCCCTTGCCCGAGCCCATGCGGACTTCGGCCGGCTTGCTCGACACGGGCAGGTCGGGGAACACGCGGATCCACAGCCGGCCCTGGCGCTTGATGTGGCGGGTGATCGCGCGGCGGGCCGCTTCGATCTGGCGGGCGGTGATCCGCTCCGGTTCCATCGCCTTCAGGCCGTACGAGCCGAAGTTCAGCGTCGCGCCGCCCTTGGCCTCGCCCTTGATGCGGCCCTTGAAGGCCTTGCGGAACTTGGTGCGCTTGGGTTGCAGCATCTCTCTAGTCCTTAGCGGCGATCATCGCGCGCCGGGCGAACGCCCGAGGTCTGCGATTCCATGTTCAGGCGGTCGGTCGCCATCGGGTCGTGACCGAGGATCTCGCCCTTGAAGATCCAGACCTTCACGCCGCACACGCCATAGGCGGTGTGGGCTTCGGCCTCGGCATGGTCGATGTTCGCGCGCAGCGTGTGCAGCGGAACGCGACCTTCGCGATACCATTCCGAACGCGCGATTTCCGCGCCGCCCAGACGGCCGGCGCAGTTGATGCGGATGCCTTCGGCACCCAGACGCATCGCCGACTGAACCGCGCGCTTCATGGCGCGGCGGAACGCCACGCGGCGCTCCAGCTGATCGGCGATCCCCTGCGCGACGAGCTTGGCATCGACTTCGGGCTTACGGATCTCGACGATGTTCAGCGACACGTCCGAGCTGGTCATCGACGCCAGCTTCTTGCGAAGCTTTTCGATGTCCGACCCCTTCTTGCCGATGATCACGCCGGGACGCGCGGCATAGATGCTCACGCGGCACAGCTTCGCCGGACGCTCGATCACCACCTTCGAGATCGCCGCCTGCGGCAGCGTCTTGAGGATGTACTGGCGGATCTTCAGATCCTCCATGAGCAGGCGGCCGTAATCCTGGCCTTCCGCGAACCAGCGGCTGTCCCAGGTGCGGTTGATCTGCAAACGCAGACCGATCGGGTTGCTCTTGTGACCCATTATGCTTCTTCCTGCACTTCGCGCACGACGATGCGCAGACGGCTGAACGGCTTCAGGATGCGCGTCGACTTGCCGCGACCACGGGTGTGGAACCGCTTCATCGTGATCGACTTGCCGACCGACGCCTCGGCGACGACGAGCGCATCGACATCGAGATTGTGGTTGTTTTCGGCATTGGCGATCGCCGAGGCGAGCACCTTGCGCGCGTCCACCGCCATCGCCTTCTTGCTGAAGGCAAGGATGTTCATCGCATCGCCGGCGCGCTTGCCACGGATCAGGCCCGCGACCAGGTTCAGCTTCTGCGCCGAACCACGGATCTGCGTGCCGACCGACAGCGCCTCATTGTCGCCGACGCGACGGGGAGCCTTGGGCTTCGACATTAGCGCTTACCCTTCTTGTCGGCCGCGTGACCCGGGAAATAGCGGGTCGGCGCGAACTCGCCGAGCTTCATGCCGACCATGTCCTCGTTCACCGACACCGGCACGAACTTGCGGCCGTTATAGACGTTGAAGGTCAGGCCGACGAACTGCGGCAGGATGGTCGAACGACGCGACCAGGTCTTGATCGGACCGCCACGGCCCGAATTCTCCTGCGCCGTTTCGGCCTTTTTCAGGAGATGCAGGTCCACGAAAGGACCCTTCCAAACGGAACGAGCCATCGGTTAGCCCTTCTTCTTCGCGTGACGCGACCGGATGATGAACTTGTCGGTCTGCTTGTTGTGGCGGGTGCGCGCACCCTTGGTCGGCTTGCCCCAGGGGGTCACCGGATGGCGGCCGCCCGAGGTGCGGCCTTCACCGCCGCCATGCGGGTGATCGACCGGGTTCTTCGCGACACCGCGGGTCAGCGGACGCTTGCCCAGCCAGCGGTTGCGGCCGGCCTTGGCAAGGTTGGTGTTGCCATTGTCCGGGTTCGACACCGCGCCGACCGTGCACATGCACTCGGAGCGGACATAGCGCTGCTCGCCCGAGTTCAGGCGGACGATCACCATGCCGCGGTCGCGACCGACGACCTGGACATAGGTCCCGGCCGAACGCGCGATCTGGCCACCCTTGCCGGGCTTCAGCTCGACATTGTGGACGATCGTGCCGACCGGCGCCTGGCCGATCTCCATCGCATTGCCCGGCTTCACGTCGGTCTTCTTCGCCGCGATCACCTTGTCGCCGGCCTGAAGCCGCTGCGGCGCGATGATGTAGGCATAGTCCGGCGTTTCGGCCGAGCCATAGTTGACCAGCGCGATGAACGCGGTGCGGTTGGGATCATATTCGATCCGCTCGACCGTACCCTCGACGTCCCACTTGCGACGCTTGAAATCGATGATGCGATAGCGCTGCTTGTGGCCACCGGCGATGCCGCGCGAGGTCACATGACCCTTGTTGTTGCGACCGCCGGTCTTGCGCTTGCCCTCGGTCAGCGCCTTGACGGGGCCGCCCTTGTGCAGACCCGAACGGTCCACCAGGATCAGGCCACGCCGCGCCGGCGAGGTCGGGTTGTAATTCTTGAGCGCCATGGTCAGTTGACCCCCTGCGTCACGTCGATCGAGTCACCGTCCTTCAACGTGACGATCGCCTTCTTCATGTCGGTGCGCGTGTAGGGCTTGCCCTTCCAGCGCTTCGTCTTGCCCTTCTGGACGATCGTGTTCACCGCAGTGACACCCACGCCGAAGATCGCCTCGACCGCAGCCTTGATCTGCGGCTTGCTCGCATCGTTCGCCACCTTGAACACGACCGCATTCGCTTCGGAAACGAGGGTCGACTTCTCGGTGATGTGCGGCGCGACGATCACGTCATAGTGACGCGGATCGATCTGCTCCTGCTTCTTAGCCATTGAACCGCGCCTCCAGCTTTTCGACCGCAGCGCGGGTCAGGACCAGCGTGTCGTGCTTCAGAATGTCATAGACGTTGGCACCCACCGCCGGCAGGACGTTGACGCCCGCCAGGTTGCGTGCGGCGAGGAAGCCGCTGCCGGCTTCACCGTCGATCACCAGCGCCGTCTTGCCGACCTTCAGGCCAGCGAACTGCGACTTGAGCGCCGAGGTCTTCTCGGCCTCGAACGAGTCGAGGACGATCAGCGAACCCGCCTTGGCATGGCTCGAAAGCGCCATCTTCAGGCCCAGCGCGCGAACCTTCTTGTTCAGCGAGATGTTGAAATCGCGCAGGCGGGCGCCGTGCGCCTTACCACCGCCGATGAACACCGGCGCCTTGCGGTCGCCGTGACGGGCGGTGCCGCCGCCCTTCTGGCGGCCGAACTTCTTGCCGGTGCGGGCGACATCCGAACGCTCGCGCGTCGGGCGGGCCGTCTCGCGACGGTTCCACAGCTGCCAGGTGACGACGCGGTGCAGGATGTCGGCGCGCGGCTCGACGCCGAACACGGCATCGTTGAGCTCCACATCGCCGGACGCCTTCGCGTCGAGGGTTTGAACCTTGACCTTCACGTTCAGCCCTCCTGGCCGTCGGTCGCCTCGGGAGCCTCGACCGTCTCGGCCGGGGTTTCCGCAGGGGCGTTGTTGCTGTTGGCGGCCGCCTTCAGGCCAGCCGGGAACGGCGCGTCGGCATGGCGCGCGACCTTCACCGCGTCCTTGACGAGCAGCCAGCCGCCCTTCGAACCAGGGACCGAGCCCTTCACGAAGATCAGGCCGCGCTCGACATCGGTGCCGACGACTTCCAGATTCTGCTGGGTACGGTTCTTGTCGCCCATATGGCCGGCCATCTTCTTGTTCTTGAAGACGCGGCCGGGATCCTGACGGTTACCCGTCGAACCCAGCGAGCGGTGGCTGATCGAAACGCCGTGCGTGGCGCGCAGACCGCCGAAGCCCCAACGCTTCATGCCGCCGGCAAAGCCCTTGCCCTGCGTGCGCCCCTGAATATCGACCAGCTGGCCGGCGACATAATGGTCGGCCGAAATCTCGGCGCCCACGTCCAGCATGCCATCTTCATCGACACGGAATTCGGCGAGGATCGCCTTCGGCTCGACCTCGGCCTTGCCGAACGCGCCGCGCTGCGGCTTGGCGACATTCTTCGCCTTGGCGCTGCCGGCGCCAAGCTGGACGGCGGTGTAGCCGTCACGATCCTTTTCGCGACGGGCGACGACCTGGACGCCTTCGAGAGCCAGAACGGTAACCGGCACGTGGCGGCCGTCGTCCTGGAACAGGCGGGTCATCCCCATTTTCTTCGCGATCACGCCAGTGCGCATGATCCATTCACTCCATACAGAGGCACCCCGGGACCATTCCCTTGGGTGCGTGATGGGCGCCCACCAAAGTAATACCTTGGTGGGAACCCGACTCAGCCCGAATATGCGATGCGAGCCCCCGTCCGGGCTGAATTCCATGCCTTGCGGCGCGGAAAGACGGGGGACGCAGACCCGGGCCGAAGCCCGGCGGTATCCCTATGTCGTTTTGAGCTTTCGCTCCGGGTCGTCACAAGGATCGGGATCGATCCGGCCAACCCTGCACGATTCCGGTGGAATCGCGAATCTCGTTTGGGAAGGCGCGCCTTTACGGCAGCTTTGCTTCCCTGTCCACCCCCTCACCCCCGCTTTGCGGCGAAGCGTGGAGGGAGCGACTGCACCGGCTTACGCCAGCTTGATCTCGACATCGACGCCCGCGGCCAGGTCGAGCTTCATCAGCGCATCGACCGTCTGCGGGGTCGGCTGCACGATGTCGAGCATGCGCTTGTAGGTGCGCACTTCGAACTGCTCGCGCGACTTCTTGTCGATATGGGGGCCACGGTTGACCGTGAACTTCTCGATCTTCGTCGGAAGCGGGATCGGGCCACGGATGAGAGCGCCGGTGCGGCGGGCGGTGTCGGCGATGTCGCCGGTCGCCTGATCGAGCACGCGATGATCGAACGCCTTCAGGCGAATACGGATATTGTTGTCCATGACCCTACCAATGCGAAAGAGCGGGCCTCGTTGCCGAGGCTCTTGCTGGTTGTACGCTAAAACGAAGGCGCGCCATTACAGGGAGGATGGAGGGATGGCAAGGGGGTGAAGCAGGATATTCTCGCGCGCCACCCACTTAGCCCCTCCCGCTTTCGTGGGAGGGGTTTGGGGAGGGTCTTCTTCTTTTCCCTAATGCCCAGCCAACGCTGCGCGAACGACCACAACCACCCCGTCGAGATTGCTCAAAACCTCATTGTTCCAGAACCGCAGAACCCGGAACCCCTGCCCTTCCAGAAACGCCGTACGGACCGCATCGACCACCGCATCATGCTGCCCACCATCGATCTCGACGATCAACATCGCCTCGAGGCAGGCAAAATCCGCGAGATACGGCCCGATCGAGTGCTGAAACCGAAACTTGAACCCGTCGATCTGACGATTGCGCGCCGCCTGCCAGAACGCATTCTCCGCATCCGTCCGCTCGCGCCGCAGCCGCGAAGCATGCCGATTGATCTGCCGCCGAACCGGATACATTGCACTCTCGATAAGCCAACCACCGCCAACCACAAATAGCCCCTCCCGCTTTCGCGGGAGGGGTTGGGGAGGGTCTTCTTCTTTGGCCATTGAAGAAGTAGACCCTCACCCTCCCACCGCTACGCGGCGGGCCCCTCCCTCTCCCGCGAAAGCGGGAGAGGGGTGAAGCGGCCCAGTGCCACGCAAAACTGATCTATTTATCAGCACCGATATTTGGGAACCGGATACGAATGTGTCGGGCCAGCACCGCGGTGACTTCGACTCCGCCATTCCGAGGATGTTTTCTGTCGAAAATCAGAGCGTCCGCCATCAGCGACGCGACCGATTTTCGCAATGCGTGAGGATCATCACCATCCCTCACGCCATACATCGCGAGCAGCTTTTTAACCGCGACATGCTGAGCATCAACAATCGCGTCTGTCGGTCGCGCCCGTTCGCTAGACCACACTCGACGAAACAACTTGGTTTTATCATCCGCCAGCAGGTTGGGGAGGACGAAAACCGCAGCAACGACCAACCCGATTACAATCGCCACTTCCATCCACCACCCTCCCGTAGCTCACAAAAACTATGAGCGAAAATGCGGGCGAAGAATAGCCTAACGAAAAAGCCCGGCCTCCCCTGGGGGAAGCCGGGCCTTTCGATCTTCAACCCTTGCGGGCGAGGATTACTTGTCGATGCCGCTCACGACGCCGGCGCCGACGGTGCGGCCGCCTTCACGGATCGTGAAGCGCTGGCCAACATCCATCGCGATCGGCGCGATCAGCTTCACGCCCAGCGCGACGTTGTCGCCCGGCATGACCATTTCGGTACCCGAGGGCAGCTCGATCGTGCCGGTCACGTCGGTGGTGCGGAAGTAGAACTGCGGACGATAGTTCGCGAAGAACGGCGTGTGACGGCCACCCTCGTCCTTCGACAGGACGTACACTTCCGACTGGAAGTCGGTGTGCGGGGTGATCGAACCCGGCTTCGCGAGCACCTGGCCACGCTCCACCTCGTCACGGCCGACGCCACGGATCAGCGCGCCGATGTTGTCGCCGGCCTGGCCCTGGTCGAGCAGCTTGCGGAACATTTCGACGCCGGTCACGGTCGTCTTGCGGACGGTCGGGTGGATACCGACGATCTCGACTTCCTCGCCGACCTTGACGATGCCGGTCTCGACGCGGCCGGTCACGACGGTGCCGCGGCCCGAGATCGAGAACACGTCTTCGATCGGCATCATGAACGGCTTGTCGAGCGGACGATCCGGCTCGGGGATCGATTCGTCGACGGCGGCCATGAGCGCCAGCACGGCTTCCTTGCCGATATTCTCATCACGGCTTTCCAGCGCGGCGAGCGCCGAACCGCGGATGATCGGAATATTGTCGCCGTCGAAGTCGCGCTTGCTCAGCTCTTCGCGGATTTCCATTTCGACCAGCTCGAGGATTTCCTCGTCATCGACCTGATCGACCTTGTTCAGGAACACGACCATCGTCGGCACGCCGACCTGCTTGGCGAGCAGGATGTGCTCCTTGGTCTGCGGCATCGGGCCGTCGGCGGCCGACACGACCAGGATCGCGCCGTCCATCTGCGCGGCGCCGGTGATCATGTTCTTCACATAGTCGGCGTGGCCCGGGCAATCGACGTGCGCATAGTGACGGTTGGCCGTCTCATACTCGACGTGCGCGGTCGAGATGGTGATGCCGCGCTCACGCTCTTCCGGCGCCTTGTCGATGTTCTCGAAATCGACCTTCTCGGACAGGCCCTCTTCCGCCAGGACCTTGGTGATCGCCGCGGTCAGCGAGGTCTTGCCGTGATCGACGTGACCGATGGTGCCGATGTTGAGGTGCGGCTTGTTCCGCTCGAATTTTGCCTTCGCCATTGTTTCCTACCTTCTGATTTCAGTTTCCCGGACCGCTACGGGAATCGCGAGAACGCGGCCCCATAGCGGGTCAATTCGGATTGCGCCAGCCTTGGCGACCTGTTTGTTTGGCGGTTTCGGCCAACCCGGAACCGCGAACGGCCTTACGCCAGCTTGGCCTTCACTTCCTCGGCCACGTTCGCAGGCACTTCGTCATAATGCGAGAACTGCATGCTGTACTGCGCACGCCCCTGAGTGAACGAACGCAGCTGGTTCACATAGCCGAACATGTTCGCCAGCGGCACCATCGCGTCCACCGTCTGCGCGTTGCCCCGGCTATCCGTACCCTGGATCTGGCCACGACGGCTGTTCATGTCGCCGATGACGTCGCCCAGATATTCTTCCGGGGTCACGACCTCGACCTTCATGATCGGCTCGAGCAGCTTGATGCCCGCCTTCTGCGCGGCTTCGCGCATCGCGCCACGCGCACAGATTTCGAACGCCAGCGCCGAGGAGTCGACGTCATGATACTTGCCGTCGATCAGATGCACTTCGAAATCGATGATCGGGAAGCCGATCAGCGACCCCGTCTCGGCCGTCTCGCGGAAGCCCTTTTCGACCGACGGGATATATTCGCGCGGAATATTGCCGCCCTTGATCTCGTCGAAGAACTGGAAGCCCGAACCGCGCTCACCCGGCTGGACCTGCACCTTGACCTCGCCGAACTGGCCCGAGCCGCCCGACTGCTTCTTGTGGGTGTAGGTCAGTTCGACCGGCTTGGCGAGATATTCGCGATACGCCACCTGCGGCGCACCGACATTCGCCTCGACCTTGAACTCGCGCTTCATGCGATCGACCAGGATGTCGAGGTGAAGCTCGCCCATGCCCTTGATGATCGTCTGGCCCGATTCATGGTCGGTCGATACGCGGAACGAGGGATCCTCGGCGGCCAGGCGATTGAGCGCGATGCCCATCTTCTCCTGGTCGGCCTTGGTCTTCGGCTCGACCGACAGCTCGATCACCGGTTCCGGGAACTCCATGCGCTCCAGGATGATCGGCGCGCTGGCGTCGCACAGCGTGTCGCCGGTCGTCGTTTCCTTCAGGCCCGCGATCGCGACGATGTCGCCAGCATAGGCCATGTCGATGTCCTCACGCGTGTTCGCGTGCATGAGGAGCATACGGCCGATCTTTTCCTTCTTGTCCTTGACCGAGTTCAGGTAGCTGCCCTTTTCCAGCTTGCCCGAATAGACACGGGCAAAGGTCAGGGTGCCGACAAACGGGTCGTTCATGATCTTGAACGCCAGCGCGCTGAACGGCGCATCGTCGGACGAGGGGCGCGTATCCTCGGTCACGCCGTCAAGCTTGACGCCGTTGATCGCGGGAACGTCGAGCGGGCTGGGCAGGTAATCGACCACCGCGTCGAGCAGCGGCTGAACGCCCTTGTTCTTGAACGCCGAACCGCACAGCACCGGCACGAACGCATGGCCCAGCGTACCCTTGCGGATCAGCTTCTTCAGCGTCGCGGCATCCGGCTCGTTGCCTTCCAGATACGCTTCCATCACGTCATCGTCCTGTTCGACGACGAGTTCGATCAGCTTGTTGCGCCATTCGGCGGCCTTGTCGACCAGATCCGCCGGGATTTCCTTATATTCGAATTCGGCGCCCAGGCCGTCATTCTTCCACACGATCGCCCGGCTCTCGACCAGATCGACCAGGCCGATCAGGTCGCTCTCGATCCCGATCGGGATGTAGAGGACGGCCGGGGTCGCGCCCAGACGATCGATGATCGACTGAACGCAGAATTCGAAATTGGCGCCGGTACGGTCGAGCTTGTTGATGAAGCACATCCGCGGCACCTTGTACTTGTCCGCCTGGCGCCACACCGTCTCCGACTGCGGCTCAACGCCGGCAACGCCGTCGAGCACGACGACCGCGCCGTCGAGCACGCGCAGCGAACGCTCGACTTCGATGGTGAAGTCGACGTGGCCCGGAGTGTCGATGATGTTCAGGCGCTTGTCGTTCCAGAACGCGGTGGTCGCGGCGGACGTGATCGTGATGCCGCGCTCCTGCTCCTGCTCCATCCAGTCCATGGTCGCGGCGCCGTCGTGGACTTCGCCGATCTTGTGCGACTTGCCGGTGTAGAAGAGAATCCGCTCGGTCGTCGTCGTCTTGCCGGCGTCGATATGCGCCATGATGCCGAAGTTGCGATACATCTCGAGCGGATGGCTGCGGGCCATGATCAGGTTCCTTGAGAAGTTGGGAAGCCGGGCGATCCGGCTCCCCCATAGATAGGTAGGAAAGTTACCAGCGCCACCCGCCGGCGTGAACCGGCGGGTACATTCTTACCAGCGATAGTGGCTGAACGCGCGGTTCGCTTCGGCCATGCGATGCGTGTCTTCGCGCTTCTTGACGGCGTTGCCCCGGTTGTTGCTTGCGTCGAGCAGTTCGCCCGACAGACGGTCCACCATCGTCTTTTCGTTGCGCTCGCGCGCGGCGTCGATCAGCCAGCGGATGGCGAGCGCCTGGCGGCGGTCCGGACGGACTTCGACCGGCACCTGATAGGTCGCGCCGCCGACGCGGCGGGAGCGGACTTCGATGCCCGGCTTGATGTTGTTCAGCGCGTCATGGAACACGCCGATCGGGTCACGCTTCGCGCGCGCCTCAACGGTGTCGAGCGCCGAATAGACGATGCCTTCGGCGATGGACTTCTTCCCGTCCAGCATGACGCTGTTCATGAACTTGGAAAGGACGATATCTCCGAACTTCGGGTCCGGCAGGATTTCCCGCTTCTCGGGACGACGACGACGAGCCATCTTAGATTTCCTTCTAGAACTTCGACCGGTCCGGAACCTGTCCGGGGCCTACTCTGGCTGTAGATTACTTCGGACGCTTGGCGCCGTACTTCGAGCGGCTCTGCTTGCGATCCTTGACGCCCTGCGTGTCGAGCACGCCGCGCAGCACATGGTAGCGCACACCCGGAAGGTCGCGCACACGGCCGCCGCGGATCAGCACCACGGAGTGCTCTTGCAGATTGTGGCCCTCGCCCGGGATGTAGCTGATCACTTCGCGGCTGTTGGTCAGGCGGACCTTCGCAACCTTGCGCAGCGCCGAGTTCGGCTTTTTCGGGGTCGTGGTATAGACACGGGTGCAGACGCCGCGCTTCTGCGGGTTCTGCTCCATCGCAGGGACCTTGCTCTTGGCCTTCTGCAAAACGCGGCCCTTGCGGACCAGCTGGTTAATCGTCGGCATGAAGCCCTTCACCTTCCATTGGTTACTTTGCTGAAGCCCTTTACGAGCGAATACGAAAAGGCCCCCGGCGGTCTTGCGACCTCCTGGGCCTGATGCGTCTCCAGCAACGTTCAGCTCTTGTCCCTCGCGGCAAAGCCCGTTCGGAACGCGGGCGCCTATACGCAGGTGCGGGCAAGCGGTCAACTGGATCGAAACCTGTCGTGTGCGATGGCGATCGGGTGACGTTCGCGATTGCCCTGCCCCGGCCCGCCCGCCCCGGCGCCAATGCCCTCGCCGCGCTTGGCGGGGCGGTGGCGGCGCTGCTGTGCGGGTTGCTGCCTGCCCCGACCGGGCCTGCGATCACCACCCTGGTCGATCGATTTGGGTTCGCGGTCGAACTGGATGCGCTCTGGGGCGCGCTCATCGCCGGCGCCCTCGGCTGGCACGCCGCCAGAGCTTCCTCGCGACGCGATTCGATCGGGCGGATCGCCCTCACCGGCGCGCTGCTGGTCGCCGCGTTCGTCCCCGGCCTGGGCGCGGGGGTTCTCGCCCCCGCATTGCTGCTCTCGCTTTCATGCACGCAGGCGCGTCGGCTCGTCGCAATTCTGGTGCAGTGCAGCGCACTTGCGCTTCTTGTTCCGGCCTCATCCGGCCCCCTGCCGGGGCCTGGCGACTGTTTCGCGGCCTTAACGGTCCTGCTCGCATGCTGGTTTTCCGTGCATTCCGCCCGCGCGGTCGCCGCGAACGACAATCCCCTTCTGAAACGCACCGCGCCGAATCCGTGGCTTCCCACGGAGGTGGCCCATGTTACATTCGCGCCGTCGAATCCGGGGATTAGGGGATTTTCAGATGTTCAATAGCAACCGTTCGCGCGATAACCGGCCGGCCGTACCGCCGGCACCGCCGATGCAGCCCAGCAGCGGCGGCAACTCGCGTCGCGGCATGTTTTCGGTGATCGGTCCCGACATCGTCATCAGCGGAAACGTGAAGGCGAGTGCCGAACTGCATATCGAAGGGCGGATCGAAGGCGACGTCGATTGCGGCAGCCTCGCCCAGGGCGCAGACAGCCAGATTTTCGGCAGCGTCACGGCCGAAAGCGCCCGACTGGCCGGCGCGATCGAAGGCACGGTCCGCGTTCGGGAACTGACGATCGAGCGCACGGCAAAGATCACCGGCGATGTCGAATATGAAAATATCACGATCGAAAATGGCGGCCATATCGACGGCAGGCTGAAGCATCTGAGCACCGCCGCGGCGGAAGCATCCAGGAGCGAAAGCCAGGGCCTGGCGGCACCGGCAGCGGAAGTCGTGACGCCCAATTTCGGTCAGTCGAACGTCGGATGAAACGGACCGGGCCGGCGGTTCCGGCCCGGCCCGTCCGCCATTTCTAACCCAGCATCCCCTGATAGCTGTCGGGCGGGAGCGGCTGCGTGAGCCGTGCCGCCAGTGCGACCGCGCATCCCGCCAGCAGCACGGCCGCGCCGACCCGCACCGCCCGCCGGTCGAGCGCCCCCGCCTTTGCACCGATTACCACCGCCAGCGCGGTCGCGATCATCGCCCACAGGTGATAGCGAAGGTCCGAGGCGATACTCAGCACCGCGAAGCTGAGCCATTGCCCGACCGCCGACCCCGCCAGCGCGATCACCAGCCCGCGCGTCGGCCCCGTCGGCGCCGGGCGCAGGGCGACCAG
Organism: Sphingomonas sp.; assembly: GCF_019635455.1. Taxonomy (GTDB): domain Bacteria; phylum Pseudomonadota; class Alphaproteobacteria; order Sphingomonadales; family Sphingomonadaceae; genus Sphingomonas. The sequence goes on along the minus strand of NZ_JAHBZJ010000005.1, from coordinate 102,045 downwards.
CATGGTCAGCGCGACGATGCACCAGGCAAAGGGCCAACCCAACGGCGTCTCCGCCACCCACCCGCCAATGCGCTGCCAGCCGCCCGCCGCCACGCCCGGCGTGACGAGGCCCAGGCTGTTCGGCTCCGATTCCTCCGGCGGTGCGCCATTGGGCCAGCGAAACGGAACCCATAGCCGCATCGTCGAATTGAGATGCGCGATGCGGTGCTGCGCATAGGCGACGGGGTGGTGCAGCACCGCCTGAGCCAGCGTCGCATAGAGCGACCCCACCGTCTGCGACCGCAACCGCGCCACCACCGCCTGACACCGGTCCGGCGCCCCGATCGGGTCCCAGAAAAACGGCTTCACGCACCGCTTTTCGATCAGCGCCTGGCGCTCGCCCGGAGTAAGGCCAATTGTCTCCGCACGCGTCACCCGTACCGCGATCCCGGACAGGTCGTACAGCGCCTCGCTCTGTTGCACCCCGGTCGGCGCGGCCCGCAACAGGATATGATTGACCGGACCCGACAGCGCGATCGTCAACACGATGCCCACCCCGATCAGCACCGCCTTTCGCATCGGCGAGAGCGCGGGCGCCGACGCCAGAACGGCAAACGGCACCACCGCGAACACCGCATTGGCCCGCACCAGCGCGGCATAGACCAACAACAGCCAGACCACCGCCCATGCCGCCCGGGGCATCGGCCGCCCATCGATCCGCCACCAACACAAAAGGCCGCTCGCCGCAATCAGCGCACCGGCCATGCCGGCGTCCTTCAGGACCGTCGCCTGCCAGCCGAGGAACAGCGGACACAGGCCAATGGCGATGACGGCCACCGCCGCGCGCCGCCGCGCGTCCCGCGCCAGCGCACCGGCGATCAGGCCGAACCCCGTCCAATAGAGCGCCAGATGCACGGCCAGCATCGGGCCGGCCCCACCGCCGAACATGCCGTGAAGCAGCGCCCATAAGCGCGCCATGACCGGCGGATGCCAGTCGTCATATCGTCCGGACAGCACCTCCCCGAACTGGGCAACGCTGTCGAACATGGCATAGCCGGGCCAGAACAGCGCCAGGCTCGCCGCGAGACAGCCCGTGGCGGTCGCCAGCGCGATGCCGGCGTGCCGCCGCGTGCGCGGTTCAGATATGCAATGCGCGGCCATATGCCGCCAGCACAGCCTCGTGCATCGTCTCGCTGATCGTGGGATGCGGGAAGACGGTCTCCATGAGTTCCGCCTCGGTCGTTTCCAGCGTCTTGCCGACCGTATAGCCCTGGATCATCTCGGTCACTTCCGCGCCGATCATGTGAGCGCCCAGCAACTCGCCGGTCTTCGCGTCGAACACGGTTTTCACGAACCCGTCCGGCTCACCCAGCGCGATCGCCTTGCCGTTGCCGATGAAGGGGAAGTTGCCGACCTTCACCTGATAACCCGCCTCCTTCGCCTTCGCCTCGGTCAGGCCGACGCTCGCGATCTGGGGGTGGCAATAGGTACAGCCCGGAATGTTGCGCGGATCCATCGCATGCGGATGTCCGCCGGCGATCGCCTCTGCCGCGATGACGCCCTCATGGCTCGCCTTGTGCGCCAGCCAGGGCGGTGCGGTGATGTCGCCGATCGCCCACACGCCGTCGATATTGGTGCGGCACGCGCCGTCGGTCTTCAGGAAACCGCGATCGTCCATCGCGACACCCGCCTCTTTCAGGCCGATATCGGCGGTGTTCGGCACGATGCCGATCGCGACGATCACATGGCTGAACGCGCCGTCCACCGCCTTGCCGTCCTTGCCGGTGATCGTCGCCTTGACGCCATTGCCGTCGGCCGCAATCTTGTCGATCTTTGCGCCGGTCATGATCGTCATGCCCTGTTTCTTCAGCGCCTTTTCCAGATGCGCGGAAATATCGGCATCCTCGACCGGGACGATGCGGTCGAGCATTTCGACCACCGTCACCTCGGCACCCATGTCGTTGTAGAAGCTGGCGAATTCGATTCCGATCGCGCCCGATCCGATGACCAGCAGCTTCTTCGGCATCTCGGGCGGGGTCATTGCGTGGCGATACGTCCATACGCGCTTGCCGTCGGCGGGCAGGTTCGGCAGGTCGCGGGCGCGGGCGCCGGTCGCCAGAATGATGTTCTTTGCGGTGAGTTCGGTGGTCTTCCCGTCCTTGTCGGTGACCGTCAGCCTGCCCTTCCCGGCCAGTTTGCCGATACCCATATGCACGGCCACCTTGTTCTTCTTCATCAGATGCGTGACGCCCTGATTAAGCTGTTTGGCGACCCCGCGCGAACGTTTGACCACCGCGTCCAGATCCGCGCTGATCTTTTCTGCGGCCAGGCCATAATCCTTGGCATGCTGCATGAAGTGATAGATTTCGGCCGAGCGGAGCAGCGCCTTGGTCGGGATGCATCCCCAGTTCAGGCAGATGCCGCCCAGCAGTTCGCGCTCGACGATCGCGGTCTTCAGGCCAAGCTGGCTCGCGCGGATCGCCGCGACATAGCCGCCGGGGCCTGACCCGAGCACGATCACGTCATAGGATTCAGCCACGATTGTCTCCTCGGCCACCGGCCCTCAAAAGATCGAAATTGAAGAATATCCAGGTTACCGCAGCCGCCACACCGGCGGGGATACCCAGATGGTTGAAGCCGAACGCGTCGCTCGCCTCGACCCAGTAAACGACGATCAGCGCCATGCCGAGAGCGCCCGCCACCACGCCCATCACCAGCACCGCAGCGATGTTCACGATCAGCGGCAAACGCGCACGATAGAGCAGCCAGAACAGCGGCGCACAGACGACGAAACACGCGAGCGCGATGCCGGCCAGCATCGCCATGCTCATCCAGTCGGTATAGCCGCCCTCCGTCTCCAGGACCCAATAGAGGATCAGGGTCGCGACGACCCCCGCCACCAGGGCCGGCAACAGGAACCGGCGCAACGCAAAGATCAGCCAGCTCATATCAGTTCGTCCACTGGGCGCGGGCGGCGATCCTCGCCCACCGCGACGAAGGTGAAATTTGCTTCGGTCACCAGTTCGCGTTCCTCGCCATGGCGACCGCGGCGCCATGCCTCGACCGCGATCTGCATCGACGATCGCCCGACCCGCACCAGATCGGCATAGACCGACACTTCGTCGCCGACGAACACCGGCGCATGAAACTGCATTCCGTTCATCGCGATCGTCACCGCACGCCCACGCGCGCGGCGCGCCGCGACAAGTCCCGCCGCCATGTCCATCTGCCCGACCAGCCATCCACCGAAAATATCGCCATAGGCGTTCGCGTCGGCGGGCATGGTGCTGACCCGGATCGTCGGTTCGCGCGCCGGCGGAATGCGATCACTCATCATCGCCGTCCCGTTGCGCACGGGTGGCGCGCGCGGCGCGGCGCATCGGCCCGATACCCATCAGAATGACGCACAGGACCGCCACCGCAGTCACCATCCAGATGTCGCGGGCGCCCAGTGGATAGGCCCAGGCCATGGTGCCACCGATCACCAGCGCGGCAGCGATCCCCGCAGCGATATGCAGCGCTTCGACAAGAACGCGCATCCGCGCCTCAGGCCAGCAGGCCCATCGGCGATTCGACGAGCGCCTTGAACACCTTCATCAATTCCGCGCCGTCCGCGCCGTCCACGGCGCGGTGGTCGAAACTGCCGGTAGCGCTCATGACGGTCGCGACGCCCAGTGCGTCATCGACGATATAGGGCCGCTTCTCCCCCGCGCCGACCGCCAGGATCATCGCCTGGGGCGGGTTGATGACCGCGTCGAACTGCTTGATGCCGAACATGCCCATGTTCGAGATGCTGGCGGTTCCGCCCTGATATTCCTCGGGCTTCAGCTTCCCGTCCTTGGCCCGGTCCGCCAGTTCCTTCATCTGGGTCGAGATGCTGGCCAGCCCGATATTCGCGGCATCGCGGATGATCGGGGTGATCAGGCCGGTCGGGGTCGATACCGCGACCGAGATGTCCGCGCGGCGATAGGTGATCAGCTTGTCGCCGGCAAAGGTCACGTTGCACTTCGGCACCTGGGTCAATGCGACCGCCAGCGCCTTGATCAGCATGTCGTTGACCGACAGCTTCACGCCCCGGTTCTCCAGGCTCTTGTTCAACTGCCCGCGCAGCTTGAGCAGCGCGTCCAGCTGGATATCCACCGTCAGGTAGATGTGCGGAATCGTCTGCTTCGCCTCGGTCAGGCGGCGCGCGATCGTCTTGCGGATGTTCGACAGCTTTTCCGCCTCGTGCGGGATGCTCTCGTCATACCAGACCGACGCGGGCGCGGCGGCGGGCGCACTTGCGGCAGGCGCGGCGGGTGTCTCCGGGGTCCGGGCGGCGGGGGCCGCGCCGGGCTTGGCATTGTCGATATCGGCCTTGACCACGCGCCCACCCGGGCCGGACCCCGCGACATTCGCCAGATCGATCCCCTTTTCCGAGGCGATCCTGCGGGCGAGCGGGCTTGCCTTTACGCGGTCGTCGCCAAGCGAAGCGGCCGGCGTGGGTGCTGGCGTGGGTGCCGGTGCCGGCGTGTCGGGGGCGGCGTCCTTGGGTTCAGTCTTGGCGACTTCGGCCTTGGGGGGGGGCGCTGTCGGCGCTTCCACCGACGCCACGTCTTCACCCTCACCCGCCAGCACGGCGATCACCGCGCCGACCTTCACCCCGTCCGTACCCTCGGGAATAACGATCTTCGCGATCGTCCCCTCATCCACCGCCTCGAACTCCATCGTCGCCTTGTCGGTCTCGATCTCGGCCATCAGGTCGCCCGCCTTGACCGAATCGCCCTCCTTCACCAGCCATTTGGCGAGCGTCCCCTCCTCCATGGTCGGGGAAAGCGCGGGCATCTTGATCTCGATCGACATGGGTGGGGAGGGTCCTGTCGCAGGCTGTTGGTTTCGCGCCCTCCTCGCGCGCCGGGCGGCGCGGGTCAAGCCCGCGGACTTGCACGAACCGCATTCGCACGTCACCAATCAGAGAAAATGGCGGGGAGTGGTTTCATGCGTACCTATCTGGTGGTCATCGACGAAAGCGACGAGGCACAGATCGCGCTCCGCTTCGCGGCGCGCCGCGCGGTAAAGACCGGGGGCGAGGTCGAGATCCTGGCGCTGATCCCGAAACCCGATTTCGTGCAATGGGGCGGTGTGATGGCGACGATCGAGGATGAGGCGCGCCAGCGTGCCGAGGCACTGGTCGCCGCCGCCGCCGGCACGCTGATCGCCGAAGCGGGGCTCAAGCCGCGCATCACCGTGCGCGAGGGCGACGGCCCCCGGATAATCCGCGATCTGATCGCCGAAAATCCCGACATCGCCGCACTGGTGCTGGGCGCAAAGGCCGATGGGCCGCCCGGCCCGCTGGTCAGCCATTTCGCCGGGGACATGGCGGCATTGCCGGTTCCGCTGATGATCATTCCGGGAAGCCTCGACCGCGACGCGATCGACCGGCTAAGCTGACCGCCATGCGCACCCTTCCCCTGCTCGCGCTGCTCGCCGCAGCCCCCGCCGTCGCCCAACAGGCGCCCGCCGACGCCCCCAGCCCGGAGCGACTGAAATCCAGCGTCGAGAAGCTGGTCGGATTCGGCACCCGCCATACGCTCTCGTCCGCGAGCGATCCGAAGCGCGGCATCGGCGCCGCGCGCGCCTGGGCGGCGTCCGAACTCAACCGGATCGCCGACGCCTGCGCCTGTATCGAGGTCGCGAAGATCGCCCGCACCTTCACCGGCCCCCGCGCTCCGGACGGGGTCGAGGTGGTGGATGTCCTGGGCTTTCAGGCGGGTGAGGATCCCAAGCGCGTCATCATCGTCCAGGGCCATATCGACAGCCGCGTCAGCGACGTCATGGACATCAAGCGCGATGCCCCGGGCGCGAATGACGATGCCTCCGGCGTCGCGCTGGTCCTCGAGGCGGCCCGCATCCTCTCGAAGCAGAAGTTCAAGGCGACGATCGTCTATGCCGTCCTGTCCGGTGAGGAGCAGGGATTGTGGGGCGCGACGCTGCTCGCCGAAACCGCGAAGGAGCGCGGCTGGGACGTGGTGGCGGTGCTCAACAACGACATTGTCGGCAATACCATGGGACAGAATGGCGTGCGCGTCGCCGATCGCGTCCGCGTCTTTTCGGAAGGGATCCGCGCCTCCGAATCGATCGAGGAACAGCTGAAGCGACGCGCCGATGGCGGCGAGGATGACGGGCCGAGCCGCGCGCTGGCCAAGGCGATCGACGGCATCGCCGACGATCTGCGCAAGGACGATCCCGCCGCGCTCGACGTCTTCATGGTGCGGCGGCCGGACCGGTTCGGACGCGGCGGCGATCATGAGCCGTTCCTGCGCCTGGGCTATCCCGCCGTCCGTTTCTCGGTCGGTGCCGAAAATTACGATCAGCAGCATCAGGATCTGCGAACCGAAAACGGCCGTGTCTATGGCGATACGATCGACAAGATGGATTTCCCCTATCTCGCGAAAGTCACCGCGATCAACGTCGCGACGATCCGGCGCCTCGCCGCCGCCCCGGCCGCACCGGTCCAGGTGACGCTGGACGGCGCGCTCAGCATGGACACGAAGGTGACGTGGAAGGCGGTCCCGGGCGCGGCCGGCTATCGTGTCTATTGGCGGCGCAACGACAGCCAGCGGTGGAGCGATGTGCGCGGCGTCGCCGGCCTGACCGAAACGACGCTGAAGGACGTACCGGTCGATGATCACTTCATCGGCGTCGCCTCGGTCGCCGCCGATGGCAGCGAGAGCATCGTGACCTTTGGAACGCGGCCTCCGCGCCCCTGATCGCCGTCAGCGGCAGTAACAGGTCTTTGATCGTGGGGCGGGACGGCGCACCGTCTTGGTCGGCACCCGGCGCACCAGCTTGGTCGGCGCGGCGCGATAGGTGACCACGCGTTCCTCTTCCTCGATCACTTCTTCGGTGACCGTGGTGGTGGTGACGACCGGCGCGGACTGGATCACGATGGTCGTGGTGGTCGGGCCGCCATAATAATAGCCGCCCGCATAGCCGCTGCCGGCGGCATAGCCACCACTGGTCGCATAGCCGCCCTGAGCATAGCCGCCAGCGGCGTACCCGCCCTGATAACCGCAGGACGAGGCACAGCGTTGCGCCGCCGGCGGGGCATAGGCCCTCGGCGGCGGCGCATACCCCCCCGGGTATGGCTGTGCGGGAATGGGCTGCGGCGGGGGATAGCTGGCGCCATAGCCGGGATATCCCCCGGCGCCACCACCGCCGCCGGCCGCAGCGGCCGCGGCTGCATAACCGCCGGCAGCGGCATAGCCGCCCCCGCCCGCGTAACCGGCGCCGTCCCAGTCGATCCCGCTAACCGAATCCCAGACGCGCCCGCCCCGATCGACCAGCACCGCGTCATCATAATAACGGACCCAGAAATAGCCGTAGGGCGGGCTGGAAAGTCCCCAGCTCGACCAGTCCGAAATGCCGAAGCTCCCGCCCATCCAATAGCCGGGAATGGTCCAGCCGCGCACCGGCCGGCGATAGGCGGACCAGCCACCCGGCGCCTGCATCCCCGCATACCAGCGCCCGCCGATCTTCCCGCCCCAGCGAGCACCGGCCTGCGGCGCGGCCACCGGACCGGGCGCCACCACCGGCGGCTGCTGAACCCGTGATCGCGTCACCCACTGCCCATCGCGCCACACACGCTGCGCACTGGCAGGCGTGGCCAGGGACAGGCCGGCAAGGCCAAGGGCGATCAGGGTCAGGTTACGCGTCACGGCTACTCCTCCGGTGAGGCGCAGCCAACCTGGTGCAGGGACGGAAGGTGCGCCTCTTAAGCGGATTTTAACAAATCGCGCCGCCCGTCTCCACCGCAGGTCATGGTTAAAAAAGTCCCGATCTGGGCCAGGCTCAGCCCGCGATACGCGGTGCGAGCAGGCGGATCAGCGCCTCGCACCCGGCCGCATCCTCGGCATCGAACCGGTTCGCGGTCGGGCTGTCGAGGTCAAGGACGCCGACCAGCGCGTCGCCATGGATCACCGGCACGACCAGTTCGGCGCTGCTCGCCGCATCACAGGCGATGTGGCCAGGAAAGGCATGGACGTCGGCGACCAGCTGCGTCGCCCGCGTCGCTGCGGCGGTGCCGCACACGCCCTTGCCGAACGGGATGCGGATGCAGGCCGCCTTTCCCTGAAACGGGCCGAGTACCAGTTCGCCGCCCACATTACGGTAGAATCCGGCCCAGTTGAGATCGGGAAGAACCTGCCAGATCAGCGATGCGGCATTCGCCATGTTCGCGACGGCGTCGCTCTCGCCCGCCGTCAACGCGTCGAGCGCGGCATGGAGATCGCGATAGAGTTCGGCCTTTGAGCCGGCGGCGATGTCGAAACTGTACATGGTGGCGCAGGTGGCGCGGACTGCCCCCGCACGCAAGGGGTCAGCGGCAGCGAACCCGATCCATCCCCTCCGATCGCAGGGTCTTTCCGTCCTGCGACAGGCTGAACCGGGTGGTCCGTTCTTCGGTCTGTCCCTCGCCGGAATAGCGTGCGCGGACGGTGATCGTCCGCCCCTTCCCGGCCACGTCTTCGACCGTGCCGCTGCTTTCGTAGAAGCGAAGCGACCCGGCCTCGACGCGCAGGCGACTTGCGTTACGGTCGGTGCCGCAATCGGCGGCGACGCGATTCCACTCGCCCCGAAACGCCTCCGGGATTTCCGCAACCGGCGCGGGCGTCGCGCTGGAAGGCGGCGCCGGTTGTCCGGCGTCCGGCATGCCGAGCGGCTCCGCGGCGACCGAATTGTTCTGCGTCGGATCCTTGAGCGCCGGTTCGCCCGAACAGGCGGCAAGCACCGCCGGCACGGCAAGGAGGAAAGCATTGCGCATACCGCCCACAACGCCGCACAGTGGCGTCCGTTGCACGTTCAGTCGATCCGTACCTTGCCCCGGCCCGCCTTTACCGCCGACCGTCCCTTTTTTTCATCGACGCGCCGCGCCTTCGCCGCCTTGCTTGGCTTGGTACGGATGCGGCGCGCATCGCGCTGGCAGGATTGCACGATCAATTCGACCACCCGCGCCCGCGCATCCTGCCGATTGGCCTCCTGCGTCCGAAACTTGCGCGCGGTAATCACCAGTTCGCCCGCCGCCGTCATCCGCGATCCGGCGAGTTCCTTCAGCTTGCGATACGCATAGGGCGCCAGTCCCAGCCGAAACACATCGACACGCAACTGCACCGCCGTCGCCACCTTGTTGACATTCTGCCCGCCCGGGCCGGAGGCCGCCAGAAACTTCTCCTCGACGATCGCGTCTTCGGGCAGTTCAGCCATCGCCCCCGCCCCCGGCAAAGCCCAACTCGCGAAAGGCGATCGGGGTCGGCGCTTCGGCATGGACATCGCGCTTGCCCGGGCGTGGCACCGTGAGTTGCGCGGCATGCAACATCATCGGCCGCCCGCCCGCGACGCCATAGACCGGATCGCCGGTGATCGGGATGCCCAGCCCTTCGGCGGCATGAACACGGATCTGATGCGTCCGCCCGGTTTCGGGGTAGAAAGCGATGAACGCGCGCCCATCCCGCGTATCCAGCAAACGCCAGCGGGTGCGCGCCGCCTTGCCGCCCAGTCGCCCGTCGCCATCGCCGGTCATCCGCCATCCGCGCGCCGCGCTCGATACCTTGGCGAGCGGCAGGTCGATCGTCCCTGACGGGGCGTCCGGAACACCGTCGATCACCGCGAGATAGCGTTTGGTGACGTTGCCGGCCTCGAACGCCTGCTGGAACCGGGCATGCGCCTTGGGGTTGCGGGCGAGCAGCAGGCACCCGCTGGTATCCCGGTCGAGCCGATGCACCGCCGTCGGCCAGCGGCGAAAGCCAAAGGTCAGGTTGGCAAGGTGATTTTCGAGGCTGAGCGAGCCGTCGCGCGGCGGATCGACCGGCAGGCCCGCAGGCTTGTCGATCACGATCGCCTCACCATCGATGAACAGCACCCGATCCTGGATCATGGCGCCCGCTTTGCGCGCTGCGTCGCGCCCTTGCAACGGCGGAAGTGGATGCGGTCAGCGCAACGAGTTCTGAAATGTCGGGAAGGCGGCGTTGGAGATCGCGCGGCCAAGCGGCTCGTGCTGCATCCGCTCCTCCGCCCGTCCGCCAACCAGGCCGAGCTGCGCGGCGGTCATCGCGGAGACGCGATAGCGGGTGCGAAAGCCCGTTTCCTCATCCCCGACCAGCGGTTCGTCGAACTCGACGCCCTGGTGATCGCCATAGGAACGACGAACCGTCGCCAGCATCCATTGCCGATCGCCGAAATCGATCACGAACCGCGTTCCCACCGGCACGTTCACCATGCCCTCGATCAGGGCGCCGGTGGGCGACAGGTTGCGCAGAATGACCGGATAATAATGATCGCCATGCACCGCGCCGATCCGGCGGAAGGTCGCGACCCGGTTTTCGCGCTGCCGGGCCGGACCGATCGGCTTGATCTCCCACCGGCCGCCCGACACGTTGGTCGCGACGGCGCTTGCCGGCACCGGCAGGCTGTACAGATATCCCTGGATCAGGCTGACGCCCAGCGCGCGCATCGCCTGGAGCTGATCGACGGACTCGACGCCCTCGGCGGTGGTTTCCATGCCCAGCGCCTGGGCCAGCGCGACGATGGAGGTGATGATCGCGCTGTTCCGCGATTTGGGATCTCCCGCGCCCCGCACGAAACTCTGGTCGATCTTGATCTTGTCGAACGGCGCGCTCTTCAGATAGCCGAGCGAGGAATAGCCGGTCCCGAAATCGTCCAGCGCCAGCCGGACGCCGATCTTCTTGAGCGCGGCGAAGGTCTGGTCGGTCTCCTTGCCCCCATCGATGAAGACGCTTTCGGTGATCTCCAGCTCAAGCCGATCCGCGCGCAGGCCGGAATGGGCGAGCGCACTGACCACCGTCTGCGTGAGGTTCGGATTGGCGAACTGAATGGGCGAGACGTTGACCGCCACGCGCAAATTGCCCGGCCAGCTCGCCGCATCGATGCACGCCTGCCGCAACACCCATTCGCCCAGGCGCGCGATGAGGTTGGTTTCCTCGGCAATCGGAATGAACAGCGCAGGCGAAATACGGCCACGATCGGGGTGGTTCCAGCGCAGCAGCGCCTCGAACCCCTTGACCTGATTGTCCGTGGCGCTGACCAGCGGCTGATAATTGACCTCCAGCTCGCCACGCTCCAGCGCGTCGATCAGGTCCTGTTCCAGCTGACGGCGATCCTCTGCGGCCTCCAGCATGTCGGGCTGAAAGAAGCGGTGGCACCCCTTCCCCGCCGCCTTCGCGGCATAGAGCGCAAGATCGGCGTTGCGCGCCAGATCCTCTGACATTTCGCCGTCCTGCGGACCGATCACGATCCCCACCGACGCGCCGATCACGCAACGGCTGTCACCGACGAAATAGGGGCGAGACACCGCCGCGATGATCTCGTCGGCCAGCTTCGACAGCTCTTCGCGGGGCGGCGCATCGGTCAGCACGATCTGGAATTCGTCGCCACCGATCCGCCCGACGCAATCGGCATATTTGATCACGCGCGACAGCCGCTCGGCCACCTGCACCAGCAGCTGATCGCCGACCGGATGCCCCAATGTATCGTTGATCTGCTTGAACCGGTCGAGATCGACGAGCAGGATCGCGAACGGCCCTTCCGATTTCGCCGACGCGGCCAGCGCCTGTTCGACCAGCGAGATCGTTCCGCGCCGGTTGCGCAGGCCGGTGAGGGCGTCGTAGCTGGCCAGCCGGGCGATTTCCTGCGCCGATTCCTGGACCGCAGTGATGTCCGCGCCGACGCCGTGAAAACCGGTGAATGCGCCCGATCCGTCGAACTGCGGATTGCCCGAAATCGTCCAGATCCGTTCGTCCGGATCGTGCGAGCAGCGCGCGTTGATCGCCCGGAATGCCTTGCGCTTGGCGAGCAGGAATCCGATCGACTTGCCCATCTCGGTCGTCTGGGTCTCGACCTTGAAGATATCGGCCAGCGTCCGACCGACGAGTTCGGCATCGACGGCGGAAAATTCCTTTGCCACCCAGTCGCTGACATAGGTGATGCGGCCGTGTTCGTCCGTAGCCCAGAACCAGTTGGTGCAAAGTCCCTCGACCGAGGTCAGCAGCGCGCACGCCGTTTCGGGGGCCGCACCGGGTCCCTGGCGATCTCCAGCCCTTCGCTGCGAACGATATTTCGCCCCGATCAACACCCGGCTCCGTCCTTCTACCGGCGTTTCAGCCCTGCCCACAGCGCGAAAACTAGCGCGGGAGGCTTTCCAACTGGTGAAGACGGTGCCGGGGCCGAACACTTTTCGCGACGGCGGCCGCGTTTATCGCGCGGGCCGCCGTCGCGCGTGCCTAACGTCGTGCGAACCGAATCTCGCAGACCGATTCGCGACCGTTGATCAGGGTGCGCCACTGGCCGGTCCATTCGCCGCCGGCCCGTTCGGCGAGTGCGCGACATTTGTTGACCGCGTCCCCCTGGTTCCAGATCGGACCTGCCAGGATATCGAAGGTGGGCCAGCGGTCGCGCCAGCCGCCGCGACCGTCACGGTCCCCGCCGCCCCGATCGCCGCCCCGATCCCCCTCGCGCCCACCCGGGCGCTCGTCCCGGTAATAGGGGCCGCTGCGCCCCGCGCTGGTGATCCGGTACAGATCCCTGCGGGGACCGCGATTTTCGGCGATCGTGATCATCTTGCGAAAGATATCGATCTGAATGTCGATGCCACGCCCCGCATCGGTCAGATAGACCGACCAGGCATCGCGCGCCGTTTCCCGAAAGCGGAACGCGACGCGCCCGCGCGCATCGAGTTCGACCCAATCCCCATTGCCAGCCGCGACGAAACGACCGCCGGGATAGTCGGCAGAGGTCACGTTTCGGCCGTTCGTGCCGGGTTCGATATTCTGCGCAGCGGCCGGCGCCGATACCATGATCGCGCCGATTCCGGTGAGATGCGCCAGGGCGAAGGCGGCTATCCGCAATTTCGTCGTTGCCATTTCGCTAGTCCCTCCATTGTGGGACCGACAGGCTAGGCCCGGTGCGGGGGTTGAGGAAGCTGTTTCGTCATCCCAACGAACCGCGGGTCAATCGAATCGATAGGCATCCATTGCCAGCACCCCATAGGTATAGCTGTGATGCAGCCGCTCGGCATGCGCTCCGCCCGCGCCCATCGCGGTATAGAGCGGCAACAGATGATCCATCGTCGGATGGTTGCGCCGGACATGCGGCGCACGCTCATGAACATGAAGCAGAGCATCGACATCGCCCGCCGCGATGCGGGCGGCGATCCAGTCGCTGAACGCGGCGACCCATTCGGGTACCGCCGCATCGTGATCGCCGCCCGTCAGTACGATTTCGCGCAGATTGTGCGTCAGGCTGCCCGACCCGATGATCAGGACGTTGCGCGCGCGCAGCGGTTTCAACAGCGCGCCCAGGCGGAAATGCCAGTCGGGGGCGTGCGCGCTGCTGATCGACAGCTGCACCACCGGCACCTGGGCGTCGGGCCATCCCAGCATCAGCGGGACCCATGCCCCGTGATCGAACCCGCGCTCCGTATCGAGCGCGACCGGAACCCCGCGAGCGCGGAGCAGCAGCGCGACGTCGGCGGCAAGCGCGGGGCTGCCCGCGGCGGGGTAGGTCAGATCGAACAGCGCCTGCGGGAAGCCGCCGAAATCATGGATCGTGGACGGCGCCTCGCCCGCCGTGACCACCGCGCCCGCCATGTCGTGATGCGCGGAGATCATCAGGATCGCGTCCGGCCGTTCGACCTGTCCGGCCAGCCCGGCGAGGAACGTGCGCGCCGGGCCGGGTTCGAACATGATCATTGGCGATCCGTGCGACACGAAGAGCGAGGGCTGCATCGCCGCCTCTGTTTCAGGCTGCCAGCTTCGCGGCGGTTTCCGCGATCCGCCTGCCCTGATAGCGGGCGCCGGCCCGGTCGATCTCGCTCGGCTGACGGCTGCCGTCCCCGCCGGCCACGGTCGTCGCGCCATAGGGGGCGCCGCCCAGCACCTGATCGATCTTCATCTGATCGGCATGGCCATAATCCAGCCCGACAATGGTCAGGCCGAAATGCAACAGGTTGGTGATGATGTTGAACAGCGTCATCTCGTTGCCGCCATGCTGGGTCGCGGTCGATGTGAACGCGCCGCCGACCTTTCCGTGCAACGCGCCCGATTGCCACAGGCCGCCGGCGGTATCCCAGAATGCCGCCATCTGGCTCGGCATCCGGCCGAACCGGGTCGGCGCGCCGACGATGATCGCGTCATACTCCTTCAGCGTCTGAGGGCCGTCGATGACGGCGTGGGGCGACCCGGTCTTGAAATGCGCCGCCTTCACCACCTCTTCGGGCGCCGTTTCCGGCACCCGCAGGATATCGACCTGCGCACCGCCGGCGCGCGCGCCTTCGGCGACCGCTTCGGCCATCGTCTCGATATGGCCATAGGAAGAATAATAAAGAACCAGAACCTTGGTCATGAAAACGTCTCCGTCGCAGGAAAAAGGGGTGGAACGGCCCGGCACCGGGGGGAGCGTGCCGGGCCGTCCCAGGGGGTCAGTCGGCATCGACCAGGACGATTTCGGCGTCCTCGATCGCCACGATTTCGTACGTGCCGCCCGTCAGCGCGGCGCCGTCACGCGCATCGAACGACGCGCCGTCGATCTCGATCCGGCCGATCGCGGGGACGAGATAGGCGTGCCGCCCCTCGCCGACCGTGTAGGTTGCGCGTTCGCCCGCCTTGAGCGTGGCGCCCAGCACACGGGCATCGGCACGAATGCGCAGCGCGTCGCCATCCTCGTCATATCCGCTCGCCAGCGTCACGAACCGGCCCGATCGCGCGCCCTTGGGAAAGGGCTTCGCTCCCCAGCTCGGCGCGCCGCCGCTGGCGCGTGGTTCCACCCAGATCTGAAACAGCGTCGTCGTTTCCGGCTCCAGATTATATTCGGCGTGCCGCACGCCCGTTCCGGCGCTCATCACCTGCACGTCGCCGGCGCCGGTCCGTCCGGTATTGCCCATCGAATCCTGGTGGGTGATGGCCCCGGTGCGAACATAGGTGATGATTTCCATGTCGCGGTGCGGATGCGGCGGGAACCCGCTATTCGCGGCGATCTCGTCGTCATTCCACACGCGGATCGCGCCCCATCCCATCCGGTCGGGGTCATAATAGTTCGCGAAGCTGAAGTGATGGCGGGCATTGAGCCACCCGTGATCGGCATGGCCCAGGCTGTCGAACGGTCGTTTCTCGATCATCTCGAACTCCTTGTTGACCGCCTAGATAGGTCATGCGATCAGCGCGTAAATGGAAACATTCGAAACTGATCGTTTCCTTTTTGCTGGAGGACGGCGATGCGGCTCCCGGATTTCGAAGCCTGGGCGATCTTTGCCTGCGTGGTCGAGCATCACTCGTTCAGCGCAGCGGCCGACGCGATCGGGGTCAGCAAGGCGACGGTGTCGAAGGCGATTTCGCGGCTGGAGGCACAGCTTGGCACCTCGCTCTTCCATCGTACCTCGCGTCGCCTCACGCTGACCGACAGCGGCACCGCGCTCGCCGAACGCGCGGCCCGGATCCTGGCGGAGGCACAGGCGGCCGAGGAGCAGGCGCTCGATGCCGCGCGCGCACCCTCGGGCCTTGTCCGCATCGCCGCGCCGATCACCTTCGGGATCAGTCATGTCGCGGACGCGATCGCGGACCTGGTCGCCGCGCATCCGGGGATCGAGATCGACCTGCGCCTGTCCGACGCCCGGGTCGATATCGTTGCCGAGGGGTTCGACATCGCGCTGCGGATCGCCGACCTGCCCGACAGTTCGCTGCGCGCACAGCGGCTGGCTCCGGTGACGACGCGGGTCGTCGCCGCGCCCGCCTATCTTGCCCGGCACGGCACGCCGCGTCATCCCGCCGATCTCGCCAGCCACGCCTGTTTTCTCTACGCGAATGCGATCGGCGCCTGGCATTTCCGGCACGCCGGCGGTGAGGAGGCGGCGGTCCGCCCCGCCGGCCCGTTGATCACCGACAATGGCGAAGCGATGCTGCCGGCGTTGCGCGCGGGTCTTGGCATCGCGCGCCTGCCCGACTTCATCGTCGATCGCGAACTTGGCGATGGGTCGCTGGTCGAACTGCTGTCCGACTGGTCGTCCAGCAGCATCGCCCTGCACATGATGACGCCGCCCAGCCCGCTACGCCCGGCGCGGGTGGAGTTGGTGATGGCGTTCCTCGCGGACCGGTTTCGCCGGCTCTGTGCGTCGGCCGCCCGATCGACGTAAAAAAGGGCCGGCCCGCGGCGTCGCGGACCGGCCCCAGCCTGCTTGGGTCCCGTCAGATCAGAACTTCGCCTCGACCGAGATGGTGAAGGAACGGCCGCGCGGATCCGCGACGCGCGGCTCCCACGAACTGCCCGAACCGTAGTTGCTGTCATAGGTGATCGCGAACGGCGGATCGGTGTCGAACACGTTCTTCACGCCGCCGACGATGCGGAACTGCTTGTTCACCTCATAGCCGACCGACATGTTGTAGATGATATAGTCGTTGACATACTCATTATAGTCGGGCCGCGTCACCGTGCCGTTCGCGATGCCCGGCAGGGCGTAGTTCTTGTACCCCTTGCGGAAGATCTGCGAGAAGGTCGCGGTGAACTTGTCGTTGGTATAGGTCAGATAGGCATTGTGCTTCCAGCGCAGGCCCAGATCGCCCGAGAAGGTGAACAGGCCGATCAGGCTGCCGCCATAGGGCGCGTTGGGCAGCAGCTTCTCGCGCTTCTTGAGCAACAGCGTCCCGTCCAGCCCGGCCGTCACCACGCCATTGCCGACATCGACACCACCGCGCAGCGCGACCTCAAGCCCCTGGGTACGCCGCGATCCGATATTGTCGGTACGCAGGTCGAGCAGGGTGATGATGCCGTTGGTGCGGATGATACGGCTTGGGAAGTAGGACGCGTTGTCGAGCAACTGGGTGATCGACAGCGATCCGATGGTGTCGTCCACCGCGATCGACCAGAAGTCGAACGAGGCGCTGAACCGGGGTGCCGGCTTGAAGACCACGCCGACGCTATATTGCTTCGACGTTTCCGGGCCGAGGTTCACATTGCCGCCGGTCAGCGTGTCCGGCGTGATCGCGGCGCAACCCGGCACCGCCGGATTGACCGTGCGCGACGGACAGGTGGTGTAATCGACCAGCGTGTTGCCCGGATTGGGCGACTGGGTGACGCCGTTGAAGATCTGGTTGAACGTCGGCACGCGGAAACCGGTGTTGTACGATCCGCGGAACATCAGCCAGTCGACCGGCTGGAACCGGGCGGTGATCTTCGGATTGAAGGTGCTGCCAAAGCCGGTGTAATCATCGACGCGCCCGGCGACCGAGATTTCGAGCGGCTCGAACACCGGGATCAGCAATTCGGCATAGGCGGCCTTCACGTCGCGATGCTTGGGCGTCAGCGCATTGGCGTTGTCGAACGCGACGTTGAAGATTTCCGGCCGGTTCAGCTCGGCCTCGGCCGACCCGTTGAAGCTGTAGGTTTCACGGCGGTAATCGACGCCCACGGCCAGCTGGACGTTGCCGCCCGGAAGCGCGAAGAGCGACCCGGAGATCGACGCGTCGAACTGCGTCACCTCATATTTGCCGCCATACAGCGTCACGCCCTCGGCCGACACCGCCTTGAGCGCGGCCAGCGCGGCATCACTCTGGGTGATCGAGAACGGGTTCAGAATGCCACTGTTCAACAGGCCGACGATGCCGGGCGCGGTCGCGCCGGGTGCGGTCGGCGCGCGGGTGTCGATGCCCCCCGACACCGCGCCCGGAATGCCCGACGCTGCGGCACGCGCGCTCGACGAGAAAATCCCGCGATAGGCATAGCCGCTGCCGAGAACGGAACTGGATTCGCTGCGCGCATAGGACGCGCCGGTCCGATAGTCCCAGTCGCCGAACAGCGGCCCTTCAAGCCCGATCGCACCGCGCAGCGTCTTGCTGTTGGTCTTGTACTCGCGCGGGCCGCAGACGGTGCAGCGCCAGCGATAGGCGATCGGCTTGCCATAGTTCGCCGCGATCGACGGGAACACGGCGACCAGCGCGTTGTACACCTGGTTATAGGTCGCCGCGGTCGTCGCGTTCAGCGGGTAATAAAGCGGCGTCGTGCTGGTGTTGCCGGCATATTGGTTCGACGAGAACTGCTTCGAGGAATCAGCGTCGGACCCGGTGATTTCCGCGTAGAGCTGATGCTGGCCCAGCGCCAGGGTGGCGCGGCCATAATAGGTCAGCGTTTCGAGCGGCTGCTGAAGGATCGCGGCGCGGCCGGTGTCCCAGGCGCAGGCGTAACGCGCGCTCGAGTTCGCCCATAGCGCATCGTCATAGGCCATGCCGCCGTCGAAGGATTCGCATCCCGCGCCACCCGGCAGGTCAAGATAGTTGATGCCACCGTTCGCGGTGATCGTGGTGCCGGGGATCAACAGCGGAACGCCGCTGAGCAGGCTGCCGGTCGGCGCGAACAGGGCGTTGGCACCATTGGCGAACGCGGTCGCGATCGGCGTGCCGCGCGTATCGATCGACAGGCCGCGATTGGGCTGGTTGCCGTTGACGAAATCGCGATTCTCACCCCGCAGGATGCCGTTCCAGCTCTTGCTGATCGCGGCCATGACGTTGAAGCCGTTCTCCTTCAGATCGCCGAACCCCGCCGTCGCGGACAGGCGATAGATCGGCGAGTCACCGCGCTGGGTGATGTCGGTGAAGCCGTTGAGCGTCACGCCCTTGAAATTCGTCTTGGTGATGAAGTTCATCACGCCGCCGATCGCGTCGGTGCCGTAAATCGCCGATGCGCCGTCCTTCAGCACCTCGACCCGCTCGATCGCGGCGAACGGGATCTGGTTGACGTCGACCGCCGACCCCTGAAGGCCGTGGGCCGCAACGCGCCGCCCGTTCAGCAGGATCAGGGTCGATGCCGCGCCCTGGCCGCGCAGGTTGGCCGACGACAGGCCGTTGGTGCCGCGCTGGGCGCCGCCCACCACATCGGTGTTCGATGCCAGATTGTCCGGACCGTTGCCGTTGGTGCTGAGCAGCGAGACGAGCTGTTCGGGGCTGTTGATGCCTTCGCGGGCGAAATCCTCGGTCGTGAAGATTTGCAGTGGCAACGCGCTCTTGGTCGGGTCCTGCTTGATGCGCGAGCCGGTGACCAGGATTTCGGTCCCCGCCGCGGGCGTCGGATCGTCCGCGACCGAGGTTGGCCCGTCCTGCGCGAGAGCCGGATGCGCCAGAACGCACGCCGACAGGAAAAGCGCTGCCTTGAACTTCATGATGACCCCCTTTTCGATCGGCCCGCGCCTTCGCGTCGCCGTCCCCCGAAAATGCGAAGTAATCATGCCGGCGCGGCGTTCGCAAACGCAAAATTTCGCTGCACACCATAAAAGGGGGTTATGGGAACCGAAAAGTTCATTGGCGCTATCCGCAGCCGGCGCGCGGCGCCTATCGCCCATCCGATACGCAGCCGAATCGACCGCGACTCGTGGAGTCAGGCCGGTTAGAACAAAATTAACCTTTTGCCTTCAGACCTGCTTAGGTTAATGAATCAGTCGCGTTGCCGGTCACAGGGGGCTTGCAACGGGCAGAGGGGAACCCGCGATGCGCGTGCTGCTGATCGAAGACGAGCCGACGACCGCCAAGGCGATCGAACTGATGCTCACCACCGAAGGTTTCAATGTCTATACCACCGATCTGGGCGAGGAAGGCCTCGATCTGGGCAAGCTGTATGATTACGACATCATCCTGCTCGACCTGAACCTGCCCGATATGCACGGCTATGACGTGCTGAAGAAACTGCGCGTCGCGCGGGTCCAGACGCCGGTGCTGATCCTGTCGGGGATCAACGAGATGGACAGCAAGGTCCGCAGCTTCGGCTTCGGCGCCGACGATTATGTCACCAAGCCGTTCCATCGTGAGGAACTGGTCGCCCGCATCCATGCCGTCGTGCGTCGCAGCAAGGGGCATAGCCAGTCGGTCATCCGCACCGGCAAGCTGGCGGTCAATCTCGACGCGAAGACCGTCGAGGTCGATGGCGCGCGCGTGCATCTGACCGGCAAGGAATATGCGATGCTGGAGCTTCTCTCGCTCCGCAAGGGTACGACGCTGACCAAGGAAATGTTCCTGAACCACCTGTATGGCGGGATGGACGAGCCGGAACTGAAGATCATCGACGTCTTTATCTGCAAGCTGCGCAAGAAGCTCAGCATGGCGTGCGACGGCGAAAATTATATCGAGACCGTCTGGGGTCGCGGCTATGTGCTGCGCGAGCCGGACGGCGCGGAGGAGCCGATCGCCGAGGTCGCCTGACCGCCGGCAGTCCGCACCGGTCACCCCATTCACGCGGGGGCGTGTGGCCGCGGGTCCTTCACGGAGCCGCGGCCATTTTCGTGTCCGCGCGGCGTCAATGCGGAGCCAGGCCCGTTTCGACGCCCGTCTTGTCATGCAGCGCGAAACGATCGACCAGATCGGCGCTCGCGCGGTTGTAGCCGATCACCTCGACGCTGCGCCCCTCGCGACGCAGGCGGGAGACGATCTTGTCGAGCGCGCCCACAGCCGAAATGTCCCAGAAATGCGCGGGCGACACGTCGATCACGACGTGCGGCGCCGCCACATCCTCCTGAAACGCACGGGTGAAGCGCTCGACCGAGGCGAAGAAAATCTGTCCCGTGACCCGGAACGTCGTCGCCTGCCCGTCCGCCGACCGCTCGCGCTCGACCGAGAACATCCGCTGCACCTTGCCGGCAAAGAACACGCCCGACAGCAGCACGCCCGACAGCACGCCCAGCGACAGGTCATGGGTCGCCACCACGACGACCACGGTGGTCAGCATCACCACCGACGATGTCGGCGGATGACGCCGCAGATTGGCGATCGAGTTCCAGCTGAACGTGCCGATCGACACCATGATCATCACCGCGACCAGCGCCGGCATCGGCACCCGCCCGACGAACGGGCCAAGCACCGCGAGCAGGAACAGCAGCATCGCCCCGGCGGTAAAGGTCGACAGGCGCCCACGCCCGCCCGAGGTGACGTTGATCACCGACTGGCCGATCATCGCGCAACCGCCCATGCCACCGAACAGCGCGGCGACGATATTCGCCCCGCCCTGCCCGCCACATTCGCGGCGCTTGTCGCTGTCGCTATGGGTCATGTCATCGACGATCTGCGCGGTCAGCAGGCTTTCGAGCAGGCCGACCGCCGCCATCGCCGCCGAATAGGGAAGGATGATGCGCAGCGTTTCCCAGGTGAGCGGCACATCCGGCAGCACCAGGCTGGGCAACCCCTGGGGCAGCGCGCCCATATCGCCCACTGTATGTACCGGCAGGTCCAGCCCGATGCTGATCGCCGACAGCACCAGGATCGCGACCAGCGGCGAAGGAACCGCCGTCGTCACGCGCGGCAGCAGGTAGATGATCGCCAGCCCACCGGCGACCATCGCATAGGTCTGCCACCCGACATGGATCAGCTGGGGCAGCTGCGCCATGAAGATCAGGATCGCCAGCGCGTTGACGAAGCCGGTGATCACCGAACGCGACACGAACTGCATCAGCAGGTCGAGCCGCAGGAGCCCGGCAAGAATCTGGATCGCCCCCATCAGGATGGTCGCGGCGAACAGATATTCGACGCCATGATCGCGCACCAGCGGAACGACCAGGACCGCAACTGCGGCGGTGGCGGCGGAGATCATGCCGCTGCGCCCGCCGGTAAAGGCGATGACCATCGCGATCGCAACAGAGGCATAGAGGCCGACCCGGGGGTCCACCCCGGCGATGATCGAAAAGCCGATCGCTTCCGGAATCAGCGCAAGCGCGACGACGATGCCGGCCATGATGTCACGGCGGGCGGCGGTGCCGTCGGTGAACCACTGACGGCGATACTGCTGAAATGAAATGGGCATCGAATTTCCACAACAAGGCACATGGCGCCGTCATGCGACGCGAACTCTCTGCATGTGTGATGTTGTCCAGCGGATCGGCGGCTGGAATAGCCACCCGGAATTTCACCGGGTCCTTGCGAATGCGCGACCCCCTAGCGGCGTGAACGCGGTCGCGCAAGCGCGGCACCCGCCCGCACGCTGATCGACCCGTCCCGTTCCGCAGATGCCAGGAGCCACGACATGCGCACCACCCCGGTGAAGAGCGGCCGATAGTTGCGCAGCTCGGCCTGCGCGGCCGACGTGAAGCCGGTGGCGCCCGCCATCCGCTCCAGCACGCCGCTCTGCGCAGCGCGAAGGAGCGAGCGCGCCTCCGCGCCGGGCTGGCCACGCCGGATCAGATTCATGCCAAGATCGCGGAGCGTGTCGATCCGGCGCGGGTGCGTCGAGGGGAAGCGCGCGCGCACCGCCAGCGCGGCGCGAAACAGCCGCTCCGCCTCGTCATGCCGGCCCTGTGCGTCCACGCATATCGCCAGGCTGTGGCGCGCGGTCGCAATCGCCGGATGATCGGGCGCGAATGCCGCCACGAACAGCGCGATCGCCCTGCGATACAGCGGTTCGGCTTCGCCAAATCGCTGCTGATCGACCAGATTGAACGCCAGGTTATGGGCGCGCATGCCGATCGCCGGATGGCCGGCAGGAACGCTCCGTTCGGTCAGCACCAGCGCCTCCCGCAGCAGCCCCTCCGCCTCGCCCAGCCGTTTCTGGCGATTGAGATTGCCCGCCAGATTATTGAGGCTGGTGACGATCAGCGGGTGGCCGGTGGGAAGCCAGCGGCGGCGCAGCTGCAACGCGCGGCGAAACATCGGCTCGGCATCGCCCAGCCGCCCCTGCTCGTCCAGCGCCACCGCCAGATTGTCATAGGCGGTGGCCACGCCAGGGTCGCCCGGCGAACGTTGCGCCTCGGCATCGCGCAACACGCCCCGCAGCAGAGTCTCCGCTTCCGGATAGCGCGCCTGATCGATCAGCGCGGTCGCCAGGTTGTTGCTGGCGATCCGGACGTCCGACGGGCGCGCCGGACGCGCGGCGCGGAACAGTGCGAGCGCGCGGCGCAACATGGCCTCGGACTCGGCGATCCGGCCCTGCTTCGCCAGCAGGGTCCCCAGATTGCTCAACCCGGTGCCGACATCCGCCGCGTCGCCCGGTCCGCCCGCCTCCCAGATCGAGATCGCGCGCCGGTAGGCGGATTCCGCCTCGGCGAATTTGGCCTGTTGCTCGAGCGCGTTCGCAAGGTTGTTGAGCGCGGTCGCGACGTCTCTGCCCGCGCCCGGCACCGCCTCGGCCATCGCCAGCGCGCGCCGCGCATAGCGCTCGCCTTCACCCGGCTGGCCGGCCCCCGTCGCGGCATTCGCGATCAGGAACAACAGGTGCAGGCAATCGTCGGCGCGCCGATCCGCGACTTCGCATGTGCGCAATTCGACCTTAAGCGTGCTGAACGCGGCCGCATCGTCGCCCCGCGCCAGTGCGGCATCGGCCAGCGCGCCTGGCGCCCAGCGTTCCGCAGGCGTCTGCATGGCCAGCGCCATGACGGCCCCTTCCACAATCCAGCGCATGGAGACAGTCTAGCGCGGCGTTCGGGAATGACAAAAGGAGCGGCAGGCGTCGCCGCGCGAACGCCCCTATCGCTCCGCGCCCGCCTTCGCGGCGTCGCTACGGCGGTATACCCGCTCCCCGCCGACCCAGGTTTCGAGCACCACGGTCGCGCGAAGATCGCTGGGCGAGGCGAGCGTCGGGTCGCGATCCACGACGATGAAATCGGCGCGCATCCCCGGTGCCAGATGGCCGAACCGCTTTTCCGCGAAGCCGGCATAGGCCGCGTCGATGGTGAAGGCGCGCCATGCCTGATCGCGGGTCACCGCCTCTTCGGGACGCCATCCGCCAAATGGCTGGCCGTCGGCGTCCTGGCGGGTGAAGGCCGCCGCCCATCCGGCGAAGGGGTTGGGGCTTTCGACGGGATAGTCAGACCCGAATACCAGCGTCGCCCCGTTCCGCAGCATCGATTTCCAGGCATAGGCGCCGGCCAGCCGCGCCGGCCCCAACCGCGCCTCCGCCATCGTCCGGTCGCTGGTCTGGTGTACCGGCTGCATCGACGCGACGATGCCATGCTTGCCGAACCGGGGAAGGTCCGCCGGATCGACGATCTGGGCATGTTCGATCCGCCAGCGCCGATCGCCCTTATAGGTGTCGGACATCTCATCGATCGCATCCAGCACCTGCTGGTTGGCGCGGTCGCCGATCGCGTGAACCGCGATCTGGAAATCGTCCATCGCCCCCCGGCTCATCAGGTTGAGCAGCTGGTCGTCGGCCAGGAACGGCAGGCCGCGATTGCCCGGCGCATCGGCATAGGGCGCCTTCAACCACGCGCCACGCGATCCCAGCGCGCCGTCAGCATATAGCTTGATGCCGCCCATCCGCAGCTTGTCGTCATACAGCCACGGCGTCGGTCCGCTGCCCGCCACCTGCAACGCCACATCGACCCCGCGCGCATAGCTCATGATGCGCATGCGCAGGATGCCAAGGTCGCCCATCCGGCGATAGGTCAGCCAGTCCTCCAGGCTGGTTCCCATATCGGCGGTCGCGGTCACGCCATTGGCCAGCAGGATGTCCTGCGCCTTGATGAAGGCAGAGTTGCGGTCGCGCGGCGTGGGATTGGGCAACACCCTGGTGATCAGCGCCTTCGCCGCATCGACGAACACGCCACCCGGCTTCCCCGCGACCATCTCGATCCGCCCGCCAGCCGGCGCCTTGGTCGCCGCGGTGATCCCGGCCAGGCGCATCGCCGCGCTGTTCGCCCAGCCGGCATGGCCGTCGGCGCGTTCGAACCAGGCCGGCTTGTCGCCGGTCGCCACGTCGAGCTCCGCAGCGGTCGGAAAGCGGCCCAGCCCCCAGACCTCCTGATTCCACCCGCCGCCGACCAGCCACGGCCGCGTCGCGTTGGCCAGCGCGTAGCGGCGGATCGCCTCCTGCGCCTCGGCGAGAGACTTCGTCGCGGACAGGTCCAGCGCCAGCGCGCGGAACCCCAGATCCATCACATGGCCGTGCGCGTCGATCATGCCCGGGATGACCGTCCGCCCCTTCAGATCCTCTTTCCAGTCGGGGCGCTCGGGCCGCTTGTCGCTGCGCTTGAGCAGCTTCACGACCTTGCCGTCAGACCCGATGACGATCCCGTTGAACCGGACGACCTCCCCTTTTTCGTCCAGCGTCATGCCATCGACATTTTCGACCAGCGCGTCGGCAAGGGCCGGCAGGGGCAACAGCGCCGCGACGATCAGGGCAAGCGAGACGGGAAGGCGCACATCATTCTCCGGCTGGCGGGCAGGAAAGCTCCGCTTGTTCGCATAAGCGAATAGGCGGTGTTCCCCCGATGCGCCAGATGGTCTAGGGGCCGGCGATGGCTACCCAGGCAGCGCCCGCACGCACCCCCCTTTCGATCTCCCTGGCCGACGTCCGCGCTGCGGCGGAGCGGATCGCCGGCGCGGTGGTGCATACCCCGACGCTACACAGCAAGACGCTGTCGGAAATGAGCGGGGCGCAGGTCTGGCTGAAGTTCGAAAACCTTCAGTTCACCGCCGCCTATAAGGAGCGCGGGGCGCTCAACACGCTGCTTCAGCTCGACGATGCGGCGCGGGCAAAGGGCGTTATCGCCGCGTCGGCGGGCAATCACGCCCAGGGGCTTGCCTATCATGGCCATCGCCTCGGCATCCCGGTGACGATCGTCATGCCCAAGCCGACCCCGACGGTGAAGGTGACCCAGACCGAGGGGCATGGCGCGTCCGTGATCCTTGAGGGCGAGACCTATGACGACGCCTATGCGCATGCGCGCCAGCTGGAGGCGAGCAACGGCTACACCTTCGTCCACCCCTTTGACGATCCGCGCGTCATGGCAGGCCAGGGTACGGTCGCGCTGGAGATGCTCGCCGACGCGCCGGCGATCGACACGCTGATCGTCCCGATCGGTGGCGGTGGCCTGATTTCCGGCATGGCGACGGTGGCGAAGGCCGCCGATCACCCGATCGAGGTGATCGGGGTCGAGGCCGAACTCTATCCGCCGATGTACAACCGGGTGAAGGGAACGAACCTTCCCGCCGGCGGCGACACGCTGGCCGAGGGGATCGCGGTCAAGGAACCCGGCGGCCTGACCGCCCAGGTGGTCGAAGCGCTGGTCGATGACATCATCCTGGTGAGCGAACGCAGCCTGGAGGAATCGGTCAGCCTGATGCTCCAGATCGAAAAGACGGTGGTCGAGGGCGCGGGGGCCAGCGGCCTGGCCGCGCTGTTCACCTATCCCGAACGGTTTCGCGGCAAGACCGTCGGCATCGTCCTGACCGGCGGCAATATCGACACCCGGCTGCTCGCCAACGTGCTGTTGCGCGATCTCGCCCGGTCGGGTCGGCTCGCGCGGCTGCGCATCCGGTTGCAGGATCGCCCCGGCGCGCTCTACCAGGTCGCGAAGATCTTTCAGGAACAGGCGGTCAACATCCTGGAGCTGTCGCACCAGCGCATCTTTACCAACCTGCCGGCCAAGGGCCTGAGCCTGGACGTCGAATGCGAAACGCGCGACCGTGCGCATCTTGAGCGCCTGATCGCCGCGCTTCAGACCGCCGGCTATGAGGTGCGCCCGGTCGAACTCGCCTGACCGCCGCGCGCGCGCGTTTTCCACAGCTTGGGGACGAACCGAATCATCCGTGCGGCGAACCGAGTCCCGCCGCTATTCCCTCGCGAATCCGCCGCGCGCTAGAGGTCGTCCGGCCGCCTCGCGACGCCCTGCAAATGGTGGGTTCGGCGTTAACCCACTTTCATGGTGAATCGGCTTTTCATCACGATTTCGGCCCTGCATAATGCCCGGCATCGCGGTTGGTCCGCTGAATTGGATTGAGGGGCATTTGGGGTGACGGCACTTACGCGGTTTCCACGATTTTTCGTCACAAGCCCTTCGCCCTGCCCCTATCTTCCGGGAAAGCAGGAGCGAAAGATCTTTACCGAATTGTCGGGGCCGCATGCCGGCGAACTCAACGATGCGCTCGGCCGCATCGGGTTTCGCCGCAGCCAGTCGGTCGCCTATCGGCCGAGCTGCGTGGGCTGCAACGCCTGCCTTTCCGTCAGGGTGGTCACCGACGGCTTTCGTCCGAACGCGACCCAGCGCAAGCTGATGCGCCGCCATTCGGATCTGGTGGTCACCGCCTGCCGCCCCTGGGCGACCGAGGAGCAGTTCGACCTTCTGCGGCGCTATCTCAACGCCCGCCACCCCACCGGCGGCATGACCGCGATGGACGAAACCGACTATTCCGACATGGTCGAACAGTCGCCGGTCGGCACCTACGTCATCGAATATCGCGAGCCGCCCGAGCGCGGCGGGGCGCTGGTTGGCGCGTGCATCACCGATCGGCAGTGCGACGGCCTGTCGATGATCTACAGCTTCTTCGATGCCGACAATGCCGATCGGCCCGGCCTGGGCAATGTCATCATCATGGATCACATCATGCGCGCCCGCGCCGCCGACCTTCCCTATGTCTATCTCGGCTATTGGGTGAAGGGCAGCGACCGGATGGCGTACAAGACCCGCTATCGCCCGCTGGAAGTGCTCGGCCCGAACGGCTGGTCGCGTCTTGAGGAGGTTGCGGAGCCCCTTCCCGCCGCGCCCGCACCGGCGCGTGAACTCGTCTGACGGAATAGCCGGAGGCGAATCCGGCCGCGCACGGTCCTCCCGATCCCGTCGGAAAGCATGATGCCGGCCTGGCTCCGGGGCCTCCTCGTCTTGGGTGTGCGGTGTCTTGGGTGCGTGTTCGGTTCGCGAGCGGCGCGACAATCGCGATGCCTGGCTCACCGGCGTCGATCTGGCCTGGTCACTCGCCCGTCAGGCGTCGGAACCCAGCCGATCGACATGCAGATCGACCGACATTTCCTCGCCCCCCTCGCCCAGCCGCGATCCCGCGATCGGCGCCGCGCCGACGGCATCGAGGCCGACGGCCGCGCGGACATAGGCCTCGTCCGGACTGACGCCGGCGGACGGGTCGAACCCCACCCAGCCCAGATCGTCCACCCATGCCTCCGCCCAGCCATGGGGAGCGCACGCCTCATCCACGCCCTGGCGGTAGCCGCTGACGTAGCGCGCCGGAACCCCCGCGCCGCGCGCGCCGGCGATGAAGATATGCGCCAGGTCGCGCGATGTCGGGTTTGCCGCATCGAACGCTTCGCCGGCGGTCTGGCCCCCGTCGGGCCGGTCGCCGGCCAGGGGGAAGCGCCCCGCGATCGCAAGGTTCCAGCGGTGCAGCGCTTCCAGTCCATGGCCCACTGCCGCGTCGGCGGCAAAGGCCTTGAGCGCGGGGCCGGCAAGGGTGCGCGGCGTGGTCCGCAGGAACAGCCCTTCGGGCAGCGGCTCGCTGGACCCGCGCACGACGCCATTCGATTCGGTGGTCAGCACCTGTCCCTCGACGGTGATCTCGATCGCGTCGATCGGCCCCTCGGCATAGAGCATCGTCACCTTGTTCCCGAAACCGTCGATCATGTCCCTCAGTCGAACATCGCAATCGACGTCGATGCGCCAGGACAGGACCGTCTGGTCGAATGTGTCGCCGGGGGTCAGCCGCAGCATCTGGACCAGCCGTGTCTGCGGCTGACTGAAGCGATAGACGGTGCGATGTTCGACGGCGAGGCGCATGCCGGCCTCCTTAGATGAAGCGGAACTGGCGCGCGATAGCCGCGTCCAGCATCGCATTCTCGCGGATGAAGGCTTGCAGATATTCGTGCAGGCCGCTGACGATCACCTCATGCGCGCGCGTTTTCTGCATGCGCGCGATCCGCGCCCGCGCCATGCGGTCGGCCTCGCCCTGCAATCCGTTCCGCTTGGCCAGCGCGTTCAGCTGTTCGACCACCTCCTCGACACACCCGGCCAGGCTTCGCGGCAATTCGGCGCGGGTGATCAGCAGATCGATGACGTTCGCCGGCTGCAACCCGTCGCTGTAGAGCCAGCGATAGGCGGTGACCGCCGATACGGTCTGGAGGATCGTCGTCCACTGATCGCGATCGACCACGCCGCCCACCACCTCCCCTTCGGGCAGCAACAGGTGATATTTGACGTCGAGAAGGCGCGCGGTGTTGTCCGCCCGCTCGATCGCGGCGCCGAGCTGGATCAGCATCGTCGCCTGATTGTGCATCATCCGGTGGATAGCCCCCTCGAACCCGCGCGCCTCTGCCTTCACGCCTTCGCACAGGTTGAGCGTCGCGGAGGCGCCGCCCGGGCTCAGGCGATTGGCGAACAACAGCCACAGCCGGTTGACCGCGGTCCATGCCTCACGGGTCAGCGCCGTGCGCACCGCCCGGGCATTATACCGCGCCTGTTCGAGGCAGCGGACGATCGATCCGGGATGAGTCATGTCGAGCGTCAGGAAATGGGCAACCGGCTGCTGGGTGATGTTCTGGCCCGTCGCCGCGAACGCGTCTTCGTTATAGGTGACGATCAGCGCGCTCGCCCATGCCGCTTCGCCGGCCGGTCGCGCCGACAGCGCATCGAGCCGCACCGTCGCCTCGACCAGCCGTGCGGTGAAATCGGCCCGCTCGACATAGCGGCCAAGCCAGTAGAGCGCGGCGGCAGTGCGCGACAACATCCTCATGACTGCACCTGCGACTGGGTCTGCCGCCCCTCGGGCAGCAGCACGAAGCTGTCTTTCGTCCCGCCCCCCTGGCTCGAATTGACGACCAGCGATCCCTCGCGGAGCGCCACGCGGGTCAACCCGCCGGGAACGACGCGAATGCCGTCGGACCCGGTCAGCACGAACGGCCGGAAATCGACATGGCGGGGAGCGATCCCCTTTTCGGTCATCGTCGGCACGGTCGAGAGCGCGAGCGTGGGTTGCGCGATATAGCGATGCGGCTCCGCGACCAGCGCGGCGCGGAACTTCTCGATCTCCTCGCGGCTGGCGGTCGGTCCGACCAGCATGCCATAGCCGCCCGATCCATCGACCAGCTTCACCACCAGCCTGTCGAGATTGTCGAGCGTGTAGCGAAGCGCCTCGGGCTCACGGCACCGCCATGTCTGGACGTTGGGCAGCTTCGCCTCGCCGCCCGAATAGAATTTCACGATTTCCGGCATGTAGCTGTAGATCGCCTTGTCGTCGGCAATGCCGTTGCCCGGCGCGTTCATCAGCGCGACGTTGCCCGCGCGGTACGCGGCGATGAGTCCCGGAACGCCCAGCATCGAATCCGGACGGAACACCAGCGGGTCGAGGAAATCGTCGTCGATGCGGCGATAGATGACATCGACCTTCACCAGCCCGCCGATCGTCCGCATGAACACCATGTCGTCATCGACGGCCAGATCAGCCGGCTCGACCAGCTCGACCCCCATCGTGTCGGCCAGGAAACTGTGTTCGTAATAGGCGGAATTGAAATGGCCCGGCGTCAGCACGACGCATACCGGATGGGCGTTGCCCTGATCCGGGACCACCGATCGCATGGTCTCGCGCAGCATGTCGCTATAGCTGTCCACCGCCGCGACACGAAAGCTGCGAAAGAGTTCCGGGCAGAGGCGGATCATCGCCTCGCGATTTTCCAGCATGTAGCTGACGCCGGACGGGGTGCGGGCGTTATCTTCCAGCACCCAGAAATCGTCCGGCCCCGTGCGCACCAGATCGATGCCACAGATATGCGCCCAGATCCCGTGCGGCGGCCGGATCCCGGCGACTTCGGGGCGGAACTGGTCGTTGTTCAGAATCAGCTCGGGCGGCAGCACCCCCTCGCGCAGGATGCGCCGCTCGCCGTAAATATCCTCAAGGAACGCGTTGATCGCCTCGACCCGCTGGATCAGCCCCTCGGACAGGCGCTGCCATTCGTCGTGCATGAAGATGCGCGGCACGATGTCGAACGGAATGATGCGTTCGCTCGCGTCGGTGTCGCCATATACGGCGAAGGTGATGCCCAGCTGTCGGAAAGTGGCTTCGGCGGCCTGCTGTCGGCGAGAGAGTTCGGCTTCGGAGGTTTCGTCCATCCATCGGGCGAGTTCGGCGAATTCGGCGCGCGGCGCATCCGGACCGCCAAGTCCCCAGATTTCATCGAATGGCTTCGTTTCCCCCATTCATCCTCCAACCGCCACAGCGCCTTGCGGTTCCCATGCTGCAACGCTTCGCTGCGCTGCACAAGGGGGTTGCTGTCACACCCGCGTCATTCACGGAAAAAGGCCGGGGAACGCGTCCCCGGCCTTCTCCTCTCCCCCGCCCCCTATAACGGGGGAGAAAAGCGCATTCGGTGTCCG
This sequence comes from Sphingomonas sp., assembly GCF_019635455.1. Classification (GTDB taxonomy): domain Bacteria; phylum Pseudomonadota; class Alphaproteobacteria; order Sphingomonadales; family Sphingomonadaceae; genus Sphingomonas. The sequence continues at coordinate 70,970 of NZ_JAHBZJ010000005.1, read as the reverse complement.
CTACGCGCGGTCGCGCATGTCCGTTCGTCGTCGGCACGATGGCGCGGCGCGTCCCGGCGCGTGCTCAAGTCCCGGCGAGCGCGGTCAACATGCCCCGTGTGAGCAATTGGGGCAAGACCCGTGGTTCGTCCGCCGCTTTCGGATACCAGAGATAGAGCGGCACGCCCGCGCGGTTGTGCCGCTGAATGAAGCGGCCCATCGCCGGATCGCCGTCCGTCCAGTCGCCGGCCAGTACGGCGACCCCGCCCGCCGCGAATGCATTGCGCACCGCATCGGTCTCGATCACCGCCTTTTCATTCACCTTGCACGTCACGCACCAGTCGGCGGTGAAATAGACGAAGACCGGTGCGCCCCGTGCGCGCAGCGCGGTGAGGCGTGCCTCGCTGAACGGCTCCGCCCCCGATGCCATCGCGCGAGCGGCGCCCGGCCCTTCGAACCGGGCGATCTGCCACATGCCGACCGCCGCGACGACCAGGCACATCGGCAGCGCGATCCCGTTGCCCAGCCCGCGTATCTGCCGGCGGCCCATGCCCCACAGGACCAGGCCGATCGCCAGCGCCATCATCAGCCCGAACGCCATGCCGTCCGTTCCGGTCTGCCCGCCCAGCACCCAGGCGAGGGCGATCGCGGTCAGGAACATCGGGATCGACAGCAGCCGTCGAAACCCGCCCATCCACGCGCCCGGTCGCGGCAGCGCGCGCCGCAGCGCCGGCACGAAGCCGAGCAGCAGGAAGGGCAGCGCCAGCCCCAGGCCCAGGCCCAGAAACACCAGCAGCGCCGCGACCCAGGGCAACACCAGCGCCGCGCCCAGCGCCACCCCCATGAACGGTCCGGTACAGGGCGTCGCGATGAACGCGGCCAGCGCGCCGGTCATGAACGCGCCGCCCGACCCGGCACCCGCCAGCCTTCCGGCCAGACGGGGCGGCATCAGTTCGAACAGCCCGGCCAGATTGAGCGCGATGGCGAACACCAGCAGCAGCAGGAACAGGATCACCCGCGGATCCTGCAACTGGAACGCCCAGCCCGCGCTGCTTCCCGCCGCACGCAGGCCCAGCATCACACCGCCCAGTGCCAGCACCACCAGCACCACGCCGGCGGTATAGGCCAGCGCCTCGCGCCGGGCGTGGCCCGCACTCTCTCCACTCTTCGCCAGGCTGAGCGCCTTCAGGCTCAGGATCGGGAAGACGCACGGCATGACGTTGAGCAGCAACCCGCCCAGCAGCGCGCCGCCGAGGGCGGTCAACGCCGCCGGCCAGTCGATCGCGCCCCCGTTCCCGGCGGCCACGGCGCCGCGCTCCGCGTGAACCGCCAGCCCGCGATGCGGCGCGGTCGCCAGCACGCCGTCGATCCGGGCGGGGGGCTGCGTACCGGCCTTTGTCTCGATCAACAGCCGGTCGCCGTCGCGGGTCAGGCGCTGCGGCGCGGCGTAGGTGAGCGCATCGGCCGTGAGCGGATAGAAATAGGCGTCCTCGCCAAGCTGTGCGTCGGCGGGAAAGGGAATGGCGATCCGCGCCGCATCCCTGTCGATCGCGAAGGCCGCCGCGCTTCCCAGCGGCTGGGGCAGGCGTTGCCGCCACGCATCGAACCGCGCACGGCGATCCGGCGCGATCGATCCGTCGCCCACGGTCAGCCGGATCGCGAGTTGCTTGGTCTCCGGAACGCACAGCTGATCGGTACAGACGAGATAGTCGGCACGCACCGCGACCGGCAGCGACGTACCGGGCGTCAGGCCCTGCGGAACGACCAGATCGGCCAGCAGCGTATAGGGTCCCTTATAGACATAATTCATGATCCCCGCGATCATCAGGCGGGTCGGCACCGGATAGCGAAGATCGCCGGCGGTCACGCCCTTTGGCAGGGTCCAGTCGAGCCGCGTCTCCAGACCGGCATCCCCGGGATTTTTCCAATATCCATGCCAGCCCGGCCTGGGATCGGCGACGAATGCCAGGGTGACGCGCGTGCCGGGCGCCGGCGCGTCGGTTTCCGCGACCAGCGCGACACGCAGATTGTTCGTCTCCGGCTGCTGCGCATGCGCCATCGGCGCGGCCAGCGCGCACAGCCACGCGATCAACAGGAAACCCAATCTGCGCATCACGCGTCCTTGCCGTTTCGAAGCGAAAGGAACATAGCGGCGGCGGCTCGATTTGCCATCCGGAGGAAAGATGTTTCGCACGCTCGCCGCCGCCCTGTTGCTCGCCGCCCCCGCTGCCGCACAGGAAACCGCTCCCACCACACCCGCCCCACCATCGCCGCCGCCCAAGCTGGTCGTCGCGATCTCGGTCGATCAGTTTTCCGCAGACCTGTTCGCGGAATATCGCAGTCACTTCACCGGCGGCCTCGCCCGGCTGGCAAAGGGCGCCGTGTTCCCGTCGGGCTATCAAAGCCATGCGGCAACCGAAACCTGCCCCGGCCATTCGACGATCCTGACCGGAAACCGACCGGCACATACCGGCATCATCGCCAATGACTGGATCGACGTGAAAAGCGCGCGGGAGGACAAAACCGTTTATTGCGCCGAGGATGAAGCCGTGCCGGGCAGCACGTCGAGCAACTATACGGTTTCGCCCCGCCATCTGATGGTGCCGACGCTGGGCGACCGGATGAAGGCGGCGAACCCGGCCAATCGCGTCGTCTCGGTCGCCGGAAAGGATCGCGCGGCGGTGATGATGGGCGGCCATGTCCCCGACCAGATATGGTGGTGGGGCGGCAAGAGTTTCGTGAGCTATGCCGACCGGCCTGTTCAGCCGATCGTCGCGCGCGCCAACACCGCAATCGCCGATCGCATCGCCCTGGCCCAGCCGGCGCGCGAGCTGCCCGATTTCTGCAAGCCGCACGATCAGGCGATCACCGCCGGCACCCGGACCGTCGGCACCGGCCGCTTCGCGCGAGAGGCTGGCGACCGCAATGCGTTTCGCGCCTCGCCCGAATTCGACAGCGCGATCCTGGCGCTCGCCGCCGCCGAGTTCGACGAGATGAAGCTGGGGCGCGGGCCGGCCACCGATCTGTTGATCGTCGGCGCCTCCGCCACCGACTATGTCGGTCATGGCTATGGCACCGAAGGCACCGAGATGTGCATTCAGCTCGCCAGCCTCGACCGCGAACTCGGCACCTTCTTCGACACGCTCGATGCGAGCGGCGTCGATTATGTCGTCGTGCTGACCGCCGATCATGGCGGCCATGACCTGCCGGAGCGCAACCGGCTGCACGGCGCACCGGAGGCGGCGCGCGCGGATATCGGCCTGTCGGCGAAGGCGATGGGCGAACGGATCGCCCCGAAACTCGGACTTACCGGACAGCGGCTGCTCTGGGGCGGCAATTTCGGCGACATCTATCTCGATCCGAAGCTCGACGCGAAACAACGGGCCAGGGTGCAGGCGGCGGCGATCGCCGCCTATCGCGCCCATCCCCAGGTCGCCGCCGTGTTCACCCGGGCAGAGATCATGGCCGCTCCCGAACCTGTCGGCCCGCCGGAAACCTGGTCGCTGCTGACCCGGGCAAAGGCGTCCTTCTATCCGCCGCGCTCGGGTGACTTCGTGGTCGCGCTGAAGCCACGGGTCACGCCGATTCCGGTCCCCGGCGGCGCGGTGGCGACCCATGGCAGCTTCTGGGATTATGACCGGCGCGTGCCGATCCTGTTCTGGCGAAAGGGCATGACCGGCTTCGAACAGCCGCTCAGCGTCGAGACGGTCGATATCCTTCCGACCCTCGCCGCCGTCATCGGCCTTCCGGTGGCGAAGGACGGGATCGACGGACGGTGTCTCGACCTCGACGCGGGACCGGGCGACAGCTGCGCCGGGTCCTCGACCGCGGGCGGGCGGTAACGCCTATTCCGCAGCCTCGCGCATCGCGTCCGGCTCGGGCGCGATGCGCATCGGCTCCTTGAACGTGTGGGTGAGATAGGGGAACGGAATCTCGATTCCCTTGTCATCCAGCGCGCGCTTGATCGATCGGATCACCGCGTCACGGGTGCGATGCATGTCGATCGGCTTTGATCCGGCCCACCAGCGCACCGTGAAATCGATCGAACTCGAATTGAATTCGCGCGCGAACACGTCGATCCGCTTGTCGGTATTCACCCCCTCGGCGCTGCGCACCGCCTCCAGGATCACCTCGCGCGCCGCGTCCAGATCGGTGTCGTAGGAGACGCCGGCCACAATCTCGTGCCGCCGCTCATCCTCGTCGGTGATGATCTGCACGGGTTCCTTGAACAGCTTCGAATTGGGAACGATCGTCAGTTCGTTGGAAAGCTTGCGGACATGCGTCTCACGCAGGCTGATATGTTCGACCTTGCCCAGAATATCGCCGCATTCGATCAGGTCGCCGATCCGCATCTTCTTGCGGATCATGATGAGCACGCCGGCGAGGAAGTTCTGGAAGATGTCCTGAAACGCGAATCCGATCGCCACCGTGCCGATCCCCAGCCCGGCCAGCAGGCTGGCCGGAGTCAGCCCCGGCAGCACGATCGTCGCCGCGACCATCAGGCCGATCACCCAGATGCCGATACCGACAACCGTTTCGACCAGCTGTTGCAGGCTGGCGCGCATGTGGGTGCGCGCGGTCAGCCTGTCGGCGATCCTTCGGGCGAACCGCGCGACGATCCAGGTGATGACAAGAACGACCAGAGCGATGACGAGCATCGGCACCGACGCCACCGCCGACGTCCACATCGCGTTCAGCTGTTTCCACAAAATGGTGACCGCATCCATACCCCCCTAACGGGCTTGAAGCGGATGCGGTTCCGTAACGGTCAGCCTTCGCCGCCGGCTTCCAGCATGCGGATGATGCCGGAAAAATCCATTCCGGCATGCCCCTGATCGGCGAATTTGGTGTAGAGTTCGGCCGCGCGCGCGCCCATCGGGGTCGCCACGTTCGCGCCCTCCGCCGCCTCCATCGCCAGCTTCAGGTCCTTCAGCATCAGTGCGGCCGCGAAGCCGCCCGCATAGTCGTTGTCCGCCGGCGATTGCGGCCCCACGCCGGGCAGCGGCGCATAGCTCGTCATCGACCAGCTCTGCCCCGACGACACCGAACTGATGTCGTAGAATGTCTGCGGATCCAGGCCCAGCTTTCTGGCCAGCAGAAACGCCTCGCACGTCGCGACCATCGTCGCGCCGAGCAGCATGTTGTTGCAGATCTTGGCCGCCTGCCCCGCACCGTTGCCGCCGGCATGGATCACCGCCTTGCCCATGTCGGACAGAAACGGCTCCGCCTTCTCGAACGCGGCGTCGCCGCCGCCGACCATGAATGTCAGCGTCCCGCCCGCGGCCGCCGCGATGCCGCCGGAAACGGGGGCATCGACGGCCAGCAACCCCTTCGCCTGAGCGGCATCGGCATTGCGCCGCGCGGTCGAGACATCGATCGTCGAACAGTCGATCAGGATCGCGCCCGGCTGGGCCGCGCCGAACACGCTCTCTTCATAGACCTGGGTGACGTGGCGGCCGGCGGGCAGCATCGTCACCACCGCCTCGGCGCCCTTCGCCGCTTCCGCCGCGCTGCCAACCGCCAGGCAACCCGCCGCCGATGCGCGCGCCAGCGCCTCTTCGCTCAGGTCGAAGGCATGCACATCATGCCCCGCCTTTGCGAGATTGGCCGCCATCCCGCCGCCCATGTTGCCAAGGCCGATGAACCCCACGCGCGCCATATCTCATTCCTCTCGCAACATTGATTCGGTATCGACCACGCCTAGCGCAAAGCGGCCCCCATGCGATCCCCCGCGACCGAATTCGTCGGGAGAACCGCACGCGCCGTCATGCCATGCATCGGCCTTCGACACCCGGGGGACCTTCCATGCGATATCCGCGCCTTCTTGTCCTCGCTCCGCTGCTGCTGTTCGCGGCCTGCACCAGCGCAGAGGGGCTGAACACCTTTGCCGTCGGGATCTGCGAAGACAGTCCGGGCTGCTCCGTCCGCGACACGAAGCCGCGCTACGGCTCCCCACAGCAGCGCGTGGTGGAGGACGAACTCAAGGGACGTCAGGAGCCGATGTAGCCGCAGGCGCCTCCCCCAGCACGCGCTCGCGGAACAGCGGGTCGGCGATGCGCAGGTCGTTGCGCGCATACCAGCGGGGCGCGGGCAGCCCCTTTTCCCATGCCAGCGCCTCGGTCAATGTCCCCTGAGCCGCCGGCGTGTCCGGCCGCAGCTTCGCGATCGGGTCCGCATAGGCGGTGTCGGCGGTCACGATTCGCCACCCTCTCGCCCGCAGCGCCCGCACCAGATCGCCGACGAACAGCGCCGCCAGATCGGTTTCGTGGAGCAGCATGACATGCACCGGCGACCGGCCCAGCGTCTTCACCGCCAGCGCGTCATAGAATTCGGCCGCCTCCACATGGCTTTCGACATACAGGTCGCGCAGCGCCGCCATATCGATCCGCTTGCCCGCCTGGCGCGCGGCGCTGGCCAGCGCGTCGATGTTCCAGTCCGATGCTTCGGCCGTCACATATCCGTTCGACAGGCCGCGCGCGGCCAGGCCGGCGCGCACCGCGTCCCGCTTCGCCTTGTCCCGACCGCCCTCGTCCAGAAACGGAAAGCGGAACCAGGGGCGCAGCCCCGGCCTGCCCTGAAGCCACACCTGCGCCCGGTCGATATCGGCCAGATACGCCGCCGCCGTCATCCCGCTCAACCGTTGATGGGCAAAGCTGTGATTGGCAATGACATGCCCCGCCCGCACATATCGGGCGATATGCGCAGCACCATTGCCGGTTCCCGGCTGACCGAGATTGCCGACGGTCACGAAAAACGCCGCCTGCCTGACGCCCGCCCGACGCAGCGCGCGAACCAGGCGCCCGGCGCGCGCATCGGCGTCCATGAATCCGCCCGGCTGGCGCGGCACGTCATCGAACGTCAGCGCGATCCGCTTTTCGGCAGAGACCGGCAGCGCGAGCAACAGGCACATCAGCACGGCGATCAGCCATTTCACTGCGCCGCCACTCCCACGGCCCCCGCCGCCGCCCCGGGATGCATCACCCGCGCCTCGAACAGCCGGTCGGCCAGCTTGCCGTCGGTGCGATCATACCAGCGCGACCCCTTCAGACCCTTTTCCCATGCCAGCATCTGGATCCGCGTCCCGTTGGCGAAGGCGACCTCCGGATCGCGCCGCGCGATCGGATCGTCATATGCTTCATCGGCGGTGACGATCGTCCATCCCGCCTTGCGCAGCCCCGCGACCATATCGGGCAGGAACAGCGCCGCCAGGTCGGTCTCGTGCAGCAACAGCACCTGCGCCGGATGCCGCCCGGTCGCGCGCACCGCCAACTGGTCGGCAAACTCCGCCGCGCCGACATGCGTCTCGACATACAGGTCGCGCAGCGCCGCCATGTCGATGGGTCGCCCCGCCCGCTTCGCCGCGAGCGTCAGCCGTTCCATGTTCCAGTCATAGCCGTCGCAGGTGACATAGCCGTTGGTCAGGCCACGCGCCTTCAGCCCGGCGCGCACCGCATCGCGTTTGGCCAGATCATGCCCCCCTTCGTCCAGATAGGGAAAGCGGAACCAGGGGCGATAGGTCGGCCGTTCGCGAAGCCACGCCTGCGACTTGTCGATATCCGCAAGGAACCGTTCGGCGCTGACCCGCGACAGACCCGGATGGGTATAGGTGTGATCCGCGAGCACATGCCCCGCCGTCTCATAGGCGCGGACCAGCGCGCCGTCGCGCTGGCTCTGGATACGACCCGGATTGACGAAGAAGGCAGCCTGCATCACCCCCGCTTTCTCCAGCGCCGCCAGCAGCCTCGGCCCGCGCTCCTCCAGGGTCAGGAACGCGCCGGCCCCGCGCGGCGTATCGTCGAAGGTGATGGCGATCCGCTTGACCAGCGGGCGCGGCTGGGCCGCCGACAGCGTCAGCGGTGCCGCCCAGCCGATAAAGGTGAGCGCCGCCGCCGCAACCAGAATTCGAAACAGGACGATCAAGCCGCCACCCCCGCAGACTCGAAGATATGGTTAGCACGGCCTTTACCGAATGACGAACCGCCAGCGTCGGCGCACGATCCCATCGCGGGATCGCCTGATCCGGGCCTAAGCGACGGCGGCGACCGCTTCCCCGATCACGGCATAGATGCGCGTGAGGTCGGCATCCGAAATGCAATAGGGCGGCATGACGTAGATGGTGTTGCCCAGCGGGCGCAGCAGCACGTCCCGCTCCCGAAAAAAGGCGAGCAGGCGCGGGCCGAGTGCAGAGAGATAGGCGCCCTGTGCGTCCTGAACCTCCATTGCGACAATCGTCCCGATCTGTCTGAGATTGTTGACCTTTCGTTCCAGCGGTGCGGACATTTCGGTCTGGCGCCGGACCAGGTCGGCAATCCGCTCGCGCACCGGCTCCTCGCGCCAGATCGCGAGGTTCGCCGCCGCTGCCGCACAGGCGATCGGATTGGCGGTGTAGCTTGAGGAGTGGAAGAACATCCGCGCCCGGTCCGTCGATCGGTGCGATTCGAAAATCTCGCCGCTCGCCATCGTCACCGCCAGCGGCAGCGACCCGCCGGTCAGCCCCTTGGAGAGGCACAGGATGTCGGGGACGACCTGCGCCCATTCGCACGCCAGCAGCGCGCCCGTCCGGCCCCATCCGGTCATCACCTCATCGGCGATGAACAGCACGCCATGGGCGGCACAGATGTCCCGCATCGCACGCAGCACGCCTGGCCGGTAGATGCGCATGCCCCCGGACCCCAGGATCATCGGCTCGACGATCAGCGCGGCCGGCGCAGGCCGCGCCATGCACGCCCGCTCAAGCGCATCGAGCGTCAGCGCCGCGCGATCCTGTTCGGGAAAGGGGATCCGTTCGACATCGAACAGCAACGGGGCGTAGCTGCGGCTGAACACGCCGCGCGCGCCGATCGACATGCCGCCGACGGTATCGCCATGATAGCTGCTTTCCATCACGACGATGCGGCTGCGGTCCTCGCCGCGATTGGCGAAATGACCCAGCGCCATCTTGAGCGCCACCTCGACGCTGGTCGATCCGCTGTCCGAGAAGAAGACGTGATCGAGCGGGCGCGGCATCATCGCCACCAGTTCGCGCGCGACCGTCTCCGCCGGCTCGTGCGTCCAGCCGGCAAAGATCAGTTGGTCGAGCCGGTCCGCCTGTTCGCGGATCGCCGCCATGATGCGCGGGTGGCGATGGCCGTGCGTCGTCACCCACCAGGACGAAATCGCGTCGATCACCCGCCGCCCGTCGGCGGTGTACAGCGCGGCGCCCTCGGCATGGGTGACCAGCGGGATCGGCTCGTCCAGCCCATGCTGGGTGAAGGGGTGCCAGACGGGCGAGGTCATGCCAGTCCCGCCAGATCGAGGCCGGACGCGGCTTCCCGCACCGCAGTCGCGGTCAGCGGGTCGAGCAGCGGCAGCCGGCCCAGCGACCGGACGCCCCCCATCGCACAGATCGTCGCCTGGCTGTCGGCGACCTCCGACCCGGAAAACAGCACGCCGGCGATCGGCACACTGCGGCTGCGCAGCGCCTCGATCGTCAACAGGCTGTGGTTGATCGTCCCGAGCGCGGTCCGCGCGACGATGACCACCGGCAGGCCCCAGCGCGCGAACAGATCGGCATAGAGCAGGTCGCGGGTCAGCGGGACCAGCGCCCCGCCCGCACCCTCGATCACCACCCGCCCCGGCGGTGGTGTCAGGCGAGCGGGATCGATCGAGACCCCGTCGATCTCCGCAGCCAGATGCGGCGAACAGGGGGTGGTCAGGCGATACGCCTCGGCAAGCGTCGCCACCCCGGCCAGCCGCGCGACGACCTGACGGTCGGTTTCCTCGTCCAGCCCGGCCTGCACCGGCTTCCAATAGGTCGCGTTCAGCGCGTGGGCGAGCGCCGCCGAAGCGACGGTCTTGCCCACCCCGGTATCGGTGCCAGTGACGACGATCATCGCAGCGCCCGTGCCAGCTGGTCGATATCGTCCGCTTCGACGTTGCGGGTCAGCGAGATGCGCAATCGCGACGTCCCCGGCGGAACGGTGGGGGGACGGATACCGCGCACGTCGAATCCCGCGTGCTGCAACGCCTCCGCACGCGCCATCGTCGCCCGATCCTCGCCGATCACCAGCGGCAGGATCTGCGATCCGGTCACGGTCACGCCAAGCGGCGCCAGCACCCGTTCGGCATGCGCGATCAGGTGGAACAGCGCCTCGCGCCGCTGCGGGTCGTCGAGCGCGAGCGACAGCGCGGCGCGTACTGCCGCCGCCATCAGGGGGGACGGCGCGGTCGAGAAGATGAAGGGTCGCGCGCGATTGACCAGGAAATCCGCCATCACCCGCGGGCCACAGATCAGCGCGCCCTCGCACCCCAGCGCCTTTCCGCAGGTGCGCAGCGTCACAATATTCGCGCGCCCGTCAAGTCCGGCGGCAAGCCCGCGTCCGCCCGCGCCCCACACGCCGGTCGCATGCGCCTCGTCGATCAGCAACATCGCGTCATGCCGGTCCGCGATCGCGGCCAGTTCCGCCAGCGGCGCGCGGTCGCCATCCATCGAGTACAGGCTCTCCACGGCGATCCACGCGGTCCCCGTGCCGCCCCGCGCGCGCCACGCCGAAATCGCATCCTCGAACGCCTGCGCATCATTATGCGCCGCGGCGACGTGATCGGCCCGTGCCAGCCTCAATCCGTCATGGACGCTGGCATGGATCAGCGCGTCATGGACGATCAGGTCGCCCGGCTGCGGCAGGGTCGCGATCAACGCGGTGTTGGCGGCGAACCCGCTCGACAGATACAGCGCGGCCTCGCACCCGAAACGCGCCGCCGCCTCGACCTCCAGCGCCTCGATCTCGGGGTCGTTGCCGCGCAGCAGTCGCGAGCCGCCCGATCCCACCGCCACCCCGCGCGCGGCAGCATCGGTCACCGCCGCGCGCAATGCCGGGTCGCCGGCCAGGCCCAGATAGTCGTTGGAGGCGAAATCGACCCCCGTGCGCGGCGCCAGCGCGCGATAGCGACCCGCCTCGCGCAATGCGGCCAGGTCCCGACGATGAAAGTCTCCGATCACGCCCGGGGCGCTAGGCGATCCGGACAGGGATTGGCAATGGCGCGACGCGATCAGAATGCGGACCCGTCCTTGCGCCGATACCCGGCGCCCGGCGCCAGGTGCATGTCGATGTCCGGATAGTAACAGGCGCTTTCGGCGGATCGACCGATCGCGACGAACACGCAATCCGCCTCCCCGCGATTCTGGAGGACATGGCCGTTGCCGTCATTCTTGGGAAAGGCGGCGATATCGCCGGCGCGCATCACCGTCTCGCCGCCGTCGTCCACCAGCACCGCCTCGCCCGCGATCATCACCACCAGTTCGTCCTCGCCTGTATGCCAATGGCGTTGCGCGGACCAGGCGCCGGGCTTCAGCACCACATGGCTCACGCCGAAATCCTCCAGCCCCGCCGCCGGGGCGAGCCGGCGATACCAGCGCCCCGCGACCACCGCCGCATATTCGGGTGGATAGCCGGTGGCGTTGGTCTGCGGGATTGTATCGAGCGCGAGCTTGGGCAATGGAGCCTCCATCCATGGGAGCGCTTCCTTGCCCGACGTCGTCGAACTCACCAAGTCCCTGATCGCCGCGCCCAGCGTGACGCCGGCGCGCGGCGCTGTGTTCGACGTGCTGGCCGATGCGCTGCGCCCGCTGGGTTTCGCCATCGACCGGTTCGTCGCCGGCGACGCGCCCGACGGGCCGGTCGAGAATCTTCTGGCGGTGCGCCGGGCGGGGCCGGGACCCCATTTCGCCTTTGCCGGCCATCTCGACGTCGTGCCGCCCGGCGATGGCTGGGGGAGCGACGCATTCGTCCCCGAAATTCGCGGCGACCTGCTTTATGGGCGCGGCGCGGTGGACATGAAGGGCGCGATCGCCGCCTTTACCGCCGCGACTGCGCGCCTTCCCGCAACCGGCACGCTCAGCCTGCTGATCACCGGCGATGAGGAAGGGCCGGCGACGTTCGGGACGCTTGCGATCATGGAGCGGATGGCGACGGCGAGCATCTGCCCCGATATGTGCCTGGTCGGCGAGCCGACCAGCACCAGCCGGCTGGGCGACACGATCAAGATCGGGCGGCGCGGATCGACCGTCATCGACATCGACCTTCCCGGACGCCAGGGGCATGTCGCCTACCCCCATCTCGCCGACAATCCGGTCCCGCGGCTCGTCCGCGCGCTGGCGGAGATCGACGCGATCGTGCTGGACCGGGGAACCGACTGGTTCCAGCCATCGAATATCGAGATCATCGATCTGGCGGTGGGCAACCGCGCCACCAACGTCATTCCCGGACACGCCGCCGCACGGATCAGCATCCGGTTCAACGACCTGCATCGCGGTGCGGATCTGGTCGAACGGATCGAGGCGATCGTCCACAGCCACGCGCCGGCGGCACGTGTCCATGGCCGCGTCTATGGCGAGGCGTTCCTGACCGAACCCGGCCCGCTTTCGGAAATCGTGCGCGGCGCGATCCGCGCGGAAACCGGGGTGACCGCCGATCTGTCGACCAGTGGCGGAACGTCCGACGCGCGCTTCCTGTCGCGGCTATGCCCGGTGGTGGAATTCGGCCTGCTCAACGCAACGATGCACAAGCTGGACGAGGCGGTGGCGATCGACGACCTGCATGGGTTGACCTCGATCTATGCAGAGATTCTGCGGCGCGTCTTCGCCTGATCAGCCGGCGGCGCGGGTCGGGTAGGCGGGCAATTGCCGCGCCCATTCCAGGAATTCCGCCTCTGCCATCGGCTCGGCGATGTAGAATCCCTGGAGGATGTCGCATCCGATCACGCGCAGCACTTCCAACTGCGCGGCCGTCTCGATCCCCTCCGCCACGACTTCGCAGCCCAGCCCGTGGATCAGGCCGATCACCGCCTGGACGATCGTCCGCGCCTCGGCGCTGGTGGCGACATGCTCGACCAGGCTGCGGTCCAGCTTCACCCGGTCGAGCGGCAGGTCACGCAACCGCGCGAGATTGGAATAGCCGGTTCCGAAATCATCGACCGCGATCGTCGCCCCGTCGGCGCGCAGCGCGGCGATCGCCTCGATCACGTCACTCGAACAATGCATCGCCAGCGTTTCGGTGATCTCGATCTCCAGCAGATGCGCGGGCGCACCGGCCGCCTGCATCGCGGCGCGAAGCCGGTGGAAGAAGGCGGCATGGTCGAGCTGGCGCGGGCTGATATTCACCGCCATCCGCTGCTCGATCCCCATCTCGCCCCAGCGGGCGATGGTCGCGGCGACATTCTCGATCACCCACTCGCCGATCTCGACGATCAGGCCGGTCTCCTCGGCCCTGTCGATGAACGTCGCCGGCAGGCAAAGGCCGCGCTCCGGATGGCGCCAGCGCAGCAACGCTTCGGCGGCGACGATCCCGCCGCCGGCGACGCCGACCTGCGGCTGATACACCAGCTCGAACTGCTGACGCTCCACCGCCCCGCGCAGGTCGCTTTCCAGCTGCGCCCGTTCGGCGATCTCGGCGGCCAGCCGTTCGGTGAAATGCTCGGCCCGGCCGCGCCCCTGCGCCTTGGCGTGGTACATCGCCGCGTCGGCGGCGCGCATGAGATCGGTCAGCGTGGTGCCGTGGACCGGCCGGATCGCGATCCCCACCGATGCGCCGATCGATACCTCCTGATCGGCCAGGTCAAAGGTTTCGGAAAGCGCGAACAGGATCGCGCGTCCCACCCGGTCCGCGTCGCCGATCTGGGCGAGGGTTGGGAAGAACATCGTGAACTCGTCACCGGACAAGCGGCCGATCAACGGTCCCTGCGCATCCTCGACCGAAAACCGATCGCCCACCGCGCGCAGACGGTTGGCGACCATCGCGAGCAGCTGATCGCCGACCGCATGGCCCAGCGTGTCGTTGACCGCCTTGAAGCGGTCGAGATCGATGAAGAACAGCGCCGCCATCGTGTCGGCGGGCATATCGGCCAGCATCCGCTCGCAACTGCGGCGGAAATGCACCCGGTTCGGGAGCGAGGTCACCGGATCGAACAGCGCCAGCCGCTGAACACTCTCAAGATTGGCGTGAAGCTGCTGGAACAACCCGTTCATCGCCTCGGCCAGCGGCGGCACGCATTCCGCGACCTGGGGCGGAATTTCGCTCTCCAGATCGCCCCCTGCGGCGCGGGCAAGCCGATCGATCGCCGCATCGATCGCTTCCGCCGTCACTGCGATCGAGCGTTCGGCATAGGCCCAGCACATCGCGGCGCAGATGATCGCGGCGATCAGTGCGCGAGCGGCGCTCGCGACGTCATAATGCCCGCGCGACGTCGCAGCGAGCGCCAGGATGAACACGAACGCCCCGGCGCAGATCGCGAACGCGATCGCACGGCTCTTGAGCGAAAATCCGTTCATCGCGACGTCGCGACCCTCCGTTTGCCCGCCCCCACTGGCGACAACCGGCAATGCTAGGGGTCATTGGTTAAGATTTAAGTCGCGATACCTGCCGATCCCGGCGCAGGACGATGTAGAGCGCACCCTGCCCGCCATGGCGCGGATGCGCGTTGCGGACCGCCGCGATACGGTCGCCATGCGGCGACGCCGCGATCCATCCCGGCACCGCGGCACGGATCGCGCCACGGGCATAGGGGCCGCGCGCATCCGGACGCGGCGGCTTGCCGGTGATCAGCAGCAACAGCCGGTCGCCCCGCGCGATCGCTCGCGCCAGCCCCGCCTCCAGCATCGCATGCGCGCTCTCCAGCGTGTGACCGTGCAGGTCCAGGCTGGCATCCGGTCCGATCATGCCGCGGCCCAGGCGCCGGTCCCATCCGCCATCGAGCGTGTCCTGCACCGGACGCGCGGCCGGTGGCACGCGCGGCGGCGGTGGGCTCGCCTTTGCCAGCTTGACGGGCGGCGCGACGCCCGGCGCATGAACGCGAACGGGAGGCGCGAGCGGCGCAGGCGCATCGGCCCGGTTTCGCGCGATCGGCTTGACCGTCGAGGTCACCCGCGCCCACAGCGCGCGTTCTTCGGGCGTCACCGCGCGGCCGTCCGGCGCGCGACGCGACCGCAGGCCCGCATCAATTGCCCGCGACGCCCAGCCGCGCCAGAGTGCCGCGCGGCAGCAACAGCCACGCGGTTCCGCGCGCGGCCATGCCGCCGGCGATCGCGCGCGCATCCGCGCCCGCGCCCCAAAAGGTGTCGAAGCGGTTGGTCCCCTTGATCGCGCCGCCGGTATCCTGCGCCACCCACAGGCCGGTCGCATCCTGCCGATCCATCGACAGAAATACCGGCGCGCCCATCGGTACGAATTTCGGGTCGGCCGCAACGCTCCCCTGTCCGGTCACCGGCACGCCCAGCGCACCCAGCGGCCCCGCGCCGGTCAGTTCGCGGAAGAAGACGTAGCTCTTGTTCTCGCGCATGATCGCGCGACCCTGTTCGGGATTCGCACGCAACCACGCCATGATCCCCTGCATCGACGCCTGCCCGCGCTGAAGCAGCCCCCGGTCGAGCATCAGCTTGCCGATTCCGGTATAATCGCGCCCGTTCTGGCTCGCATAGCCGATCCGCATCACCGATCCGTCTGGCAAGCGCAGCCGCCCCGATCCCTGGATCTGGAGGAAGAACAGCTCGACCGGATCCGCCGCCCAGGCGATTTCCAGTCCGCGCCCGGCCAGCGCGCCCTGTTCGATGGCGGTGCGGTCGTAATAGGGGACGAATTTCGCGCCCTCCACCCGCCCGCGAATCGACTTGCCGGCCAGGCCGTCCGAAAAGGCGCCCAGATCGACGTCGATCAGATCGCCGGGCCGGCCATAGATCGGCACGTCATAGCCGGGACGCCGGGTGCGCGATCCGGCGATTTCCGGTTCGAAATAGCCGGTCGCAAAGGCCTTTCCATCGGCCACCTGTACCGCCTCGAAATAACGGGCAAAGAACGACGTGGCCTCGCGCTCCTGCACCCCCGATGCCGCATCGCACGCCGCGCGCCAGTCTTGCGGGCGGGTCAGCCCGCTGGCATCGGCGCGCCGGGTCAGCACCGGACAGCTCAGCTTGAACGCATCCAGCCCGCGCGCCGCCGCTGCCATGGTGATGGGCAGGCGATCGACCGGCGGCCCCGCCAGTAGCCCGGCGGCGGAGGCCGTGAGCGCGGTCGCCGGCGCGGCGGGCGCCGGGATCGGGGCGATCGGCGTGGCGGCGACAGGCTGGCGTACCGGGACATTGCCCGGGATCGGCGCTCGCCCGACCGGTTGTGGGCGACCGGGCGGCACCACGCCGGACGCGCATGCACTCAACAGCACGGCCAGCGCCGCGACCCCCCAGGCGCGCATAGAGCCTCCCTCTTATCGTGACCGCGGCCGGTTCAGGCTTCGTCGGTGTCGCTCAGTTTCCAGTTCGGGTCGTTGCTGCGCAGGTCGCGGCTGAACACCCAGACATCGTGCGTCTCGATCGCGTCGGTCAGCGACCCGGCGATCACATTGCCGTCCCGGTCGCGCGTGACTGCCGCGATATCGGCGTCGAACCGCATTGTGATCCGCGCGATCCGACCTTCGACCGCGATATCGGACACCGCCGCCTGCTCGATCGAGATCAGACGATTGTCGAGCGTTTCGCCCGCCGCCTCGCGCGCGTCGATGGCGGCAATGAAACTGTCGCGCACCTCATCCTCGACCAGCCAGCCCAGCGTCTCACGGTCGCCCTTCCAGAACGCCTCCAGGATCATGCGATAGGCCGACTTCGCGCCCTCCACGAACTGGTTGACGTCGAAAGACGAATCCGCCGCCACCAGTGCGCGCAGCCCGCTTTCGGCACCGCTCTCTACGGTGCGCGGGCCGGTTTCGCGCGCTTCGGCAGGGATGTCGATCGTGCGCGGCATCGGCGGCGCGCCGACGCGCTCCTCCGCCGGGCGCGGCAACGGCTGTTCATGGCCCGTCCGCTTGCCGAGCACCGAATAAAGCCTCAGCGCCAGAAATGCGGCGATGGCGGCGAAGAGAACGACAAAGAACACGTGCGACACCTCGTTTCCATTTCCACATAGGCAGGATACGCGCCTGATTCAAATGTACGATGAACGCCACCACCGACACCGCGTTCGCGCCACCGTTGAAACCGGTCAACGCCCCTGCTAGGCGCGACGATCACTCGAACGCGGATCGCCGCGACTATATCCCAGACGCAAAGGATTTACCCGAAAATGGATCAGCCGGAAAACGCAGCGCCCAATGGCGAGCCGCTGGCGAACGGCGCCGACACCGCGCCTTCGGTCGGTGTCATCTCGCAATATGTGAAGGATTTTTCGTTCGAGAATCCCAACTCGCCCGCCATCTATCAGGCACAGGCGCAGCCCGCGTTCGACGTTCAGTTCAACATCGGCGCCGCCGAAGTCGGCGAGGGCGTGCATGAAGTGACGCTGAAAATCGACGTGCGCGCACAGATCGACGATCAGGTCGCGTTCGTGATCGACCTGTCCTATGCCGGGCTGTTCGGCGTGCGCAACGTGCCGGACGAGGCGTTGCAGCCCTTCCTGCTCGGCGAAGCGCCGCGCCTGCTCTTCCCGTTCGCGCGCCGCGTGCTGGCCGATGCCGTGCGCGACGGCGGGTTCCCGCCGCTGATGCTCGAACCGATCGATTTCAACGGCCTCTATTACCAGCAGCTCGAACAGCATCGCGCGCAGGGCGAGGCCGGGGAAGCCGGCCAGGCCTGACGCGGCGTACAGGGGGCGGGCCGCCATGAATCTCGTCCGGGCGCTGGGGTCGATCGGCGGGCTGACGCTCGCCAGCCGGGTGCTCGGACTGGTTCGCGATTCGCTGTTCGCCCGCTTCGTCGGGGCGAGCTTCGCCTCCGACGCCTTTCTGATCGCGTTCCGCCTCCCCAACCTGTTCCGCGCCCTGTTCGCGGAAGGGGCGTTCAGCGCCGCCTTCGTGCCGATGTTCAGCAAGAAGGTGGGCGAGGCGGACGGCGACACGCGCGCCGCCCTCGCCTTTGCCGACGAATCACTGTCGGTCCTGCTGCCCGTGTTGATCGGCTTCACCGCGATCATGGAGATCGCCGCCTGGCCGGTGGTATGGGCGCTATCCGGCGGGTTCAACGATGTGACGCCCGATCAGTTCGCCTTTGCGGTCGAACTCTCGCGCATCACCTTTCCCTATCTGCTGCTGATCAGCCTCGTCTCGCTGCTCGGCGGCATCCTCAATTCGCTTCACCGCTTCTGGGTCAACGCCGCCGCGCCGATCCTGCTCAACCTGACGCTCATCATCGCCCTGCTGGGTTTCCATCACAGCGATGTACTCGTCACCGCGCGTAACCAGGCGATCGCGGTCACGGTTGCGGGCGCCGCCCAGCTGGTCTGGCTGATCCTCGCCTGTCGTTCGGCGGGCGTGCGGCTGCGCATTCAGATGCCGCGCCTCAGCCCCGACGTGCGCAAGCTGATGTCGCTCATCGCGCCCGCGGCGGCGGGGGCCGGCGCGGTGCAGATCAATCTCGTCATCTCGACCGCGCTCGCCGCCAGCCTGCTGGCCGAAGGGTCGGTGTCCTACATCTATTATGCCGACCGGCTGAACCAGCTGCCGCTCGGCCTGATCGGCATCGGCCTTGGCACCGTATTGCTGCCGACGATCGCGCGCCAACTTGGCGCGGGCAAGGACGATGAGGCGATGGCGACACAGAATCGCGGCGCCGAACTGGCGCTGTTCCTCACCCTGCCCGCCACCGCCGCGCTGGTGATCTGTGGCGGACCGATCATCGCCGCGCTGTTCCAGCACGGCGCCTTCACCCGCAGCGACACGATCCACACCGCGCAGGCGCTCGCCGCCTTTTCGGTGGGATTGCCCGCCTATATCCTGGTGAAGGTGCTGACCCCCGGCTTCTACGCCCGGTCGGATACGAAGACGCCGATGCGCTTCGCGACCATCTCGATCGCGGTCAACCTGCTGCTCAATCTCGCGCTGATCGTGCCGCTTCAGCATATGGGGCCGCCACTCGCCACCGCGATCGCCTCGTGGGTCAATGTCGGGTTGCTCTATCGCGCGCTGCGACGGCGCGGGCATTTCCATCCCGACGCACAACTGTCGCGCCGCGCCTGGCGGCTGGTCGGTGCCGCGCTGGCGATGGGCGCGGTGATGTTCTTTCTCAACGATCGTTTCGCGCCCTATACTACCGGCAGCTGGACCGTACGCACGCTGGCGATGCTGGCGCTGGTCGGCGCGGGCTGTGTCGTGTACGCGGTCGCGTGCCTCGGCACGGGGGCGGTACGGATCGGCGACCTGCGGGCGCTGCTGCGCCGCCGTCCCGCCGCCTGAACCACAAGCCTGAACCACAAGAGAGACCCCATGCGCGTCGTTTCCGGCATCAAGCCCACCGGCAATCTCCATCTCGGCAACTATCTCGGCGCGATTCTGCAATGGGTCGGCATGCAGGACGATGTCGAGGCGGCGGGCGGCGAGAGCATGTATTTCATCGCCGATCTGCACGGCCTGACCGAATGGATCGAGCCGCAGGCGGTGCGCGACAATACGTTCGAGATTGCCGCGGCGATGATCGCGAGCGGGATCGACCCTACCCGCTCGATCCTGTTCAACCAGGCGCGGGTGCCGGCGCACAGCGAGCTGACCTGGCTGCTCAACAATGTGGCGCGCGTCGGCTGGCTCAACCGCATGACCCAGTTCAAGGACAAGGCGGGCAAGAATCGCGAGGGCGCGAGCGTCGGCCTCTATGACTATCCCGTCCTGATGGCCGCGGACGTCCTGCTCTATGGCGCGACGCACGTGCCGGTCGGGGAGGATCAGAAACAGCATCTGGAACTGGCGCGCGACATCGCCGCCAAGTTCAACCTCGACTACGGGATCGACCTGCTCATTCAGCCCGATCCGCTGATCAGCAAGGCGGCACCGCGCATCATGAGCCTGCGCGACGCGAGCGCGAAGATGTCGAAATCCAACCCGTCCGATGCGGCGCGGATCAACATGATCGACGATGACGACACGATCGCCCAGAAATTCCGCAGGGCGAAGACCGATCCGGAAGCACTGGGCGACACGTTCGAATCACTGGACGCGCGACCGGAGGCACGCAATCTCGTGACCATCTTCGCCGCGCTGGCCGGACGCACGCCAGAGGATGTGATGGCCGAATATGCCGGACACGGTTTCGGCACGTTCAAACCCGCGCTCGCAGACCTCGCGGTCGCGAAGCTCGGCCCGATCCGCGACGAGATGGTGCGCCTGATGGCGGACCGCGCCGCCGTCGATGCCGAATTGCGCAAGGGCGCGGAGCGCGCCGCCACGCTTGCCGCGCCGCTGCTGCGCAAGGTGCAGGAGACGATGGGACTGCTGGTCTAGCGCAGGGCCAGGGCGGCCAGCACGCCCGCCTGTAGCGCGACGATCAGCAACAGGATCGTGGAAAAGGGCTGTTTGCGCGTCTTGTGGCGAAAGACCTGACGCGCGAGCAGCGCCGCCGGTGAACCGCCGATCAGCGCCAGGCCCAGCAGCCGCGCCTCCGGAACCCGGCGCCCACCGCCGATGGCGCGCTGCTTGTCATGCCCGAACGCCAGAAAAGTCAGCACGTTGACGATCAGCAGATAGACCGCGACCTCAGCGGCCACGCGGCTTCACGCTTCCAGCTGGCGCATCAGGCTGCGCACCGCGCCGTCGATCTCGCTGTCGGTGCCGCGCAGTTCCTCGATGCGGCGGACCGCATGGATGACGGTCGAATGGTCGCGATTGCCGAACTTGCGACCGATCTCGGGCAGCGAACGCGTGGTCAGCCGCTTGGCCAGATACATGGCGATCTGTCGCGGGCGGGCGATCGCCACCGCGCGACGCTGGGAAACCAGGTCGAGCTGCTTGACGTCGAAATGGCTGGACACCGCCTTCTGGATCTCGTCGATGGTGATGCGCCGCTGGCTGCCGCGCAGCGCCTCGCCCAGCACGTTTTCGGCGAAGGCGACCGTCACCGGCTCCTCATTGAGCTGCGCATAGGCGACCAGGCGGTTGAGCGCGCCCTCCAGTTCGCGAACGCTGCTCGAAATCCGCATCGCGAGCAGGTCGAGCACATCGTCCGGCACCTTCGCGCCCGGCATGTCCTCCAGCTTGCGGTCCAGGATCGCGCGGCGCAGCCCCAGTTCGGCGGGCTTGATGTCCGCCGCCAGTCCGGCGCCCAGCCGCGATGCCAGCCGCGCCTCGACGCCCTCCAGCGCCAGCGGGCTGCGATCGGCGGCGATCACCAGCCTTTTCCCCTCGCGCATGAACTCGTCCACGGTGTGGAAGAACTCTTCCTGCGTCGATTCCTTGCCCGCGATGAACTGGAGGTCGTCGATCATCAGCAGATCGACGCCGCGCAGTCGCGCCTTGAACGCGAACGTGTCCTTTTCGCGCACGGCGCGGACGAATTCGAACATGAAGCGTTCGGCGGGCATGTAGATGGCGGTCGCGTCCGGACAGGCGTCGAGGAACGTCTGGCCGATCGCATGCATCAAATGGGTCTTGCCCTGCCCGGTGTTGCTGTGGAGGTAGAGCGGGCTGAACCGCGGCTTGCCCGGCTCGGCCATCGCCTTGGCAGCGTTGACCGCGACCCGGTTCGACGTATCGACCACGAACCGGTCGAAGGTGAAGCGCGAATCGAACCGCGGCCGCTCGACCGCGGGCTTCGACGCCGGGGCAGCGGGCGCCACCGGCGCGTCGGCCGCCTCTGCGGTCAGTTCGCGGACCTCGCGCGCAAGCGTCTCGATCGACACGGTGCGGACGGAGGGCAGCTGGGCGCGGAATTCCATCAACAGCCGATCGGCATAATGGCCCTTGACCCAATTGGTCATGAATGCCGACGGCAGGCCGAGCCGGACCGTCTCCGCATCGGCGCTTTCGATCAGGACGATCGGCTTCAGCCACTGGTCGAACAGCCGCTGGCCTGCGGATAGCCGCAGATTGCCACGCACGCGTGTCCAGGCCTTGGCTTGATCCATCCTCTCGCCCTCAATTCCGTCTCGCCCGCACACGGGCCGTTCCCCCAAGCGGCAGCCCCCGCCGCCGCGCCGAATTGTCCAGACAAAAGGCTCCCTCAGGCGGAATCGCATCCGCACTGGGCTGAGACCTTCGCTGGATTCGCACGCGAGAATGTCGCGGCGAGAGTTCGTTTTAGGGACGGTTTCTTGAGTCGATCAAGGGGGCGGGGTGTAAAGAATCTGAAATAAGTAGGCTTGACTCAAGACTTCCCCGGAAAACCGCTATTTATCGATTAAGCCATTGCTTAAAAATGATTTTTTGAGCGCGTGACAAATATGTGGCAGCGCGACTCGTGGTATTCCGCCGAAATCTTCAACGCGCGTTAACCAAGTGGTTGATGACACACGAAAAACCCTGCCGGACGCGTCCGGCAGGGTTTGAAAACCGTTGATTTTGCGGGACGTCAGGCCAGCGCGGCGACGCGCTTGGTCAGGCGCGAGAACTTGCGCGCCGCGGTGTTCTTGTGAACCACACCCTTCGCCACGCCGCGCGCCAGTTCCGGCTGCATCGCGTTCAGCGCCGATTCGGCTGCCGCCTTGTCACCCGATTCGCACGCGCTCTCGACCTTCTTCACAAAGGTACGGATGCGGCCGACGCGCGCACCATTGACTTCGGCGCGGCGGGCGTTGCGACGGATGCGCTTCTTGGCTTGCGGCGTGTTCGCCATGAATCTTCGTTCCTGCTGTCTGTGCGAAAAAAGGCGCGGAACCACTGCCCCGGCCTCGGGAAAGCGCGCCCCTTAGCGGGAGGATGCGATTCGGTCAACCGCAAGCAGGCAGCTTCGCACCGCTATCGCTGGCATTTCGCGCAGTAGAAGGTCGATCGCCCGCCATCCACGCGTCGGCGCACCGGTGCGCCGCACAGGCATGGCTCCCCCTCGCGCCCATAAACGCGCCACTGCTTCGAGAAATAGCCGAGTTCCCCATCGGGCCGGGCATAATCGCGCAGCGTCGATCCGCCTGCCTCGATCGCGGCCGCCAGCACCGCACGGATCGCCAGCACCAGCTGCGCCAGCCGCGCCTCGCCGATCCGCCCGCCCGCACGGGTCGGCGCGATTCCCGCCATGTGGAGCGCTTCGCAGACATAGATGTTGCCCAGGCCGGCGACGATCCGCTGATCCAGCAGCAGCGCCTTCACCGGCGCGCTCCGCCCGGCAAACGCGCCCGCCAGATGCGCGGCGGTGAACTGTGGCCCCAACGGTTCCGGTCCCAGCGCGGCAAAGGCGGGCCAGGCCGCGATTCGGGCGGTTTCGACCAGATCGACCGATCCGAACCGGCGCGGATCGTTGAGTGCGAGCATCCGGCCCGCCTCCGTCTCCAGCACCAGATGGTCGTGCGTCAGCATCTCGCCGGGATCGACCCGCCACCGCCCCGACATGCCCAAATGAAAGATCATCGTGTCGCCGCGATCGGTATCGATCAGCCCGTATTTGGCGCGACGACCCAGCGCGACGACCCGCGCCCCGGTGAGCCGTTGGCCCAGATCCTCGGGCATCGGCCGGCGCAGGTCGGGCCGGCGCAGCGTCACCCGGGCGATCCGCCTCCCCTCCAGCACCGGGGCCAGTCCGCGCACGGTTGTCTCGACTTCGGGAAGCTCGGGCATTTTGCCCAGCTAAGCGGGCTTTGCCCCGCCCACAAGGGCCGCTAAGGGCAGGCGCATGACCGACACCGTCTCCTTCGGATATCAGGACGTCGCGCCCGACGAGAAGACCCGCCGCGTCGGCGGCGTCTTTTCCAGCGTCGCCTCCAGCTACGACCTCATGAACGACGCGATGTCGGGCGGCCTGCACCGCGTCTGGAAGGACGTGTTCGTCCGCCGGGTGAAGCCGCGCGCGGGGGAGGCGATCCTCGACATGGCCGGCGGCACCGGCGACATCGCCTTTCGCATGGCCGAATCGGGAGCGGCGGTCACCGTCGCCGACATCAATCCCGACATGCTGGCGGTCGGCATCGAGCGCGCGGCCAAGCGCGGGATCGACGGCCTGGTATGGAGCGAGGCGAATGCCGAGGCGCTGCAATGGCCGGACCGTTTCTTCGACGCCTACACGATCGCCTTTGGAATCCGGAACGTCACGGACATCCCCCGCGCGCTGCGGGAGGCACATCGCGTCCTGCGCCGTGGCGGGCGGTTCTTCGTGCTGGAATTTTCGACGACGCTCTGGCCGGGCTTCGCGGACATCTACGACGCCTATTCGCACCGCCTGGTGCCGAAACTCGGCAAGCTGCTCGCCAATGACGAGGATAGCTATCGCTATCTCATCGAATCGATCCGCCGCTTCCCGGACATGCCCACGTTCGAGGGGATGATCCGCGACGCCGGTTTCGTTCAGACCCGCGTCGAACCGATGCTGGGCGGCCTGGTCGCCATTCACAGCGGCTGGAAGATTTGACCGCTCCCGCCGTCCATCTCTGGCGCCTGCTGAAATGGGGGCGCATCCTCGCGCGGCACGGTGCGCTGCGCGGGATAGAGCGTGATCGCAACACGCCGCTTCCCGTGCGCCGGCTCGCACGCATCGCCCGGTTCGGTGCGCGCGTGCCGGACGTGCCGCGCTACGCCGATGCGCTCCAGGCGATCGGCCCGGCGGCGATCAAGCTGGGCCAGACGCTTGCGACCCGGCCCGATCTGATCGGCGAGGCCGCGGCGGCCGACCTGCTCCGGCTCCAGGATGCGCTCCCCCCCGTCCCCTACCCCGTCATCCGCACCGCGATGGAGACGAGCTTTGGCCGACCGCTGAGCGATCTGTACGCCAGCATCGAGGAGGTGCCGATCGGCGCCGCCTCGATCGCGCAGGTGCATCGCGCCATCACCACCGACGGGCGGCAGGTCGCGGTAAAGGTGCTGCGCCCGGGGATCGAGGCGGAATTCGCGCGCGCGATCGACACCTATGAATGGGCCGCAGCTCAGGTCGAGGGCATGGGCGGCGAAGCCGCGCGCCTGCGCCCGCGCCTGGTCATCGAAACCTTCAAACGCTGGACCGCGCGCGAACTCGATCTGCGCCGGGAAGCGGCGTCCGCCTCCGAACTCGGCGAATCGATGGAGGCGGAGCCGGACTTCACCGTACCCGTCATCGACTGGCAGCGCACGACCGGGAAGGTCATGACGCTCGAATGGATCGACGGGATCAAGCTGTCGAACCGCGACGCGCTGATCGCTGCCGGCCACGATACCGAACGGCTCGCCAACACGCTGGTGCGCGCCTTTCTGCGCCAGGCGATCTCGGAAGGCTTTTTCCACGCCGACATGCACCAGGGCAATCTGTTCGCCCTGCCCGGCGACCGGATCGCGGCGATCGATTTCGGCATCATGGGCCGGATCGACCGGCGCGCCCGCGTCTGGCTCGCCGAAATCCTCTATGGCCTCATCACCGGCAATTACCGCCGGGTCGCCGAAATCCATTTCGAGGCGGGCTATGTCCCCGCCCATCATAACGTCGCCGAATTCGCCACCGCGTTGCGGGCCGTGGGCGAACCGATGCGCGGCCTGCCGGTCAAGGACATGTCGGTCGGCATGATGCTCGACAGCCTGTTCAACATCACCCGCGATTTCGACATGCAGACCCAGCCGCATCTGCTGCTGCTGCAAAAGACGATGGTGATGGTGGAGGGCGTGGCGACGCGCCTGCATCCCGATATCAACCTGTGGGACAGCGCGGCGCCGTTCGTCCGCGAATGGATCCGCACCGAACTCGGCCCGGAAGCGTTCATCGCCGACCGGATCGCGGAGGACCTGAAGACGCTCGCGCGCCTGCCCCGCCTGATCCGCAATATCGAGCGTCGTTTTCCCGATCCCGGCGGCGCGCCCCCGGCCCCGCCGCTGCGCGAGATTGAGGTGGTGCGGGTCGGTGGCGGCTGGCGCTATGCCGCGGTCGCCATTTTCGCTGCGGCGGCGGGCGTCGCCGCGACGCTGCTGCTGACCTGACCGGCGTGCAGCCCCCCGCGCCGATCTGGCTCGCGACGCCCAGCCGGTTTGCGACCTTCTCCCGGCGGCAGGCGCGGATCGCGCTGGCGGCGCTGGCGGCGCTGCTGCTCCTGTCGCTCACCGTCTTCCTGGTTCCACCGCCCCCGCCGGCCGCAATCGACGGCACCGGCCAGACCGACATCGCGCTGTACGAATCGATCGTGGCCGCGGTTGCGCATGGCGAGGATTATTATCGCGCGACGGCGGATGCGCTGCGCGCCGGCGGCTATCCGTTGCGGCCCTTCCTCACCTTCCGCATGCCCGGCCTTGCGGTGGTACAGGCGACCCTGCCCCCGGCGCTGACGATCGCCCTGCTGCTCTTGCTCGCCGCAGCAACGACGATCGCCTGGTTCCTTCGTCTCGCCCGGATGCTGCCCCGCCTGCCCGCCCGACTGGCCGCCGCGATCCTGCTGGCCGCGGGCATGCTCGCATTCGTCCAGCCCGACCTGGTCGCCTTTCACGAGATCTGGGCCGGCCTGCTCGTCGCGCTCAGCCTCGCGCTGCGACGGCCGGACCGCTGGGTAGAGGCCGCCGCCGTCGCGCTGATCGCGATGCTGATCCGCGAAACCGCCGCGCTCTATGCCGTGGCGATGGGCGCGATCGCGCTGGCGGAGGGACGCCGACGCGAGGCAATGGGATGGGGTGCGGCGCTCGGCGTGTTCGCGATCGCGCTGATCGCCCATGCGGTCGCCGTCCATGGCGTCACCAGCCCGCTCGACGCCACATCGCCGGGATGGAGCGGCCTGCACGGCTTCGGCCTCTTCGTGCGGGCGATGACGCTCGCGACAGGGCTCCAGCTCCTGCCCCAATTCCTTGCCGCGCTGCTGATCGCGCTGACGCTGTTCGGCTGGACCGGCCAGCGCGACCCGCTGGCGCTGCGGGCGCTTGCACTGTTCGCCGGCTGGGCGCTCGCGATCGGCCTCTTCGCGCGTCTCGACACCTTTTACTGGGGATTGATGGTCGCGCCGGTCTTTCTCGTCGGCCTGCTGTTCGTGCCTGACGGGCTGCGCGACCTCGTCGCCCGCGCGTTCGACGGACGGCGGGTGGTGGTGACCCGGGTTCGGCGCTAGGGATCGTCGGATGAAGCGCATCCTCCTGATCGTCGGCGGCGGCATCGCGGCCTATAAGGCGTGCGAACTGATCCGCCTCGCGCGCAAGGCGGGCATCGACGTGACCTGTGTCCTGACCGCCGGCGGCGCACATTTCGTCACGCCGATGACGCTGGCCGCCCTCTCCGAAAACCAGGTCTATTCGACCCTGTGGGACCTCAAGGACGAGGCGGAGATGGGGCATATCCAGCTCAGCCGCAACGCCGACCTGGTCGTCGTCGCCCCCGCCACCGCCGACCTGCTGGCGCGGATGGCCAACGGCATCGCCGACGATCTCGCGACCACGCTGCTCCTCGCCACCGACAAGCCGGTGCTGGTGGCCCCGGCGATGAACGTGCGGATGTGGGAACATGCCGCCACGCGCCGCAACGTCGCGGCCCTCCGCAACGATGGCGTCACCGTGCTCCAGCCGGATGAGGGCGCCATGGCGTGCGGCGAATTCGGCCCCGGCCGCCTGCCCGAACCGCCCGCGATCCTCGCGGCGATCGAAGCGGCGCTCACCCCTCCCGCGTCGGCGCGGCTGGCGGGCCGGCACGTCGTCGTCACCGCCGGGCCGACGCATGAGCCGATCGACCCGGTCCGCTACATCGCCAACCGGTCGTCGGGGAAACAGGGGTTCGAAATCGCCGGTGCGCTGGCGACGCTGGGCGCGCGGGTCACGCTGGTCGCCGGCCCCGTCACGCTCCCCACCCCCGCCGGGGTCGATCGGATCGACGTCGAAACCGCGCGCGAGATGCTTGATGCGGTCGATGCCGCGCTGCCCGCCGACGCGGCGGTGATGGTTGCCGCCGTCGCCGACTGGCGCGCCGATAGCGCCGCCGTTCAGAAGATCAAGAAGGGCGAGCACGCACCGCATCTGTCGCTCACCGAAAATCCCGACATTCTCGCCACACTCGCCGGCGGAGCGAAGCGTCCGGCCCTGCTGGTCGGCTTCGCCGCCGAAACCGAGCGCGTGATCGACCATGCCGTCGCGAAACGAACCCGAAAGGGCGCGGACTGGATTGTCGCGAACGACGTTTCCGGCGATGTGATGGGCGGAGATGCCAATACCATCCATCTTGTCACCGCGAACGGCGTCGAAGACTGGCCAGCCCTGTCGAAGCGCGAGGTCGCGCGCCGCCTTGCCGATCGGATCGCCGATGCGTTTTAGCCTGACCCTCGCCGCGCTGCTGCTTGCCGGTTGCGCCACCACGGCAACGCGGACGACGGCGTCATCGACACCGGCGCTGTACACCCAGACGCTCGGCGCGCCGTCCCGCACCGCCACCGCCCTGTTCGTCATCGTCCATGGCGACGGTGCCAGCCGCACCGATATCGACCTGAGCGCCTTTGCCGGCGCGCTCGCCGCTGCGGAGCCGGGCAGCGCGGTCGTCCGCATCCTGCGCCCCGGCTATTCGGACGGCGCCGGAAACATGTCGCCCGGCGTGCGCGGCACCGGCACGGGCGATGACTATACGGCGGACCGGGTGGGCGCCGTCGCCGACACGATCCGGGCGCTGCGCAGCCGCTATCGCAAGGCGCGGGTGATCGCGATCGGTGAGGGCGGCGGCGCAGCGATCGTCGCCAATATCGCGGGTCTGCGCCCCGGCACGATCGACGGCATGGTGCTGGTTTCCTGTCCCTGCGCGCTCCCCGAATGGCGGCGCTACATGGCCGGGCGCGAGAAGCAGGCCGATCCCTGGCGGGCCAGGGTCGACAGCCTCGATCCGTTGCAGACCGCCGGCGGGATCGCGCCGGATCTGCGTGCCGCACTGGTCAGCAGCGCCGATAACGGCCCCCTGCCCGCCAAATTCGCGCGCAGCTACGCCGAAGCGCTCAGCCTGCGGGGCATCGCCACCGATTTCCGCATCCTGCCAAAGGGCGGAACAAGGGTGCTGGACGACCCACAGGTGCTGGACGCCACGCGCCGCCTCGCCGCGGCGCTGCCCCGGGGTACGGCATCGTGACGCTGGCGCCGATCCGCATCCGCATCGTTCGCCTGCCCCATGGCGCGGACCTGCCGCTGCCCGCCTATGCCAGCGCCGGCGCCGCCGGCATGGACGTGGTTGCCGCCGAGGAGCTGACGCTTGCGCCGGGCGCGCGCCATGCCGTCGCAACCGGTTTCGCGATGGCGATTCCCGACGGCTACGAGGTCCAGGTCCGCCCACGCTCCGGCCTCGCGCTCAAGCACGGCATCACCTGCCTCAACACGCCCGGCACGATCGACAGCGACTATCGCGGCGAGGTGAAGGTGATTCTCGCCAATCTGGGCGACGCGCCCTTTCCGATCGCGCGCGGCGACCGCATCGCCCAACTGGTACCGGCGCCGGTGCAACGCGCCGATTTCGACCTGGTCGAGACGCTGGACGAAACCGCGCGTGGCGCCGGCGGCTTTGGATCGACCGGACGGTGATGCTGTCCGCGCCTCTGCTGCTGGTCGCGTCGCTCGCCAGCGCCGGTTCGACCGGCCAGGACACGCCCGATCCCCAGCCGGTCGCGGGCGTCGATTGGAACAACCTGCCCGACCTTCCCTATCGCCAGCCGCCCCAGATGACGCGGGCGATGCACGATTATGTCCGCGCCCAGGCCTATGCGGGCCGATGCAAGCTGCGCCGGCTGGTGGATGGCCGCCCCGCGCTACGGGTGGAGGTCGCGGTGCTCGTCGACCCCGAACTGGGCGTTCGCACCACCGTTCCGCGCGCGATCGGCTGTCGCATGGTCGAACAATATGCCGCCGGGCTGGTCATCAGCTTCGCGCGCAACAATCTCGCCGCCCGCGCCTCAACCGCCGAGCAATGGTATCGGGCGACGGTCACCTTTGCCTGGCATTCGTGAGCAGGGCGCCGTGAGCCTGGGCGACGACGAACTCGCCCGCTACGCGCGCCATCTCGTCCTTCCCGAAATCGGCGGCGCCGGGCAGGTCCGACTCAAGCGCGCGCGGGTGGCGGTGATCGGGGCGGGCGGGATCGGTTCGCCCGCGCTTCAATATCTTGCCGCGGCAGGCGTCGGTCATCTCAGCGTGATCGACCCCGACCGGGTGGACGCCTCCAACCTTCAACGCCAGACGCTGTTCCGCACCGCCGATATCGGAATCCCCAAGGCCGGGGCGGCGGCCGAGGCGCTCGCCGGGCTGAACCCGCATGTTCAGGTCACCGCGATCGAACGTCGCATCGACGCGGCAAGCGCGCCCGGTCTGCTCGACGGCCATGACGTGGTGCTCGACGGAACCGACAATTTTGCCACGCGCCTCGCCGTCGCCGACGCCGTGCTGGCGCTTCGCATCCCGCTCGTTGCCGCCGCCGTCGGTCGTTTCGAGGGCCAGCTCGGCGTCTTTCGCGGCTGGGAAGGCGATCGGCCCTGCTACCGCTGTTTTGTCGGCGAAAATCCCCAGGCGCATGGCGGAAGCTGTGCGGAAGACGGCGTGCTGGGTGCGCTGACCGGCATCATGGGCAGCCTTGCCGCGCTCGAAGTGATCCGGGCGATCGTCCCGTTCGGTGAGGACAGCGCGGGCAAGCTTCTCATCGCCGACACGCTGTCGCTGCGTTTTCGAACCCTCGTCCTGCCAAAGGATCCCGGCTGCCCGGCCTGCGGGTGACGTCAGCATTTGTCGCTCGCCTGCGCGGTTCGGCGTGATAGCATCGCCGCGATGCGCCTATTCGCCCTTTTCCTGCCCGCCCTTGCGCTGGTGGGCGCCGGCCCGGCAGGGGCAACCGCCACACAGTCGATTCTGGCCGCGCAGCGCGTCGCCGTCCCCCCGCGCGCCAGCCTTGCGTCGCTGGAGGCGGCGGCTCGCGCCTGTGGACGCGCGAATCCGGACACCGATGCCTGTTTCGACCTGTCGATGGCATGGGCGCGCGCGCTGCTCGCCGCCGGCAGCTATCGCGAGGCGCGCGATGTGGCAGAGGCCGCGCGAATGACGGTCCTTAAGGTGTCGGACCCGATCGACGACGCCTATGACGATGCGATCGGTCGCGCGGAGTTTCAGAAGAAAAAGCCGGAACAGGTCGATCCCGATTTCCCCCGCATCGCCGCCCAGCGCCGCCGGCTGTGGGACGACATGTCGGAGGCGCATCTGCTCCGCGCGCAGGCGGCGGCGGCGCAGGGCGATCTGTTCGACGCCGCATCCGGCTTCGTCGCTTACTGGTCGATCCAGACCGACTATGTCCGCAACCCCGCCAAGGCCGAACGGGCGCTTGCCGCCGGACTTCGCGGGGCCGAGACCTATATGACCGCCGGCGCCGCGGACCAGGCGGACTCGGTCCTGCGCTTCTCCATGCCGGCGGCGCAGCGTGCCTTCGGCCAGGATCATCCCACCATCGTCGCCATGCTCCTGGTCCGTGCGCGCGCGCTGAGCGCGATGGGCAAATATGCCGATGCCGAACCGATGTTCGCAGAGGTCCGCGCCCGGGCGATCCGGACGCGCGACGCGATGCTGCCGATCGACGCCGACGCGGCCTATGCCCGGCATCTGGTGGCGATCGATCGCGCACGCGACGCGCTGGAGATTCAGCGCGGTGTCGTGGCGCGGCTTCAGGCTGCGAACGCCCCGCCCGCCCGGCTTGCCGAGGCATATCGCGATTTCGCCGAAGTCAGCACCGGTCCGGAGGCGGTGACGATCGCCACCCGCGCGCTCGATCTCTACACGGCCGCCTATGGCGCCGATCATCTGCTCACCGGGCGGGCGCGGATCGCCGTCGCCGCGATCCTGGAGCGTCAGGGGCAGCGCACGCGCGCGATCGAGGAGCGCGCCACCGGGATCGCGATCCTTTCGAAACGCCTGCCGGTGCTGCATCCGGAGATCGCGCTCGCCCAACTGCGCCAGGCGGAGAGCATGTTCATGCAGGATCGCTGCGACGAAATCCTCATTCTCGCTGGCAAGGCACTGGATTCATTTACCTATGTCGCCAGCGACAGCCGCACCCCCTATGCGCGCGGACAGCATCCCAACGCGGCACGCGCACAGTTCCTGATCGGCATGTGCGAACTGCGCACCAAAAGGGACAGCGGCATCGCCCGCCTGCAAAAGGCGGCGGAGATCCAGCGCGCGGTGCTGCCGCCGACGCATTCCGAACGCCTTCAGACCGAATTGATGCTCGGCGTCATCGCGCGATTACAGGGTGACTATGCCTCGGCGCTGCGGCAATTCCGGCTGGTCGCCGCCGCCGGGCGGGAACGCGTGGCGACCTACACCAGCTTCGACGGTGCCGCGCAGCGCGAGCAGCGCGAATTCGCGCCCGTCTATCGCCAGCTCGTCCTTACCGCCTGGACGGCCTCACAACCGGCTCAGAAGCGCGACCCGTCATAGATGTTCGACACGTCCCCGCCCCATTCGCCGTGATAGCGATCGAGCAACAGCTCGGCCGGCACCTTGCCGCTCCGCACGATGTCGCGCAGCGGGTCGAGAAATCCGTTCTCGCTATCGCCCGCCGAGTTCATCCGCGCGCGCGCCGTCAGCCCGGCCCCGGCGATGTCCAGCACCTCACCGGCAATGTCGCGCAGCTTTCCGCCGCCCGGAAGCGGCGCGTCCAGCCCCAGTTTCGGTACGCTGTCGCGCAGTGCCTGGCGCTCCGCCATGTCCCAGTCGCGCACCAGGTCCCATGCCGCGTCCAGTGCGGCCTGGTCGTAGAGCAGCCCGACCCATAGCGCCGGCAGCGCGCAGATGCGGCTCCACGGCCCGCCATCGGCGCCGCGCATCTCAAGAAACGTCTTCAGCCGCACTTCGGGAAAGGCGGTCGACAAATGGTCGGCCCAATCGTCCAGCGTGGGCTTCTCGCCCGGCAGCACCGCCAGTTCGCCGCGCAGGAAATCGCGAAAGTTCAACCCCGCCGCGTCGATGTACCGCCCGTCGCGATAGACAAAGTACATCGGCACATCGAGCGCATAGTCGGCATAGCGCTCATACCCGAACCCGTCCTCGAACACGAAGGGCAGCATGCCGGTCCGCGCGGCATCGGTATCCGACCAGATATGGCTGCGAAACGACAGGAAACCGTTGGGTTTCCCCTCAGTGAACGGCGAATTGGCGAACAGCGCGGTCGCCAGCGGCTGTAGCGCCAGCCCGACGCGGAATTTCTGCGCCATGTCCGCCTCGCTCGAATAATCGAGGTTCACCTGGATCGTGCAGGTACGCAGCATCATGTCGAGGCCCAGGCTGCCGACGCGCGGCATGTGGTTCAGCATGATGCCGTACCGCCCCTTGGGCATGATCGGCAGATCGGCGCGCGTCTTGTCCGGCCACATGCCAAGGCCGAGGAAGCCGAGCCCCAGCTTCTCCCCCACCGCCTTCACCTGATTGAGGTGCCGCCCGGTTTCCGCACAGGTTTCGTGCAGATTCTCCAGCGGCGCGCCCGACAGCTCCAGCTGCCCCGCCGGCTCCAGGCTGACGGTGCCGTCAGGGCCGGAGAGCGCGATCACCTTGCCCCCCTCCTCGACCGGCGACCAGCCGAACGCGGTCAGTTCGCCCAGCAGGTCGCGGATGCCGCCCGGCTCGTCATAGGATGGGGCGTGATTATCGGCCGTCGAATAGACGAACTTCTCATGCTCGGTACCGATCCGCCACCGCTCGCGCGGTTTCTCGCCTCCCGCGAAATAATCGATGAGCTGCGCGCGGCTCTCGATCACGGGTGCGTTGCTGGATGAAACCGTCTTGGTGCTCATGGCGCGCATTTAGGGATGTGAAACGATCCGCGAAAGGGGGGATGAAATCCCCGGCTACCCGTGAATATCGCCGGGGGGCGATCACCAGTCTCCCGCCGCGCCCATCCACAGGCTCACCGCCGCCGCCGCGGCGGTCTCGGCGCGCAGGATGCGCGGGCCAAGCGAAATTCCCACCGCCTGCGGCACCGCGCGGATCGCATCGCGTTCCTCGGCGTCGAACCCGCCTTCCGGGCCGATCAGGATCGCTGCCGGCCCTGCATGCCCGCGCATGGCCGCCAGTGCGGGCGCGCCGCCGGTCTCGTCGGCGAAGAACAGCGCGCGATCGACGGGCCATGCGCGCAGCATCGCCGCCAGCTTCACCGGCTCCACCAGTTCGGGCAGCGCGGTGCGGCCGCACTGCTCCGCCGCCTCGACCATATGCGCACGCAGCCGGTCGAGGTTCAGCTTGTCCACCACCGCGCGCCGCGTCAGCACCGGCGCGACGCGGGCGACGCCCAGCTCGCACGCCTTTTCGACCACCCAGTCGATCCGCCCCTTCCTGATCGGCGCGGCGCACAGCCACAGGTCAGGCACCGCCTCGCGCTCGCGCAGCCGCTCGCGCACTTCCAGCGTGACGTCGCGCTTGCGCACCTCGGCCGCGACCGCCAGCCACTCCCCGGTCGCATTGTCGAACAATTTGACCGGATCGCCCGCCTTCAGCCGCATGACGCTCGCCAGATAATGGCCCTGTGGCCCATCGAGCCGGCGCATCCCTCCGGCGGACAGCGGCGGTTCGACGAACAGGCGCGGGGTCGATTGCGGCGGCCATGCGGGAGTGGCGATCATCACCGAGCCATATCGTCACACACATCTTTCGTCACCCCGGCCTTGTGCCGGGATCCACTGCGCGGCAAGTCCGGGGATAGAGGCTCACGCGCAGCGCGTGCGGCACGGTGGACCCCGGCACAAGGCCAGGGTGACGGAGGAATTTTGGCCAGCGATCCGAACATCGTCCCCGATACCGAGCATCGCGGGCTGCTGCGCCTGCTCCCCGCCGCTGCACGGCCCTACGCCCTGCTCGCCCGGTTCGACCGTCCGATCGGCTGGTGGCTGCTGTTCTGGCCCGGCGCGTGGGCGATCGCGTTGTCGGGCGGAGCGGTCGATCGCTGGGACCTGATCCTGTGGTTCCTGCTCGGCAGCATCGCGATGCGCGGGGCTGGATGCGTCTATAACGACATCGTCGACCGCGATCTCGACCGTCAGGTCGCGCGCACGCGCACCCGCCCGCTCGCCAGCGGCGCGGTGAGCCTCAAGGCCGCATGGGCGTGGCTCGGCGCGCTCTGCCTGATCGGCCTCGTCGTCCTGCTCCAGCTCAATCCCTTCGCCGCCGGGATCGCGCTCGCCAGCCTCCTGCTGGTCGCCGCATACCCCTTCATGAAGCGGATCACCTGGTGGCCGCAGGCGTGGCTCGGCCTCGTCTTTTCCTGGGCGGCGCTGGTCGGCTGGGCGGCGGTCACGGGCGATCTGCCGCCCGCCGGGCTGCTCCTCTACGGCGGCACGATCTTCTGGGTAATCGGCTATGACACGATCTACGCGCTTCAGGATGTCGAGGATGACGCGCTGGTCGGTGTCCGGTCCTCGGCGCGACGGCTGGGCGCTGCGGTCCGGCCCGGCGTCGCCGCCTTCTACCTGCTCGCCCTCGCTTTGTGGGGTGCCGCGTTCTGGCTCGTCCGTCCCGACCCGCTGGCGCTGCTCGCCCTGGCGCCGATGGCGCTGCACCTGGTGTGGCAGGTGGCGACGCTGCACCGCGCCGACGGCGCCAATGCGCTCGCGCGGTTCCGGTCCAACCGCGATGCCGGGCTGCTGATGTTCGCCGCCTGCTTCGTCGTCGGGACGACGGCCTTTTGACGCGGCGCGTCCGGCTTCCTAGATCGCGTCGATGCTAGTTCCAGATCAGGCACAGAACCGCGTCCAGGACGCGATCGCCCGCGCGATGAAGGCGGGTGCCGACGCCGCCGATGCCGTCCTTTCGGCCGGCGAGTCGCTCTCGGTCTCGGTGCGCCTCGGCGCCCTTGAGGATGTGGGCCGCGCCGAGCATGAGGACCTTGGCCTGCGCGTCTTTTGCGGGCGGCGTTCGGCCAGCATCTCGACCACCGACCTCACCCCCGCCGCGCTCGACACGCTGGCGGAAAAGGTGGTGGCGATGGCACGGGAGGCGCCCGAGGACGAATGGGCCGGCCTGGCCCCCGCCGACCGGCTGCTTCACGGGACCATCCCCGATCTCGATCTCGATGACGGCGAACTGGGCGACCCGGCCGCGCTGAGGGTCCGCGCGTTGGAGGCGGAGGATGCCGCGCGGGCGGTCCCCGGCGTCACCAACAGCGAAGGCGGCGGTGCGGGGGCGAGCCGGTCGATCTGGGCGCTCGGCACCAGCCACGGCTTCGCCGGCGCCTATGCGGTGACCAGCCACGGCGTCTCCGCCAGCGTCCTGGCCGGCGCCGCCGGCGCGATGGAGCGCGACCATGCGTACCACAGCGCGCGCCACGCCCGCCATCTCGAATCCCCCGCCAGCGTCGGCGCCCGCGCGGGCGCGCGCGCCGCTGCGCGTGTCAATCCCGGCCGGGTGCGCAGCGGCGCGATGCCCGTCATCCTCCACCCGCGTGTCGGCGCAGGACTGCTGGGCCACCTCGCCGGCGCCATTTCCGGCAGCGCGATCACCCGCCGGACCAGCTTTCTGCTCGACGCGATGGGAAGCCGGATTTTCGCGCCGGGCATCGCGATCCTCGACGATCCCCACCGGCCCCATGGCCTGCGCTCGCGCCCGTTCGATGGCGAAGGGCTTCCGGTTTCCCCGCGCGCGCTGGTCGAGGATGGCGTGCTCCAGACCTGGCTGCTCGACAGCGCCGCCGCGCGCCAGCTTGGCCTCGAACCCACCGGCCATGCCAGTCGCGGGATCGGCGGCGCGCCGGGCGCGTCCCCCAGCAACCTCTATCTGGAAAATGGCAACGTCCCCGCCGACACGCTGATCGCCGACATCGATTACGGAGTCTATGTCACCGACCTGATCGGTCAGGGCGTGAACATCGTCACCGGCGACTATAGCCGGGGCGCGGCCGGTTTCCTGATCGAAAAGGGGCAGATCGCGGGTCCGATCAGCGAATTCACCATTGCCGGCACGCTGCAATCGATGTTCCGCGACCTCACCCCCGCGAACGATCTCGAATTCCGGTACGGCGTCAACGTGCCGACGCTGCGCATCGACGGGATGACGGTCGCCAGTGGATGACGCGCTGCGCCACGCCGTCAGCGAAATCGCCGCCGAGGCGGGGCGGCTCGCGCTCGGCCGGTTCGGGCAGGACGTGCGCAAATGGGAAAAATCGCCCGACAATTTCGTGTGCGAGGTCGATCTGGCGGTCGATGAACTGCTCCGCGCCCGCCTGTCTGCACTGCTCCCCGACGCCGGCTGGCTGTCGGAGGAAACCGCCGACGACCTTGCCCGCCTGTCGCACCGCCGGGTCTGGGTGGTCGATCCGATCGACGGCACCCGCGACTATCTGCGCCACCGGCCCGGCTGGGCAGTGTCGGTCGCGCTGGTCGAGGATGGCCAGCCGGTGATCGGGGTGCTGGACGCGCCCGCGCGGGGCGAACACTGGATCGCGCAAGCCGGACGCGGCGCGACCCGCGACGGGCGCGCACTTGCCGCATCGCTCCGGCGCGAACTGACCGGCGCGCGCGTGCCGGCCGACGACCTGCCCAGGGTCGATTCGGATCTGGTTCGGGTCGAAAAACCGAACTCGATCGCGCTGCGCATGGCGATGGTCGCGGCGGACGAGGCCGATCTCCTCGCCACCTTTCGCTGGGGTGCCGACTGGGACATCGCCGCCGCCGTGCTGATCGCGCGCGAGGCGGGCGCGACCATCACCGACGCGCTGGGCCGGAAACTCCGCTTCAACACGCCGCGCGGGGAAAGTTTCGGACTGCTCGCCACCGCGCCGGGCATCCACGCCGCCGCCGCCGACCGGCTGCGTCCCCGCGCGGTCGCGGCGCTGGGAACGCCTATCCGCTGACCTCGTCGTCGCCGCGATAGCGGACCTGCAAGTAGCGCCCGCGCGTGGCCAGGGCATCGAGATCGCCCTGCGCCAGTTGTGCCGACATCTGGGCGATCTCCTGGTCGATCAGGCCCAGCCCATCGACCAGCTGCCTGTCCGGCGATTGCCCGTAGCGGTCCACCCCGCGCAGATTTTCCGGCACCCGCTGATACCCCTTGATCAGCTCGGGCAACTGCTCACCGACCAGCTTGCGCACCTCGGCCGCCGCCGGCTCCCCCTCGTTCAGCGTCTTGAGCTGTCCCGCCAGCGTCTCGAGCTTCACGCCGATCGCATCGACCAGCGGCATCGCCGCGCCCGGAAGCATCGGCCGTTGCCGGTCCAGCCACTCTTCGGTCTGGAGCGGCAGCGTTGCCAGCCGCACCTCACCGAACCGTTCGGGCGTTACTTCGCCTCGCGTCGGCGCCAGGCCAAAGAACAGCGTCACCGCGATCAACAGGGCCATGACGATCAGCGCGCCGCCCATGCCCAGCGGCACGAACCAGCCCAGGATCATCGCGCCGACGACGATCACCCCCGCCGATGCCGCGATGCGGCCGACGCGCGTCAGGATCTCCGCCTCGCGCCGGCGTTTCGCACGCGCGTTCAGCGTCGTGTAGCGCTCACGCGATCGATTCAGCACCGCGCTCGCGCGGTCGATCTGGCGGTCGATTTCGGTCGGCATCGGGGCTTACAGCGCCTCCAGCTTGAACTGTTCGGCACCCCCGGACACCTGGTTCTGCGCCGCACCTTCCGCGCGGGCGATATAGCCCTTGGACTTTTCGACCTCGTTCGACAGCACGTTGACCGTCGTCTTCATATTGTCGAGCGCCTTGATCTTGAACACGTCGATCGCGTCCATCGTGTCATAGATATTCTGGAACGCGCGTTGCAGCGTTTCGATCGGGATCGTGCTCGACGCCGCCTGTTCGTGGATGCGGCCGGTATTGTCCTTCAGCAGCTTGCCCGTCGAATCGATGATGTTCGCGGTGGTGGTGTTGAGCGCCGTCACCTGGTCGAGCACCAGCCGCTGGGCGGTGAGCGCCTGGGCCACCGTTACCGCCGTGCGCAACGCGCCGACGGTGGTGGTGCTGGCGCGATCGACGCCCTTCACCAGTTCGACATTGTTCTTCTTGACCAGGTCCAGCGCCAGATAGCCCTGCACCGTCACCGCCATCTGGGTCAGCAGATCCTGGGTACGCTGGCGGGTGTAGAACAGCGCGGTTTCGCGGATCGCCTTCGCCTTGGCGGGATCGCTGTGATCCAGGTCGTTCGCCTTGTCCTCCAGCCGCTGGTCCATCTCCTTGGAGATGTAGATCATCTGTTCCAGCCGCCCCATCGCCGCCCACAGATTCTGCCGCTCGACGTCGATCGCGGCATTGTCCATCAACAGTTCGTCCTTGCCCGACTGCAACCGCTTCAAAATCGAGGCGATATGCGTCTGGCTCGACTTGTAGCTGTCGAAATAGTTGCGCAGCTTGTTGCCGAACGGGATGATTCCGAAAATCTTCTTGCGCTGCAACAGGTCGCCGCGCTTGCCGGGATCCAGATCCTCGATCGTGCGGCGCAGTTCGGCAAGGTCGCCGCCCACCCCCGCATCCTTGTCCATCGCGCGGACCGGCCGGTCGAGGAAGCGGTTGGACTGGCCCGCCGCGTCGCGGATTTCCTTCTGCCCCATCGCGGTGATCGCATCGACCCGCTTGCCGAATTCGGGCGAGTTCACATCCTGAGCGACCAGATCGTCGATGAACCCTTCGACCCGGGTCACCAGCTCGCTCTTCTTCGCGTCATCGACCGGCACCAGCCCGGCCATCTTCTCGATCGGCCGTTCCTTCAGCGGTTCCGGTGCGGTCAACACCAGGTCGTCGGTCTTTTCGGCAGTCGCAGTTTCGGTCGCCATGCCACATTTCTCCAGCGGTTCCGGACTAGATGAACGGGAACCGCTTCACCTTCAAGTGTATCGTTCATATAATACACATAATCAACTTCGCAACCGACAGGCTTTGTCAGATGTTCGCATGGGGCGAGCTGTTAAGATGTACGCGGTACAGGTGAGGACATGGAACGCAGGCTGAAGATGATGATTGCCGGTTCAATCGCGGTCTGGGTGCCGGTCGCGACCGCCGCGGCGACGCAGCCGTCGATGGTCGATCTGGGCAAGGTCTATCGCCTGAAACCCGCGACCGGCGATGCACCCGGCGATGCGCGCTAGCCTGCTGGCGCTCGCGGCGCTGTTCGCCGCCCCGTCCGCGCCGCTGGCACAGACGCAGCCCTCCGCTCCGCTGCCGCCCCCGCCGCCCTGCGCCGCCGCCTATGGCCCCCGCGTCTGCGGATCGGCGGCGCTGGCGCCGCTCCGCGCCGAACTCCATGCCAAGTTCATGCAGGTGATCGCCACCGGCAACCGTACCGCGACCTGGCAGGCGCGACAGGCGGAGGCGCTTCGCGAGATCCGGACCGCGCGCGATTATGATGGCAAGCCGATCGACGACGACGCGCTGGCCCAGCGCTTCCGCGACTTCATCGAACAGCTCGATGCCGCGCTTTCGCAGGCGAAGGGCGTGCGCGATTATGTAAAGACGCCGTCCGCGCGTGGTGAGACCTGTATGGCGTCGTGGCTGAACCAGGGATGCCGCGTCACCGCCTCGGGGATCCTGTGGGACAAGTCCGGTCGCTCGGTCTACTGGCAGATGATGGAGGGCGCGTCGGCGCGCGATGGCGTCGGCGCCGGCATCGTGCTCTGGGCGGGCAGCGGCTATGGCACGGCACGGCTGATCGGCTTCTCGTTCGATGGCGTCGTCTACGAACCGCCGCGCATCACCCAGGGCGGCCTGATCTGGGTCCCCGGCCGCCGTGCGGGAACCGGCGAGGGCAATGCCGACCTTCTCTACCGCTGGGACGACGGTGCCGGGGCATGGCAGGATATCGAACTGGAAAGCTGGCGCGACGGCCTCGACGCGCGCCTGCCCAAGGGGTTCGGAATCTGGAAGGGCATCGACTATGATTTCGAGGGCATGGGCGGCTTCAGCAAGCTGTGGCGCGACAAGGACGGCAATTGCTGCCCCAGCGGCGGCGACGCGACGCTGAACTTCGAAATTCGCGGCCGCAGCCTGGCCCTCACCGAAGTGCGCACCGATATCGTCGCGCGCTGGGCGCGCTGACCTGCGGCGTGCAGCTTCGGTTGCTCCGCGATTAAGCATTTTCAAAGAAATCAGCGTCATGGTTGCCGCTGAAGTCGCAGCCAGAGAGGATGTTCCGGACGATGCCCCATCATGTCGAACGCGTTCCGCGCGTCAGCCTGATGCTGATGGCGCAGGTCTTTCGGCATCAGGGCGGCGAACCGACGCTGCACCGCGTGTCGAACCTGTCGGCCCGGGGCGTGCGAATCGTGCAGGCGGGGAAACTGGCTCCGGGCGATCAGGTCACGATCCTGGTCGGGTGCGCCGAACCGGTCACGGCGACCGTCGCCTGGCTGAAAGACGATGTTGCCGGCCTTGAATTCGAAGGGCCGATCTGCCTCGAAAACGCGCGCCAGCGCCGCACCGATTTCTCCGTGCCGGACATCCGCGCCGGATGGATGACCGAGATCAAGCACGCGCATCGGCGCTGATCGACACCGACATCGCTGGATGACCGACGCCCTCGCTCTTTGCGCGGCGCACAAATTCCGCTAAGGGCGCGCCCGAACCGCGCTTCTGCGGCATTCAGGAAATGACATGAACCTCCGCAACGTGGCGATCATCGCCCACGTCGACCACGGCAAAACCACGCTCGTCGACCAGCTTTTCCGCCAGTCCGGCACCTTTCGCGACAATCAGCGCGTCGAAGAGCGGGCGATGGATTCGAACGACCTGGAAAAGGAGCGCGGGATCACCATTCTCGCCAAGCCGACCTCGGTCGAGTGGAACGGCACGCGGATCAACATCGTCGATACCCCGGGCCACGCCGATTTCGGCGGCGAGGTGGAGCGGATCCTTTCCATGGTCGATGGCGTCATCCTGCTCGTCGACAGCTCCGAAGGCGCGATGCCGCAGACCAAGTTCGTGACCGGCAAGGCACTCAAGCTCGGCCTGCGCCCGATCGTGGTGGTCAACAAGATCGATCGCCCGGACGAACGCATCCAGGAAGTGCTGGACGAGGTGTTCGACCTGTTCGTCAGCCTCGACGCCACCGACGAACAGCTCGACTTCCCCGTCCTCTACGCATCGGGCCGCAACGG
This sequence comes from Sphingomonas sp., assembly GCF_019635455.1. GTDB lineage: Bacteria > Pseudomonadota > Alphaproteobacteria > Sphingomonadales > Sphingomonadaceae > Sphingomonas. The sequence goes on along the minus strand of NZ_JAHBZJ010000005.1, from coordinate 29,127 downwards.
CTATGCGAATGAGGAACCGTCCTTGCGCGAAGGAACGCTCGAGCCGCTGTTCCAGAAGATCGTCGATCACGTCCCCCCGCCCGCGCTCGACGCCGACGCGCCCTTCACGTTCCTGGTGACGCTGCTCGACCGCGACAACTTCCTCGGCCGCGTGCTCACCGGTCGCGTGACCAGCGGCAAGATCAAGGCGAACCAGGCGATCCACGCGCTCGACGCCGACGGAAAGGTGATCGAGACCGGTCGCGCGTCGAAGATCATGTCGTTCCGCGGCCTCGACCGCGTGCCGGTGGACGAGGCAGAGGCGGGCGACATCATCAGCCTGGCCGGCCTGACCGTCGCGACCGTCGCCAACACCATCGCCGATACCAGCGTCTCCGAACCGATCGTCGCCCAGCCGATCGACCCCCCCACCCTGTCGATGCGCTTCGCCGTCAACGATTCGCCGATGGCCGGCCGTGAGGGGTCGAAGGTCACCAGCCGCATGATCCGCGACCGCCTGTTCCGTGAAGCCGAATCGAACGTCGCGATCAAGGTGACCGAGGCCGCCGACAAGGACAGTTTCGAAGTGGCCGGCCGCGGCGAGCTTCAGCTTGGCGTGCTGATCGAGACGATGCGCCGCGAGGGCTTCGAACTCGGCATCAGCCGTCCGCGCGTGCTGTTCCGCGAAGAGGATGGCCAGCGCATGGAGCCGTATGAGACCGTCATCATCGACGTCGATGACGAACATTCGGGCGCGGTGGTCGAGAAGATGAACCTGCGCAAGGCGGAGATGACCGACATGCGCCCGTCGGGCGGCGGCAAGACGCGCATCACCTTCAGCGCGCCCAGCCGCGGCATGATCGGCTATCACGGCGAATTCCTGTCCGACACGCGCGGCACCGGCATCATGAACCGCCTGTTCGAGAAATACGGCCCGTACAAGGGCGCGATCGAGGGTCGGAAGAACGGCGTGCTCATCTCCAACGGCGCGGGCGAGGCGAACGCCTATTCGCTCAACAGCCTGGAAGAGCGCGGCATCCTGTTCGTGGGCCATGGCGAGGCGCTGTACGAGGGCATGATCATCGGCGAGAACGCCAAGCCGGACGACCTTGAGGTCAATCCGATGAAGGCGAAGCAGCTGACCAACATCCGCTCGTCGGGCAAGGACGACGCCATCCGGCTGACCCCGCCCAAGAAGATGACGCTGGAACAGGCCATCGCCTATATCGACGACGACGAGATGGTCGAGGTGACGCCGAAGACGATCCGCCTGCGCAAACGCTTCCTCGATCCGCACGAGCGCAAGCGTCAGAGCCGCGCGAAGGCGGCCTGAGGGCAGCGATCGATTGTGAATGCGAAGGCGTCGGGGGAGACCTCGGCGCCTTTTCGTTACGGCGCGATCACACGCCCCGCCTACCCGCGAGCGACGGTATCGTAGATCCAGGGACGCGCGGCCATGTCGCCGGCGCGAAACGCGCGGATCTGCCCGGCCATCTGAAGCGTCTGCGCGATCGGATCGCGCCCGGCCAGCAATGCCTCACGCGCTTCGGCATCGATCGCGAACGTCCAGGTCGCGCCGCCGGGAAGCGACACGGTCTGCGCGGCAAGGTCGATCGTCAGCATCGGCGGGTCGGCGCCTTCAAGCCCGGCAGCGATCGCGGCGATCGTCGAAGCATCGACGATCGCGGGAACGACGCCATTGGCGATGCAATTGCCCTGAAAGATCGGATTGAACGAGGGTGCGACGACCGCGCGAAAACCATATTCCGCGAGCGCCCACACGGCATGCTCGCGGCTCGAACCGCATCCGAAATTCGCGCCGCTCACCAGGATTTCGGCGCCCGCATAGCGGGGCTGGTTCAGTACGAACTCCGCCTGTGGATCACGCCCGCCGATCCGGGTGTACCGCCATCCCGCGAACAAGCCGTCGGCCAGCCCCTTTTTCGAAACGCTGCGCATCTCGCGCGAAGGGATGATGGCGTCGGTATCGACATTGTCGCGGATCAGCGGCACGGCGCGCGCAGACAGGCGGGTGAATGGCCGCATCACGCCGCCACCCTGCGCGGATCGGCGATCCGCCCGGCGATCGCCGACGCCGCGACGGTCTCGGGCGAGGCCAGATGGGTGCGCGTGCCGGGACCCTGGCGACTTTCGAAATTGCGATTGGTGGACGAAATCACGCGTTCCTGCGCCCCGAAGCTCTCACCCCCCGCGAAGAAGCACATCGAACAGCCCGATTCACGCCATTCGAAGCCCGCGGCCTGGAAAATCGCGTCCAGCCCCTCTGCCTCGGCCTGTCGCTTCACCTGCGTCGAACCGGGAACACAGATCGCCCGCACGCCATCGGCGACGCGTCGCCCCTTCAGCAGGGCGGCGGCGCGGCGCAGATCGCCGATCCGGCTGTTGGTGCATGATCCGATGAATGCCGCATCGATTGGCAGGCCGGCCAGCCGGTCACCGGGGGTCAGGCCCATATAGGCGAGCGCGCGGTCGCGGGCATCGTCGCTGTCCTGCCGGGTCTCCGCGTCATGCGCCGGCACCACGCCATCGATCGGGGCGACCTGTTGCGGGCTGGTCCCCCAGCTGACCATCGGCGCGACGTCACGCGCGTCGAAGACATGCTCGATATCGAATTCGGCGTCCGGATCGCTGGCCAGCCCCATCCAGTGGTCGATGGCGGCGTCCCACTGCTCCCCCGCGGGCGCGAAGTCCCGGCCGCGCAGATAGTCGATCACCTTTTCATCGGGCGCGATGATCGCGGTGAAGGCGGCAAATTCGGTCCCCATGTTGCACAGGGTGAGCCGGCCCTCGACATCCAGCGCACGGATCGCGCGTCCGCCATATTCGACGACATGGCCGGCGCCGCCGCCCACGCCGAACCGTCCGAGCAAGGCGAGCGCCAGGTCCTTTGCGGTGACCCCCGGCGCCAGTTCGCCATCGACACGTACCCGCATGCGCGGCGGACGCCGCACGCGCAGCGTCGCGGTGGCGAGAGCGTGTTCCGCCTCAGTCGATCCGATTCCCCAGGCCAGCGCGCCCAGCGCACCCTGCGAACAGGTGTGGCTGTCGGGACAGATCAGCGTCGCGCCCGGCAGCACGATCCCCAGTTCCGGCGACACGACATGGACGATCCCCTGTCGCGGGTCATCAAGGTCGAACAGGCGGATTCCGGCCCGCCCGGCAGCGTCCCGCGTCGCACGGATGAAGTCGGTCCCGGTCGGCATCAGCGTGTGATCGGTTCGGCCAGGGCGCGTGTCGATGATGTGGTCCATCACCGCGAATGCCTGATCCGGGGCGAATACCGGCAAGCCGCGCTCCTCCAGCCCGCGCAAGGCGACACCTCCGGTCCGCTCGTGCAGCAGAATCCGGTCGATCAGGATCAGATCCAGTCCGCCCGGCGCACCGGCGACGCGGTGCGCATCCCAGATCTTGTCGAAGATCGTCCGGTTCAACGGTGACGATCCTCTCCTGCCGGCGACCTCAATATCTCGTCGTCATGCTCGCCCGCGCGGGGAAGGTCGCGGCGCAGGCCCGGCTTCGCGCCGTCGAATTCGATCGGCAGCGCGGGCAGTTTCGCCTTCTCGCCATTTTCGAGCGTTACCTCGACCAGATTGCCGCTGGCGAGCAGATGAGGGTCTTCGAACAGGTCGTCGGGCCGCATGATCGGCGCGAACGGGAGTCCGATCACCTCAAGCCGCGCGATGATCGTCGCGCGCGGCATCGCCGCGAACATCGCCCGGAGCGGCGGCAGCACGCGATCGCGCTGCACCACGCGATCATTGTTGCGGGCAAGGCTCTCATCGGTCGCGAAGTCGGTGAGTTCGAACTCCTCGCAAAACGCCTTCCACTGTGCGTCGCTTACCACCCCGATGAACAGCTGCTCCGCCGGATCGGCAGTCTCGAAGACATCATAGACGGCCCAGGCGGAAATCCGCGCCGGCATCGGTGGCGCGGACGTTCCCGTCACCGCCTTTTGCGCCATATGCTGGCCGACCAGAAAGGCGGTGGTTTCGAACAGCGAGCATTTGACCTCACCGCCCAGGCCGGTGCGGTGGCGCCGCTCCAGCGCGGCCAGGATGCCGATCACCCCGAACATGCCGCCGGCGATATCGATCACCGACGCGCCCGCGCGCAACGGCCGACCCGGCGGACCGGTCATATAGGCAAGCCCGCCCATCATCTGCGCAACCTCGTCCAGCGCGGTGCGATGTTCATAGGGGCCGGTCAGAAATCCCTTCGCGGTGCAGTAGATGAGGCGCGGATTGCTGTCCTTGAACGCCTCGGGTCCAAGGCCCAGCTTCGCCAGCGCGCCGGGGCGGAAATTTTCGATCACCACGTCCGCGCCGTCGATCAGATCGCGCGCGGCCGCCTTTCCCGATTCCGATTTGAGGTCGAGCGTCACGCTGCGCTTGTTGCGATTGAACATCGGGAAATAGCCCGCGCCCGATCCGAGCAGCCGCCGCGTATGATCGCCGCCTTCCGGCTCGACCTTCACGACATCTGCCCCCAGGTCACCCAGGATGAGGCCGACCGACGGCCCCATGACCATATGGGTGAATTCCACCACCTTCAGACCGGCAAGCGGCAGCGATTCGGTCATCCCTGTTTCTCTTAACTTTTGCGTCGCAGCGTCTCGACAGCCCGGGACTATTTGATATAGAAATAGGACAATAAAGCAAGCGGAGGTTTGATGACGTCCGAAATTCTGGTCAGCGAGGTCGGGCCGCGCGACGGCCTGCAAAGCATCGACCGCATCATGTCGACCGACGCGAAAAAAGCGTGGATCGCCGCCGAAGCGGCGGCGGGCGTGCGCGAGATCGAGGTGGGAAGCTTCGTCCCCGCCAAACTCCTTCCCCAACTGGCCGATACTGCCGAAATCGTTGGCTTTGCCAAGACGATTCCCGGGCTGACCGTCGCGGTCCTGGTACCCAATCTGCGCGGCGCGGAGGCGGCGGTGGCGGCCGGCGCGGACAAGATCACCCTGCCGCTGTCGGTATCGGAAACGCACAGCCTGGCCAATCTGCGGCGCACCCACGACCAGGTGATCGACGAAGCGCGCGGCATCGCCCGGCTGATCGCCGCCCAGCCGCGTGAGCGTCGCCCCCATTTCGAGGGGAGCCTGTCCACCGTGTTCGGATGCACGCTGGAGGGGGCGATCCCGCTCCATCAGATCCTGGCGCTTGCCGAACGGCTCATGGACGCCGGCTGCGACGAGGTCGGGCTGTCCGACACCACCGGCTTCGCCGATCCCTCCGCCGTCCGGAAGATGGTGCGCGCGGTGCGCGGCGTGGTGGGCGATCGCGCGCTTACCGGCATCCACCTGCACAATACCCGCGGGCTGGGACTCGCGAACGTCGTCGCGGCCCTTGAGTCCGGGCTGGACACGATCGACGCATCGCTGGGCGGCATCGGCGGCTGTCCGGCAGCGCCGGGCGCAAGCGGCAATATCGTGACCGAGGATCTGGTGTTCATGCTTCAGGCGATGGGGCTTCGCACGGGCATCGACCTGGCCGCGTTGCTCGACGTGCGGCGCATCCTGATCGACGCGCTGCCGGGCGAACCGCTCTATGGATTCACGCCGGATGCGGGGCTTCCGCTCGGCTTCGTTCCCGAACCACGCGCGCACAGGATGGAGGCTGCGGAATGACGATCGGCACGAAAATGATCCGCGAGGACAAGACCGCGCGCCAGATGTTCGAGGAGGTGATGGCCAACCCCGCCCGCGCCCGGTTCGGCTTTGGCGAAAAGATCGCGATCGTGAACGTCGATTTCCAGAACGCCTATACGCGGATCGACGAGTTCAAGACCGCCTATGAGACCGACCCGCGCCAGATCGAATATGTGAACACCATCTCCCGCCTGGCGCGCACGCGCGGAATGCCGGTGATCTGGACCCATGTCGCCTATATGAAGGATGCGAGCGACGCCGGCGTGTGGGGAACGCGGACCGACACGCCCGATTCGCTCCAGAACATCAAATACGGGTCGCGCCGCCACGAATTCGACGACCGGTGCGAGATCGATCACGACCGGGACGCGATCTATACCAAGCGCATGCCGTCCGCCTTTTTCGAAACGCCGCTGCAAAGCCTGTTGGTGTGGCACAAGGTGGACACGGTGGTGGTCACCGGCGGATCGACATCCGGCTGCATCCGCGCCACCGCGGTCGACAGCCTGAGCCGGGGGTATCGCACCATCGTCCCGATCGAGACATGCGCGGACAAGCATGAAAGCTATCACTTCGCCAATCTGACCGATCTTCAGCTCAAATATGCCGATGTCGTCGGGGTGGATGAGGTGATCGGCTGGCTGGAGGCGCGGTGATGCGCGAAGGCGAGCCCGATCCCGGCCTGTATGATTTCCGCCCCTGGCGCGACCGGGCGAAACTGACATGGCCCGGCGACAGGAAAGTCGCCGTGTGGGTTTCCCCCAATCTCGAATTCTACGAGATCGACCCACCGGCCAATCCCCAGCGCAAGAGCTGGCCCAGGCCGCATCCCGACGTGGTCGGCTATGGTCACCGCGATTACGCGAACCGCATCGGCCACTGGCGGATGGCGGAGGTGATGGAAAAGCACGGGTTCAAGGGATCGGTGTCGCTCTCCGTCGCGCTGTGCCAGCATCATCCGGACGTGGTGGCGAACGCCAATGACCTGGGCTGGGAATTCTTCAGCCACGGCATCTACAACACCCGCTACAGCTACGGCATGGACGAGGCCCAGGAGCGCGCGATCATCGAGGATTCGATCCGCACGGTGCGCGACGCCACCGGACAGACGATCCGCGGCTGGCTGGCGCCCGCACTCACGCACACGCCACGCACGCTCGACCTGATCGCCGAATATGGCATGACCTACACCTGCGACCTCTATCATGACGACCAGCCCGCGCCGGTCCATGTGAAGCAGGGGCGGCTGGTTTCGATGCCCTACAGCATCGAGGTGAACGACCATTACGGCTTCTTCGTCTACAACATGTCGCCGCGCGAATATGCCGATACGCTGATCCGCCAATATGAGCGGCTGGCGGCCGATGCGGAGGCGGCGGACGGCCCGGGCGGGACGGTGATGTGCATCCCGCTGCACAGCTATCTGATCGGCCAGCCGCACCGGATCGGCCCGTTCGAGGAGGTGCTGCGCCACATCGCCGCCGACGGGCGGGCGTGGATCACCCGGTCCGGCGACATCGCCGACCATTTCCTGTCGTCCGGCGGCTATGACGCCGTCGCGGCGGATGCGGCACGCTATCACGGAGCAGCGGCATGACCCTCGATCCCGCCTATCTCGAATATCCGCAGCGTCGCGCCGGCATGGACCACACGCTCTACCCGCCCTCACCCATGCCGGGGCGCAAGCCGGTCGTATGGCCGGGTGGCAAGCCGGTCGCGGTGACACTGCTGGTGAACCTCGAATGGTTTCCGATCACGCCTGCGGACACGCCGTTCCGCGCGCCGGGCCACATGGTCACGCCCTATCCCGACTATCGCCACTATACCGCGCGCGAATATGGCACCCGGGTCGGCTTCTATCGCCTGCTCGATGCCGTCGCGAAGGCCGGGGTGAAGGTGACGGTGGCCGCGAACGCCGCGATCGCGACGCGCTACCCCTCGATCATCGCCGATATCCTGTCGGCGGGGCATGAGATCGTCGCCCATTCGACCGACATGAATGCCACGATCGCTGGCGGCATGGCGGAGGACGCGGAACGCGCGATCATCGTGCAGGCACGCGATACGCTCGCCGACGCGATCGGCCACGCGCCGCGCGGCTGGCAGTCGATCGCGCGGTCGCAGAGCTTTGACACCCCGCGCCTGCTGGTCGAGGCGGGGTTCGACTATATGTGCGACTGGGTGAATGACGACCTTCCCTACGTCGCCACCACGTCGGCGGGGACGATCGTGAGCGTGCCGTTCAACCACGAACTGTCCGACCGTCAGATGATCGGCGTGCAGCAGCAGTCGATGGACAGCGTGGCCCAGCAGCTGGGCGACGCGCTGGACTGGCTGAAAGGCGAAGCGGCGCGGTATCGATCGGGGCGGGTCCTGCCCTTCACCCTCACGCCCTACATCACCGGCCTGCCCTATCGCATGGACGCGTTCGAGACGATGCTGGCGCGACTGGCGGAGGACGAAGCGACCTGGTTCGCGACCGCCGGCGAACTGGTCGATTGCTGGGTGCCACAGGCCTGATCGACGTGCGCGGCGCGACGACCGGGCGCCGTGTCCACAGCCCCCGCCTTCTGGCGGAGCACCTGATCAGGCGGGGTCATGCGCCTGGACGCGCGGATCGAGGAAGATGCGCATCGCCCGGGTGAGCAGCGCCTCGCGCGCCTCCTGGCGCTCGCGTGCCGCATCGTCGCCGTCCCAGGTGACCTTGCGGAGCACGGACACCGGCTCGTTCCGCAGGTCCGCGACCAGTCGTTCCAGCCGATCGATCCGGTCGCTGGCGACGGACAGTTCGACCAGCAACGCCAGCGTCACGTTCAACACCTCCTCGGCCTCCGCGCAGCCCATGCTCTGCGGGCGCTCGCCACGGGCCGATGAGATCAGGGCGATCAATGCCTCCGCGCTGGTGGTCGTCACGCCGCCGGCTTCCGGGCGCTGATCGCGTACCAGCGGTTGTTGGCGAAGCCCTGAAGCGCCGCCAGATCATGCTCGACCACCTCGTCGGGCGCAAAACCGGCGGCGATCATGTCGGCGCGCAGATCGGCGGTCGCATAGGTGCTCCAATGCACCTCGCCGTTGAAATGCGTGTCCCAGTCGCGTTCCACCTGATGCACCAGCGTGGGCTGGTTGCGGATCGCCACGTCCTGATGGATCACGATCCCGCCGGGCCGCACCAGGCGGCGCGCCTCGCGGATCATCGCGCGGCGCTTGTCCTGACCGATTTCGTGCATCAGATTGTGCGAGACGACCAGATCGAAGCTCTCGTCCGCGAACGTCATCGCGGCGGCGTCCATCTGGTGAAAATGCACCGCAACACCCAGCGATTCGGCGCGCGCATGCGCATAGCGCAGCATGCCGGCGCCGATATCGACCGCGTGGACCTCCGCCTCGGGATCATGCGCGGCATAGGCCGCCGACGCCGCACCCGCCGAGCAGCCGATGTCGAGGATGCGGTGCGGGCGAAATCCCTCGAAATGCTCGTCCAGCAGGCGCAGCACCACCCCGGCCTTGCTGTCACCCCGGCCGATTCCCTGACCAAAGGAAAAGACGTTGCCGCCGCATTCGTACAGCGCCCCGGCGGCGACATCGTCCTCCCCCTGATCCAGCGCATAGCCGCCGGGTTGAAGATGGATGTCGGTATCGGCCACCTCCGGCGAGGGATCATAGGCCGGATCGAGCGACAGGCTGCCCTTGCGATCCGGCGCATCCATCAGGCTGCGCGCGGCGGTCCGCATACGATCGAGATCGCGATAGATGGGTTCGCCGACCGATACCCAGATCATCTCCTGCGCGGCGCGGTTCGCCGCGCTCCAGCGACGATAGCTGGGCGACATCAGAAACGCGTCGCGGACGTCGTCGGGCGATTGCGGTGCGCGTCCGTTCGCGGTGACGAACGCGGGAAGCGCCTCGCACTCGAACGCCGCGACGTTGTGCGGCCGCACGCGGGTGTTGAGCAGGCGACGCAGCGCGACGACCGCCTCCTGGCGGCTGCGCGCTTCGACGCTGGTATCGGGCAGCATCTCGTGTTGCAGGTCGCGAACCTTCATCCTGAACTCCCGTGGACAGCGTATCGGCAACAGAAAACCACGGCTGCCGCCGAACCGCAAGACATTTGATATAGTCTTAGTACAATTACCTAGCCGCGATCAGCTCGATCCGTTCGCCGGCCGGGCCGATGACGGTCCGCGCCGCACGGCCGCGATACACCGCCTCGTCGCGCGCCGCCGGCGCCGCACCGGGCAGGTCGGCAACCAGGCTCAGATCGGCGACCTCCAGCGTGACGATCGCGTTGCCGGGCGGGAGCATCCCCGGATGCGCCGGCCGCACGTCCGCGATCCTGCCGGGGCCGGTTGGATAACCGTCCAGTTCCAGCAGGTTGCCGCGCTGGCGCATGCCGATCGCGCTCAGTTCGATTACATGGTCGGCGGCCAGGCCCTGCGCATGCTGGATGATCTCCACCTTGCTCTGGCGCACCGGGCGCTCGCGCAGCGCGAACCGATCGACATACCAGCGCAGCATGGCGGTGAAATCCGGACCGGCGCACACGACGATGAAGGTGCGTCCGACGAACCCGCCGGGTGGCGGCAGGATCGAGGTGTCACGATCGCCGCTTTCCATCGTGAAGTAGAGGCATTCGCCGCCCGGGCCGATCGCCTGCATCGCGATGATGGAGGGCATGAACTGCAACGGGCGGGGCGCTCCGATGACGGTGAACGGCGAATCGGCCAGCCGTTCGGCGAGCGCGTGGACGTCATCGACGATGATTTCGAACGCGGTCCATCCAAAGCTGGTGAGCGGGCGATAGCCGGTCACCGCCGGTGCCTCGACCAGGCGGACGAATGTGTCGGCATCACCGTCCGACTGCATCGTGACGCACCGCGCCCCGGCGGTCGCCGGCGCCCCCCATTGGCTGGCCAGCCCGGCATCGACCGGCCCGCGTTCGACGACACGATAGCCCAGAACACCGGTATATGCCGCCTCCGCAGCATCGAGATCGGGGACGCAAGCGGTCGTCGCGACGATTCGCAGCAGTGCCGGGTCCGTGTCCGTCGTCCAGTCGCTCATTGCCCCGCGCTCCTCCATCCGATCACGACAGGCTGGATAGCGCGCCCTTTTTGTTATATCTATATATCAAATGAGGCGGCGATCACAAAAGCTGCGCCGCCGAGCTGGGGGAATTGAGATCGAGACGGATCTGGTATCGGTCGGACCTGTATTGCGCCAGGATGTGCTGCACCGGCGCACCCCGGGTATCGAGCACCGTGCGGCTGACCCGCAGGATCGGGGATCCGATATCGACCTGAAGCACCGACGACAGCGCGGCATCGGCGAGCGTCGCCGAAATCGTCTGTCGCGCCGATCCGATATGGACGCCCGCTTCCTCCAGCAGCGCCAGCATCGGCGTCGATTTCAGCTTGGCACGGGTCATGCCTGCACCCAGGCTGACCGGAATATAGCTGATGAAATAGCCGACCGGCTGATCCTCCAGCCAGCGCACGCGCACGACGCGCAGCACGTCGCTGTTCGCCGGAATCTCCAGCGCCTCGTCAATCGGCGCCCGCGCAGGGACGGTTTCCACCTCAAGCAGCTTGACCCGCGTCGCCCGGCCGAAGGTCAGCAGCGAATCGAGCGCCTGTTCGATATTGCCCTGGATCGGCTTGGCGGGAGAGCGGAACACCACGGTCGTGCCGACGCGCCGCTTGCGCTCGACCAGATGATTTTCGGCCAGTTCGTCCAGCGCCCGGCGCGCTGTGATGCGCGAGACGCCGAACTGGGCCGACAGCTCCTGCTCCGTCGGCATGCGCGACCCGAACGCGCGCTCGCCGCTCGTGATCTCCTCGCGCAATTGCAGGAAAATCTGATGATAGAGCGGAACCGCCTGGCCGCGATCGACCGCGACGATATCGTCGTTTTCACCCGGCAAGAAACACACTCCCCCAATATTGCCCCCGGCCCGGTCCGTCGCGTGCGACCCGGCAGGGTCGCCGGGCGGTGGCCGGTTCGACCATAACCCACAACAGCAAAGGTCCGATACCCATGCAATTGAGGCCATATCTCGATGCGCGCGACGCGCGGAACCTGATCGACGCCGCGCTGGCAGCGGCGACGCGCGAGGGGGTGGCGATCACGGCGGCGGTCGCCGATGCCGGCGGATATCCGCTGGCGCTCGCTCGGATGGACGGTGCCGGCATGCTGACGGCCGATGTCGCGCAGCGCAAGGCGCGCACCGCCGCGCTGCTCCGCGCGCCCAGCAGGGTGCTGGCCGAGCGTGTCGCGTCCGATCCCGCCTTGCTGGCGCTCACCGATTATCTGCCGATGGCGGGCGGCGTGCCGATCCGCGCCGAAAACGATGTCGTCGCCGGCGCGATCGGCATTTCAGGCGGCACCGCCGATCAGGACGAGCGGATCGCGGCAACCGCGATCGGCGCACTGGACGGCGGCGACTGACCACCGCACCGGCACCACAGCGCCGATCAGTGCATCTCCTCCCCGCCGGACACGTTCATCGCCTCGCCGGTGATGTATCGCGCCTGACCCGAGCACAGGAACGCGCAGGCATTTGCGGTATCCTCCGGCTCGCCGACCCGGCCCAGCGGAATGCGCCCGCGCATCGCCGCCATATATTCGTCCAGCGTCTGGCCCCGCGCCTTTGCCATGAAATCATTCTGCCAGCTGCCCAGCCCCGTCGTCACGTGATTGGGGCAGACGGCGTTCACGGTGATCGCCTCCGGCCCCAGTTCGATCGCCGCCGAGCGGGTCAGGCCGACCAGCCCGTGCTTCGAGGCGATATAGGAGGAGGTCAGCGCGGACCCCGATTTCGATCCGCGACTGCCAATCGAAACGACGCGCCCCCTGCCCCATCCGGGATGCACGTCCTGGGTCAGCATCTGACGCACGGCGTGCTTGGTCGCGAAAAAGGCGCCGCGCAGGTTCACGTTCATCACCGTGTCCCACATCTCCTGAGTCGCATCGACCAGCGGGCCGAACAGATAACCGACGCCGGCATTGTTGACGAGAATGTCGAGCCGCCCGAACCGCGCCACCGCATGGGCGACCAGCGCCGCGACCTGAGACTCCTCGCGCATATCGGCCTGAAAGGTCGAGATGTCCGGATTGATCCGGCGAAGATCGTCCGCCACCGCCGCCATCTCGTCCGACGCCCCGATCCCGTGCGCGGGGGCAAGATCGCCCTCCACCCGACCCAGATCGTGGATCACCAGCTTCACGCCATCCTCGGCCAGCCGGCGTGCGATCGCCTCGCCCAGCCCCTTGCGGCGCCCGGCGCCGGTGACGATCGCCACCTTTCCTTCGAGATCGGGATACATGCTGTTCGCTCCTAAAGATCCATGGCCGCGCGATAGCCCTCAGCGGTGGCGGTCAGGACGATGCGCGGCGCCTTGCAGTCGCCTACCGTCCGCACCTCGATCCCCGCCGCGCGCAGCGGCGCGGCCAGTTCATCGTCCGGGACGCGCGCGGTGGCATAGGTCAGGAACGCGACGTCGGTCAGCACCTCGACCGCGCCGCTGAAGATGTTGGAATAGGCCAGCTCGCCCGCCTCGATCCGCGGCGCAGGCAAGGGGCGGACCGATGTGACGATCCGCACGCCCCGCCGGTACAGCCGCGAATAGGCCCCCTGTCGCACCATCAGCGATTCGTCGCTGGCGATCCGGTCGCGCGCGGTGAGGATCGTCACCCGTTCGAACCGCGTGGTGAGGAATTCCACGGCATCATAGGTGAAACCGCCATGATCGGCATCCCACACCACCGCCATGCCCGGGTTGCGCGCGGGATAGTCCGCGAGCTGGCGGACCGCCTCCCGCAGGTCGGGGATCAGCCCTTCGTCGCGCCAGTCCGCCGGCAGGAAATCGGGCCAGGCCGGAGTCGATCCGGTCGCCAGGACCACCGCATCGGGTGACAATGCCAGGATCGCATCGGCATCGGCGCGCGCACCCAGATGCAGGGTCACGCCGTGGCGCCGCGCCGCGAGTTCCTGATAATCATAGATGCTGCTGAGTCCCTCGCCGCCCGGCAGCATGGCGTGGAGGCGGGTCTTGCCACCCATCTGGTCCGACGCGCCAAAGACCTGGACGTCATGCCCGCGCGCCGCCGCGACCCAGGCCGCCTCCATCCCCGCGATTCCCGCGCCGACCACCACCACCCGCTTGCGCACGGCCGCCGGCTCCGGTCGCCAATCCGCCTCGTCCGGCGCACCGACGCGCGGATTGTTGTCGCACAACAGGCCGCGACCCGACGTGATCATATGCCAGCAGCTGTTGCACGACACGCAATAGCGGATTTCGGATTCGCGGCCGTCGCGCGCCTTTGCCGCCCAGGCCGGATCGGTGACCAGCGGACGCGCGAGCATCACCAGATCGGCGATCCCGTCGCGCACGATCCGTTCGCCCTCATTGGGATCGGTGATGAGGCCCAGCGCCCCCAGCGGGACGCCGGGCGCCGCCGATCGGCCGAGCCGCCGGATCGTTTCGACATAGGGCATGCGCGGGCCGTGATTGTCGGGAAGATGGGTGTAGAGCGTGTCCGAATGACTGCCCCAGCAATAGGTGAGATAGTCCATCACCCCCTCGCCATGGAGGAGCGCGGTGATCGCTTCGGCCTCATCCTCGTCGATACCGTTCTCCATCCCGTCCCACGCGGGCAATTTGGCGCCGATGATGAATCCCGCACCGCACGCCGCCCGGATATCGCGCATCAGCACGCGCAGAAGCCGCGTCCGCCCGGCGAGGTCGCCGCCGAATTCATCGGTGCGCCGGTTCGACCGGCTGGCAAGAAACTGGTGGAACAGATGCCCATGGCCTGCCGAAATCTCGACGCCGGCAAAGCCCGCATCGGCCAGCTTCGCACAGCTCTCGACAAAGGCGTCGATCATCGCGCGAACCTCATCGGTGGTCAGCGCCTCCGGCACGGTCCAGCTCAGATCGTCGGGCAGCGCCGAGGCGCCACGCGCGGCAAGGTTGCGAAAGCCAGCGCGAAACCCCCGGCCATTGTCCTGAACCTGGCCCAGCATCGCGCCGCCCGCCCGTGTCACCGCCGCCGCCCAGCGGGCCAGCGCATCGCGGTTGACGCCTGACAGCACCTGCGGCCGGGTCGGCAGCGTCTGCCAGGGCAGCATCGCCATCGGCTCGCTCACCAGCAACGCCGCGCCGCCCCGCGCGCGATTGACATAATAGTCGATCAGCCGATCGGTGACGCGCCCGTCCTGCGCATAATGGGTCGAGGTCGATGCGTGAACGACGCGGTTGGGCAAAAGATGTCCGCCGATCCGGATCGGCGAGAACAGATGGGGATAGGCGGTCACATTCAATCGGGATCGTGAAGGCGCATCACGCGGCGAATAAAGGCGTTGTTCCAGTCCGCCCGCGCCGCCTCGACCTGCGCGGAGGGGCGATACGCCTCGATCTCCTCACGCGTGACGGTTCCCTTTTCGGCGAGCAGCCGCTCGACCGTATCCTGCCGCTCATGCATCGCGGAGACTTCGGCCATCAGTTCGAGCAGGAAGGTCATGACCTGATCGATCGCCGGATCATCGAAAAAGCGCGAGCGCTTTCCCTTGCTGATCCGCGGCAGCTTCACATCGGTCTTCGTCGTCTCCGCCATCGCCTTCCATCCAGATGACGGAAAGCGGAGGGCAGGCCCCCCGCTTTCCCTTGAGTTCCGCGCGGCCTCAGAACTTGTAGCGCGCCCGCACTATCCAGCTGCCCGGATTGCTGAGATACGGATAGATCAGGAACGAGGTCTTGTAGACCTTGTTGAAGCAGTTGCTGCACTCGACGCCAAGCGACCAGCCCGAATCGGATGCCAGCGTCAGGCCGCCGTTGAACAGGCTGTGCGCGGGCTGGAAACCGGCCGCATCGTTCGAGGTCGAAACCCAGGTGCCACTCACATAGGCCCAGTTCACGCTCGGCTTCAGCGACAGGCCACCGCCCAGATCGAAGTCGTAATTGGCCCCCAGCGTCGAGGTGAAGCGCGGCGCACGGGTCGGTTCGCCGACCGCACCCGTCGGGGTCACGATGCCGGTGTTGCAATTGTTGGCATAGGTGCCGCCCAGGCAGCGCGCGATCTGGTCCTTCGTCGCCTGATTGAGGTTGGTGTAGCGCGCCTTTTGCAGGCCGAAATTCCAGAACAGGCTGAGCGCACGCGTCGGGTTGAGCGCGATTTCGCCCTCAAGCCCGTAATTCTCCATGTCGGCGACGTTACGGGTCAGATAGGTGATGGTGTTCGTCACCGGGTTATAGCCGCCGCCCGGAAGCTGCGCGTCATAATCCATGAAGTAGAAGCCGGTGAGGTTCACCTTCAGCATCCGGTCAAAGAATTCCGAGCGCAGGCCCGCTTCATACGACCAGATCGTCTCCTTCGTGAACGCCGCCGCGCCCGCCGCGTAATAGGCGCGCGAGTTCCAGCCGCCCGACTTGAACCCCTTGGTCGCAGAAGCGAACAGCATCACATCGGGCGTGAGCTTGTAATTCAGCGCGAAACGCGGGGTCCACACCTTCGACTTCAGCTCGACGGGGATACCCGCGGTGACCAGGTCCTGCGTGTCGAACGGCTGGTTGATCGCCGACGAACGGGCCAGCGGGCTGGCGTTCGGGCTGAACGAGATCGTCTTGTTCTCGTCGGTATAGCGAATGCCCGCGGTAAAGGTCAGTTCCGGGGTAAGGTGGAAGTCGCCCTGGAAATAGCCGGCATAGGCCTCGGTATCGTTGCGCATGACGCGATCGCCGCTCACCCGCGCCGCCGATACGCCGGCCAGCGGAAGCGAGATGTTCGCGAAGTTCGTGTAGTTGCGCTCGTTCACATAATAGATGCCGGCGACATAGGTCAGCAGGTCGCCGAACGCGTTGCCGGTCAGCTTGATTTCCTGGCTGAACTGCTTGCTCCAGCTGTCATTGACCAGCGGCGTCGAGGTGCCGCGCGAGCCGGAGATGAACTTGACCCCGTCGAACACGACGCTCGCGCTGCTGAGTCCGGCGAAGCTGTCGGTCATGTATTTCTGGCGCAGATAGCTGTAGCCGGTGATGAAATTGAGCGTCAGCGAGTCATCCACCGCCACTTCGAAGTTCGAGCTGACCAGTGTCGACCACGTCCGGTTGCCCAGCGGAATGTCCGCAAGCCCGGCCGATGCGAGCGCAGTTCCCAGACCCTGATCGGTGCGCAGCGGCGTGTAGCTGATCCGCCGATCGTTCTGCGCATCGTAGAAATTGGGAAGGTTGGCGATCGCCGAATAGGACTGGCTGGCGGTCAGATCCCATGTCACGCTGTCCGAAAGCAGCGCCCGCACCGCGCCGCG
The DNA here is from genome assembly GCF_019635455.1 of Sphingomonas sp. Lineage (GTDB taxonomy): Bacteria > Pseudomonadota > Alphaproteobacteria > Sphingomonadales > Sphingomonadaceae > Sphingomonas. The sequence goes on along the minus strand of NZ_JAHBZJ010000005.1, from coordinate 12,178 downwards.
CAGGCCCCAGCTCTTTTCGCCGTTCAGCTTTTCGCCGGTGACGAGATCCTGAACATAGCCGTCGGCGCGGTTGTAATAGCCCGAGAATTTGGTGAGCAGCTTTTCGCTCATCGGCACATCGACGGACGCGCGCATCTGAAAGCGGTTGAAGCGGCCATAGCCGGCATCGACATAGCCGGTATATTGGTCGCTCGGCTTGCGCAGGATCACGTTGATCGCGCCGCCGGTGGTGTTGCGCCCGAACAGCGTTCCCTGCGGCCCGCGCAGCACCTCGACCCGCTCCACGTCGAAGAACGAGAAATTGTTCGCGCCCTGCCGCGAGATGTAGATGTCATCCACATAGGTGCCGACCGGCGGGTCGAAGGTGGAGATGGATTCGGTGTTCGCCAGCCCGCGCAGCGAATAGGTGTTGGCCGTCCCGAGCGCCGTGTTGTTGTGGCCGATCAGGTTGGGAACATAGTTGACGAGGTCGAGCGTGTTGCTCACCTGCCGCGTTTCGAGATCCTCGCTGGAAAAGGCCGACACGGCAAGCGGCACGTCCTGAAGCCGCTCGCTGCGGCGCTGCGCGGTGACGATGATGTCGTTGCCGTCGCCGCTTTCGCCGCCACCGGCCTGCGGCTCGTCATCGGCGGCGGGCGCGGGCGCGGAAACCGCCTGCGCCATCGCCGATGTCGTCGAAAGCAGGACAGCCCCCGCAACGAATCCCAGCTTGCTCATCTTGAAAATCATGGCCGACTCCCTGAAGCTCCGCCGTGTTCGGACCCCGCGCCCGCTCCGGCTGATGGTTGCGTCCTGCGAACGTCATTATTTTGTTATATGTTTATAACAAAACTGGGGTTTGTAAACCGATTTTTGCGGCGCCCGATCACGCGCGTTCGGCAAGGAAATCCCTAATCGGAACAAGCCATTCAGCCGGGCGGTCGAGCACCATGCCGGGGCCGCCGGGAAGTTCCGCATACCCCCAGTCGGACCGCACGCCGTGCAGCCGCGCACCCGAGTCGAACAGCGGATCGGTACGACTCGCCAGGATGAGCGTCGGGCAGGTGATGCGCGGTACATCCGCTTCGAAATCATGAAGCGGGATCACCGAATGCCCATGTTCCTTCCACGGGCCGTGCATGAAATAGGTGAGCACCGAGATATGAACCGTCTCGTCGCTCCAGTCGGGATCGCCGACGCGCCGCACCCATGCCCAGCGATCGGTCAGATGGCTGCCATCGGCGGCGATGCTCTGATCGTCCGGAAACCGCCCGGCGCGAGCGGCGCGAGCGGCGGAGGACAGGAAGGGCGCATTGTCCAGCACCAGCCCGGCGACCAGTTCGGGTCGCTCCGCCGCGAGATGTCCGGCGACCAGCCCGCCCCCGCGATGCCCGATCACCACCGCCGGAGCGGGCGACAGCTGGGCGATCGCCGCTGCCAGCGCCTCGGCATAGATGCCGATGCCCGGCTGCGCTGGCGGGTCCGACATGCCGTGGCCGGGCAGGTCGATCGCGATGGCGCGCCGGCCCAGCGCGGCGATCGCCGGCAGGACATGGCGGAACTGGATCGACGCCCAGGGCGCCTGATGCACCAGCAGGACGACCGGGCCGTCGCCATGGCTGCGATAGTGAATCTGCCCGCACGGCCCGTCGAGATAGCCGCGACGTTCGCCGGGAAGCGCGGTGAGGATCGGCAGCGTCATCGGGCCACCTTCAGTGGGATCAGATGATCGCCCAGCAACCGGCCGAACGTCATCGCCGGCGTCACCATCATGCCGCCGCACGCGGCCTTGCCCATCGTCTGGCTCGATCCCAGGATTTCGCCCGCCGCATACAGATTCGCGATCGGCGTGCCGTCGCGCCGGATCACGCGGAGGTCATCGTCCACCGCCAGACCGATCGAACTGGACACCGCACTTGCCTGCATCCGGATCGCGTAAAACGGCGCCTCGCCGATCGGCAGCGGATGATGCACCCGGCCGAAGAAATCATTTCCGGTGAGGACGCCGTAATTATAGCCCGCGATCGACACCTCCAGCGCCACCGGATCGATCCCGGCCCGCGCGGCCAGTTCCGCGGGAGTCGCCGCCGTCAGGAAGGTCGGCCCGCCCCGGTCGAATGCAGCGCGCAACTGGTCGTGTGACCAGCCGACCACGATCGGCGGCGCTTCAGTCAGGATGCGCTGATCGAAGACGATCCAGTAACGCTGCCCGGGCTGGCCGAACAGCGCCATCTCCCGCGCATCGACGCTGCCGATATCCTCACGCACGAACCGATGGCCGGCGGCGTTGACATAGATTTCCCAGGGCTGGCGGCGCTCCGGGAAATGCTCGATCCGGCCGATCTGGCGCGCGGGAAAGACATCGGTGTCGAACAGCGTCCCGAAATTGCAGAACAGGTTCTCCGCGCCGCGCGCATAGCCGCCGACCGACTCGCCCAGGGCAAGGCCCGCGCCGCGCGATCCCGGCCAGGGCGCGGCATTGTAATGCGGCGTGCCGTTACGCCGCGCGAAGACCTCCGCATCGCCGGCATAGCCGCCACAGGCGAGCAGCACGGCCTGCGCCCGCACTTCTCGCTCCGCGCCGTCCGGGCCGCATATGCGCGCGCCGGTGACCGCGCCCGCCGCGTCCGTCGTCAGCGCGACGACCTCATGATCGAGCGACAGCGTCACCGCCCCGTCGGCGACCAGTCGCTCGACGATGGGGACCAGAACGTCCTTGATGCTGATGCCGCCGTCGCGACCCCAATAATAGCGCGGCAGTCGATACGGCTCATGGCCCAGCCCCGTCACCGGATGGTCGGGAAGCGGCTCGAACCCCTCATCCATCAGCCAGTCGAAGGTGGCGGCGGCGTGATCGACCGCGCGCCGAACCAGGCCGGGATTGGCGGTACCCCGGCTGATCCGCATGACATCTTCGAAATGCAGGTCGGGCGTGTCGGCGATCCCGCGTGCCTGCTGGAGCCGGGTGCCGGCGGCGCTCATCTGTCCGGTCGCCACCCACAGCGATCCGCCCATGCGATCGGCATGATCGACCAGCAGAACGCGCGCGCCGCGCCGGGCGGCAAAGATCGCGGCGGGCAGCCCGGCGGAACCCGCGCCGACCACCAGCAGATCCGTCTCCGCGGCATCGCCGGGCGTCGCCCGCTCCGCACTGTTCACCGTCGCAACGACCACTCTCGCTCCCCGGACGCGCCGCACCCTCGAACGCTCATATGTACTAGATTTATAGCAAATCACGCATGCGCCGCGAAATCAAGCGCATTACCCGATGCAATGATGTGGCGCGCCGCGCCGGGGGTCAGGCGGGTGCCGGGTTTCCGTCCGCCACACCCGGCTCCCCGCCCGTCGTGCCGCCATTGTCCAGCGTTCCGGCCATCTGCGCCGCGAGCGCGCGATAATGTTTGAGGCCGAAACAGACGACCAGCAACGTCGGCACCCCGACGACGATCACAAATCCGCTCAGCGCGACGCCGATCGCCTTGGGCGTTCCCATCCAGTCGGTGACCGCGCCGATCAGCGGCGGTCCCAACAGCGGCCCCACGAGCATGATGACGGTATTGAAGATCGCGACCGACCGGCTGCGCATTTCGCCCGGCGTGATCATCTGCAACGCCGCCGGCCCGCCCGCCGTCGCGGTCGACTTGCCGATAAAGGCGATGAACATCGCCACCACCGCCAGCTCGGGGCTGGGCAGGATCGGATAGAGCGCGCTGGCCGGCACGGTGATGAACAGTCCAAGGATCAGCACGCGCATCGCGCTGTCCTCCTTGCCCTTGCCCAGCGCCTTGCTCGCCCACAGCGCCAGCGCGGTTCCGATCGGCCCGGCGGTGAAGTAGAACAGGCCGGTAACCGCGCCGATCTCGACCACCGACCAGCCATGCACGCGCTGGAATAGCGGCACGTTCCACAGCGTCAGGGTGCTCATCGCGAAATTGCACGTCGCACCCAGCGTCAGCACGCCGAACCCGCGCCAGCGTTCGAGCATGTAGCGCACCGCACTCGCCTGCGCCCCGCCCTGCGGCCCGATCCGCTCGGTACGGACGGGTTCGCGCACGGTCAGCATCAGCAACGCGAAGACGAAGCCGGGAATGCCGACGAGAAGGAACGCCAGCTGCCACGGCTGGAAGGTGTGGATGCCCAGATCCACCGGCCCCGATTCATGCAGCATCGACACCAGCGCGCCGCCGGCCAGAAAGGCGAGGCCCGCGCCCAGATACGGGCCGGCCATATAGAGGCTGATCGCCCGCGCCCGCTCCTTGCGACCGAAATAATCGCTGATGATCGAGACCGAACAGGGGCTGACCACCGCCTCTCCCAGCCCCAGGCCGAAGCGGAACAGGAGCAGCGGCAGAAAGCTCATCGCAAAGCCGCTCATCGCGGTCATCGTACACCAGATGACGATCCCCACGACCAGCAGCCATTTGCGATTGGCCCGGTCCGCCAGCACGCCCAGCGGGATCATCACCACGACGTTGAACAGCGAGAAGGCCGGCCCCAGCAACAGGCCGATCTGGAAGTCGCTGAGGTTCATCGACTTCTTGATCGGCTCGACCAGCAGCGAGAGGATGTAGCGATCGAAATAGGAGAGGACGAAGACCAGCAGCAACAGGACGACGACGTACCAGCGGTACCAGCTTGCGTTCTTCTCCACCGCGTTCCCCCGTCCTGAAATCCGAAATATCCGTTGCGGCGCCTAGGCGATGCTGCTGCCAAAGACGTACCAGCCGCCCTTGCCATGACGCGGCCGGCCCGGCTCGTCCCAGTCGAACGCGCCGTGGCGATCGGGATAGGCGTTCACGTCGGGCAGGATGCGTGCGAAACCGCGCGCCACGTCGAACCCGGCCTGATCCATCAGCGCGATCGGATCCTGTGCGCGAAACGCGGTGTAAAAGGGTTCATTGTTGTTATCGGTATCCCAGTTCCAGAAATAATCTTCCCAGGCATCGACCAGCCCGGTGGCGGGCAGTTCCTGATGCACCATCATCCCGCCGGGCCGCAGCAGGCGACGGCACTCGCTCAGCACGCTGCGCGTCGCCTTCACCGGGATTTCGTGGAAGAAGAAGCTGGACACGATCAGGTCGAAATGACCGTCGGGGAAATCGAGCGACTCGGCGTTCTGCTGGCTGAAATGGATCGGAATGCCTTCATGTTCGGCAACTGCATGGCCCCAGCGCAGCAGCGGCGCGGCCAGATCGACGCCATGCGCCTCAACCCCGGGAAACGCCTCGACATAGGGCATCAGATTCTTGCCCGAAGACGTACCGAGATCAAGGATGCGCAACGGCCGGAAATCGGGCCGCTCATGCTTGATCCAGCGCGAAATGACCCGCGCCACCCCGCCCCAGCTGCGGTGGTTCATCGTCGCGGAAAAGACGCGCGCGCCCAGGCTCACGACCGCGCCCTGCGCGACGTCGTCGGCAATCCATTCGCTGTGGAAGCAGCCCGGCGTGAGGTGGACGTCGAGCGCGGTCAGATAGCGCGGCATCTCCAGCGACGGGTCCAGCCGCAGCGACCCGCCCGCCGGATTGCGCGCCGCCGCGTCGCGGGCGACATCGATCATCTCGGGCAGGGCGCGCTCGATACTGTCCTGCACCGACAGGAAACACATTTCCTGCGCATTGTAACGGACGCTCGAATAGAAGCGGTAGGACGCCTCCCCCTTCATCGCCCGCTCGATTTCCAGCGCATCCCCGGGCGCGTCGCCCCGTGCGGCCAGGCGAGGACGCACCCGATCCTCATAATCGGTCCGCAGCATCTCCGGCAGGTCCTGGATCGCGTAACGGCGCAGCGCGCTGCAAAAACGCTGGCGCCCCCGCTCTTCCAGCGTCGGCTTCGCCAGCGCCTCGATATCGGGGATCGCGGAATTCCGCAGCTCGATCAATGCCTCAGAAGCCATCGCGCATACTCCATATCCGGACGGCCCCAACCGGTCGCCGCGCCGCACATGCGCCATTTTCCGCACTGGACAAGGGCGCTTGCGACTGCGAATAGTCTTATATCTAGTACAAATGGGAATGCAAGGGGGATCGGCCGGTATGGTGGCGATGGGAAGGGGCGATCGGGTATGAAGCGGGTGCTGATCGCGGGTGCGGGTCCGGTGGGTCTGACCGCCGCGCTGCTGTTGCTGCGCCAGGGTGTGCCGTTCACCCTGATCGAGGCGGAGACGGACCTGCCCGACGACCTACGCGCCTCGACCTTTCATCCCCCGACGCTGGACATGCTCGACACGCTGGGCGTGGCCGCGCCGCTGATCGCACAGGGCCTGATCAGCCCCAGCTGGCAGATCCGCATGCACCCCGATGGCGATCGTGCGGTGTTCGACCTCGCCGCGATCGCGAGCGAGACGGGACACCCCTATCGCCTGCAATGCAAACAATCGGTGCTGTGCCGCATCCTGCTCGACCGCGTCGTGGCGGAGGGCGGCGACGTGCGCATGGGGATCAGGCTGGAGGATGTCGCACAGGATGACGATCGCGTCATCGTCACCGCCCGCGACGGCGATGGCGGCGCGCATCGGCTCGACGGCGATTTCCTGATCGCCGCCGATGGCGCGCGCAGCGTGGTTCGTGGCCGCCTCGACCTGCCGTTCGAGGGGAAGACCTATCCCGAAACCACGATCCTGGCGACGACCCGCTTTCCCTTTCACGACCACCTGCCCGGCCTGTCCAACGTCAATTATGTGTGGAAGGCGAACGGGACGTTCAGCCTGCTGCGCCTTCCCGACCTGTGGCGGTGCAGCCTCTATCCCGATGGCGAGGAGACCATCGAGGATGCGCTGCAACCGGCGAGCATCGCGCGAAAGTTGCAGGAGATCGCGCCCAGCGCGGAAGGCCATGGGGTCGAGGAGATCCGCCCCTATCGCATCCACATGCGGATCGTGGACGCCTATCGCCACGGTCGCATCCTGCTCGCCGGCGACGCCGCGCATGTGAATTCACCGTCGGGCGGAATGGGCATGAACGGCGGTATCCACGACGCGTTCGAACTGGTCGCCACCTTGCGTGAGGTGATCGACGGCGCCCCGATCGCCCATCTCGACCGCTATACCCGCCGCCGCCGCCCGATCGCGCTGAACGAGATTCTGACCCAGGCCGATCGCAACCGCGCACGGATGCAGGAGCGCGACCCGGCACGCCGCCGCGAGATGCTGACCGAGCTGCAACGCGTGGCGGGCGATCCGGCGACGGCGCGCGCGCATCTGCTGCGCACGTCGATGATCGACGGCCTGCGCAAGGCCGAGGCGGTGGCATGAGCGGGCAGCGTTACGACTATGGCCGCGCCGGGCTGGTCGGCATCGGCACGCCCCAGGCGAACCCGACAGTCGAGGCGGAACTGCGCATCCTGATGCCGCCCAACGTCCTGCTCGCCGTATCGCGGCTGGTCAGTGCCGAAACGGCGTCGCTCGATCGCCTTCGCGATTATCTTGAGCGGATGCATGTCGCGATCGGGCAGTTCGATACGCTGCGCCCGGCGGTGTACGGATTTGCCTGTACCGGCTCCTCCTATCTGGCGGATCGCGCGCACGAACGCGCGCTGGTCGCGGGGCTGACGGAGCGGTTCGGCTATCCGATCGTCACCGCGACCGATGCGATCGACGCCGAACTGCGCCGCATCGGCGCGCGGAGGATCGCGCTGGCCGCCCCCTATCCAGCGGAACTGGTCGATGCGGCGGCCGCCTATTGGCGCGCGGCCGGCTATGAGGTGGCGTCCGTACGCCGCATCGAAACCGGCATTGGCGATACGCGCGGCATCTACACGCTGGGCAGCGCCGATGCGCGCCCGGCCGCTGACGCGCTTGCGCAGATGGATGTCGATGCGGTGCTGCTCAGCGGCACCGGCATGCCTTCGCTGGCACTGCTGGCCGACCCGCCCGCCGGACCGGTCATCCTGTCGTCGAACCTGTGCCTCGCGCGCAGCCTGTGCCGCGCCATCGGCATTGCCGAACCCGATCCCACCGACTGGGCGCCCCGGCTCGCCGCCGCGCTCTCCCCGCCCCGCCAAGGAGCCATCGACCAATGACCAGCTGTCCCGCCGCCATCATCGACGCACGGCGCGTCGCCGGCTCCGGCGCCCCGATCACCGTCGTCGATCCGTCCACCGAAGAGGTGATCGCGCAAATCCCCGAGGCGGAGGACGCGCTGGTCGATCGGGCGGTTGGCTCGGCCCGCGCGGCGTTCGACCGTGGCGACTGGCGGTGCATGAGCGTGGAGCAACGGCAGGCGGCACTGCGCGCATGTGCGGACGCGATCGACGCAGCGGCCGATCGCATCGCCGATGTCGAATGCGCCAATACCGGCATCCCCTATGCCCAGGTCCGCAACGGCCAGGTGGTCCGCGCGGCAGGGAATTTCCGCTTCTTTGCCGACTATATCGGACAGATGGCGGGGGAATTGTACGAACAGGACCCCAATTACCTCACCTATGTCCGGCGCGAACCGGTCGGTGTCGCGGCGCTGATCTCGCCCTGGAACTCGCCGCTGGCGCTGGGGTCGATGAAGGTCGCCTCGGCGATCGCGTTCGGCAATTCCTGCGTGCTCAAACCGGCGGAGCAGGATCCGCTTGGCCTCACCCTGCTTGTCGAAACGATCCAGGCCGCGCTGCCGGAAGGGGTGGTCAATCTGCTCAACGGCTTCGGCGCCAGCGTCGGCGACCGGCTGGTGCGGCATCCCGGCATCGATTGCGTGTCGTTCACGGGCGGGACGCGCACGGGCAGGCTCATCATGTCGGCGGCGGGGGCGAACCTGAAACCGTCGGTCATGGAACTGGGCGGTAAATCGGCGAACATCATCTTTGACGACGCCGATTTCGACGCGGCGCTCGACGGGGCGCTGATCGGCATCTTCACCAACAATGGCCAGCAATGCCTGGCGGGATCACGCGTGCTGGTCCAGCGCGGCATCTACAAGCAGTTCGTCGAGGCCTTCGTGGCGCGCGCGAACCGCGTGCGTGTCGGCAATCCGCGCGACGCCGCGACCGAGATCGGCCCGCTCGCCACCCGTCAGCATTACGAGCATGTGAGGAGTTTCGTGCCGGCCACCGGGGATACCGGCGCCCGGATCATCGCCGGCGGCGGTCGGGCAAAGGGGTTCGAGCGCGGCTTCTATTTCCAGCCGACGATCGCCGAGGTCGATTCGAACGACCACCGCCTGTGCCAGGACGAGATTTTCGGGCCGTTCGCCGCGTTGATGCCGTTCGACAGCGACGAGGACGCCTATCGCATCGCCAATGAATCGCGCTTCGGACTGGTCGGCTATGCCTGGTCGCGCGACATCGAACGGATCATGGCGGCGCAGGAGCGCATCTCCGCCGGGACGATCTGGTGCAACACGCCGATGTTCCGCGACCTGCGCGCGCCCTTTGGCGGCTTCCGCGACTCCGGCGTCGGGGCGGAGGGCGGTCGCGCGGCCGAGGCCTTTTACACGCGCCAGAAGGCGGTCAGCATCCCCCGCCGCCCTCTCACCCTGCGCAAGATGGGAGCCTGAACCGCGATGACCGATCAGCTGCACGCCGAACTCTCGACCTTTCTCGACGCCTATTTCGCCGCGTGGAACGTCTATGACGTGTCCGCCATGCGCGCGCTGTGGGACGAGAGCGAGCCGAACGCGATCTATCTGGCAGAGGAGTGCGAGCCGCATATCGGATGGGACGCGATCCTGGGCTATTGGGGCGTCGATCGGTCAAAGGCCGAACGGCTGCTCACCTGGCACGACCTGACCGCGGTCGCGGCGGGGGCGGATGTCGCCATCGCCTTCTTCCACGCCAACTGGAGCACCTATCTTCCCGGCAATCGCCTGTACCCCCGGCCATTCGGCGGACCGGTGCGGATCAGCATGACGCTGCGCCGCACGCCCGATGGCTGGCGCGCGATCCACTATGTCGAATGCCCGCTCGCCTCGCTGATCCAGCTGCGCAAGGCGCATGAGGATGCCGTCGATCCCGCGCTCCACGCACGGCTGGCGGCAAAGGGCATCCGTTACTGAGCGCGCTCGCGTAAAGGCCGCCGCGTCGAAAGCGCGGCAGGGTGCTGTCAGTCTAACGCGAACCGCTCTCCACAGGATGGAGATCGGGCTTTGAGATTGGTCGCCTAGCTGGCCAGCGACCGCCACTCGACCATCGCGGCCGAGCGGCGTTCCTTGAAGGTCTGTCGGTCGACGAGATGGCGCTCTTGGTTGAAATGGTTGTGAATATTGGCGTGGACGGAGGCGAATTTCTGTAAGGACTTCATCCTTCGAAATCTGAGCATCGCTCGCTCGCGCCTGCGCAGACTCAAGTGACTATTTTCACAGCGATTGTTCAAGTAACGCCCGGTTTCCTGCTTCTGGCGGTTGCCGATCTCGTCCATCGCTGCGCCATATGATCGAAGCCCGTCGGTGACGATCGCCTCAGGGGCGCCATGACGTTTAAGCGCCTTCTTCATGAACTTCAGCGCCGCCTGCTTGTCGCGGGTCTTGGTGACGTAGCTCTCCAGGATTTCGCCCTCGTGATCGACAGCGCGCCAGAGGTAGACCATCTCGCCGTTCAGCTTGACGTACATCTCGTCGAGATTCCACCGCCAATGGCGAAAGCCTCGCATTCGGCTAACACGCTGGCGACGAATGTCGCCCGCGAACATCGGGCCGAACCTGTTCCACCAGGCCCGCACCGTTTCATGGCAGACGTCGATTCCGCGCTCGAACAGCAGGTCCTCTACGTTCCGCAACGAAAGCGGAAACCGAACGTACATCATCACCACCAGCCGGATCACCTCGGGTGACGAGTTGAAGCGGCGGAACGGGCTCGGCGGCAAGGCTCGGGATTTTCGCGGCATACCCCGCCCCTAACAGCTGCCGCATTGGTCTGACAGGACCCCAGCAGCAGCAACGCCGTAATTCTCATTGCTTCGTTCCTTCGGCATCGAGCAGGCGGCGAAGCAGGTTGGGCAGCATGCCGCCCCGCGCCAGCACCTCGCATTCCATTCGCGTTTCGGCGGCAAGCCGCACATCGATCCCGATATCTCCGGTCGTTCTCTGAACGCGCAGCGGCAGGCGTGCGCCCGGATCGAGCGTGAGCCGATCGGGAAAGATGACCCGATCGGCCGCCGCCAGCGACCGCAGGTCCGGCGCGCTGATCTGGGGCGCTTCGAGTGGAAGGATACCCATATTGATCAGGTTGCTGCGGTGAATCCGCTCGAAGCTGGACGCGATGACCGCGCGCACGCCGAGCAGCCAGGGACCCTTCGCCGCCCAGTCGCGCGAGGAACCAGCGCCATAGCGTTCGCCAGCGACGATCACGAGTGGCGTTCGCGACTCGCGATAGGCACGCGCCGCATCCCAGAGCGGCATCGCCTCCCCGCTGGGCGCATATATGGTCCATCCCGGCCTGAGCGACGGGTCGAGCAAATTGGCTACCGATGGATTGGTGAACAGGCCGCGCACCATGACCTCCCAATTGCCGCGCCGCGCCGCATAAACGTTGAGGTCATCGCGCATCGCGCCATTGGCGATCAGATAGCGTGCTGCCCCGCTGTCCGCCGCAATCGCACCGGCGGGCGAGATGTGATCGGTGGTGATGTCGTCGCCCAGCGACAACAGGACATGCGCCACCGCACCGTCCAGCGGCACCCGGCCCTCGATCCGGGCAAAGGGTGGAGGACGCAGATAGGTCGAATCGCGACGCCAGGGAAAGCGCACCGAACTTGGGGCATCGAGCGCGCGCCAGTCCGGGTTTGCCTCCGCATCGGCATGGCAGGCCAGCACCGTTTCGGGCGACCGGACCGCTGCGAGGAGATGATCGATCTCGTCGGACGACGGCCAGAGTTCCGCAAGCATGACCGGCTTCCCGTCCGGGCCATGGCACAGCGGTTCACGCGAAAGGTCGCGGGCAGCATCGCCGGCAATCGCAAAAGCGATGACGAGCGGCGGCGAGACGAGAAAGCCCTCGCGCACCTGCGGATGGACACGACCGGGGAAGTTGCGGTTGCCCGAGAGTATCGCCACCGCCTCGACGCCAGCCTGCACTGCCGCAGCCATTGCCGGAATCAACGGACCCGAATTGCCGATACAGGTCGTGCAGCCGGTGCCGACAATCGCGAAGCCAAGTTGCTCCAGCGGCGACAACAGCCCGGCACGGGCGAGCAGGGCGCCCGCAGCCGGCGACCCCGGGGCGAGCGAGGTTTTCACCCAGGACTTTACGCCAAGTCCCTTAGCGACCGCGTTTCGCG